>NZ_JBXAPM010000002.1:0-593673 GCF_058803965.1 Reyranella sp. GW821-FHT14A01
GCCTGCCGATCGCCGGCGCCGAGGGGATCAAGTGGGCCAAGGCGCTGGCGCAGAAGGAAGGCATCTTCACCGGCCTCCAGTGGCGCTCATGATCATAATTGCGCCACTGGAGTGGCGCGCTCCAATGAGCCTAGACGACCTCGACACCGATCTCTGATGCGATCCGGCGCAGCGCGGCGACGGAGCGGGCCGTGGCGTTGCGGCCGTCCTGTGGGCAGTGCGTCTCGATGCTGGCGTGAATTTCCCTGACCGGGTTGGGGGCCTTGGTCGCCTCGGTCAGCAGGCGCGTGAGTTCCTTGGCCCACGGAACGTCGCCGTCGCCCAGCGGGACGGTGCGCTTGGCCGACAGGTCGCGGTCCTTGAGATGGATGAGGTCCACGAGAGGGGCCAGCACGGCGATCTCGGCATTGGTCGGCGGTGCGCCCATCGACCAGGCATTGCCGATATCGACCAGCGGGCGCAGATGGGCCGGCATCGCGTTGGGCGCCATCGCCTCTTCCATCGTGGTGAAGAAATCGGCGAGTTCGGCCAGGGAGCCGATGTTGCAGACCGACTCGTTCTCGATCTCGACGTTGATGGAATAGGTGAGCGCGAGATCGGCCAGCCGCTCGAACCGTCCGAAAAGATCGTCCGGCTTGTAACCGGGATAGCGCAGGTGGCTGAAGACGCGGATCTTCTCGGCGCCGAACACGGTGGCCATGTCGAAGGCATGCACCAGCGGATCGTCGGCAGGGCAGTCGGCCGGATCGAAGGCGAAGTCGACCTTGCGACCCTCGGTGCCCTTGCCGGGTGCCGCCCACTTCAGGAGAGGCGATACGAAGGTCGGGACGGTGAGGCCGGCCTGCTCGATCCGGCGCGCGATGGCGCCACCTTCCTCGAGCGACATGCCCAGCAGGTTCCTTCCCTCCACCGTGCGCATATCGAGGCGGCGCACCTCGTTTTCGCTGCAGAAGGAGATCATTTCATCGAGGGACGGGCCGATTTCATCGCCGATCACGGCGAGGGCGAGACGGGGCAGGGACATGCGGCTAACCTACTATGGACCGGCCGCTTTGGCTAAAGTCTGGCCAGGTGCAAGGGAGACGGCATGAGCGACGACGCGATCTTCGTGGGAGCAAGCGAAGCCGACCAGTATCTCCTGCTGAAGTATGCCAACCGCCACGGCCTGATCGCCGGCGCGACCGGCACGGGCAAGACGGTGACCCTGCAGACCATCGCCGAGGGCTTCTCCGCCTACGGCGTGCCGGTCTTCATGGCAGACGTGAAGGGCGATCTCTCCGGTGTGAGTCAGCCCGGCGGCAACAATCCGCGGGCGCTCGAGCGGGCGAAGCAGCTCGGCATCGACGGCTATGCCGGCCGCGCCTTCCCGACGATCTTCTGGGACCTGTTCGGCGAGAAGGGCCATCCCATCCGCACGACGGTGAGCGAAGTCGGGCCGGTGCTGATGGCCCGCCTGCTGCAGCTCAACGAGACGCAGGAAGGCGTGCTCAACATCGTCTTCAAGCTGGCCGACCAGCAGGGCCTGCTGCTGCTCGATTTCAAGGACCTGCAGGCGCTGCTGCAATGGGTGGCCGAGAATGCCGGCACGCTCACCACGGAATTCGGCAATGTCAGCAAGCAGTCGGTCGGCACCATCCAGCGCCAGCTCCTGACGCTCAGCCAGCAGGGCGGCGAAGGCTTCTTCGGCGAGCCGGCGCTGGCGTTGACCGACATGATGTGCTGCGATCCCGCGGGCCTCGGGGCGATCAACATTCTGGCCGCCGACCGGCTGATGCAGAGCCCGCGCCTCTACGCGACCTTCCTGCTGTGGCTGTTGTCGGAGCTGTTCGAATCGCTGCCCGAGGTGGGAGACCTCGACAAGCCGAAGTTCGTGTTCTTCTTCGACGAGGCGCATCTGCTGTTCGACGATGCGCCCAAGGCGCTGCTGTCGCGCATCGAGCAGGTCGTGCGGCTGATCCGCTCCAAGGGTGTCGGCATCTACTTCATCACGCAGAATCCGCTCGACGTGCCGGAGTCGGTGCTGGGCCAGCTCGGCAACCGGGTGCAGCATGCGTTGCGCGCCTTCACGCCGCGTGACCAGAAGGCGGTGAAGGTGGCGGCCGAGACGTTCCGTCCCAACAAGGCCTTCAATGCCGCGCAGGCCATCACCGAACTCGGTGTGGGCGAAGCGCTGCTGTCGTTCCTCGACGCCAAGGGTGTGCCGTTCCCGGTCGAGCGCTGCTTCATCGCGCCGCCGCAGGGCCGTATCGGGCCGGCGACGGCCGAGGAATGCGCCGCCGTGATGGCCGCGAGTCCGCTGGCCGGCAAGTACGACAAGGTCGTCGATCGCGAATCGGCCTATGAAGTTCTGACCGGCCGCGTCGCCGCAGCGGCCGAGCCCGAACCGGCTCCGTCACCGCGCCGCCGCGGCCAGTATGGATCGGTGCCGCCCACCGTGCCGGCAACGACCGGGCCATGGGGACCGCGCAACGATCCACCGCCGGCCGAAGTCGAACAGCCGATCCCGCCGGCGCCCCGGCCCGAGCCGCGCCTCAAGAAGGCACAGCCGCAGCCCCAACCGCCCACGCCGGAACCGCGGAGGGCGCCGGCCGGCCGTCAGCGCGACTCGGTGGGCATTACCGTCGTCAAGGCCGCGGGCCGCAGCGCCGCCACCATCGCCGCGCGCGAGGCGGCGAAGGCGGTGTTCGGCAAGGGCAAGGCCGGCAGCATCGGCGCCACAATCGGCGGTGCCGTCCTGCGCGGCGTGCTGGGGTCGATCCTGCGATAGAGCGAGCGCAGAAGCAGAAACACCCTCGCCCCTCGAGAACGTCGCCCAGGGCTATCGCACTTAAGCCAAAGGTCCCTCACTGCGTTCGGGATGACAGCTTTTTCGCGCTGACGCACTGCGACAACTCCAACAATATTGTCATCCCGAACGCAGTGAGGGACCTTTCCCTTCTCTTCAAGACGCGACCTGCTCACGCCTCGACGATCAGCGTGCCGTCCATGTCTTCATGGCCGTCGCCGCAGAAGACGTCACAGAAGAAGGTGAAGCTGCCGGCCTTCTGCGGCGTCAGTGCCACGCGCGTTTCTTGGCCCGGCACGATGTCGGTGCGGATGCCGAGTTCGGGAATCTTGAAGCCGTGGATGCGGTCTTCCGAGGTGAGCACGAGGAGCACGGGCTGGCCGAGCTTCACGGTCACCTTGTTGGGATGGAACTCGAACTTCTTCGCACTGATCCGCACCTCGGGCGGCGTCTCGGCCGCCAGGCGTGCCGCCGCGAAGATGAGCGGCACACCCAGCATCACTAGAAACCTGCGCTTCATGCTCAGCTCCGGGTGACCGGCAGTTCGACGAAGCTCACCTTCGTGCCCACGGTGACGTCGCGGGTGCCGAGATCGGGCTGGGCGGGATCGTAGGGCCTGGGTGCACGCCTGGGCTGCGAGCCCGGCGCCACCAGCGGGAAGATCAGCGACTTGGCCGCGTGATGGGCGATGTGGCCCGTCATGTGATGGTGCTCCTGGTGGATGTGCCCGTAGAACACCACGACGTTGCTGTACGGCATCAGCAGCTCGATCGCCTGGGCGCCGTCGGCGGTGGTCCAGTCCCAGTCGGGCTTCAGGTCGAACAGCGGGCGATGGGTCAGCACGACGATGCGATCGTCGGCCTTGCGCTGCTTGAGGTCGGCGGCCAGCCAGGCGAGTTGCTCGTCGCCCAGCTTCGCGGCGGGATCGCTGACATTGTCGAGGGCGATGAAATGCACGCCCTTGTGGTCGAACGTATAGTTCAGCGCGCCGAAGAATTCCTTGTAGGCCTCGCCCTTGTCGAGCGAGGCATCGTGTTCGCCCGGCATGAAGCGGACGTCCTTCACGCGCAGTGCCGAGACGATCTCGCGGAAGCGCTGCATGCGGGTGCGCCGCTCCTTGGCGTCGTCGGTCGTGTGGGTGAGATCGCCGGTGAAGACGATGAAATCCGGCGGGTTGGCGAGGCCGTTCACCGTCGCCACCGCCTTCGCGAGCGTGTTCTCGGCATCGGGATTGGCGGCGCCCTTGAAGCCCCAATGCGTGTCCGAGAATTGCACGAAGTGGAAATCGTTGGCCGCCTGGGCCGAGGCCGGCCCGTGCGGGAACAGTCCGGCCGTGAAGGTGACGCCTGCCATCCCGGCGAGCTTGAGGAAATCGCGACGATCCCGTTGCAGCATGATGTGCTCCTTGGTTCCGGAGTCGGAACTGCGGGGGACTACCGGCGCGGGGCCGCGTCTATTCCGGGAATTTCCGGGTTGGAATAAAATCGACCCTCGACCGGTATTGCTGTCCTATGGGGTGCATGTCCGACGCGCCGAAGCCCGATCGCCAGACGCTCGAACGGTTCCGCGTCACCGTGCTGCCGCATCTCGACTCGGCCTATGGCTTCGCCCGCTGGCTGACGCGCGATCCGGTGGCGGCGCAGGACCTCGCGCAGGAATCGATGCTGCGGGCGCTGCGCTACTTCCATGCGTTCCGCGGCGAGGAGGCGCGGCCGTGGCTGCTGCGCATCGTGCGCAACACATGGACTGATTCGGTAAGCGGCAAGGGCGCCGACGCGCTGCCGCTGGAGGCCGCCGCCGAACGCGCTGGCGACGGTCCCGATCCGGAGGAGAGCGCGCTGGCCGGCGACCGGCGACGCCATGTGGCGGCCGCGCTGGCGGCCCTGCCGGTGGACGTTCGCGAGGTCCTCGTGCTGCGCGAGGTCGAGGACCTCTCCTACAAGCAGATCGCGGCGGTGCTCGATCTGCCGATCGGCACGGTCATGTCCCGCCTGGCGCGGGCGCGCGAGAAACTGGCGGCCGAGTTGCGCGGCCGCCTCGGAAGGAGCGAGCATGGACTGCCGGACCTGTGAGGCATCGGTCGACGCCTATGTCGACGGCGAGCTGTCGGCACGGGAAAGCGCGGCCTTCGAAGAGGCGCTGACGAGCTGCCCGGACTGCCGTCGGCGGCTGGAAGCGGCGCGCGCGGTCAGTGGCCTGCTGCGCGCCCTGCCGATGGAACGGACACCGGATCTTCTGCGCGCGCGGATCGAGCGCGAGCTGCGTGCGACCGTAAGCGAGCCCCAGCCCAAGCAGCGTCCCTGGATGCGATGGTCGGCGATGGCGGCCAGCCTGGCCGTTGCGGTGGGCATCGGCTGGCTGGGCGGCACGCTCACGAGCGAAAGCGGGCGCGAGTCGAATGAGGCGATCGCGAGCTATCTGCGCGTGGCGATGGCCGAGGCGCCGGTCGAGGTCGCCTCTTCGGATCGCCACACGGTGAAGCCGTGGTTCGCTGGTCGCATCGACTATGCCCCGCCGGTGCATGACCTGACGGCAGAAGGTTTTCCGCTGATCGGCGGCCGGCTCGACGTGGTCGACGGCCGCAAGATCGCGGTGCTGGTCTATCGCCGCAACCAGCATCGCGTCGTGCTGAGCCTGTGGCCGGCCAAGGCCGGCGGCAATCTCGCGCCGACGGTCACGCAGCGCGATGGGTTCGGTCTCGCCGAATGGCGCCATGCCGGCTTCGACATGCGCGCCGTGTCCGATCTCTCGCCGGCGGATATGACCGCCTTCGCGACGGCCGTGGATCGCGCCGTCGATGTCGATCGCTAAGGCTGAGCGAAGCTCAGCCCGTTGAGCGACAGGACATTGCTTTGCAATGTCCGAGAGCGCCGAAGGACGAACGACCGCTATGACCCCTCCGTCGTCGTAAGACGACGACACCTCCCCATCTGAATGGGGAGGGTGAAAGACTACGCCAGGCGGTCGAGTTCCTTGACGATGGCGTCGCCCATTTCCTGGGTGCCGACCTTCTTCACGCCGTCGGTCTTGCCCACCAGGAGATCGCCGGTGCGGTAGCCCGCCTTCAGCACGTTCTCGACGGCCAGCTCGACCATGTCGGCGTCCTTGCCGAGGTCGAAGGAGTAGCGGAGCATCATCGCGTAGCTGAGCGTCTGGGCGATCGGATTGGCCAGGCCCTTGCCCGCGATGTCGGGCGCACTGCCGTGGATCGGCTCGTACAGCGCCTTGCGGCGGCCGGTGGCGTCGGGCGCACCGAGCGAGGCCGACGGCAGGAGGCCCAGCGAGCCGGTCAGCATCGAGGCTTCGTCGGACAGGATGTCGCCGAACAGGTTGTCGGTGACGATCACGTCGAATTCCTTCGGCGCGCGCAGCAGCTGCATGGCGAGCGCGTCGGCATACATGTGATCGAGCTTCACGTCGGAGTACTTCTCCTTGTGCAGCTTCGTCGCCTCCTCGCGCCACAGCACGCCGGTGTGCATGACGTTGGCCTTCTCCGAGGAAAGCACCTTGTTCTTGCGCTTGCGCGCCAGTTCGAAGGCGACGGCGCAGACGCGGCGGATCTCGGGGGCCGTGTAGCGTTGCGTGTCGTAGGCCTCGACCTCGCCGTTGGCGTTGGTGTGGCGGCCGCGCGGCTCGCCGAAATAGACGCCGCTGGTCAGCTCGCGGATGATCATGATGTCGAGACCCTTGACGATCTCGGGCTTCAACGAGGAAGCATCGACCAGCGCGTCGAACACCTTGGCCGGGCGCAGGTTGGCGAAGAGGTCCATCTCCTTGCGCAGGCGCAGCAGACCGCGCTCCGGCTTCTTGCTGAAGTCGGCGGTGTCCCACTTCGGGCCGCCGACCGAGCCGAACAGCACGGCATCGGCCTCCAGCGCGGTCTTCATGGCGTCGTCGCTGAGCGGCACGCCGTGCTTGTCGAGGGCGGCGCCGCCGACGAGGTCTTCCTGGATGTCGAAGCCGATCGCGCGCTTCTTGCCCATCCAGGCAATGATCTTGCGGACTTCGTTCATCACCTCGGGGCCGATGCCGTCGCCGGGCAGCACGAGCAGATTGCGATTGGACGCCATGATGGTCAGGTCTTCCGTTGATTGGTGGCTTGCAGTTCAAGAACCCGGTGTCATCCCGAGCGGAGCGAGGGACCCTTACTCAGTCCGTGGAAGGGTCCCTCGCTATGCTCGGGATGACAGCGTGCGGGTGTTACGGTGTGGAGCTCAGGACGCGCCGTGCAGCCAGGGCTGGGCCTCGCTCTGGCGGCGCTCGAAAGCGTCGATGTCCGAGCCCTTCTCCATGGTCAGGCCGATATCGTCGAGGCCTTCCAGCAGGCACTTCTTGCGGAACGGGTCGATCTCGAAATGGACGGTGCCGCCGTCCGGACCCTTGATCTCCTGCTTCTCGAGGTCGACCTCGATGATCGCGTTCGAGCCGCGGCTGGCATCGTCCATCAGCTTGGCGATGATCTCCTTCGGCATCCGGATCGGCAGAATGCCGTTCTTGAAGCAGTTGTTGTAGAAGATGTCCGCGAAGTCCTCGGAGATGATGCAGCGGATGCCGAAGTCGAGCAGCGCCCAGGGCGCGTGCTCGCGGCTCGAGCCGCAGCCGAAGTTGGGACCTGCCACGATGATCTTGGCATTCTGGTAGGCCGGCTGGTCGAGGACGAAGTCCTTCTTCTGGCCGTCCGCCGTCCAGCGCATCTCGTAGAACAGGCCTTCCTTGAGGCCCGTGCGCTTGATGGTCTTCAGGAACTGCTTCGGAATGATCATGTCGGTGTCGACATTGACCATGGGCAGCGGCGCAGCGACGCCGCTCAGCGTCGTGAATTTCTCCATGAGACCTCCCGGAAAGGCCGGAATAAACGGGCTTTCCGGGCCGCGGTCAAGCCGTCCGGACCGCATTCGGCGAGGGAAGGGCAAGCTCCCGTCCGCTCGTCCCGATACGACCGGTGCCTATCCCCGCACGACCAGTGCGCGGGCCATCATGTCGTGGATACCCCGCTTTCGGCTTGAAAAAGCGACGGTGACGCACGCAATCAAGGCAGCGAGGCCGACCAGTGACGCCATCCCGAAGCCCAGCAGCCAGGCGGCATTGGGCAGGAACATGGGCCAGGCCCTGAGCGAGGCCTTGGTGAAATCCAGCCGGGCGCCGTCGGGCGTTGTCACGCGAATGCCGAGCGCGCGCTTGCCCAGCGTTGCCTGTGCGGGCGAACTCTCCTGAAGGGAGAAGTAAGCCCAGACGATCACGGAGTAGAGAATGATCTGCTGCAGCGGCATCGCGGCATTGGCGTAGGCCAACACAGCTTCGAAACTCTTGAATTCCGTAGGAGGAGCGACCGGGGCAACGAGGAAGAAGCTAAGCACCCGATTGGCGACGATGAGAATGATGCTGTCGATCACGGCCGCGAGTGTGCGCAGCCAGAATCCGGCGTAGTGCAACTGCGCTTCAGGTGGTCGAGCGTCCCAGACGGGCGGTGGGGGCGGGACGGCGGAACCCGAATTTGGAACGCTGGCCATGTATCTCTCCCACGAGGATCGCGAAACCGCCCTGTTACATTGGCTATGAGCGTATCTGACTGCAAATGGAAACGGGCGGCCCTTCGGGGTCGCCCGTTTTTCGTCTTTCACAGAGAAGACGGCGTCTACTGGAAGTCGCGAACGTCCGCGAGCGTGCCCCGGATGGCGGCAGCGGCGGCCATGGCCGGGCTCACCAGATGGGTGCGCCCGCCGCGGCCCTGACGGCCCTCGAAGTTGCGGTTCGACGTCGAGGCGCAGCGCTGACCGGGCTCGATGCGGTCGGCGTTCATCGCCAGGCACATCGAGCAACCCTGCAGGCGCCATTCGAAGCCGGCCTCGATGAAGATCTTGTCCAGACCTTCCCGCTCGGCCTCGGCCTTCACCAGGCCGGAGCCCGGAACGACCATCGCCGACACGTTCGCGGCGACCTTGCGGCCCTTGGCGATCTCGGCGGCGGCGCGTAGATCCTCGATGCGACCGTTGGTGCAGGAGCCGATGAACACGCGATCGATCGGCACGTCGACGAGGCGCGTGCCCGGCGTCAGGCCCATATAGGCGAGCGACCGGGTCCAGGCCTCGCGGCGATTCTCGTCCGGCGCATTGGCCGGGTCGGGAATCACGTCGGTGATCGGCAGCGCGTCCTGCGGGCTCGTGCCCCAGGTCACCATCGGCGGAATGTCCGAGGCGTTGAGGTCAAGCTGCACGTCGAAGTGCGCGCCCTTGTCGGACGGCAGGCGACGCCACTGGCTGAGCGCCAGATCCCAGGCTCCGCCCTTCGGCGCGAACGGCCGGCCGGCGAGATACTGGAACGTCGTGTCGTCGGGCGCGATCAGGCCAGCGCGGGCGCCCGCCTCGATCGACATGTTGCAGACCGTCATGCGGCCTTCCATCGTGAGCTCGCGGATGGCGCGGCCGGCATACTCGATCACGTAGCCGGTGCCGCCGGCCGTGCCGAGCTTGCCGATGATGGCCAGGATGACGTCCTTGGCGGTGACGCCGAGCGGCAGGCTGCCCTCGACCGCGACGCGCATGTTCTTGGCCGGCTTCTGGATCAGCGTCTGCGTGGCGAGCACATGCTCGACCTCGGAGGTGCCGATGCCGAAGGCCAGCGCGCCGAACGCGCCGTGCGTCGAGGTGTGGCTGTCGCCGCACACGATCGTCATGCCGGGCAGGGTGAGGCCCTGCTCGGGGCCGATCACGTGCACGATGCCGCGGCGCGGATCGTTCAGGTCGAAGTAGGGCACGTGGAAGTCGGCGACGTTCTTCTCGAGCGTCTCGACCTGGACGCGCGACTCCTCGTCCTCGATGCCCTGGCTGAAGTCCGTCGTCGGCGTGTTGTGGTCGGCGACCGCAATCGTGGCGTCGGGGCGGCGCACCGGCCGTCCCGCCATGCGCAGGCCCTCGAAGGCCTGCGGGCTGGTCACTTCGTGAACGAGGTGACGATCGATGTAGATGACACAGGTGCCGTCGTCCTGGCGATGGACGACGTGGCTGTCCCAGATCTTCTCGAACAGGGTCCGCGGAGGCGGCGGCGGCGCCGGCGGGGTAGCCGACTTCTTGCGGAACGCCATGGGGTGCCTGCTACTTCTTTCCGCCGCCCTTGGCGGCGCGGACGTTCTTCTCTTCCTTGGGCTTTTCCTTCTTGAGCTTCTCGCGGCGCGGACGCTTGAGAGCCTCCTCGGCCTGCGTGGCGAGCAGCTCGCGCTGGGCCTCGGTGTCCTCGGCGATGCGGCTCGCCTTGCCGCGCAGATCGCGCAGGTAGTAGAGCTTGGCGCGGCGCACGACGCCCTTACGGACGACCTCGATTTCCCAGATGCTCGGGCTGTAGAGCGGGAACACACGCTCCACGCCTTCGCCGAAGCTGATCTTGCGCACCGTGAACGAGGAGTTCACGCCGGCATTCTTGCGGCCGATGCAGAGGCCTTCGTAGACCTGAAGGCGCTCGCGGTTACCTTCCTGCACCTTCACGTGCACCTTCAGCGTATCGCCCGATTCGAAATACGGAACGGGCCGCTCTTCCTGCACCTTGTCGATCGTCGTCTGGCCGATCGCGTCGAGAATGTTCATCGCATCCATCCTTTCGTCACTTCTCATCATTTCCAGTTGCGGTCCGACGGACGGCCCAAAGGTCGGGCCGCCGCCTCCGCGTGATCTCTTCCCGCTGCTTCATCCGCCATTCGGCGACCTTGCCGTGGTGACCCGAGAGCAGAACCTCCGGCACGCGCCGTTCGATTCCGTCGGGCCCTGCCCAGGTCGCGGGCCGGGTGTAGTGCGGGTACTCCAACAATCCGTCCTCGAAACTCTCCTCGTTCGCCGAGTCCGCCGCGCCCATCACCCCGGGCAGCAACCGTACACAGCAATCCATCATCGCCATGGCCGCGATCTCGCCGCCCGAAAGCACGAAATCGCCGACCGATATCTCCTCCAGCGCCTGGGCCTCGATGACCCTCTCGTCGACGCCCTCGAACCGACCACACACCAACAACACGCCCGGCCCCGCCGCCAGCTCCCGCCCGCGCGCCTGACTGAACGGCGCGCCCCTTGGCGAAAGCAGCACCTTCGGCACCCCCGGCTGCGCGACCGCCTCGATCGCCGCCGACAGCACGTCGGGCTTCATCACCATCCCGGCGCCGCCCCCGAAGGGTGCGTCGTCGACCGTGCGATGGCGGTCTCCGGCGAACCGCCTGATGTCGACGGCCTCCAGCGACCACACGCCTTCCTTCAGCGCCCGGCCGGCCAGGCTCTCGCCCAGCGGGCCCGGAAACATCTCCGGGAAGAGCGTCAGCGCGGTCGCGCGCCACACGTTAGCCCTCCGCCTCCTTCGCCGGCCCACCCGTCAGCAACCCTGCCGGCGGATCGACCGTGACCTTGCCGCCCTCGACGTCGATCTCGGGCACCGCCGCGTCGGTGAAGGGCAGCATCACCGAATGCCTCGATGCGCTGCCACCCGACACTTCCATCGTCCGCCCGGCGCCGAAATCGTGGAAGGCCATGACCTTCCCCCAATCCCGGCCCTCCCGGTCGAACGCGGCGAGCCCGATCAGGTCCGCCTCGTACCATTCCCGCTCGCCCGTCTCCGGCAAGAGCTCGCGCTCCACATAGAGCCGCAAACCCCTTACTGCCTCGGCCGCCGTGCGATCGGCTACGCCCTCGATCCGGGCCAGGACCGCGCCCTTTACGGAGCTCAGCGCCTCGACCCGGTACTCTTTCGTTCCCTTCTCGTCCGACAGCGCGCCGTAGGAGGCGATCGCCATCGGGTCCTCGGTGAAGCTCCTGATGCGCACTAGGCCGCGGACCCCGTGGGGTGCCGCAACGACGCCCAGCAGGACGAGGCCTTTGCTCATCGAAGCCGCCACTCGATCAGGTGGCCGCAGCTTCCTCGGCGGCCGGCGCGGCGGCAGCGGCCGCAGCAGCCTCGGCCTTCATGCGCTCCTGCGCCTTGGCGCGCGGCACGGGCTTCTTGGTCTGCTCGCGGCGCTCGCGCGGCTTCATCAGCTCGGCCTGCGACAGGAACTTGGCGACGCGGTCGGACGGCTGCGCGCCGACTTTCAGCCAGTGCGCGATGCGCTCCTTGTCGAGCGTCAGGCGCTGGGCATGGTCACGCGGCAGCAGCGGGTTGTACGTGCCGAGCTTCTCGATGAAGCGGCCGTCGCGCGGGCTGCGCGAGTCGGCCACGACGATGTGGAAGAACGGACGCTTCTTGGCGCCGTGCCGGGTCATGCGGATTGCGATCATTCTCTCAAGTCCTCTCTTCTATCTTTCGATTTCGATACGTCTGATGTGTCTGACTTCGTCGAACCTTCAGCGCGGAAAACCGGGCGGGCCGCCCATGCCGCCGAGGCTGCGCATGAATCCCTTGTCGCCGAGCTTGTTCACCCGCTTCATCATCTTGAGCATGTCGGCATGCTGCTTGAGCAGCTTGTTGACGTCCTGCACCTGCACGCCCGAGCCCTTGGCGATGCGCTTCTTGCGCGAGGCGTGGATCAGGTCGGGGTTGCGCCGTTCCTTCGGCGTCATCGACAGGATGACGGCCTCCTGGCGCTTCAGCTGGCCCTCGTCGATCTTGGCCTTGGACATCGCGGCCTTGGCCTGCATCGCGCCCGGCAGCATGCCCATCAGCCCCTGCAAACCGCCCATCTTGCGCAGCTGGCGCAGCTGGCTGAGCAGGTCGTCCATGTCGAACTGGCCCTTGCGGACCTTGGCCGCCAGCTTCTCGGCGTCTTCCTTGTCGATCGTCTCGGCGGCGCGCTCGACCAGCGAGACGATGTCGCCCATGCCGAGGATGCGCGACGCGATACGATCGGGATGGAACGGCTCCAGCGCATCGAACTTCTCGCCGACGCCGATCAGCTTGACCGGGCGGCCGGTGACGGCGCGCATCGAGAGCGCCGCGCCGCCGCGCGCGTCGCCGTCGACGCGGGTCAGCACGATGCCGGTGACGGCCAGCCGGTCGTTGAAGGCCTTGGCCACATTCACGGCGTCCTGGCCGGTCATGGCGTCGGCGACGAGCAGCGTTTCCTTCGGCTTGGCGAGGTCGCTGATGTCGGCGACCTCCTTCATCAGCTCTTCGTCGATCGACAGGCGGCCGGCCGTATCGAGGATGAGGACGTCGAAGCCCTCGCGCTTGGCCGTCTCGAGCGCGCGCCGGGTGATGGCGAGCGGCATTTCGAGCGGGACGATCGGCAAGGTCGGCACGCCGGTCTGCTCGCCCAGCACCTTGAGCTGGTGCTGCGCGGCCGGGCGACGCGTGTCGAGCGAGGCCATCAGGACCTTGCGCCGCGTCGAGAAGGTGCCGGTGAACATCTCGGCCGCCATGCCCTGCGGGCCCTGGCTGAGGCGATAGGCGATCTTGGCCGAGGAGGTGGTCTTGCCCGAGCCCTGCAGACCGACCATCAGGATGACGACCGGCGGGATGGCGCCGAGGTCGAGGTCGGCAACGGTGCCGCCCAGCATCTCGACCAGGTGGTCATTGACGATCTTGATGACCATCTGGCCCGGCGTGACCGAGCGGATGACATCGGCGCCGATCGCCTTGGGACGGACCTCTTCGACGAACTGGCGGACCACGGGCAGGGCGACGTCGGCCTCGAGCAGGGCCGTCCGGACCTCGCGCAGGGCCGCGTCGACATCGGCCTCGGAAAGCGCACCGCGCCCCCGCAGCTTGTCGAATACGTCACCAAGACGCTTGCTAAGACCCTCGAACATAACGCTCCCGTTTGCTCAAAGACGTATCGCGCCGATGCGCGAACCTTCGCGGATCAGCGGAGCTCCCCGAAGGGGGAACCTTGTAAATCGGCACGACCGATTGAGCCGGCGGGGTATAAAGCCTGCCGCGTCAGGAGTCAAAACGCTTGGACGTCCCACCTAACCCATTGATTGATAACGCTTCCCAGCGCCTTCCGGGCTGGTCTGTGCTGGTCTTCCTGGTCGCCGCGCCGCTGATCGGGCTGGTCGCTGTCTGGGCTTTGCCCGAGAAAACCAACCTCTCGGTGCTGGCCGCCTTCTTCACGGCAGGCTTGGCAGGCATCGGGGTCGCCGTCCTGCCGCTGGGCCGCGACGCGCCGGCCGCCCTGGGTTTGCGACCCGTCGGCTGGCGCCCGGTCGTCTTCGCGGTGCTGGGTACCACGATCCTGTCCTTTGTCGTCAGCCAGCTCGGGCCGCAGCCCGAGGGGGTGCGGCAGGTCGTGGAAGGCATCGAGGGCACGCGGGCGCTCCAGACCCTGGCGGTCCTGGGCCTGCTGGCCCCGCTCGCGGAAGAACTGGTCTTCCGCGGCCTGCTCTACGGCTGGCTGGCCGGTCGCTGGAGCAATCTCGTGGCCTTCGTTCTCAGCTCGCTGGCCTTCGCGGCCGCCCATGCAGAACCCCTGCATATTCTGCTGGTCCTGCCGCTGGGCTTCTGGTTCGGCTGGCTGCGCTGGCGCACCGGCTCGCTGGTCCCGACGATCGTGGCGCACATGATCAACAACTCGATCGCCGTGGCGGCCGCGACGTTTCTGAGCCCCTGAGAAACAAGGTCCGAGCTTGCCTAGAGTATGTTACATATCCTGGGTGCAGATCATGTTTGAACCCAGGATATGTAACAAGCCATGCATCCGCCGTCACAACGTGATCGCCTCGCGGTTCTCCTCCAGACTCGCCCGATCGTGCGCGCCTATGAACTGCGGCAGGCAGGCATATCGCCGCCCGCCATTTCGCGGGCTATGGCGGATGGGGAGCTCATCAGGATTGCGCGAGGGCTCTATCAACGGACCGATGGCGAACTGTCTGCCGACCAGTCGCTGGCAGAGGCATCCAAGCTGGTGCCGAAGGGGGTGATCGCCCTGACATCGGCGCTCGCCTTCCATGGACTGACCGACCAGATGCCGAGAAAGGTCTGGGTGGCGATCAGTCCGCGCGACTGGGCGCCTGTCACCTCCTATCCCCCCATCCGCATCACGGAGTTCCCCGAGAAATACATGACGCAGGGCGTCGAGAAGCATCGGATTTCCGGGATCGATGTCCCGATATTTTCGGTGGCGAAGACGCTGGCCGACGTATTTCGCAGCAGGGCGGTCGATCGATCGATTGCCATCGAGGCGCTGCGCGCCGCGCTGCGAGACCGCAAGGCGGCGCCTGCGGAAATCGCCCAGTCAGCTCAAGATGGCGGGGCGTGGAAGATCATGCGGCCCTACCTGGAAGCGCTGGTGTCCGATGGCTGACGGGCGGCGGACCTCCGCAGCGTCGATCAGGCAGCGGCTGCTCGACATCGCTCGCGCCGAAGGTCGGGTCCACGAAGTCGTGCTGGTGCGATACGCGCTCGAGCGGCTGCTCTACCGGCTGTCCATCTCCCCTCATCGGGACCGCTTTGCGCTGAAAGGCGGAATGCTCGTGACCCGGTGGATCTCCGGAGGCCATCGGGAGACGCGGGACGCCGACTTTCTCGGTTTCGGAGAATCCGCACCCGACGAGCTGAGGGCAACCTTTGCGGAGATCATGGCTACGGGCGTCGACGATGCTCTCGCCTTCGACATTGACGCACTGCGCGCAGATCAGATCCGCGAAGGGATGCAGTATGAGGGAGTCCGCCTTCGAACCACGGCGTACCTCGACAGAACGCGGATTCCAGTGACCGTGGACATCGGCTTCGGTGACGCCGTCGCGCCAAAGCTCGAGCAGATGAACTATCCTTCCCTTCTGGGAATGGAGAAGCCTTCCATTCAGGCCTATCCACCGGCAGCCGTCGTCTCCGAGAAGTTTCAGGCGATCGTCGCCCTTGGCCTGATCAACGGGCGCATGAAGGACTACCACGATCTCTGGGCCATTCCGAAGGCGCTCGACATCCGTGCAGCCGATCTTGACGCTGCGATCGGCGCGACGTTCGAGCGCAGGAAGACCGCAATACCATCGGATCGGCCGGCCGGCCTTTCGCAGGCTTTCGTCGATGATGCGGCGAGGCAGCGCCAGTGGCGAAACTATGCGCACTCCATCGGCCTCGACACTGTCTTGCTTGTCGAGGTCGTGGATGCGGCCTGGGCGCTCGTCGGCCCATCATGCGAACGCCTGACTTCCGCAGCCGGCGGTCGGTGACGGATCGCCTGTCTGGAAATGGCGCCCTGATCAGGAGGCGAGCTTGCGTTCGACGAACTCCAGCCGGTCCTGACCCCAGAAGATCTCGCCGTCGATGACGAACGAGGGGGCGCCGAAAACGCCCTGTTCGATGGCGTGCTTGGTGTAGGCGTCGCGCTTCTCGGCAATGCCCGGGGCATCGCTCGCCTTCAGGACGGCGGCGCCGTCGAGGCCGCTTCCGTCGATGATGGCCTTCAAGGTAGCCGGATCGGCGCTGTTCTTCTCTTCGGCCCACAGGCCGGTCAGCACCGCGTGTGCCACCTTGATGGCATCAGCCATGCGGCCCTCTTCGCGCAGCGCGATCACGCATTTCGCGGCCGGGACTTCGTTGGCGGGGAAGAACTTGGGCTCGAGCGTGGTCTTCACGCCGAGCACATCGCGCCAGCGCTTCAGCTCCATCATGCGATAGGCCTGGCGTTGCGGCGAACGCTTGGGCAGCGGCAGGCCGCCGGACACGGCGAAGACCGAACCAAAATCGACCGGCCAGATCGTGACGGTGGCGCCGTGCTTCTTGACCATGGCGTCGAAGCGCGCGGACCCGAGATAGGTCCACGGCGAGTTCAGCGAAACGTAGTAGTCGACGTGCTTGCCCATGCTTTTCCTCCGTTGCGGGCGGACTGTGGCGCAAAGCCTGGCGATACGCCATCTTCGGGGCGTGACTGCCACTGAACGAGCTATCGCCATCACCGGCGGCGACGCCCCTTACTTCGACCTGATGCGCGACTGCATCGCCTCCCTGCTGGCGACCGAGGAAGGGCGGCAACTGACGCTGGGCGTGCTCGATTGCGGCCTGACCGAGGAGCAGCGCGCCTGGTGCCGCGAGCGTGGCGCCGTCCTGGTGGAGCCGGGCTGGGATTTCGACTTCCCAGGCCGCGACGCCCTGCCGGACGGTTACAAGGCGATGACGGCGCGGCCGTTCTTGCGGCGCTATTTCCCGGGCTTCGACCTCTATCTCTGGATCGACGGCGATTGCTGGGTGCAGCAGGGCGACGCGGTCGCGTTGTTCCTGGCCGCCGCGCGCACCGGTGCGCTGGCCGTGGCGCCCGAGATCCATCGCTCGATGCGGCACTACCGGCATGCCTGGAAGGAATTCTCCACGATCAACGGCGCGGCGTTCGAGGCCTGCTTCGGCAAGGAGATCGCGGACCGGCTGATCCGCTACCCGCTGATCAATGCTGGCGTTTTCGCCCTGTCGGCCGACGCCCCCCATTGGGACGGCTGGGCCGAGCTGCATGGCCAGGCGCTGCAGCGCTCCACCGAGTTGACCGACCAGGTGGCGCTGAACGTGCTGGTCTACGATCGCGGCTTCGCCTGCGAGCCGTTGCCCAGCCGCTGCAACTGGCCGGTCCACCACGCCACGCCGGCCTGGGACGCCGGGCGCGGCCTGTTCGTCGAGCCGGCCATGCCCTACGAGGCGCTCGGCATCCTGCATCTCACGATCTACACCAAGCGGATGGCGACCCTGGACGTGCGCGAGATCGGCGGGCCGCAGGCCGGGCAGGTGCGGGCGCGCTCGTTGCGCTGGCCGGGCCGAACCGCCATATAGCGCCGCATGGCCGGAACGCCTTTTCTCAAGATGCACGGGCTGGGCAACGATTTCGTCGTGCTCGATGCGCGAAGCAGCAAGCTCGATCTGACGCCGCCGCGCCGGCGCGCCATCGCCGATCGCCGCCTGGGCGTGGGCTGCGACCAGCTCATCGTGCTGGAACCGCCGACCGAGGGCGAGGCCGACATCTTCATGCGCATCTACAATCCCGACGGCACGGAAGCCGGGGCCTGCGGCAACGCCACGCGCTGCGTCGCCTCGGTGGTGATGGACGAGCTGAAGGCAGAGGAAGCGACCATCCAGACCATCTCGGGCCTGCTCGAATCCCAGAAGGTCGGAAGCGGCGCCAACGGCCTGCCGGTGATCTCCGTCGACATGGGGCTGGTGCGCATGGACTGGCGCGAGATTCCGGTCGCGACGGCCTGCGACACCAAGCACATGCCGGTCGGCATCGGCCCGCTGCAGGATCCGGTCGGCACAAATGTCGGCAATCCGCACGCGACCTTCTTCGTCGACGATCTCGCCGCGATCCCGATCACGGAACTGGGGCCGAAGCTGGAGCACGATCCGTTCTTCCCAGAGAGGGTGAATGTCGGCGTGGCGCAGATCATCGGCAAGAACAAGATGAAGCTCAGCGTCTGGGAACGCGGCGCGGGCCTGACCCTGGCCTGCGGCTCGGGCGCCTGCGCGGCCGGTGTCGCCGCGGCACGGCGCGGCCTGACGGATCGCAAGGTCGATGTCGTCGTCGAGCACGGCACGCTCACGATCGAGTGGCTGCGCGACGATCATGTTTCGATGACCGGCGGCATCGCGCTCGCCTACAGGGGCGAACTCGACCGTTCGCTGCTCGCATGAGCGATACCGGCGAGCCGCAGAAGAAGGGCTGGTTTGCGCGCTTTCGCCGGGGGACCCCCGCCGCCGAGACGCCCAAGCCGGCCGAGCCCGAGGTCGAGAAGCTCGAACCGGTAGAGCCCGTCGTCGCGGCCGAGCCTGAGCCCCGGCCCGAGACAGAAATACAGATCGCTCCGCCCCCGAGTGAGCCGGTGCCGACGGCGCCGGAGCCCGAGATGGCCCCGGTCGAAACGGTGACCGAGGCCGAAGCGGTGGCCGCGAAGGAACCCGAGGTCGAGAAAAAGGGCTGGCTGTCGCGCCTGCGCGAGGGCCTGTCCAAGTCGACCAAGAAGGTCGCCGAGAGCATCACCGGCCTCTTCACCAAGAAGAAGCTCGACCAGCAGACGCTCGACGATCTTGAGGACGTGCTGATCCAGGCCGACCTCGGCGTTACCGTCGCCAGCCGGCTCATCGCCAAGCTCGGCAAGGAGCGTTTCGGCAAGGAAGTCACCGACGAGGAAGTGCGCGCGGCCTTCGCCGACGACATCGCCGAAATCCTGCAGCCGGTCGCCGTGCCGCTGACCATCGATCCCGCACGCAAGCCGCATGTCGTCCTGGTGATCGGCGTGAACGGCAGCGGCAAGACGACGACCATCGCCAAGCTCGCTGGACTTTATAAAGGCGAGGGCCGTTCGGTGATGCTGGCCGCGGGCGACACGTTCCGCGCCGCCGCCGTCGAGCAGCTCAAGGTGTGGGGCGACCGCGCCGGCGTGCCGGTCGTGTCGAAGCAGACCGGCGCCGACGCGGCAGGCCTCGCCTACGAGGCGCTGGAGCGGGCGCGCACCGAGAAGACCGACGTGCTGCTGATCGACACGGCGGGCCGCCTGCACAACAAGACCAACCTGATGGAAGAGCTCGCCAAGATCGTGCGCGTCATACGCAAGCTCGATCCCGAGGCGCCGCATTCCTGCCTGCTGGTGCTCGACGCCACCACCGGCCAGAACGCCCACGCCCAGGTCGAGACCTTCAAGACCATGTCGCCGGTCGACGCGCTGGTGCTCACCAAGCTCGACGGCAGCGCCAAGGGCGGCGTGCTCGTCGCATTGGCGGAGAAGTTCAAGCTGCCTGTCGTCGCCATCGGCGTCGGCGAAGGCATCGACGACCTGCGGCCGTTCGAGGCCCGGGCCTTCGCGCGCGGATTGATGGGATTGCCGGCATGAGCGAGAAGAGCAGCGACGACAAGGGCATGCGCAAGCTCTACGCCACCGGGCTCGAACTCGCGCCGTTGATCCTGTTCTTCGTGGCCAATGGCCGCTGGGGCATCTACTGGGGCACCGGCATCTTCATCGTCGCGACAGCAATCGCGCTGCCCTGCTATCGCTGGCTGGAGAAGCGCTGGCCGGTCATGCCGCTGGTCGGCGGCTTCTTCGTGCTGGTGTTCGGCGGCCTGACCATCTGGCTGCAGGACGACACCTTCATCAAGCTCAAGCCGACCATCGTGAACACCCTGTTCGCGGTCATCCTGGGCGGCGGGCTCGTGCTGTTCAAGAAGCCGCTGCTGAAGCCATTGTTCGGTGCGGCTTTCAAGCTCACCGACGAAGGCTGGTACCAGCTCACGATGCGCTGGACGGTGTTCTTCTTCGTGCTGGCGATCGTCAACGAGGTGATGTGGCGGAACTTCCCCACGGAGACGTGGATCGCCAGCAAGATGTTCCTGAGCTTCCCGCTGACGATGGTCTTCGCCTTCCTGCAGATCCCGCTGCTCAAGAAGTATTGGGACGGCGACGACAATCCCTTCGCGCGCGGTAGCTGACCGCTAGACGCCCTCGGGCTTGCGCGGCGGCCACATGCGGGCGAGGTCGCCGGTGGGATTGGAGTAGGTCGAGAAGTCGGCCTTGTCGCGCGATTCGTGGAAGTGAGCGAGCGCCCAGACGACGGTCGGGAAGGCGAGCTGGTCCCACGGGATGTCGGCCCAGTCGACCAGCGCCACTTCCTCGCTCTCGATTCCACAGGCGATGTCGGCCGTGACCAGGCGAGCGCGATACATGATCTGCACCTGGCCGATGCGCGCCACGCTGTACATGGCGAGCAGCCGGTCGATCTTGATGGTGGCGCAGGCCTCCTCCAGCGCCTCGCGCTGCGCGGCCTGCTCGGTCGTCTCGCCCAGCTCCATATAGCCGGCGGGCAGGGTCCAGAAGCCCTTGCGCGGCTCGATGGCGCGCTTGGCCAACAGGATTTTATCCTCCCAGGTACACACGGCGCCGGCGACGACCTTGGGGTTCTGGTAGTGGATGAACTCGCAGCGCCCGCAGACCAGCCGCTCGCGATTGTCGCCCTCGGGAATCCGCTTCTCGAAATGTTCGGGCGGATCCCACGGCAGGCGCGGGCGGTCGGGTTGTGTCGGCGGGGCGCTCATGGCGCCGACGCTACGCCGCCCGTATCAGGGCTGCAACGCCGGGCAGGGTCTTGCCTTCCATCCATTCGAGAAAGGCACCGCCCGCCGTCGAGACGTAGGAGAACTTCTCCTCGACGCCGGCCGCGGCAAGCGCCGCCACCGTGTCGCCGCCGCCGGCCACCGACAGGAGCTTGCCCATGCTGGTGAGCCGCGCCACGTCCTGCGCCAATGCAACGGTGCCGGTGTCGAACGGCTTGATCTCGAAGGCGCCGAGCGGGCCGTTCCACACGACCGTCGAACAGTCGGCGATTTCCTTCTGGTAGAGCGCGATCGACTTCGGGCCGACATCGAGGATCATCTGGTCGTCGGGGCAGGCATCCGCGTCGACGACGAGATGGGCTGCGTTGGCCTTGAATTCGCCCGCCACCATGACGTCGACCGGCAGCAGCACCGTGCACTTGGCGGCCTTGGCCTTCTCCAGGATCTCGAGCGCGGTGGGTGCCAGGTCCTTCTCGCACAGCGACTTGCCGACCTTGATCCCCTGCGCATGCATGAAGGTGTTGGCCATGCCGCCGCCGATGATCAGCTTGTCGACCTTGCCGACGAGATTGCCCAGCAGGTCGAGCTTGGTCGAGACCTTGGCGCCGCCCACAATGGCGCAGACGGGTCGCTTCGGATTGCCCAGCGCCTTGTCGAGTGCCTCGAGCTCCTCCTGCATCAGGCGACCCGCGACGGCCGGCAGGCGGTTGGCGAGGCCCTCGGTCGAGGCGTGCGCGCGATGCGCGGTCGAGAAGGCGTCGTTCACGTAGACGTCGCCCAGCCGCGAGAGCTTGTCGATGAAGCCCGCGTCATTCTTCTCTTCCTCCTTGTGGAACCGCAGGTTCTCCAGGAGGAGCACGTCGCCCGCCTTCATGTTGCGCACGGCGTCCTCGGCCAACGGGCCGACAGAGTCTTCGGCGAAGGCGACGGGCTTGCCGAGCGCCTTCTCCAGCGGCTCGACCAGCGGACGCAGGGTCATTTCCGGCACGCGCATGCCGTCGGGACGGCCGAAATGGCTGAGTACGATCACCTTCGCACCCTTCGATGCCAGCTCCTTGATCGTGGGCGCCGCGCGCTCGATGCGCATCGCATCGGTCACCTTGCCGTTCTTCATCGGCACGTTGAGGTCGACGCGCACCAGCACGCGCTTGCCCGACATGTCCGTGGAATCGATCGTCTTGAAGGTCGTCTGCGGCATGAACTCTCTCTTGTCTGTCGAACGGCCTCTAGCGTTTCCGGATCACGAACACCAGCACCTCGCCCTCGCGGGTCGAGGAGACCAGCTCGTGTCCGGTCTGCCGGCAGAAGGCGGGGAAGTCGGCCTCGGCGGCGGGGTCGGTCGCGCGCACCGTGAGCAGGCCGCCCACGGAAAGTTCGCGCAGCTTGCGGTTGGCGCGCAGCACGGGGAGGGGGCAGAGCAGCCCGGTGGCGTCGTATTCCAGCGTCTCGGTCATCGCGGCTTGTAATACTGCATGGCTTCGGGGAGCCAGCGTCTTATGTCGGCAATGCGCGTCGTGTCGGCAGGGTGCGTGCTGAGCCATTCCGCCTGCTTCTTGCCGGAACTGGCGGCGCGCATGCGCTCCCACAGGCCGATCGCCTCGCGCGGGTCGTAGCCCGCCATCGCCATCAGCACGAGGCCGATCCGGTCGGCCTCCGACTCCTGCGCACGCGACATCGGCAGGATATAGCCCACCGTCGCGCCGGCGCCGACCGCGGCCATCATCGCCGGCAGATAGGTGCGGCTGCGGCCGCTCACCGTCGCCGACAGGGCCACGGCCGCCGCGGCGGTACCGACCGACGCCACCATCTGGTCGCTCATGCGCTCCGCGCCGTGACGGGCCAGCGCGTGCGCGACCTCGTGGGCGAGCACGACGGCCATGCCGGCCTCGGTCTTGGTGATCGGCAGCAGGCCCGTATAGACGACGACCTTGCCGCCGGGCAGGCAGAAGGCGTTCGGCTCGTTCTTGTCGACGGTCTTGAATTCCCAGCGGAAGCGCGGCGCGCGCCACAGTTCCTGCGGCGGGTGCTCGGCGGCGGTGGCGATGCGGCGGCCGACCTTCTCGACCAGGGCGTTGGTCTGCGCATCGCGCGATAGCGGTTCCTTGTTCAGCACCTCGCGATAGGCCTGCAGGCCCATCTCGCGCTCCTCGTTCTCGCTCACCAGCATCATCTGCGAGCGGCCGGACACCGGCGCCGATTCGCACGCAGCGAGCACGGAGGCGACGCCACACAGGATCAGCAGGGGGTGGAGCATGGTGCGCATCGGCTGAAGTCTAGGGGCCGGTTCGGGTGAGGTCGAGCGCGTCGCGACGGGCGTGCTATAGGGTGTCGTCCATCGAACGAAGACCGAGTTTGACCTCCCATCGTTTCTCCACGATCGGCGACGAGCATTTCGCCGCCGGCCGCTTCGACGAAGCCATGTCGGCCTATCGCCAGGCGCTCGGCGTCTCGCCGCGCGACGTCCAGGCGCGCATGGGCCTCGACGCCATCCTCGAACGCGCCCGCACGGCTCAGCCCAACGCGGATCTTCGGGCTCTGTTGCTCGAAGCCTATGCCGACGACGGTGCGAACTGGGACGCGGTGGGCTGGGGCGCCGCCAACCAGCTGGTCGTGGGCTGGCCTGTCGATGGCGCCCTGAAGACTCTCGCCGACGATCGCCTGCTGCACGAGTTCCTGCGCAAATCGCTGAACCGCGATGCCGCGCTCGAGCGCAAGCTGCTCGCGCTGCGCAAGGCCGTGGCGGCCGCCGAACCGTCGCCGAAGGTGGACGAGCTCGTCGCCTCGCTCGCCGAACAGGCCTGGCTCAACGAGTATGTCTGGCCCGACGATACATCGGTCGGCGACGGTCCCGCCGCCGCGATGTTCCGGCCAGCCGCGACGCCGCGCGCCGAGGTGGTCGAGGAACGGCGGCTGCAGGCGGAGATCCCCGAGATCGCGCCCATCACCGACGCGGTCTCGCTGTCGGTGCAGGCGATGTACGAGGCCAATCCCTATCCGCGCTGGACGCATCTCGCGCGCCGGCCGCAGATCGACGTGCGCGCCGCGCTGAGGCGCGACTTCCCGCATGCGACTGAAGTCGACCTCGGCGACGGCCCGCTCGAGGTGCTGATGCCGGGCGCCGGCACCGGCCAGCATCCGCTGACGGTCGCCTCGTCCTATGCGAACGCGCGCGTAACCGGCGTCGATCTCTCGCGGGCCAGTCTCGCCTACGGCAAGCGCATGGCGGCGCAATACGGCGTCGGCAACATAGAATTCCTGCGCGGCGACATCCTCGACCTGCCGAAGCTCGGCCGCACCTTCGACCATGCCGAATGCGTGGGCGTGCTGCATCACATGGCCGATCCCAAAGCGGGCTTGATGGCGATCTCCTCCGTGCTGCGGCCCGGGGCCTTCTTCCGCGTCGGCCTCTACGGCGAGAGCGCCCGCACCTTGGTGGTGAAGGCACGCCGCGACATCGAGATCGCACGCCTGCCGGCGACGCTCGACGGGTTGCGCGAGTTCCGTCGCAAGGTGATGAGCGGCGAATGGCGCCGGCTGCGGGCGCTCACGGAGTGGGAGGATTTCTGGAGCGCGAGCCTCTTGCGCGACCTCTGCTTCCACGTGCAGGAGCATCGCTTCACCATCTCGCGGCTGCGCACCTTCCTCGAAGGCAGCGGCCTGCGCTTCCTTGGCTTCGAGTTCAGCGTCGGCGCGTCGCAGAGCGCGGCGGTGAATGCCGGTCCGCTCGAACTCTACCGCTTGCGCTATCCGACTGAGCGGACCCTGTCCGATCTCGCGCGCTGGGAGCAGCTGGAGCGCGAGAAGTCGAACCTGTTCCCCGGCTACGCGTTCGTCTGTCAGAAAGAATAGTTGGCCGAGCGAAGCTCGGCCTTCAGTCCGCGAAGAAGTCCGGTCCGCCGCGGCGCTTCAGCTCCTCGCCGGCGTCGCGGCCCATGGACTCGGCGTCGGCGGCCGGGCCGCGGCGCTCGGTCTCGATCATTTCCGATCCGTCGGGACGGGCGATCAGCCCGTGCAAATGCAGCTCGCGGCCTGTCACGATTGCGTGACCTGCAATCGGTGTGCGGCATGATCCATCGAGCACGACCAGCATCGCATGCTCGGCGCGCACGCAGACGGCCGTGGGGTCATGATCGATCGCGGCCAGCCATCCACGTGTCCGCGCATCGTCGGCACGCGCTTCGATGCACACCGCGCCCTGGCCGACGGCGGGCAGCATCTCGGCTTCGGGAATCGGCGTGCCAACATTCGTCTTGCCCAGGCGCTTCAGCCCGGCGAGCGCCAGGATCGTTGCCTGCACGGTGCCGGCAGCGCGCTTGGCCAGTCGCGTGTCGACATTGCCGCGCAATGTGACGATCTGAAGATCCGGCCGGCGATGGAGGAGAAGCGCCTTGCGACGCAGCGCCGAAGTGCCGACGATGGCGCCCTGCGGCAATTCGTCGATGCGCGTGATGTCGCCGGCGATCAGCACATCGCGCGCATCTTCGCGGGGCAGGAATGCTGAAATGACGAGGCCGGGCGGCTGTGCCGTCGGCATGTCCTTCATGCTGTGCACGGCGGCGTCGATGCGACCTTGCAGCAGCGCTTCCTCGATTTCCTTGACGAACAGGCCCTTGCCACCGGCTTCGGAGAGCGGCCGGTCCTGAATCACATCGCCTGTGGTCTTGATCGCCACGATCTCGATGGCGCCGGGAGCGGCGAGCGCCGGCACGGATTTGGCCAGGGCGTCGCGAACCAATCCGGTCTGGGTGAGGGCGAGAGGGCTGCCGCGTGTGCCGAGCCGAAGGAGGGGGGCCGTCATGGCGGTGCCCTAGCTTAGATCGCGCTGCCACGCTAGTACGAGGGGCTACTGGCGGATCGAGTACCGCCGCCCGATATGTCAAATCAGTTACCTCGTTTGGCCGCCCCTTCCATGAGTTTCGAGATCATCCCGCTGTTCGCGACACCCTTGCTGGTTGTCGAAGTTCCGAATGCGGAAACCCTGAATGCCGAGCTGCGCCAGAAGATCGAGGAGCGTGAGAAGTCGCATCCCAGCGAGCAGCACTCCAATCAGGGCGGCTGGCAGTCGAGCTGGGACATGGATCGATGGGGCGGTGCACCCGCGCTGAAGTTGCTGGCAATCGGCCGAAACGCGGCCAACAAGGCGACGACCGATCGCAAGGGCACGGCCGGCACCGGCCCCCACCCCGGTTACTTTGCCGTAACATGGGCGGCGAACATGTGGGCGAACATCAACCGCAGCGGCGCCGGCAACGAGGTCCATTCGCATCCCGGTGCCTACTGGTCCGGCGTCTACTATGTCGACGATGGCGGCATCGCCGAGGATGCTTCGTTGGGCGGCGAGCTGGAGTTCCTCGATCCCCGGGGTCCGGGACCGATCATGTATGCGCCGCATCTCGGGTTTGCGATGCAGGGCGGCCTCTCGGGCGGCGTCAACGAGATGGTCCGGCCCAAAGCCGGCGTGCTCCTGATGTTTCCGTCGTGGCTGCTCCATCAGGTGCGGCCCTATCGTGGCACGGCCGAACGCATCTCCATCGCGTTCAACCTCAGCCTCTAGGCGTCGCGTATGCGCGTGCTGGGTATCGAGACGAGCTGCGACGAGACGGCCGTCGCCGTGATCGAGGCGCCGGCGGGAACGCAGCCGGTCGGCCGCATCCTGTCGAACACCGTCTACAGCCAGCTCACCGAGCATCGCCGCTTCGGCGGCGTGGTCCCCGAGATCGCCGCACGTGCGCATCTCGAGCGCATCGACGGATTGGTGGCGCAGGCGCTTGATGAAGCAAGCCTTGGCCTGGCCGATCTCGACGGCATCGCCGCGACTGGCGGACCCGGCCTGATCGGTGGCGTGATGGTGGGCGTGATGACGGCAAAGGCGCTGGCCTTCGCGCACGACAAGCCCTTCATCGCGGTCAATCATCTCGAAGGTCACGCGCTGTCCGTGCGGCTGACCGAGCCCGTCGCGTTCCCCTACCTGCTGCTGCTCGTGTCGGGCGGCCATTGCCAGCTGCTCACCGTGCGCGGTCCGGGCGACTTCACGCGGTTGGGGACCACCATCGACGACGCCGCGGGCGAATGCTTCGACAAGACCGCCAAGCTGCTGGGCCTCGGCTTTCCCGGCGGGCCCGCGGTCGAGAGGGCGGCCCATGGCGGCGACCCGCGCCGCTTCGCGCTGCCGCGGCCGATGTGGCGCAAGCCCGGCTGCGACTTCTCCTTCTCCGGCCTCAAGACCGCCGTGCGCCAGACGGTCGAGAAGTTGCCGCCCGGCGATGCGCAGGCCATCGCCGATCTCTGCGCCTCCTTCCAGCGCACGGTGGGCGATGTCTTTGCCGACCGTTGCGCCAATGCGTTGGCGCTCGCGCCCTCGTCGACACTCGTCGTCGCGGGCGGCGTCGCGGCCAACGTCTATCTGCGCGGACGGCTGGAAGAAGTCGCGGCGTCGCACGGCGCCAAGCTGGTCGCGCCGCCGGTCAGGCTCTGCACCGACAACGGTGCGATGATCGCCTGGGCCGGCGCCGAGCGGCTGCGCCTCGGCCAGGTCGATGCGCTCGATTTTCGTCCCCGGCCGCGCTGGCCGCTCGATCCCGCCGCCGCCAATCGCGTGTAGAGTGTCGCCATGAGCAACGCCCCGCTCGCCTTCGAGACCGTCGCGGCCTTCCCGACACCGATCCTCGTCGTGGATCTTCCCGACGGGGCGCAGCTCAATGCCGGGCTGATGCCGGCGCTGCTGAAGCGCGAGACCGAACAGCCCAGCAAGTCGCACAGCACCCTGGGCGGCTGGCAGTCGACCTGGGATGTCGACAAATGGGCGGGGGTCCCGGCGATCAAGCTGCTGGCGATCGCCCGCAACATCGCCAACCGCAGCACGACCGACCGCGCCGGCAATCCGGTCTCGATCGCGTGGCAGGCCAATATGTGGGCCAACATCAACCGCAGCGGCCACGGCAACGAATTCCATTCCCATCCCGGCAGCTACTGGTCGGGCGTCTACTATGTCGACGACGGCGGCATCTCGGCCGATCCGTCGCTGGGCGGCGAGCTCGAGTTCATGGATCCACGCGGACCGGCGCCGGCGATGTATGCGCCTCATCTCGCCTTCGCCCTGCCCGGTGGCCTGTCGGTCGGCACCAACCAGACGATCGTGCCGAAGGCGGGACGGCTGGTGATGTTTCCGGCCTGGGTGCTGCACCAGGTGCGGCCCTATCGCGGCACGGCGCAGCGCATCTCCATCGCCTTCAATCTCAGCCTGTGACGGCGATCGCGCATATCGGCGTCGTCGGCGGCGGCGCCTTCGGGACGGCGCTCGCTTGTCTCGGCCGGCGCGCGGGCCGCAGGGTCACCCTGTGGTCGCGCGACCGCAGCGTGTCGGCCGCCATTGCGCGGGATCGTCGCAACGAGATCTATCTGCCGGGGCAATCGCTCGATGCCGGCATCGAGGCCGCGACGGACCTCGCCGAGCTCGCCACCTGCGACGTGATCCTGCTCGTTTGTCCCGCCCAGGCCGTGCGCACCCTGGCACGCGACCTGCCGGGAACCGCCCCCATCGTGATCTGCGCCAAGGGCATCGAGGCGACGACCGGCCTGCTGATGCCCGAGGTGCTGGCCGAAGTGCTGCCGGGCCGGGCCGTCGCCATGCTGTCGGGCCCGAGCTTCGCGGAGGAGGCGGTGCAGGGCCTGCCCACCGCGGTCAGCATCGCCACCGGCGATGCAGCGCTTGGCCGCGATCTCGCCGCCGCGCTCGCCGCCGGCATGTTCCGGCCCTACTGGACCGACGATGTGGTGGGTGTCTCGCTGGGCGGCGCGGTGAAGAACGTGCTGGCCATCGCGGCCGGCATCGTCGAGGGACGCGGACTCGGCCACAACGCCGCCGCCGCGCTCATCACCCGCGGCTTCGCCGAGATGGCGCGGCTCGGCCTCGCCATGGGCGCCAATCTCGAAACGCTGACGGGCCTGAGCGGGCTCGGCGATCTTGTGCTCACCTGCCACGGGCCGTTGTCGCGCAACCGTTCGCTCGGCGCCGCGCTCGGCAAGGGTACGTCGCTCGAGGCCTACATGCGGGGACGGCGGCAGGTGGTCGAGGGCGCGGCGACGGCGCCGGCCGTTCTCGAGCGCGCCGCGAAGCTTGGCATCGAAATGCCGATTTGCACCGCCGTCGATGCTATCCTGCATCACGGCGCGGGCCTCGACGAGGCGATCCGTGCGTTGCTGGCGCGACCGTTGCGGCGCGAAGGCGAATAAAAGGGTGGGGGAGTGAAATGGCTTATTGGCTCATCAAGTCCGAGCCGTCGGCATATTCGTGGGAGCAGTTCGTCAAGGACAAGAAGACGTCCTGGACCGGCGTGCGCAATGCCCAGGCCGCGATCAATCTCAAGGCGATGAAGCCCGGCGACCACTGCTTCTTCTACCATTCCAACGAGGGCAAGGAGATCGTCGGCATCGCCGAGGTCGTGAAGGCGGCCTACCCCGATCCCACCGACAAGGACGGCAAGGCCGTCACCGTCGATGTGAAGGCGCTGGGCCCCGTGAACACGCCGGTGACCCTGGCGGCGATCAAGGCCGATCCGAAACTCAAGGATTTCGGGCTGGTGCGCCAGTCGCGCCTCTCGGTCGTGCCGGTCTCCGCCGAGCAGTGGAAGCTCATCGAAAAGATGGCCAGGTAAGAAACAGCTCCATCATGGTCGACAATACCCGCGGCATCGTGGCGATGCTGGCGTCGGTCGTCGTCTTCATCTTCAACGATGCGCTGATCAAGCTGGCGGCCGAGACCGTGCCGTCGGTCCAGGCGATCGGCGTGCGCGGCCTCTTCGCGACCCTCTGGTGCGGGCTGGCGCTGCTGGCGACGGGCGCCTGGCGCAAGATCTCCTACGCGGTCCATCCCAAGGTGCTGCTGCGCGGCGGGCTGGAAGCAGCGGCGGCCATCATCTACCTGGTCGCGCTGTTCCAGATTCCCTTCGCCATCGCCACCGCCGTCAACCTCTCGACGCCGCTCATCCTGACTGTGCTCGCGGTCCTGATCCTGAAGGAGAATGTGCGCTGGCGGCGCTGGACGGCGGTCGGCGTGGGTTTCGTGGGCGTGCTCCTGGTCATCCAGCCACGACCAGGCGACATCAACGGCTGGACCTGGGTGGCGCTCACCGGAACCTTCCTCGGCGCCTTTCGCGATGTCATTGCCCGCCATCTGCCGCCGGCCGTGCCGACGCTCGTCGTGTCCTTCACCACGGCGATCACCGTCGCCGTCGTCGGTTGCGCCTGGGCCCTCGTCGAGGGCTGGCAGCCGATCGATGCGCGGGGATTGGGCTACATCGTCGCCTCGTCGCTGCTGCTGGCGATCGGCTACCAGTTCCTCGTGATCGCACTGCGCTCGGGCGGCGAGATCTCGGTCATGGGATCGTTCCGCTATTCCTCGATCCTGTGGGCGCTCGCCATCGGCTATGGGGTGTGGGGCGAGGTCCCCAACACCCTGGCGCTCTTCGGCATCGCCGTGATCGTGGGATCAGGCCTCTACATCCTGCATCGCGAGCGGGTGCCGCGTTAGCGAGCCACCCCTATCTTGCTACCCAAGCCTCGTAGTCGCGCGCCACGTCCTCGACCGCCTGGTCGTAGAAGCGCTTGCCGTGCTCGGGTGTCGCCTGGCTCGGGTCGGAGCCGATGCGGCCATCCGGGAAGGCGCGGCGATAGTCCTCGGAGTCGGCGAAGGAGCCGTTCGGCGCGATGCGCGGCTCGAGCACGCGGCGGTCCATCGTCTCGGGATATTTGTACCAGGTCAGTGCCACTTCCGACGCCGTGGCGTGGCTGCCTTCACCGGTCGGATAGAGTTCGGAACTGAGCCGCTTGATGCCCGGGCTGTCCCACCAGTTGCGAAGGGCGCACTTGATCGAGGGCTGGTTGCTCATGCGCTCCATCGAGCGCTCGGCATAGATTTCGGAGAAGGCCGCGGTCACCGTGGCGATGTTGCCGCCGTGGCCGTTCACGAAGAAGAAGCGCGTGAAGCCGTGCTTGGCCAGCGACAGCACGTTGTCGCGCACGACGGCGATCAGGGTCGTGGGCTTGAGCGTGATCGAGCCCGCGAAGTCGAGGTGATGCTGGGCCATGCCGACGGAGATGGTCGGCGCCACCAGCGCCCCCACCTTCTCGCCGACGCCGCGGCCCACCATCTCGGCGGTCAGCGCATCGGTGCCGATCAGGCCGGTCGGGCCGTGCTGCTCGGTCGAGCCGATCGGGATGATGATGCCGGTCTTGGTCTTGAGATAGTCCTCGACGAACTGCCAGGTCTTGAGTTGAAGCTGCACGAACGAACTCCTGCGGGGGGATTACCTTGCTCCCCGCAGGATGCGTCGCTTCGTGCAGCGAGACAAGGACGCCGCGGTCAGCCGCGCGAGTAGTGAATCTGCTCCTCGCGCAGGTGGCGCCACTGCGTGTCCTGGTCGGTCTCTTCCAGGTAGTGCGCGGTCATGCTGACGGTGCGCGGCATGATGATGAACAGGCGGGCCGCCCGCCACGGAATGCCCATGTCGAGGATCAGGGCCGCAGCGACCCCGTCAAGGTTGAGCGGCACCGACGCACCCTTGTTCGTGCGGATCCTGCCTTCGAGCATCGTCGCGAGTTTGCAGTAGGTGCTGAAGACGCCTTCCTTTCGCGCGATATCGAGCAGCATCGGCGAACGCGGATCGCGGGCATGGAGCGGAATGCCGAAGCCGGGGAGGCGGGCGCCGCGCGCCTTCGTCTCCGCGATCATGTCGTCGGCGATTTTTTCCAGCAGCGCGTCGTCGATGGTTTTCGACTTGGCGGCCTCGGTGACGCGCTCGAACATGTGCTGGGCCAGCCACTCGCCGGCACCGCCCATCTTGTCGCCGAAGCTGATGACGCCGCCACCAATGGCAGCCTGCAGGGACGTTCCGTAGGACGCGAAGCAGCGCGCGATCATCGAGGGTGGCGACAGGCCATGCTCCATCGAGGCGACGAGCAGCGCATCGAGCACCTTGCCCTGACCGGGCTCGGGCAGGCGACCCATCAGCAGCAGGTAGGTCATCTCGGCGAAGCTGGCGCGGCCGACCAGTTCGGACAGCGAGCGGCCCCGGACTTCGATCTCCTCCTCGCGCTCGTTGCTGCGGATCTCCGAGATCTGCGTTTCCCATTGCGACATGTCGCGAGCCGCCATTCGCCACCTTCCCTTGTTGCTGAACGCTCGTTCAGGTATACGCATGATCGTTCATATATGTAAACTTCGGGAAGTTCATTGGCCGTCAAGAGCGCACAGCGCGTGCTCGACATCCTGCAGATGTTCGCTGCCGATCCGACGCCCGCTCCGCTGGGCGAGATCGCGCGCATCCTGAAGCTGCCCAAGTCGAGCTGTCTCGCCTTGCTGCAGACGCTGGAAGGCAGCGGCTATCTCTACCAGCTGCGCGGCGGCCACTATTACCCGACGACGCGCTGGCTCGCCGACGCCACGCAGATCAGCAACCGCGACCAGGTGCTGAAGCGCGTCCGGCCGGTCCTGGAGGCGCTGCGCGACGAGACCGGCGAGACATTGCTCTTCGCAAAGCGCGTCGGCGTTCAGGCACTCTATCTCGACATCGTCGAGTCGCGGCAGATCACGCGCTACACCGCCGAGGTCGGCCAGACCAAGCCGTTGCATTGCAGCGCGTCGGGACATGCCCTGCTGGGCGGCATGGAGGTCGCCGAGCGCGAGACGTTGATCCGCCGTCTTCCGATGCAGAAGCTGACCGATCACACCGTCGTCGACCGCAAGGCTCTTAGTGCGCGCATCGCGGCCTCGGCCGAGCGCGGCTGGTTCCATTCTCTGCGCGAATACCATCCGGAGACCGCGGCCGTCGGCGTGCCGGTGCGAATCGACGGCGATGTCTATGCGGTGCTGGTCGCAGCACCCCATCAGCGGCTCGGCAAGTCGATGGCCAAGGCGGGGGCGAAGCTCATTGCCGCGACCCGGCCGCTCGACGATGCCGCGGCCACCAACAATGGAAAACGGAGGAAGTAGAATGAAGACGATCCTGGGGCGCCGCGCCTTCACTGCCGGCATGGCAGCTGCATTGCCCGTCGCGGCCCTGCCGGCCGCGGCGCAGAGCTATCCCAACCAGCTCGTCAAGCTCGTGGTCCCCTTCGGCGCCGGCAGCGCCTCCGACAATATCGCGCGCATCATGGCCGACGAGATGCGGCTGGTGCTGAACCAGACCGTGCTGATCGACAACCGTCCCGGCGCCTCGGGCTTCATCGGCACGACGATCGTCACCAAGGCGCCGGCCGACGGCTACACCCTGCTGGTTGATGCCAGCGCCACGCACTCGGCCAATCCGTGGCTGTTCAAGAACGTGCCCTACGATCCGATCAAGGACTTCACCCACATCTCGCGCTGGGTCGAGCTGCCGCAGGTCGTCATCGCTTCGCCGGGCGTGCCGGCGAAGACGTTGGGCGAGCTGGTCGACCATGGCCGCGCCAATCCCGGCAAGCTCACCTTCGGCTATGGAACGCCGACCGCCTTGGTCGGCGCCTCCACGCTCGTCACCCTGGGCAAGTTCGAGGCGCTGGCGGTGCCCTACAAGACACCGGCGGCGGCGCTGCAGGCCGTGATGAGCGACGAGGTGTTGTTCATGGTCGCCGATCTCTCGACCGCGCTGCCGCAGATCCGCGCTGGCAAGGTCAAGGGCCTGGCGATCTCGACGACGAAGCGCATGGACGCGCTGGCCGAGGTGCCGACCCTGGCGGAGGCGGGCTACAGCGGCTTCGACACGGTGCTGTGGATCGGCCTGTCCGGTCCGGCCGACCTCCCGAAGGAGGTCGTCGACCGCCTGTCCGCCGCCATGACCGCAATCTTTGCCAAGCCCGAGGTGCAGGCCCGCATCGTCGCGATCGGCATGCAGCCTGCCCCGTCGACACCGGCGGACTTCACTGCCTTCGTCACCGCCCAGCTCGACGTCTGGGGCAAGCGGATCAAGGCCGCCGGCATCCAGCCCGAGTGACCTGTCTCAGGACGGCAGCGGCTCGCCGAGATTGCCTTCGCTGTTGATCAGCAGGACGCGCGAGGTCGGGCCGAGGCCCAGCGCCTTGAAGGCGGCGGCGTCGGTGCAGACGCGCATCAGGCCCGCCAGGCCGGCACAGCCCGAGGGGCCGGAGATGATTGCGGGATCGTGGCCGAGCGGATCGGCGTAGAGGCGGCGGGCCGGCAGGACGCCGCCCTCCTCGATGGTCATGAACCAGTCGGCCGCTTCGCCGATGACCGGCCAGGTCACGGGCGAGATCTCGCGGCAGGCAAGGCCGCCCATCACCGTGTCGGCATCGCCGCTCGCGAGCGTCGGCTTGCCGGCGAGGTTGCTCTGGAACCAGCAGTCCGCGCTTTCGGGCTCGACCACGATCGAGATCGGGCGCTCCTCGCACACCGCCCAGAGATAGCCGATCACCGCGGCGGCCAGTCCACCGACGCCCGCCTGCACGAAGACATGGGTGGGCGCCGCGCCCCATTGCTGGACGGCGGCCTCGTGCACCAGCACGCAATAGCCGCGCATGACGCTGCGCGGCACCTGGTCGTAGCCCTCCCAAGAGGTGTCGGAGATGATCGTCCAGCCGTTGGTTTCGGCCTGGCGCCGGCACTCGGCGACGGCGGTGTCGTAGTCGCCGTCGACCCGGATCACTTGGGCGCCGCGGGCGCGGATCGCGGCTTCCTTCTCGGCGCTGGTGAACTTCGGCAGGAAGATCACGCAGCGATTGCCGAACAGTTTTGCGCCAGCGGCGACCGAGCGGCCGTGATTGCCCGAGCTGGCGGCGGTGAAAACGAAACCGCCGGTGATTTCCTTGTGCTCGCCCTTCATCACGCTCTCGAAGGAAGGCGTCGAGTGGTAGGCCTCGCCCACGGCGCTGCTCAGCACATTGGCCACGGCGATCACGCCGCCCAGCGCCTTGAAGGCGCCGAAGCCGAAGCGCTGGCTCTCGTCCTTGACCCGGATTTCGCCGACACCCAGCCGCGCGGCCAGGGCCGGCAGTTCGTAGAGGGGCGTCGGCTTGTGCGCCGGGCAGGCCTTCAGCTCCTCGCACAGCTCGGGAATCCCGTTGGGATTGATCACGAACTGCTGCTCGCGACCGAATTCGAGGGGGCGCGTGGCGCGCGGATTCTTGGCCAGCCAGGGGGTCGTCATGCGGGGGTCATAGCATGCTAAGCTTGCCAAAACGGAGTGACCCATGAAGGTGAACGTCGAAGTGAACTGCACGCCCGAAGAAGCCCGCGCTTTCATGGGCCTGCCGGACATCAAGCCCATGCAGGATCGGATCATGGGCGAAATCGAGGAGCGCCTGCGCTCCAGCCTCGGCGCCATGAACCCCGAGACCATCTTCAAGACCTGGCTGCCGGCCTCCATGCAGGGCATGGACCAGATGCAGCAGATGCAACAGGTCTTCTGGTCCCAGCTTGCCAACATCGCCACCGGCGGTTCGACCAAGAAGGAATAGGCGAAGATCCATGAGCCAGCGTGACAAGCCAGCCGATCCGAAGCCCTACTACGAAGCCCACGTTTTCTGCTGCACCAACCGGCGTCCGGCCGGCCATCCCCGCGGCTGCTGCGCCGAGCGCGGCGGCGAAGCACTACGCGATCACATGAAGAGCCGCGCCAAGGCGCTCGGTCTCAAGAACGTGCGAATCAATAATGCCGGCTGCCTCGACCGCTGCGAGCTGGGGCCGACCATCGTCATCTACCCCGAGGGAATCTGGTACAAAGTGCCGACCAAGGAAGACGTCGACGAGGTGCTGGACACGCACCTGGTCAAGGGCGGCCGGGTCGAGCGGCTGATGCTGAAGCCGGAAGACAAATAGTCGGTAAGACGGCGTCAGACGCCGCGCGTGTTGCGGTGTCCGAGCCAGTGCGATCCGGCGAAGATGATCAGAACGACGATGACACCGAGCATGGCACTGCCTCCTGAAGGGGCTAACGCCATGCCGGGGCGGGCTGTTGCCTCAAGAGTACGTGACTTTTTGGCGACTCCGGCCGGCTAGCGGCCAAGCAGCTCGGTCGCCAGCGCCGTCCACTCGGCGTCGAGGGACTGCTGCGACACCGGCCGGCCCGCTCGCCGATACCAGTAGCCCGCATTGGGCAGGTCGCCCTCCTGCCGGTGGAGATGGGCATGGACGCTGTCGCAGTCGGCCTCGCCTTCATGGGCCTGGACGCATTCGTGGGCGCGGGCCCAGTCGCCGCGCCGGGCCCACCACAGGGCCTGCAGCGCCGGGCTCGACCCGGCGGGCGGCTGGTCGGTCGCGATGCTGGCAGCGAAGGCGTCGAGGGTGGTCATGTCGGCTCCTAGCGGCGCCTCAGGCGGAAACGCAGCAGATGCAGGCGGTGCGAAAAGAAACCCCAGGCCGCGAACTTGAGATAGCGTTCGTAGCGCCTTGTCTGGTCCTTGCCGACCATGTCGAGCGCCTCGGCCCGCTTTGCCTTGAGGTTGGCGGCCCAGATCTCGCAGGTCCTGCCATAGTCGTTGCGGTCGTTGCGGAAGCGTTCGACCTCGAACAGGCCGTTGGCGGCGGCCAGGATCTCCGGCAGGCGCGGCAGCTCGGAATCGGGGAAGATGTCCTCGACCAGCGGACCCATCGGCACTTTGTCGTCGGGATCGCCGTAGGCGATGGTCTGCAGGGTCATGCGCGCGCCGGGCGCCAGCATGTCGTGGCAGCGCGCGAAGAAGTGACGATAGATCGCGGTCTTGGTGCCTGAATCGTCGCGCGGCTTGGTGAAATGCTCGAAGGCGCCGACCGAGATGATGGCGCCATAGGGCTCGGCCGGCTGGTGATCGGCCCAGCTTTCGACCCGGATTTCGACGGGCGGTGAACCGGCCTCGCGCAGCGCCGCGCGGGCGAGTTCGGCCTGCGCATCGCTCAAGGTCAGGCCGACCCCGCGCGACAGCGGCGGCGCGCCGGGGGCGCGGTTCGCGACGGCGGCGCGCAGCATGCCGCCCCAGCCGCAGCCGATATCCAGCAGGCTTGCCGAGCGGTCGGCGCCGGCATTGCGCAGGTGCCAGTCGATCTTGCGCCGCTGCGCATCGGCCAGGGACGTCGTGTCGTCCTCGTCGCGCCACATCGCCGACGAGTAGGTCATCGTCTCGTCGAGCCACAGCCGGTAGAAGTCGTTGCCGACGTCGTAGTGGGCGCGAATGGCCTCCGGCGAGGCGCCGGTGGCTGTCATCTGTTCACTCATCGATGGGTTCCGATCATCATGGGCACACCATAGTCCATTTGTGGTGCGGCGCCGAAGGCGGGATCGCCCGGCCTTTTCGTCGCCTTGCATCGAGATGACGTTTGTCTCAAAAATGACGGGGCCGCGCGCTTCGCCAAGGTGCTATAAAGCCGCGCGCTTCGTGCAAAAAAGGGTTCAGGCAGGATTGTTCCCGACATGACGACGATGGATCAGCCCCAGGGCGTTGGACAAAAGGGTCGTTTCTATCTCACCAAGAACATCTGGGTCCCCCAGGAGCCGCTTGAGAATCTGAACCTCAAGCTCTCGGACTGGATCCTGCGCAACATGCCCAAGCTGCCGCTGGCCGGCGACGATGCGCTGAAGGTGTTCCCGGTCCTCGCCGAGCTCAGGAAGAGCCACGACAAGATCAAGGCCGACCTCGCCTATCTGCTCAGCCACCACGAGGAAATCCCGGCCCTGCACGAGGTCCATCCGCGCGACCTCTATGTGCCCGGCCGCGCTTGGCGCACCTTCCTGCTGAAGATCTACGGCCACGAGATCACGGCGAACACGACGGCCGTTCCGGACACGATGGCGGCCATCAACCGGCTGCCGGGGGTGCACACCGCGCTGTTCAGCATCCTCGCGGGCCGCGCCGAGATCGAGCCGCACCGGGGATCCGCCGCCGGCGTCATCCGCTTCCACTATCCGCTGATCGTGCCCAGCGAGCCGGAGAAGTGCTGGATCGAGATCGGCGGTCATCATTTCTTCTGGGAAGAAGGCGTGCCGCTGGTGTTCGACGACACGCGCGAGCACTGGGTTAAGAACCAGACCGACGAGACGCGCGTCGTGCTGATCATCGACTTCAACGCCAACATGCCGTTTCCGGTGAACGTCTACACGACGCTGCGCTACGAGATCGGCCGTCGCAGCGCCGAGGTGAGGGCAGTCTACGAGCGCGCCGCCATCGGCGTGCCGCCGCGGGCGACCGTAAACGGCGCGGACTGACGTCCGCTCGCGCGTCGGCTATTCGACCAGTTCGGCGAGCCGCTTGATGATGCGGGTCGGCTTCGCGGTGGCGTGGGCCGGCACACCCGCGTCGAACGGATCGTACCAGATGCCGCACATGCCCAGCGCCTGCGGCGCCACGACTTCCCATTCGTAATTGTCGCCGACCATCCAGGCGTCTTCCGGACCGACGCCCAGCCGCTCCAGCGCGTGGCGGTAGACCGCGAGCTCGGGCTTGCCCTGGCCGAACTCGCCCTCGATCTGGATGTGATGGAAGCGATGGGCGAGTTCGAACCGCTCGATCTTGGCGCGCTGCGTCTCGGACGCGCCGTTGGTCACGAGGGCCAGGCGGACGCCGGCATCGCGCAGCGCATCGACCGTGGCATGGGCATCGGGATAGAGCCGGTATTCCTTGCGCCTGAGCTCGGTGAAGGAGTCGGCGATGCGGTCGGCCAGCGCATCGTCGGGCCGGCCGAGCTTCGCGAGCCCGCGGCGCACCGACAGGCGACGGGCACCGGGAATGTCGAGCCGCCACTTCGCGGCCTCGGCTTTGTCGTTCCAGAAGGCGCGCGCCTCTTCCATCACGGCCGTACGCACCCGCGCGATGGCGGCCTCGTCATGGGCGTCGAGATGGGCTGAAAAGACATGGAGCAGGCGGGTCCATGCTTCCTCGGGCTGTGCGTAGGCACGGATCAGCGTGTCATCCATGTCGAACAGGATCGCGCGAGGGAGGCCCGCTCGGAGAAGATCAGGCATGTCAGTTCGTCGGCTGGCCGGCGAAGGTCGTGGGCGCGGGGCTGACGACCACGCCGCGGTCGCCCTGGATCTCGATCACGGCAAGCGCCCGCTCGGAGCGGCCATCGGGCAGGAAGCGGAAGATACCGTCGACGCCGGACCAGCCATTGGGATTGGTGATCGCCTCGGCGGAGAAGTCGCCGCCCGGCTTCAGCCGCGCGAGATGGCCGGCGAGGCCCACGCCGTCATAGGCGAGCGTCGCCAGCCGGTGCGGCGGCCGGCCGTAGGTCGTGGTGAAGCGCCGTTCGAAGTCGGCGCGTCTTGCCGGATCGGGCGCGGCGTACCAGGCGCCGCGCAGCATGGTCTCGGAGCCGACGCCCGGGAAATCCCAAACGCCCGTGCCGATCAGCTGGATCGCGCGGCCGTCGAGGCCGTTGGTGGCCAGCGAGGCCAGCGCGGTCGAGAGCAGGGGCGGTGCCACCGGCACCAGGACGGCGACCTTGCCGCCATCGCCCTTGGTCGAGGTCGCAAGTTCCCGCGCCTGGGCGGCAATGTTCGAGCCGTTGGGATCGAAGAATTCGCGGCCGACGACGGTACCGCCGCGGGTCGTGACATAGGTCTCGAGCGTGCGGCCCATCTGCTCGCCATAGGTCGTCTGCGGCGCGAAGGTCGCGAACCGGCGGATGCCGGACTCGATCGCATGGTCGACGACGCGTCGGACCTGCGGCGGGGCGGCGATGCCCATGATCCAGACGCCGCGCTGCGCGACCTGTTCGTCGTTGGAGAAGGCCACCACGTTCAGGCCGCCCTGGCTCACCAGGGGGCCCAGGGCCGTGGCCGACGTGCCGTAGAGCGGTCCCAGCACGAGGGCTGCACCGTCAAGGCGGGCCTTGCGATAGGCCTCGACGGCGGTGTCGGCACTCTCGCCGCTGTCGTAGGCCGACAGGGCGATGTCCTTGGCGCCGGTGTCGAACAGCGCCATTTCGGCGGCCTGCTGCATGGCCTGCCCGATCGGGGCGGCCCGGCCGCTGAGCGGCAGCAGGAGGGCGATGCGCACCTTGCCCGACGCCGTGAGCGGCGAGCCGGCCTGCGGAGTCACGGTCACCGACTGCCGCGCCGGCGTGCTAGTCTTGGGCGGCTCGCCGCAGGCGCCCAACAGGAGGGCGGCAGTGGCAAGCGCAATGAATGACCTACGCATCGGCGCGAAACTCCGGCGATCGGAAGCAGATGGACTTGGACGAACGACCCCAAGCTACCGAGGGGCAGCCCCCGCGTAAACCGCCGCTCGCCCCGGGGCTGCATATTGTTGCCACACCGATCGGCAACATGCGCGACATCACGCTGCGTGCACTGGACGTGCTGCAGGCAGCCGACCTGATTGCCTGCGAGGACACACGCGTGTTCGCCAAACTCGCGACCCACTATGGCATCGCCGCCCCGACGGTGTCGTACAGCGACGCCACCCAGGAGAAATCCGAGCCGCGCCTCGTGCGGGCGCTGGCCGCCGGCAAGAGTGTCGCCCTCGTCTCGGACGCCGGCATGCCGCTGATCTCCGATCCCGGCTACCGGCTGGTCCGTGCGGCGGTCGAGGCCGGCCATGCGGTCACCTCGGCGCCCGGCGCGTCGGCCGTTCCCATGGCGCTCGCTTTGTCGGGACTGCCGACCGACCGTTTCTTCTTCGCGGGCTTCCTGCCGGCCAAGCCGACGGACCGGCGGCGCGCCATCGGCGAGGTGGCGGCCATTCCCTCGACCCTCGTCTTCTTCGAGGCGCCGCACCGGCTGCCGGAGTCGCTGGCCGATCTCGTGGAGCTGCTGGGCGATCGTCCGGCGGCCGTGGCGCGCGAACTGACCAAGCTCTTCGAGGAGGTCCGCCGCGATTCGCTGGAGAAGCTCGCGGCGCACTACGCCAAACATCCCGACGTGAAGGGCGAGATCGTGATCGTGATCGGTGCGCCCTCGGCCGACACCGAACGCAGCGCCGATACGATCGACGAGGCGTTGCGCGAGGCGATGACAGGTGCGTCGGTGAAGGATGCCGCCGCCGAAGTGGCGGCGCGCTACGGGCTGAAGCGGCGCGACGTCTATGCCCGCGCCCTCGAACTGAAGCGCGGCGCGTCATGACCCTCCAGGCCCGCCAGAAAGCCTACCGCATGGGCCACACGGCCGAATGGCGGGCGGTGTGGCGGTTGCGGCTCGGCGGCTACACGATCCTGATGCGACGCTACAAGACACGGCTGGGCGAGATCGACATCGTGGCGCGCCGCGGCAACGTGCTGGCCTTCGTCGAGGTCAAGGCGCGCGGCGATTTCATCAAGGCGGCCGATGCGCTGGGAGACCGGCAGTTCGGCCGCGTGTCGCGCGCCGCCAGCCTGTTCATCGCCCATCATCCGCGCTATGCCGCCTGCTCGGTGCGCTTCGATGCGGTGCTGGTCGGTGGCGTGTGGCCACGCCACCTGCCCGACGTCTGGCAAGCGCCGGAGTGATGCGTGGCGGACGATAGTGCAGCCGATCTCGGCCGACTGAAGGATCTTTGTGCCGGCGACGGCGAACGGATCGACCTGCTCGAGGCTGGGTTCCTGCTGAGCGTGCTGGGCCGCGGCGAGGCGATCGACCTCGCGCCCTTTCGCCAGCAGGTGACGGTGATGACCGACGATCTGGCGGATCTCGTGCACCGGCGCGGGGCTTCGCCGGAAGCCCTGTCCGAGGTGATTGCGCGGTCATACGCCTATCGCGGCGACAGCGAGACCTACGACGACCTGCAGAATGCCGACCTCGTGCGCGTCATCGAGCGCCGCAAGGGCCTGCCGGTGGCGCTGTCGATCCTCTATCTGCACGTCGCCCGCGCGCAGGGCTGGCAGGCCGAGGGCCTGGCCTTTCCCGGACATTTCCTGATCCGGATCGGCATCGAGGGCGCGCGCCATGTCGTCGATCCCTTCCACGAAGGGGCGGTGCGCGACGCGGCCGAGCTGCGCAAGCTCCTGCGGCAGGTCCTGGGTCCCGACGCCGAGCTGGTGCCGGCGCATTTCGATCCCGTTTCCGACCGCGACGTGCTGCTGCGGCTGGAGAACAATGTGCGGCTGCGCCTGGCCAAGCGCGAGGACTGGTCCGCTACCGCACGCTCCCTCGACCGCATGCTGGCGATCGCGCCGGACCGGATCGAACTGCTGTTCGAGGCCGGCCAGCTCAATGCACGCCTCGACAAGCGGCGCGCGGCCATCACCGCCTATCAACGCATCGTCGAAATCGACGGCGATGCCGAGCTGGGCCGGCGCGCACAGGCCCTGTTGCAGGAACTGCGCCGCGGCCTTAACTGAAATCCATCACCTCAGCCCCGAGCCCGCCAGGATCCCGCCATGAAGCTCAACGTCGCCATCCAGATGGACCATGTCTCGACGATCGACATCGACGGCGATTCGACCTTCGTGCTGGGGCTGGAAGCCGAGAAGCGCGGCTACACGGTCTGGCACTACACGCCGCCCGACCTGATCTTCCGCGACCGCAAGGTGATGGCCCGTGCACAGCCGATGAAGCTGCGCCGCGAGAAGGGCAACCACTTCACCCTGGGGACGCCCGAGATGGTCGACCTCACGGCCTTCGACGTCGTGCTGCTGCGCCAGGATCCGCCGTTCGACATGTCCTACATCACGACGACGCACCTGCTGGAGCACGTCCATCCCAAGACGCTGGTGGTCAACGATCCGGCCAGCGTGCGCAACGCGCCGGAGAAGCTGTTCGTCACGCATTTCGACAATGTGATGCCGCCGACCCTGATCACGGCCGATGCACGCGCGCTGCGCGAGTTCCGTGACGAACACAAGGACATCATCCTGAAGCCATTGTTCGGCAATGGCGGCGCCGGCGTCTTCCGCGTGCGCCCCGACGACGAGAACTTCGCGTCGCTGCTGGAGATGTTCTCGCAGCGCAGCCGCGAGCCGGTGATCGCCCAGCGTTACCTTCCCGAGGTGCGCAAGGGCGACAAGCGCATCATCCTGATCGACGGCAAGGCGGTCGGCGCCATCGACCGCGTGCCGGCGGAGGGCGAGGCGCGCTCCAACATGCATGTCGGCGGCAAGGCGGTGAAGGCGTCCTTGACCAAGCGCGACATCGAACTCTGCGAGACGATCGGGCCGGAGCTGGCCAGGCGCGGCCTGATCTTCGTCGGCATCGACGTGATCGGCGACTATCTCACCGAGATCAACGTCACCTCGCCGACCGGCCTGCAGCAGATCAACCGTTTCGACGGCGTCTCGCTGGAGGCGCAGATCTGGGACCGCATCGAGGTCCGTTACCAGGAAACCCGCGGGAGTAAGTAATGATCCGACGCACGTTTCTGTCGTTGTCGCTGGTCCTGTCGGCCGGCGCCGCTTTCGCCCAGTCGGGAGGGTCGGACATCTTCGGCCAGAAGCCGATCGTCAAGGCCGTGATCGACGGCGACGAGGAGAAGGTGCGGCAGGCCCTGTTGAAGCACGAGAATCCGAACCAGACGGGCAGCAACGGAACGCCGCTGATCATCCTGGCGGTGCAGTCCGGAAACATCGCGATGGTGGAGACCCTCCTCAAGGGCGGGGCGATCGTCGATACGGTCGACCGCGACGGTTACACGGCCTTGCTGCGCGCAACGGAGAAGGGCGACGTCGACATCGTCGACATCCTGCTGAAGCGCAACGCCAAGCCGAACGCGCAGACCCGCCAGGGGCTGACCGCGCTGATGATCGCCGCGCGCTCGGGGCATGGTGAGATCGTCCAGCTGCTGCTCGACAAGAAAGCCAATCCGAACACGCCCGATTTCACCGGCCGCACGGCGCTCGCCTATGCCAAGCAGGGCGGTCGCACGACGATCGAGTCGATGCTGCGCCGGGCCGGCGGCAAGGAATGACCTCCGACCGGGCGGCGCCGATCCGGATTACCGGCTCGCTGGCGATCGACCCGGACGAGATCGAGGAAAGCTTCGTGCGCGCCGCCGGCCCGGGCGGCCAGCACGTCAACACCACCTCGACGGCGGTGCAGCTCCGCTTCGACGTTCGCCGTTCGCCCTCGCTGCCCGACGATGTGCGGCAGCGGCTCGAACGACTCGCGGGACGGCGGCTGACGAGCGAGGGCGTGCTGGTGCTGGTGGCGCAGGGCCATCGCAGCCAGCTGCGCAATCGCGAGGAGGCGCTGGCCCGTCTGGTCGAGCTGATCCGCGAGGCGACGCACAAGCCCAAGCCGCGGGTGAAGACCAAGGTGAGCCGGGCGGCGAAGCGCCGGCGGGTCGACGACAAGAAGCGTCACGGCGCTGTCAAAACCCTGCGGCGGGCCCGGTCATCCGACGACTGACGGCGCATATGTTCTCGGGCTAAGGTCGCCGCCTCGATCAGCAAAGAGGTGCGTCTTGACGGATGTTCGCAAGGAGACCGACAGCCTCGGTGAGGTGAGTGTTCCCGCCGACAAGCTCTGGGGCGCGCAGACGCAGCGGTCGCTGGAGCATTTCAGCATCGGCAAGGACCTGATGCCGCGCGAGATGATCACCGCCTACGCGACCCTGAAGAAGGCCTGCGCCAATGCCAACCACGCCGGCAAGCGGCTCGACGACGAGGCGCACAGGCTGATCCTCGAGACCTGCGACGAAATCCTCGCCGGCCAGCATCACGACATGTTCCCCCTGCACGTCTGGATGACCGGCAGCGGTACGCAGTTCAACATGAACGTGAACGAGGTGGTCTCGAACCGCTGCTGCCAGCTCGCGGGCACGCCGCTCGGTTCGAAGAAGCCGGTGCATCCCAACGACCACGTGAACATGTCGCAATCGTCGAACGATTCGTTCCCGTCGGTCATGTACATCGCGGCCGCGGTCAACACCAAGGAGCGGCTGCTGCCGTCGCTGAAGGCGCTGCACGACGCGATCGACGCCAAGGCGACGGAGTGGAAGGACATCGTCAAGATCGGCCGCACCCACATGCAGGATGCGACGCCGATCACGCTCGGCCAGGAATGGTCGGGCTATGCCGGCATGCTGGCCGACAATATCGACCGCATCGAGGATGCGCTGAAGGACGTCTATCGCCTGGCGCTGGGCGGCACGGCGGTCGGCACCGGCATCAATGCGGCGCCGGGCTTCGCCGAGGCGGCGGCCGCGGAGATCGCCAAGCTCACCGGGCTTCCGTTCATCACGGCGCCCAACAAGTTCACGGTGCAGGGCGCGCACGATGCGCTGGTCCAGCTCTCCGGTTCGTTCCGCACGCTCGCGGTCTCGCTCTACAAGATCGCCAACGACATCCGCCTGATGTCCTGCGGCCCGCGCGCTGGCTTCGCCGAGCTCGACATCCCGGAGAACGAGCCGGGCTCCTCGATCATGCCGGGCAAGGTCAACCCGACCCAGGCCGAGGCGCTGACCATGATCGCGGTCCAGGTGATGGCCAACGACGTCGCGGTCGGCTTCGGCGGCGCCAGCGGCTATCTCGAGATGAACGTCTACAAGCCGTTGATGATCTACAACATCACGCACTCGATCACGCTGATGACGGACGGCTGCGCCAACTTCCGCAAGTTCCTGGTCGAGGGCACCAAGCCCAATCTCAAGAAGATCAAGGAATATGTCGACCGCTCGCTGATGCTGGTGACGGCGCTGGCACCGGTGATCGGCTACGACAAGGCCTCGAAGATCGCCCACTACGCGATCGACCACGATCTCACCCTGAAGCAGGCCGCGCTGAAGCTCGAATACGTGACCGAGGCCGAGTTCGACCGCGTCGTCGACCCGTCGAAGATGGTGCATCCGTACGTCGCGACGGAGTAGGGAAAGCCACCGCCTCATTGGAGCGCGCAACTCCAGTTGCGCTCAGATTTCTTCGATAAGGAAGGCATGAGCGCAACTGGAGTTGCGCGCTCCAATGATCGTCTTCATCGCTCGACGATCCAGCGCCGCTCGCTCATGAAGCGGGCGGTGGCGAGGCCGAGCGCCATGCCGCCGACGATGAAGCAGCAGCCGGCGCCGGCCTCGACGGCGGCCAGCACGTCCCCCTCGTTCAGCAGCACGATGGTGCGGAAGGCGAAGATGCCGGGCGTCATGATGATGATGGCGGGCACGGTGAAGCAGATGCGCGGCTGGTGGAGCCAGTGCCTGCCGAGCGAGGCCAGCAGGCCGACGGCCAGCGCGCCGACGAAGGTCGCGGCCGGCAGGATCAGCCCGATATCATGCAGCGCGAGCCTGAGTTCGTTGCCGGCCAGCGAGAGCAGGCCGACCGTCAGGACCGTGCGCAGCGGGCTGTTGTAGAGCAGGGCAAAGCCGCAGCCGCCGGCGAAGCTCGCGAGCGCACGCCACAACAGGGTGACGGGCTCGTAGCCCAGGCTCACGTCCGGGGCCGACACGTCGGTCAGGCCGGCCATCGCCGTGACCGCCGACAGGCCGAAGGCGGCGGCCAGCAGGATCATGGTCGCATAGAAGAGCCGCGCGACGCCGGCCACGGTCTGGTGCTGCAGCAGGTCGAGCAGCGCGGCGACCAGGGGGAAGCCCGGCACCAGGAACAGGACCGAGGAGATGAACCCGACGGCCAGCTCGGCCGAGAAGTCGCGGCCGGCCAGGCCGAACACGATCAGGCAGTAGAGGCCCGAGGCTGCGACCGCGCAGACCGCGGTAACGGCATATTGATTGAGCTGCCGCCGGAACGAGAGCGCGCGTGCGGCCTGGCCGATAGTGCCGGCCAGCGCCGCAGCGCCGGTCGCCAGCATGTCGCCGCCGTTCAGGTAGGAGAAGGCCGCCGAGGCGAGGCCGATGGCGATCGCCACCGTCGGCAGGGCATGGAGTCCGGGCGCCTTCTCGATCGCATCGAGATCGCTTGCGAGCGCCTGCACCGTGAGGCCGGGCTGGCTGGCTTCCGTCAGGTTCTCGAGCCGTCCGATGCGATCGGCATTGATGCCGGGTGCGCCGACATCGCAGGTCAGCGTCGCGACCTCGCCGCCGCGTCGCACCGTGGCGGACAGGGCGTCGAGCGTGACCTGCACCGACAGGCTCTCGATCCCCATGTTGCCCGCAAGCCGGCCCATCGCCGCGCGCACGCGAAAGGCGGTGTCGCCGGCGCGCAGCATCAGCGCGCCGAAGCGCAGCAGGACGTCGAGGGTCTCGGTGAGGGGGGTGGTGAGAGGGGCCCGGGGGTCGGTCATCAGACCGTTTGCAGGCCCAACACTTCGGCGGTGTCCTTGCGCACGCGCTCGACCAGCGCGGCGTCCGTCTTCAGGTCCTGGCCGTAGGAGGGGATCATCTCCTTGAGCTTGGGCACCCAGTGGCCGGTGAGCTGCTCGTGGAAGCAGTTCTCCAGCATGTGGACCATGATCCACACGGCGGTCGAGGCCCCGGGCGAGGCGCCGAGCAGGGCCACGATCGAGGAATCGGCCGAGGAAACGATCTCGGTGCCGAACTCCAGCTTGCCGGTGCGTGCCACGTCCCGCTTGATGATCTGGACGCGCTGGCCCGCGACGTCGAACTCCCAGTCCTTCTCGTCGAGGTTGGGATAGAATTCGCGCAGCGCATCGAAGCGATGGGCCTTGGTCTGCAGCACCTGGCCGACCAGGTATTCCTCCAGCGGGAGATTGTCCCGCGCCACGGCGAGCAGCTGCAGGAGATTGTCCGGCCGCAGCGACAGCGGCAGGTCGAACATCGAGCCATGCTTCAGGAACTTGGTCGAGAAGCCGGCATAGGGTCCGAACAGGAGCCAGCGCTTGCCGTCGACATAGCGCGTGTCGAGATGGGGCACCGACATCGGCGGCGAGCCGCTGGCCGCCATGCCATAGACCTTGGCCATGTGGCGCGTGGCGATCTCCTGCTTTCCCGAGCGCAGCCAGATGCCGCTCACCGGGAAGCCGGCGAAGCCGTCGGCCTCGGGGATGCCGGATTTCTGCAGCAGGGTCAGCGCCGCGCCGCCGGCGCCGAGGAAGACGTACTTCGCACCCAGCGTCTTCTTGCCATGGCTCTTCTCGTCCTTGACGTCGAGCGTCCAGCCGCCGTCCGGGCGGCGGTGAAGGCCGGTCACGGCTTGCGAGAATTCGATCGAGAAGCCGTCCTGACGACGCAGGTAGGTCAGCAGGTTGGTGGTGAGCATGCCGTAGTTCACGTCGGCGCCCGTCACCATGCGCGTCGCGGCGACGGGCTGCGCGGGATCGCGGCCCTCCATGATCAGCGGCGCCCACTCGGCGATCTGCTTGTGGTCCTCGGAATATTCCATGCCGCGGTAGCAGTGATGGGCGCTCATCGCGGCATGGCGCTTCTTCAGGAAGGCCTGGCGGTCGGCGCCGATCACGAAGCTCATGTGCGGCACGGGATGGATGAACGTATGCGCCGCCTCGATCGCGCCCTTCTTGATCAGGTACGACCAGAACTGGCGCGACATGTCGAACTCGACATTGACCTCGAGCGCCTTGGAGATGTTGACGCTGCCATCGGGCATCTGCGGCGTATAGTTCAGCTCGCAATTGGCGGCATGGCCGGTGCCGGCATTGTTCCAGGGGCCGGAGCTTTCCTGCGCCTCGCCCTCGAGCCGCTCCACGATATGGATCCTGAGATGAGGCTGCAGCTCCTTCAGGAACGTGGCCAGCGTCATGCTCATGATGCCCGCGCCGACCAGGACGACGTCGAAGTCGCCGGCGTGATTGTCTGTCATCGAACTCTCCTAACGGCGATCAACTTGTGTCGCGGGCTTGAACGGCACCGGCGCATCCTTGCCCAGCACCACGTAGAGGCGCCGCCAGGGCTGGTCGTCGACCAGCCGCCAGGTGTGGCCGCCGCCGGTCGTGTCCTCGGCCAGCAGGATGTCGCCGGGCGCCAGCACGAAATGCTGGCCGCCGCGGGTGCTGAATTCCAGGGTACCGGCCAGGGTGACGACGAGCTGGCGGACCGGTGCGGTGTGCCAGGCATAGGTGCCGCCGGGCTCGGTCTCCTGCAGCGACGCGCTGGCGACCTCGATCTTGCTGCTGAGCAGGTCGCCGTGGGGGCCCGGTGCGAGGTCGATCCAGCCATCCTCGATGTGGGAATTCTGGTCTTCGCCCGTCCAAATCCGCACGCACCGAATCATGCCGCCGCCTTGCCTTTGTCGTGTCCGCACAACGGTAGTACGCGCCTCTGCGGCTGGCAACAAAGGGCTCCTCGAGCGCGGTTATGACACGCGCTCGAGGGTCATCAGATTGACATCGATCGCGGCCGCCCGCACGCGCAAGCGGCTTCTGAAGAGGATGTGATCATGCGCGCCGCCAGTCTGGATAGACGAAGCTCCTCCAGCCCGAGCGATCGAACTTCTGCCACTGGCCCTCGGGTTGGGCGAGACGATCAGCCACCGCGAACACGGCAGCGGGATGATGGCCGAGGCCGCAATGGCTGCCGATCACTTCGATGTTCTCTGCTTCGGGCGTTTCCTCGTTCAGGCAGTTTTGCCACGCACAGACCCCGTCGGTGCGACTGAACAGCGAGGTGGTGGGCACCGGCGGCGCATCGGCGAGTGCGCCGCTGCTCAGTTCGAGATTGTCCTCGACCTTGGTGCCCGAGGCCCATTCGTAGACCTGCCAGGCGTTGGTGCTGAGCGGGGATCCGGCGAAGGGACTGCCGAGGCTGATCATGCAGCGGATCTTGTCGGGCCTGATCTTGGCGATGTGACGCGCATAGAGACCGCCCAGGCTCCAGCCGACGAGGCTGAGCTTGCGCCGTCCATGACGCTCGTAGAGTTCGTCGACCCTCGCAATCATTTCGGACTCGACGTTGGCGCGCAGTCCGCAATTGCGGCCCTGCTTCCAGCCATGCGCGCGGTAGCCATGGTCCTTGAGGAAGGCGCGCAGTGGGCGCGTGCTGGCATCGTCGGCAAGCAGCCCGGGGAGCACGAGGACGGGATGTCCGTCGCCGCGTGGTGCCAGCGACAACCAGGGGCGCATCACGCAGAAAGCGGTGAATTCCGGCAGGGCCCGGCTCTCGAGGAAGAACAGCGCCTTGGAAGGAGGCGCCAGTGATTCGCAAACAGACATCCAAAAAACCTCATACGGAGAAAAGCGGCTGTTCGTGAACGGTTTCAGAGCCGCAAAGGTCCGCAACCCGAGTGCGGCCAAGTAACCGTGCGCTGCTGCACGCAGCGGGAGGGCGCCCTCCACCCGCAATGCCCGGCGTGCGTGTTCCAGCGCACGCAGCAACGTCGGGGGAAAGGAGCCGTTGGTAGGGCTCTTCCCACACATTTGATCGGAAGCGCTTCCGCGCCGGACGACTCAAAAAAGGATCTGATATGCCCACGACACAGGATGCCATCGCCCTGCTGAAAGCCGATCACCGCAAGGTCGAGGAGCTGTTCGAAAAATACGAGAAGACACGCGACGATACCAAGAAGGTCGCGCTCGTGCGCGAGATCTGCACCGAACTCACCGTGCATGCCGCTATCGAGGAGAAGATTTTCTACCCGGCCTGCAACAGCAAGGTCGAGGAAGACATGCTGGACGAGGCCTATGTCGAGCATGACGGCGCCAAGGTGCTGATCGCCGAGCTCTCGCAGGGTTCGCCCAAGGACGAATTCTACGACGCCAAGGTCAAGGTCCTGTCCGAGCTGATCAAGCATCACGTCAAGGAAGAGGAGCAGCCGAAGGAAGGCATCTTCGCCCAGGCACGTGAGGCCGGCCTCGATCTCGCGGCCCTCGGCACCAAGCTGAAGATGCTGAAGGACGAGCTGCTGGCCGATCTTACCAAGCGTAGCGCGCTGCCGCCTCCGGAAACGCGCTCCTTCGCCGGGCACAAGATGATTCAGGGCCGCCCGGTCAAAGAAGCGAAGGCAGCCTAGGCATGCCGGACCGCTCCACTGCGCTGGTGCTCTCGGGCGGCGTCGCCCTGGGCTCCTATCAGGCGGGTCTCTACGAGGCTTTGGCTAAGGAGCCAAAGCTTTCGCCCGCATGGATCGCCGGCAGTTCGGCCGGAACGCTCAACGGCGCGCTGATCGCGGGTACGTCCGCCGAGCGGCGGTGCGAGGTTCTGCGCAGCTACTGGCTGCGCGGGCCAGAGAGCCTGAACGCGCTGTCCTTCGGGATCACGCGCCATGCGCTCAACTGGGCCAGTGCCGTGCAGTCGCGGCTGTTCGGTGCCGCCGGCCACATCCAGACGCTGGGGCCGCGCCTTTCCTTCTCCAGCTTCTACGATCTCGCCCCGACGGTCGCTTTCTTCAAGAAGACGGTCGACTTCGGCCGTCTCAACTCCGGCGATATCCGCTTCACCGTCGCGACGACCGACATCGAGACCGGCGATGCGGTGCTCTTCGACACGGGCAAGGGCGACCGGATCGAGATCGACCACATCCTGGCGAGCTGCGGCTTCCTGCCGGAATTCGCACCCGTCGAGATCGCGGGACGCCTGCTGGGCGATGGCGGCCTGTCGATCAATGCGCCGGTCGAACCCGTTCTCGACGAATTCACCGGTACGGACAGTACCGTGATCGTCGCCGATCTCTTTGCGCGTGACGGCGCGCGGCCCGTTGGCCTCCAAGCCGCGCTCGCCCGCAAGAACGCCCTCATGTACGGCAATCAGACCTGGTATCGCCTCGAAGCCTGGCGCCGCCTGTGGCAGCGCGACCTCGCGGAAGACCGAGCCGCTCCGTCGGTCCTTTACCTCAGCTACCATCCGGTCAGTGGCGAGGCCGGTCCGGAGTTGATCTACGACTTCTCCCTCGCTTCGGCACGGGATCGGTGGGCCGAAGGCTTTCTGGATGGCCGCCACGCCGTGGCAAGGGTTGCTCAGGGCGAGGTCCCCCGGGGTGTCACCACCGTCGTGCGCCGGCCGAAGATCGAAGCTGCGGGTGCCGATCGTCTTCTTACGACATTGGCGGCCTGAGATGGCCGGCCAGCCCACTGGAGTCGGATGTGCCATCATATTCGATGTCGACGGCACGCTGATCGATTCCGTGGACTTCCACGCCCGCGCCTGGGTGGATGCCTTCGCGGCGTTCGGTCATTCCGTGGCCTTCAACAAGGTACGGCGACAGATCGGCAAGGGCGGCGACCAGCTCATGCCGGTGTTCCTGAGCCGCGAGGAAATCGAACAGACGGGCAAGGCGCTGGAGACCTATCGCGGCAACCTGTTGAAGGAGCGCTATCTCCCGCGGTTCCGAGCCTTTCCCAAGGTGCGGGAACTCGTCCAGCGCGTGCTGGCCGACGGTACCCAGGTCGCGCTGGGATCGTCGGCGAAGGAAGACGAGTTGGCAGAATACAAGAAAATCGCCGGCATCGACGACCTGGTCGAGACCGAGACCTCGTCCGACGACGCCAGACGCAGCAAGCCCTGTCCGGACATTTTTGAGGCGGCGGTTGCCAAGCTCGGTATTACCGACTTGAGCAAAATCCTCGTCGTGGGAGATACGCCCTATGACGCCGAAGCCGCCCTGAAGGCCGGGCTGCTTACGATCGGCCTGCGCTGCGGCGGCTGGTCGGAGGAAGAGCTGCGCGCCGCGGGCTGCATCGCGGTGTTTCAGGACCCGGCCGATCTTCTCGCTCGCTACGACGCTTCGCCCCTGGCTCATCTGTCGCGCGTTCTCGCGCATGCCTGAAAGGTATCCCGATGACACAAGAATCCAGTTCCTCACCGAAATCCGACCTCCCGCCCGAGCGTGAGTATGAGCGCCTCAATCCTGGCGGGGGTGGTTCACCTTCGCAGCAACAGGAGCGCGTCAAGGCCAATCCGAATGCGACGCGTGACGATGGCGGTGCAGCCATCCCGGGTAGCCAGAACGAGGATGTGAAGGGCCGCAAGCCCCGCGGTCCGCGCGGCGCCAGCACCTGAAGCCCTCTTGGGAAGGACATACCCGATGAAAGCACTGACCTGGCACGGCAAGCACGATATGCGCTGCGAAAGCGTCCCTGACCCAAAGATCCAGCACCCACGCGATGCCATCATCAAGGTGACGGCCTGCGCCATCTGTGGCTCCGACCTTCACATCTTCGACGGCATCATGCCCGGCATGGAGAGTGGCGACGTGCTCGGCCATGAGACGATGGGCGAGGTCGTCGAAGTGGGCGCGGAGAACAAGGCGCTTAAAGTCGGCGACCGGATCGTCGTGCCCTTCACCATCGCCTGCGGCGAATGCTTCTTCTGCAAGAAGGGGCATTTCTCCGGGTGCGAGCGAAGCAATCCCGACAAGGCAAAGGCCGAGAAGATGTGGGGACACTCACCGGCAGGCCTGTTCGGCTACACTCATCTACTGGGCGGCTATGCCGGTGGCCAGGCCGAATATCTGCGCGTGCCCTATGCCGATGTGGGACCGATCAAGGTCCCCAACGGGCTGAGCGACGAGCAGGTGCTGTTTCTGTCGGATATCTTTCCGACGGGCTACATGGCGGCGGATTTCTGCAACATCCAGCCTGAAGACACGATCGCCATCTGGGGCTGCGGTCCGGTGGGTCAGTTCGCGATCAAGAGCGCGTTCCTGCTTGGCGCGGCCCGCGTCATCGCCATCGACACGGTACCGGAACGGCTCGCGCTTGCCGCCGCCTCGGGCGCGATCACCATCGATTTCATGAATGAGGATGTCTACGACCGCATCCAGGAGCTGACCCACGGTCGCGGCGCCGATGCCTGCATCGATGCCGTCGGCACCGAACCGGAGACGCGGGCGAGCTTCGATTCGCTGATCGACCGCGTGAAGGTCGCGACCTTCATGGGCACCGATCGGCCGCACGTGCTGCGCCAGGCCATCCAGAGCTGCCGCAACTTCGGCATCGTCTCGATCGTCGGCGTCTATGGCGGCTTCCTCGACAACATCCCGATGGGCTCGGCGATCAACCGCGGCCTGACGTTCCGCATGGCTCAGACGCCCGTGCAGCACTATCTGCCGAAGCTGCTGGAACGCATCGAACGCGGTGAGATCGATCCGTCCTTCGTGATCACGCACACCGCGACCCTCGAAGAGGGACCGGAACTCTACAAGACGTTCCGCGACAAGAAGGATGGCTGCATCAAGGTGGTTCTGAAGCCATGAACACCACGAACACGAGCGAAAAGACACTCGATACGAGCCTTTCCGCCAAGGACCGGAACCGCGCGGCGCGCCCGCTTGCCATCGTCACCGGCGCGTCCTCCGGTATCGGCTTCGAACTCGCCAAGAGATGTGCCGCCGAGGGTTTCGACCTGATGGTCGCGGCCGACGATCCGCGGATCGAGGAGTCTGCCCTCACTTTGGGCCAGGCCGGCGGCAGTGTTGAGGCGCTGCACGTCGATCTCTCCACGACCGAGGGCGTCGACAAGCTCCTGGCGGCTGTGAAGGATCGGCCTGTCGATGCCCTGCTGGCCAACGCTGGCCATGGGTTGGGCAAGGCCTTCCTCGACCAGGAGTGGGACGAGATCCGGCACGTCATCGACACCAACGTGACAGGCACTGTCTATCTGCTGCACAAGGTTGGCCGCGAGATGGCCAATCGGGGCAACGGCCGCATCCTGATCACCGGCTCGATCGCGGGCTTCATGCCCGGCACCTATCAGGCCGTCTACAATGGCACGAAGGCGTTCATCGACATGTTCGCCTACGCGTTGAGGGCGGAAGTGCAAGCTCGCGGCGTCACGGTGACCTGCCTGATGCCCGGCGCCACCGAGACCGACTTCTTCGAACGCGCCGACATGATGGATACCAAGGTGGGGCAGGCGGAGAAGGACGATCCGGCCGACGTAGCGGAGAACGGCTTCAAGGCGATGATGGCGGGCGACAGCGGCGTGGTCAGCGGCTGGCAGAACAAGCTGCAGGTGGCCTTGGCGAAGGTGTTGCCGGAGACGATGATGGCCGGCCAGCACGCCAAGCAGGCAGAGCCCGGCTCGGCCGCGAAGAAGTAGCTTCTCTCGAATATGAGAGAGCCCCGACCGGCTGCGGTCGGGGCTCTGTTCGTTTTACTTCTTGAGGTCTTCCGCCATCTTCAGATGCATCTGCAGGTGGGGCAGGGTTTTGGCGGCGAAGGCCTTGAGGTCGGCGTTCTCGCCGCTCTTGGAATAGCGCTCGAACAGGGAGACGGCATCCTTGTGCGCCGCGACCTGCATGTCGTCGTATTCCTTGGTGAAGCTGGCCCCGCTCAGGCCTTTCAGCTTGTCGAGCTTGGATTGATGCGCGGTGTCCATCGCTCCGGGCAGGTTCGCCCTCACCTTGCCGCCCCTCACCAGACCCTTGAGTTCGGTCGAGGTCTCGGTGTGATCCTTTATCATCTTCTCGGCGAAGGCCTTGGTCTTGCCGTCGGTCTTGGTCACGGCGAGCTTGCTGGACTCGATCTCGGCCATGTCGCTGATCGCGGCCTGGGTCACGAAATCCTGCGTCGAGGGCGCGACGCCCAGGGTCGAATTGACGCCGGTACGCTCGGGCACCGACGGAATTTGTGCCGCCGCAATCGTCGCCGCGCCGGACACCAGAAGAGCGGCTGCGAGGCCACCCAGAATCATTCTTGCCATCAGGCTCTCCCGAATTGTTGGATTGAGCGAACCGAACGGAACCCCGGGTGAGCGGTTGCGAATCCAACCATTTTCCGCAACCCGCATCCAAAGGTCCAACCACCCGTTGCCGGACATGGCAGGACCTCGCGACTATCTCATCCATCTCCTCACGGAAGCGGCTGAGATCGAACACAATCTTCTCTGTTCTTACCTCTACGCGGCCTTCAGCCTGAAGGCGCATGACTGTGAAAGTCTGCGCGAGGCCGAACGGGAGCTCGTCGGTGCCTGGCGCAAATCGATCGTGGGCGTTGCCATCGAGGAAATGGGGCATCTCGCGCTGGTCAACAATCTGCTGGTCGCGGTGGGCGGCGCGCCGCATTTCAACCGTCCGAACCTGCCAGTGCCCGCCGGCTATCATCCCTCGGGCTTCGTCATCCGTCTCGCGCCGTTTACCCGTGAGACCCTGGAGCACTTCGTCTTCCTGGAACGTCCTGCGCAGGCGAAGGTGCAGGATGCGGACGACGATTATCGCCACGAGGGTACGATACGCATTCAGACGCCCGGCCATTTGACGCCTTCGACGCCCGACTATGAGACGATCGGCGAATTCTACGACGAGATACGCCGGGCGTTACTGGCCTTCGCGACGGCCTGTGGCGAGAAGGCCTTTCTCGCGTCGTCGCAGGGGCGCCAACTCTCCCCCGACGATATTCAAATATCCGGACTTCGCGTCATCCGTGGCTTGGATGATGCGCTGGAAGCCTTGGAAGCTATCGTCGAACAAGGCGAAGGATCGTCGAGCGAGAAGGAGGATTGTCATTTCATGCGCTTCGTCGAAATCCGACGCGAATGGGATGATGCGTTGCTTGCCAATCCCCGATTTCAGCCGTCCCACAACGCCGCGCAGGACCCCGTGATGCGCAAGCCGGCGGAAGGCCTGGAGCGGGTCTGGGTGACCGAGCCGTCCGCCGCAAGGCTGCTCGATCTCGGCAACGCGCTTTATGGCGTGACCCTCACTCTCCTTGAGCATACCTACACGCCGGATATGACGAATCGCCGGCATCTCGTGGCGGGCGCGATGGGCCTCATGCATGTTCTGGCCAAGATCGGCTCCGCCCTGGCACGGATGCCGGCCACGGCCGCAGGCGACGTCAATGCGGGTCTCACATTCGCAGTCCCGCGTAATCTGCATTCCCTGCCGCCTGCACGGGCCGATCAGCTTCTGCAGGAGAGGCTGCTTCATCTCTACGAGGCCTCTACCGGTTTCGATCCCGACGCAGCGGCGGAGATCCGGAAGGTACTCGAAGCTTTTGTCCCAAAGGGCAACGCCGCGCTCGACGGGACCGTTCAACGGCATCAGCCAAGCAGCAGGAGTGCGCCATGAGCGGATTGTTCGATTTCGTGAAGACCATCGGAAAGAAGATCTTCGGCGAAGGCGATCCCGATCCTGGCGCCAAGATCAAGGCGGAGATCGAGAAGGACAATCCGGGCCTGAAGGACCTTGCCGTCAAGTTCGAGAATGGCATCGTCGAATTGACGGGCAGCGGTCCCGTCGAGGCTCTGCAGAAGGCCATCCTGATGGCCGGCAATATGATGGGTGTCGGGGAAGTCAAGGTCGCGGGAGTGGCGCCTACTTCAATCGACGACGGGACGCAGTACTATCTGATCGAGTCCGGCGACACGCTGTCGGCCGTCGCCAAGCAGTTCTACGGCGATGCAAACAAGTATCCGAAGATCTTCGAAGCCAATCGCGAGGTGATCAAGGATCCGAACCTGATCTTCCCCGGCCAGAAGATCCGCATTCCCAAGGCATGATGTGAAGCGCAGGCGGGATTTGCCTGCGCTTCCTCTCATACCTACATCGCCCGGCGGGCGGCGATGCGATTCCAGATGAACAGAACGACGATCGCGCCGACGGTGGCGGCAATGAAGCCTGCGCCCTGGTCGGGGCGGTACCAGCCGACGGCCTGGCCGATGAACGTCGCGACGAACGCGCCTGCAATGCCCAACACCGTCGTCAGGATGAATCCCGACGGCTTGTTCGGGCCGGGCGCCAGCAGGCGCGCAATGATGCCGGCGACGAAGCCGATGACGACGATCCACAAAATACCCATCGCTGCGCTCCCTCAGGACGTCTTGGTCGCGGGACGATCGAACTCGTCGGGACTGGGCAGACGACCCTGCGGCGTCAGCTCGTCGATCGCGCCGGGTAGCTGTGCCGCCAGGCCTGCGAGAAGTTGCTCGCGGGTAAGGCCGGTGCGCTGGCTAAGGAATTCGATCTGCTCGGGCGTGAGGACGCGGCTGAGATCGCCGGCCCCGATCGGCTTGTTCTCGTTCCGGCTCACCCAGGAGTCGGCGATGTCGGATTTGCCGGCGCCCTGGAACTGTTTCAGCAGGTCACCGAGACCGCCACTCAGAATGGAGCCGAGCCCGCCCTGACCCGCATTGCCGAAGCCGTTCTTGAGTATATCGTCCAAGCCGCCCCCGCTTGCCGGGGCCATGCCCGGGCCGGCGGGCTTGGCGGTGCTGAACCCCTTGACCGCCTTGTAGGCCAGCAGACCGAGCAAGGCCATGGTGATGGGCGACATGCCGCCTCCTCCTCCACCACCAAGGCCGCCGCGCGGACCATTGCGCATTCCGGTCAGGACATCGAGCAAACCCATGGACATATTCCTTGTGTGTGCCACGCCAACGCAATCGTCAGGGCGGCGTTGCCGGTCAGATCGCAGCGATCTTTTCGCGGCGCCTTAGCGACCAGTTGTTCCGGATGCGGATCTCGGGATTGGGAACGCGACTGGCGACAAAACGCTCGATGAGCTAAGGAGCCAAGAGCCGGCGAGATGGTCGGGACCAGTCGGGAAGGCGGCATCGGTCGGGAAGATGGCGACACTTTTGGTGAAAAATGCGCTCGTCGTCACGATGGACGAGCAGCGCCGCGAGATCGCCGAGGGCGGGATATTCGCGGTCGATGGCGTCATCACGGCCGTCGGCTCCTCGGCTTCGCTGCCGGCGACCGCCGACACGGTGATGGACCTCAAGGGCCACATCGTCCTGCCGGGCCTGATCAACGGCCATCACCATCTCGACCAGACTCTGACCCGCGCCCTGCCGGTGGCGCAGAACAACAATCTCTTCCGTTGGCTACAGGCTCATTACCTTCTGTGGGCGGCGCGCACGCCGGAGGCCAGCCGCACGGCCACGCTGGTGGGATGCGCCGAGCTCGCTCTGTCGGGCTGCACGACGGTGTTCGATCACGCCTATGTCTTCCGCAACGGCTGCGCGGTCGACGACCAGATCGCGGCGGCGCAGGAGATCGGCATCCGCTTCGCCGTCTCGCGCGGCTCCATGTCGCTCGGCCAGTCGAAGGGTGGCCTGCCGCCGGACTCCTGCGTCGAGGACGAGGACGATATCCTGAAGGATTGCGAGCGGGTCATCGCGCGGTACCACGACGCGAAGCCCGGCTCGATGACGCAGATCGTGCTGGCGCCGTGCTCGCCCTTCTCGGTGACGCCCGAGCTGCTGCGCCAGTCGGCGGCGCTCGGCCGCCGGAGCGGCATCCGCCTGCACACCCATCTCTGCGAGACGCTCGACGAGGAACGCTACACCTTGCAGCGCTGGGGCATGCGGCCCGTCGAGTACATGCGCTCCGTCGAGTGGGCCGGCGACGATGTGTGGTATGCGCACGCCATCCATGTGAACGATGCCGAGATCCGGGAGTTCGCCCGCGCCGGCATCGGCGCCTGCCACTGCCCCTGCTCGAACATGCGGCTGGCCTCGGGCATCGCGCCGGTGATGAAGTACCGCCGCGCCGGCGTGAAGGTCGGCATCGGCGTCGACGGCTCGGCCAGCAACGACGGCAACCACATGCTGGGCGAGGTGAGGCAGGCGATGCTGCTGGCCCGTCTGCAGATCGGCCTGCGCCCGCCGGAGGGCCCCGACACGACCCTCTCGACCTCCGACCCGAGCCGCGACGCCGAATGGATGACCGCGCGCCAGGCCCTCGAACTCGCCACCCTGGGCGGCGCCGCGCTGCTGGGCCGCGACGACATCGGTGCGCTGGCCATCGGCAAGCAATGCGATTTCTTCGCCCTCGATCTCAACAGCCTCGGCTATGCCGGCGCCCTCGCCGACCCCGTGGCCGCCACGCTCTTCTGCGCCCCGCAGGCGGCCCGCCACACCGTCGTCGCCGGCCGCCCGATCGTGCGCGACGGCAAGATCGTGACCATCGACCTCGAACGCACGGTGGCTGAGCACAACCGGCACGCGGCGCGGCTGGCCGCGATGGCGTGAAGATCCAAACGGGATTCCCAAACCGCCTGCGGATGAGCCGGAAAACCCTCACGTCCCCGTAGGAGACGACACTTCAGGGGAGACAATGCGCCGGGTTGCGACGGCAGTTCCCGGCCTGTAGAGCGCAGGCTTTCTTGCAGGAGCCGAAGCGAAAATGGCCGACAACGACGACGACTATGTCTACGACGAGGCCAGCGGCGAGTGGATACCTGCGGCCGAAGCCGCCGCGAAGAAGGCTGCAGCCGAAGCTCCTGCGGGAGCCGTCGAGGTGCGCGATTCGGCCGGCAACCTGCTGGCCGACGGTGACAGCGTCCTCCTGATCAAGGATTTGAAGGTCAAGGGCTCCAACCAGACCCTGCAGCGCGGCACGGTGATCAAGACCATCCGCCTGACCGGCGATGCCCAGGAGATCGACTGCCGCCACGACACCATCAAGGGTCTGGTCCTGCGTGCCGAGTTCGTCCGCAAGCGTTGAGGCGACCGAAGCGTCGGGAACGGGACGCGAGCGAAGTCCCAAACAAGAGTCCCAAACAGCCAACAGATGCGCTAAAAAAACCTTAAGTCCCCGTAGCTCAGCCGGATAGAGCAGCGGTTTCCTAAACCGGAGGTCGGAGGTTCGAATCCTCTCGGGGACGCCACTTCTCCAAGCGCGGCCTTGCAGCCGGGCAGGACCGTCTGGTTATCGTGATGGATGCTTTGACCCCGGCCGATATCGCCGCCGATCCGTTCGTGCAGACTGGCGTCCTGGCCGTGATCGGCGCGATCAGCACGCGGATCCTGCTGCGCAAATATCCCGCCCGGCGCCTGGTCTTCCAGCTCCTGTTCTTCGTCGCGCTGACCGCGCTTCTGCATCACCACTCGATCGTTCCCTACGAAGTCGCACCCGATACGACGCCGATCTTCCAGCGCGTCTTCGTGGCGCTGGCGAAGATCATCTGGTGGGTCAACGGCGCCTGGGTCCTGACCGGTTGTGCCCGCGTGTTCCTGATTTTCGAGCGGCGGCCGCGCGAGGGTCGGCTGATCCAGGATCTGGTCGTCGGCGCCATCTATCTCAGCGCCGCGCTGTCGATCGTGGCCTATGTATTCAGCGCGCCGGTCGGCACGCTGATCGCGACCTCGGGCGTGTTCGCGATCATCCTGGGCCTTGCGCTGCAGAGCACGTTGGCGGACGTCTTCTCGGGCATCGCGCTCAATCTCAGCAAGCCCTACGAAGTCGGCGACTGGGTCGTGCTGGGCAACGGCATCGAAGGCCGCGTCGTCGAGACCAACTGGCGCGCCACCCATCTGCTCAATGGCTCGAACGACCTGGTGGTGCTGCCCAACAGCGGCCTGGCGAAGGCACAGCTCACCAATCTCAGCAGCCCCAACCGCACGCATGGCGTGAAGCTCGCGATTCGCCTGTCGCCGACGATGGCGCCCTCGACGATTTCCGAGATCATGCGAACGGTGCTGCTCAGCAGCACGTCGATCATGGCCGTGCCGGCGCCGACGGTGGAGATCAAGTCGCTGGATGCCCAGGCGATCGAGTTCGAGCTGTCGTTCCGCGTCAGGGATTTCGCCAGCGCCTCGACGGCCAAGCACGAGATCTACGACCTGATCTATCGCCACACCAAGGCGACGGGCCTGGCGCTTGCGCCGCCGAAGGGCTCGTCCGATCTGCCGCCGTCGCTCGCCGCGGCGACGAGCCGGCCGACCAGCCTCAGGATGCTCGATTCCGTGCCGTTGTTCGGTTCGCTGACGGAGGAGGAGAAGGCCCTGCTGGCGCCCACGATGGTGCGCAAGATCTACCGGAAGGGCGATGTTCTGGTCGAGCAGGGGGCCACTCTCAACACGCTCATGGTGATCCGCAGCGGCGTCGTCGCGGTCTCGCGCCGTGTCGGGGAAAGCGAGATCGAGCTCGGCCGCCTGTCGCCCGGCGACTATTTCGGCGAAGGCGGCCTGTTCACCGCGACCGGCGAAATGGGAACGGTGCGGGCCCTGACGGCGACCGTCGTCTATGAAGTCGGGCAAGCGGCGATGGCCACCCTGATGAAGGACCGGCCGAGCATTGCCGACGAGATCAGCGTGACCCTGTCGCGCCGCGCCAACAAGGCGACGGCCGGCAGCACCGTCCCATCGGAGGTAACGGAGGGATCGGTCTCCTGGCTGGTCGGCCGCATCCGGCAGGTCTTCGAACTCCCGCACGGCTAGCGGCGCCTCGCCCTCTTCAGAACTTCACAGAGAACCCGATCAACGGACCGTGCATGATGATGTCCATGCCGCGCGTGCTGAGCCCCCAGCCGGCGCTGTAGTTTGCCGCGAGCGCGCGGTAGCCGATCATGCCGGCGAGGAGGTAGTTGTCGACCTTCCAGCCGTAGCTGTAGACGCCGACGGCCTGCCAGGAGAGCTGGCTGCCGAGGCCGAAGCCACCGATGTCGCCGCGCAGGGAGGCCGACTGGGTGGGCGTGAACTGGTGGCGCAGCCGGAAGCCTATGACTGGGTCGATCCATTCGAGGCTGTTTTCGCGCGCGATGGTGAGGCCCATCGAGCGCTCCAGCCCGAGATTGTAGACGTTGGCGGTGGCAGTCGTGTCGATCTTGGCCTCGACGGCATTGTTCCAGTAGCGGATGCCGAGCAACCCATCGAGCGCGGTGAACGAGGTCGGGCTGTGCGACCAGCGGGCGAACTCGTAGATGCCGCCCACCTCGACGATGGTCGTCTGCAGGTTGAGTTGCGCGTTGGCAACGCCGCTGACCGTGAGGCCGGGCACGGGATTGCGGTAGCGCGCGGCCGACTTGGAGAAGCCGAGGTTGGACCAGACCAGGTCGCCGTAGAGGCCCACCTTGCCCTTGTTGGCCTCGACATAGCCGTCGAAGGCGGCGATCGAGCTGCTGTTGCTCAGGATGTCGAAGAAGCCCGCATTGACGTCGAAGGTCTGGCCCTTGGCGGTCGTGCTGCCGCTGATGCTGGTGAGCCAGCCATAGGCGGTGGCGTTGAACCGCCAGGGCTCGAGTTCCGCTTCCTGGGCACGCGTCGGCGAAAGGGTGGCGCTGAGCATCGTCGCGAAGCCGGCCGCGAAGGCCATGACGGCAGGAAACCTGGTCATCTCGCGCCGCTCCCCTTCAATCGATGTTGCGTCCTTTTTACAGGGAGCAGGGGGGCGCCGTCCTTACGGCTCGCGACAAAATCGGATCCAGCAGGCCGTTGAATGAGGCGGCGTCCCGGCGAACAAACGAAATAAACGAAATAAACGAATCCAACGAATCGGGGGCGGCGGCCCCCGAATCATGTGTCAAAAACCTATTTCAACAGCCTGCTAGTCGGGCTTGGCACCCGACATCCTAACCACCTTGGCCCACTTGTCGGTCTCCTCGACCAGCAGCTTCCCGAAATCGGCGGCCGAGCCGGGGAGCGGCGTGGCGCCGAGATCGGCCAGGCGGGTCCTGATCGCGGGATCGGCGAGGGCCTTGTTGACCTCGTCGTTGAGCTTCGTGATCACGTCGGCCGGCGTCGCCTTCGGGGCGGCGAGCCCGTACCAGGGGCTCGCCTCGTAGCCCGGCAGGAACTCGGCCATGGTCGGGACGTCCGGCAGCAGCTCCGAGCGCGTGGCGGTGGTCACGGCCAGCGGGCGCAGCTTGTCGGCCTTGATGTACTGGATCGCCGAGGCGACGCTCGAGAAATAGACCTGCACCTGTCCGGCCAGCAGGTCGGTGAGCGCCGGCGCCCCGCCGCGATAGGGGATGTGCACCATGTCGACGCCGGCCATCATCTTGAACAGCTCGCCCGCGACGTGCTGCGGGCTTCCGTTGCCGGCCGAGGCCATGCTGACCTTGCCGGGATTGGCCTTCAGGTAGGCGATAAGTTCGGGAACGGTCTTCGCCGGCACCGACGGGTTGACCAGCATGACGTTAGGCACGCGGCAGATGCCGGCCACCGGCGCGATGTCGCGGGCGAAGTCGAAGCCGAGCTTGTCGTAGAGGGTCGCGTTGATGGCATTGGCGGTCGAGGCCAGGAGAAGCGTGTAGCCGTCGGGCGCGGCGCGGACCACGGTTTCGGTCGCGATGTTGCTGCCGGCGCCGGGGCGGTTCTCGACCACGAAGGACTGGCCGAGGCGCTCGCCGAGATACTGGCCCATCAGTCGCGCCAATACATCGTTCACGCCTCCCGCGGCATAGCCGACGATCAGGCGAACGGGACGCGTGGGATAGGATTGCGCCCAAGCCGAGCTGGGCAAGAGAACTGCCGACGCCGCAAGACCGAGATACTGACGACGCCGCATCGATTTCGCTCCGCGCATTTCCTTGTTTCAGGCAGCGCGGAGACTGCCTCCCCGGCGGAGGCTTGGCAAACGCCTAGCGCCAGAACAGCGCCAGCAGAATGATGATCGGAATCGGAATGCCGAGCATCCAGAGCAGAATCGAACGGCCCATTGCCATCTCCTTTATGTCAAGTCGATTGCAAACGAGTTCGTGGCCTTGAAGGTTGCGCAGGCGCGTGCAACTTGGATGATGTCATGGCGTTCACGCGAGGCTGACTGGAGTTGCGTTCCTTGGCTCTTCTCGACGGGCGGACGATCCTCATCGTGGAAAACGATCCAGCCATCGGACTGGATCTCAGGGCGACTCTGTTCGAGGCGGGGGCTCATCCGGTTGGGCCCGCCAACAGTGTCGAGGGCGCTTTTGCGTTGATCGCTGATCACGCGATCGATGCCGCCATCCTCGACATCCGCCTCCACAAGGACGAGCTGGTGTTTCCCGTCGCCGACACGCTGCAGGCGTTGCGCGTGCCCTATGTCTTCGCCAGCGGCCGCTCGACGGCGCTGATGCCGCTGCGCCACGGCGACAGGCCGTTCTTCGACAAGCCCTTCCACACTGCGGAGATCGTCGAGGCGCTCGCGAAGATCCTGAACGGCGAGAGCGTCGCCTAGAATTTCCGGCGGAACGAGAAGAGATCGGCGTCGGGATCGTCGCGGCCGGCAATCGCCGCCGACAGGAGCTGCGCCGACAGCATCGAGAAGGTGATGCCGTTGCCGCCATAGCCCAGCGCCGCGAAGCAGTTCCTCATGCCGGGCACGGCGCCGATCGACGGCGATCCGGTCGGCGAGGCGCCGAAGCTACCGGCCCAGGCATAGTCGGCCTCGGGGCGCACATGCGGCAGCAGGCGTGAGAGCTTTTCCTCGATGGCAGCGATCTTCTCGGGAATCAGCGTATCGCGCGTGGCCTGGTCGATCGAGGCTTCGTCCTCGCCGCCGCAGATGATGCGGCCCTCCGGTCCGACGCGCATGTAGAGATAGGGATCGGAGGCTTCGCTGATCAGCACTTCGTCGGGCCAGGCGGCGCGCGGCTGCGGGCGCGTCGCCAGCGCCCAGGTCGACGTCACCGTGTGGCCTTTGTGCGGGACTCCCTTGGGCATCTCGTAGCCTGTGGCGAACACGACGGCCTTTGCCCGCAGTGACGGACCGCCTGCCGTGCGAACGACGGCGCCAGACAGCAACGGCTGGATCTCCATCGCCTCGACGGGGGCATACAGGCGTGCCTTGCGAGAGAGGGCGGTCCGCAGGAAGCCGGCGGCCAGCCGTCGCGGATCGGCGGCGAGGCTGCCATGGCCGAGGAGTGCCGCGCGACCGAAGATCCCGTAGGTGCGCTTCACGTCGCCGCGGTCGAGAAAAGAGACTTCGAAGCCGGCCCGCCGCCGCGCCTTGCCCTCTTCGCGCAGGCCCTCCGCGTCGAGTTCATCGCCTTGAAGATAGAGCGAGCTGCGGCGGGCGACGTCCTTGCCCAGTCCCAGCCGGTGCAAACGTTCGTCGAGTGCGCTGAGCGCGAGCTTGGAGCGCCGCCATAGCCGCTCGGCTCGGCCCAGGCCGATACGCTTGCTGAGCTGGCTCAGCGGCGTGTCGAGTTCGTATTGCAGCAGGGCCGTGGAGGCCGTGGTCGATCCCGCCAGGGGGCCGCGGCGGTCGATCATGACGACGTCGAGCCCATCGTCCGTCAGGCGCTCCGCGATCAGCGCGCCGCTGATGCCGGCGCCGATCACGACGACGTCGCAGGCGAGATCGCGGCTCAGGGATCGGGTGGGAATGCGGGAGACGGGAAGGCTTTGCCAGACACTGCGGCCCGTCTTCAGCTTTCGATGCTGGGTCGCGCTCACCGGTCTGTCTCGGGCAAATCCACGCAAGCCAACGCCGATGGCGGCTCGACGTTGCAACGGGCCTCCCGGACGCGCGTTGGCCCGCCAGTCCAACCCCCCTCAGACAGGAGCCGGCGATGCCCACCCCGAAGGAAATCGAAGAGAAATTCTGGTCGGCCCTGAAGTCCGACATGACCGTGATGCTGGGCCTCGACGGCGTCGAGGACGGCCATGCGCGTCCGATGACGGCGCAGCTTGATGGCGATCGCGGTCCGATCTGGTTCTTCACCAGCCGAGACAATACCCTCGTCGAGAAGCTCGGCACCGGGCAGGGCAATCGCGCCATCGCGACCTTCACCTCGAAGGGCCATGACCTGTTCGCCACGGTCCATGGCGGGCTCTCGCTCGACAACAATCCGGCCACGATCGACCGGCTGTGGAACCGCTACATCGCGGCCTGGTTCGAGGGCGGCAAGACCGATCCGAAGCTCGCGCTGCTGCGGCTCGATGCCGAGCGGGCGGAGATCTGGCTGGATGCGTCGAGCCTGGTGGCAGGCATGAAGATGCTGCTCGGCGTCGATCCGAAGTCCGACTACAAGGACAAGGTCGCCGAGGTGAACCTGCGGGGCTGAATCATTCCGACGACCACAATCGCCCGCGTCTGACGGCGCGGGCGATTGCGAGTGCCTCAATCGCCGGCGGCGGGGACGCCTTCCGGCGGTGGGGCGGTCGGCGTGTGCTTCGGCTTCTTCTTGGCCTTGCGGCGTTCCTCGAAGCGCTGCAGCACCGTGAAGAAGGACGGCACGAACAGCACGGCGAGGCAGGTCGAGGCGATCATGCCGCTCATCACGCAAAGGCCCAGCGAGATGCGCGAGTTCGCCCCGGCGCCCGTTGCCGTCACCAGCGGCACGACGCCCAGGATGAAGGCGAACGAGGTCATCAGGATCGGCCGGAAGCGTGTGCGGGCCGCCTCAATGGCGGATTCCATGATCTCCATGCCTTCGGCGCGACGCTCGCGCGCCACCTCGACGATCAGGATGGCGTTCTTGGCGCCCAGCGCGATCAGCAGCATCAGGCCGATCTGCGTGTAGATGTTGTTGGCCAATCCGACGGATGTGAGCGCGATGGCGGGGCCGCTGAGCGCCAGCGGCACCGCCAGGATGACGCCGAGCGGCGCGATCCAGCTCTCGTATTGGCCGGCGAGGCAGAGATAGACCAGCAGGATGGCCAGCGCGAAGACGTACATCAGCTGGTTGCCGACGATGTTCTCCTGGTAGGCCATGGCCGTCCATTCGTAGCCGGTGCCGGGCGGCAGGATCGCGTTGGCGATCTGGTCCATCAGCTCGATGCCCTCGCCCGAGCTGAAGCCGGTGGCGGGCGAGCCGACGATCGCGGCCGAGGGGTAGAGGTTGTAGAGGCTGATCAGGGGCGGCCCGAGCGCGGGCTTCAGCTCGGCGATGGCGCCGATCGGCACCATCTGGCCGTCGAGGTTCTTCACCTGCAGCTTCAGGATGTCCTCGGGCCGCGTGCGGTACTTCGATTCGGCCTGGATGTAGACCTGGAGGCTGAGGCCGAACTTGTTGAAGCGGTTGACGAAGGTCGAGCCCATGTAGCTCGACAGGGTCGTGAAGACGTCGCCGACCGGGACGCGCAGCGCCTCCGCCTTGACCCGGTCGACCTCGATGCGGACATGCGGCGCGCCGGCACGGAACGAGGTGACGAGGTTGGTGAGGGCCGACTGCGTGCTGGCATTCTTGACCATCGCGTCGGTCACGGCCTGCAGCTTCGTATAGTCGAAACTGCCGTCCTTCTGCTCGATCTGCATCTGGAAGCCGCCGGCATTGCCGATGCCCTGGATGGCGGGCGGCACGATGACGAAGGCGCGGCCGTCCTCGAGGGACTTCAGCTTCTCCATCAGGCCCAGCACGATCGAGCGCAGGTCCTGGCCGGGCTGCTTCAGGCGCACGTTCCAGTCCTTCAGGATGACGTACGACACGGCGGCATTGGCCAGCGGCGAATTGCTGTCGAGCACCGACATGCCGCCCAGGGCCACGACGTTCTCGACGCCGGGCGCGGCCATGGCGATCTCGGCGGCCTTCTGCAGCGTGGCCCCGGTACGCTCGAGCGAGGCGCCGTCGGGCAGCTGCACGCCGATGATCAGGTAACCCTGGTCCTCATTGGGAATGAACGCGGTCGGCAGGCGGGCGACGCCCCAGCCGCCGATTCCGGCCGCGACGAGCGAGATGACCACCATGATGCCGGCGCGATGGACCATGTGGCCGACGATCCAGGCGTAGCCGTCCTCGAGCTTGTTGTAGACCTTGTTGAAGCTGCGGAAGAAGATATTGCGCTTCTCCGGCGGCGTTGCCGGCCGCAGCCACATGGCGCACTGGGTCGGCTTCAGGGTGGCGGCGTTGATGGCGCTGATCAGCGCCGTGGCGGCGATGACCAGGGCGAACTGGGCGAACATCTGACCGGTGAGGCCCGGCAGGAAGGCGGCCGGCAGGAACACCGACATCAGCACCAGGGTGATGCCGATCACGGGCCCGAACAGCTCGTCCATCGCCTTGATCGACGCGTCGTGCGGGGTCATCCCGCGCTCGATATGGTGGGCGACGCCCTCGACGATCACGATCGCGTCGTCGACCACGATGCCGATGGCCAGCACGATGCCGAACATGGTCGTGGTGTTGATGGTGAATCCCAGCGCGGCCATGGCGGCGAAGGCGCCGATGATTGTCACCGGGATGGTCGTCGCCGGGACCAGCATCGCGCGCCAGTCCTGCAGGAAGATCACGATCACGATCAGGACCAGGATGCCGGCTTCGATCAGGGTCATGAAGACCTCATGGATCGACGCCGTCACGAAGCGCGTGGTGTCGAACGGCACTTCGTAGGTGAGGCCCTCCGGAAAGGTCTTGGACAGCTCGGCCATCTTGGCCTTGACGCGCTTGGCCACGTCGAGCGCGTTGGCATCGGGGAGCTGGTAGATGGCGATGCCGGAATTGGGCTTGCCGTTGATGTGCGAGGTCTGGGAGTAGGTCTGGGCGCCCAGCTCGACCCGGCCGATGTCGCGGACCCGCACGATCCGGCCGCCATTGCCCTGGTCGGCCTTGACGATGATGTTGCTGAACTCCTCGGGCGTGCTGAGACGGCCGACCACGTCGATCGTGTACTGGAAATCGAGCCCCTTGGGCGCCGGCGGCTGGCCGACCTGGCCCGCGGTCACGTCCTGGCTCTGCTGCTGGATCACCTTGCTCACGTCCGAAGGGGTGAGTCCGAAGGTGTAGAGCTTCTCGGGATCGAGCCAGACCCGCATCGAGTACTGGCCGACGCCCAGCACGTTGACGTTGCCGACGCCGGGCAGGCGCGCCAGCTCGTTGACCAGGTTGATGGTCGCGTAGTTGCTGAGATAGAGGCTGTCGTAGCGCTGGTCGGGCGACGTCAGCGAGATGATCTGCAGGATCGACGTCGACTTCTTCTGGACGACGAGGCCCTGCGCCTGAACCGGCGCCGGCAGCGACGCGAGCGCGGCACTGACTTGATTCTGCACCAGCACCTGCGCGAAATCGAGATCGGTGCCGATCTCGAACGTCACCGTGAGCGTGTAGGTGCCGGCGTCCGTGCTGTAGGACTGCATGTAGATCATCTTCTCGACGCCGTTGACCTGCAGCTCGACAGGCAGGGCAACGTCGTTGACGACGACCGCGGCGCTGGCGCCCGGGTAGGTCGTGGTGACCTGGACCGTGGGCGGCACGACATTGGGATACTGCGCGACCGGCAGGGTCGCCAGCGCCACGCCACCGATCAGCACGATGATGATGGCGAGGACGTTGGCCAGGACCGGCCGATTGATAAAGAACGCTGAAATCATGGCTGCGTCTCCCCGCCGATCACTTCGGTGCGGCGGGTGCGCCGTCGGTCGTCACGGGGATCGTCGTGAGCTTGGGAACGACCTTGGCGCCGGGGATCGCGGCGCCGTTCATGTTGAGCACCACCTGGTCCTCGGCCTTCAGGCCGGTCGAAATGACCCGCAGCCCGTTGGGAAGGAGCTGCCCGGTGGTGATCCGGGTCTGGAGGACGACATTGTCCTTGTTGACCGTCAGGACATATTTGCCGGCCTGGTCCTCGGCGATCACGCGGTTGGGCACCAGCAGCGCTTCCGCGGCGCCCAGCCCCTGCGGGACCTTCACCCTCACGAAGAAGCCGGGAATGAGCGCCCGCGTCGGGTTGTTGAAGAGGGCGCGCACCAGGATCGTGCCGGTGTTGGCGTCGAGCTCGGGCGAGACGTAGTTCAGGAAGCCCTTGTGGGGGAAGCCCTGCTCGTTCATCAGGCCGATCTCGACCGGAACCTTGCTCAGCTCCTCGACGTCGATGCGGCGGTTCTTCAGGTTCTGGCGGATCGTCAGCACGTCCTGTTCGCTCATGTTGAACGTGACGTACATCGGGTCGAGCTGGACGATCGTCGCCAGCTTGGTGGCGTTCGTGGCGCCGACCAGTTCGCCGACCGAGACCAGATGCTTGCTGACGATGCCGTCGAACGGCGCGGCGACCGTGGTGTAGCCGAGGTTTGTCTGGGCGATCGTGAGGTTGCCTTCGGCATTCTCGACATTGGCCCGCGCATTGTCGCGCTTGGCCTTGGCGGTGTCGTAGGTAGCCTGGGCGGAGACGTTCTGGCGGAGCAGGGTCTCCTGGCGGACGAACTCGGCCTCGGCCTGGGCCAGCGAGGCCTTGGCGCCGTCGAGCTGGGCTTCGCCTTCCTTGACCTTGGCCTGGTACATCGTCTGCTCGATGCCGAAGAGCTGGTCGCCCTTCTTCATCTCCGAGCCGTCGACGTAATTCTGCGAGGTCAGGAAGCCCTCGACGCGGGCGACGAGGTCGACGGTCGCGAAGGCCACCGTATTGCCGGTCAGCACCTCGAACGGCGCCACCTCCTGCTTCACCGGCACGCCGACCGGCACCTCGCCGGGAGGCGGCGGCTGGAACTTGTTCTCGGGCTTGCAGCCCGCGAGCAGCGCGGCCAGCGCGACGGCTCCCAGGAAGGGAGCCAGTGCCCGAAACGGTCTCGTGACTGCAAATACTACGGCTTCATCGCTACGATTCGACATGTTCCGGACGATGCTCCCCGCGAGGCCGGCCCAAGCGTTAGCGCATCCCCTGCACGATTGCCACCGCCCAGCGGCTTCACAGCCGCTTGAAGAGCAGCGACAGATTGTTCGCCGGCATCTCGACGATTTCCGGCTCCGAAAAGCCCTGGCCTTGGGCAAGTTCTGTGACGGTCTCCAGGTCGCGCACGCCCCATGCGGGATTGCGCCGCTTGAGGTCGGCGTCGAAGGCTTCGTTGCTGGGCGCCGTATGCCGGCCGCCGCGCCGATAGGGGCCGTAGGTGAAGAGCAGGCCGCCGGGCGGCAGCAGCCGGGCTGCGCCCGTCACCAGCCCGATCGCCGCCTCCCAGGGGGCGATGTGGATCATGTTGCAGCAGAGGACCGCGTCCGCCTGCTCGACCGGCCAAGACTCCTTGGTGACATCGATTTCCAGTGCCGGCCGCACATTGCCGAGGCCCAGGGCCCGCGCCCAGTCGTCGACGCTGGCGCGGGCGCCGGCATCGGGGTCGCTGGGCTGGAAGGTAAGGTCGGGCCGGTTGGCGGCGTAGTGCACGACGTGCTCGCCGGTGCCGCTGGCGATCTCCAGCACCAGCCCTTTTGCCGGCAGGCGCGGCTGCAGCACCTCGAGGATCGGTTGCCGGTTACGGGCCGCCGCCGGTGCTTCGCGTCTCATCGTGCCTCCTGGATGGCTTGCCAGATCCGCGAGGGGCTCGCCGGACCGTGGAAGCCTTTCACGCCGAGCGGCGCCAGCGCGTCAAGGATGGCGTTGGCGATTGCCGGAAACGCCGCGATTGCACCGGCCTCGCCGCAGCCCTTCACGCCCAGCGGATTGGTCGTGCAGCGCGTGGGATTGAAGCCGAGGTCGAACGACGGCAGGTCGTCGGCGCGCGGCAGGGCATAGTCCATGAAGGAGCCGGCCACCATCTGGCCCGAGGCGGGATCGTAGGTCGCGTGCTCCAGCAGCGCCTGGCCCGAACCCTGCGCCATGGCGCCATGCGCCTGGCCGGTCGCGATCATCGGATTGACCAGCACGCCGTAATCGTCGACCGCTGTGTAACGGGCCAGGTCGACGCGGCCGGTGTCGCGGTCGATCTCGACCTCGACGACATGCGCGCCGTTGGGAAAGGTCATGTGCTCGCGCTTCCAGGCATGGAACGTGTCGAGCGGCGTGCCCTTGTCGCGGCCGATTGCGGCGACCTCGATCAGGCCGATGGCACGGTCGGTGCCGGAGACCACGAAGCGCCCGTCCTCGAAGCGGATATCGGCTTCGGATGCTTCGAGCGCATCGGCCGCCAGCGCGGTGCCCTTGGCGACGATCTCGTCGGAGGCCCTCCAGATCGCCGTGCCGCCCATGTAGGTGGCGCGCGAGCTGCCATGGCCACCGCCGAACGGGATCGCGTCGGTGTCGCCCTGCACGAGGCGGATGCGGGCGTTTGGCACGCCCAGCCGGTGGGCGAGGATCTGCGGGAAGGTCGTCTCGTGGCCCTGGCCGATATGCTGCGTGCCGGTGATCAGCGAGACCGTGCCGTCGGCCTCGAAGCGCACATCGACATTCTCGTCGGGCGGCCCGCCGGTCGCCTTGATGTGATAGGCGAAGCCCAGGCCGCGCAGCCGGCCGCGTCCCTCGCTCTCGCGCCGCCGCGCCTCGAAGCCCGCGCAATCGGCGCGTGTCAGCGCATGGTCGAGCGATTCGGCGAAGTGGCCGCTGTCGACCTCGAAGCCGAAGGCATTGGTCATGGGCATCGCAGCGGCTGGCACCATGTTCCGGCGTCTGAGGTCGGCGCGGTCGAAGCCGGTCTGCTGGGCCGCCGCATCGATCAGCCGTTCGACGATATTGATCGCCTCGGCGAAGCCCGGCCCCCGGGTCACGCCGATCGGCGCGGTGTTTGTGACAACCGCCACGACATGCAGCGCGATCGATTGGATGCGGTACACCGAGCCCTGCAGGTGGATGTACTGGTAGGTCTGCACGCCGCCGCCGGCACCCGCCATGTAAGCGCCGAGATTGGCGAGGCTCGCGATCTTGAGGGCGAGGAACTTGCCTTCGGCGTCGAGCGCCAGCGACGCCTCGGCCTGCATGTCGCGCGCCGCATGGTCCGACAGGAAGACCTCGCTGCGACTCGCGATCCATTTCACCGGCCGGGCGACCCTGAGGGCAGCCCACAGGATCAACGCGTGCTCGACATAGGCGAAGTTCTTGGCGCCGAAGCCGCCGCCGACATCGTGCGCCACGAAGCGAACGTCCTTCGCCTCGGCGCCCAGCGAGCGCGCCACGAAGTTGCGATTGATGTGGATGTTCTGGCTGGAGACGTGGAGCGTGTAGCGGCCGGTCGCCGGATCGAAGGTGCCGACGCCGCCGCGCGGCTCCATCGGGTTCATCACGATGCGATGATTGTCGAGATTGAGCGACACGACATGGGCCGCCGTCGCGAACGCCGCTTCGGCGCCCGCCGTATCTCCGGTGTGCCAGTCGATGCAGGTGTTGTTCGGGATCTCGTCGGCGAGCTGAGGCGCGCCTTGTCCGCGTGCGGCCTCGGGTGACGTCACGGCCGGCAGCGGCTCGTAATCGACCATGACCAGCTCTGCAGCATCGAGCGCCTGCGCGTGCGTCTCCGCCACGATCAAGGCGACGGGCTCGCCGGCGAAGCGGACCTTGTCCGAGGCCAGCAGCGGCTGCGGCGTGAAGGCGAAGGGCTCGCCCGTCTGTACGTTCGCCTCGGCGTAGGGACGCAGCGGCTTCAGCCCGTCGGCAGCCGCGTCGGCTGCGATGAGGACGGCAAGGACGCCAGGCGCAGAGCGTGCGGCCGTCGTGTCGATCGACCTGATGAGCGCATGCGCATGCGGCGAGCGCAGCACGACGGCCTGTGCCACGCCGTCGAACTTCAGGTCGTCGAGATAGGCGCCGTGGCCGGTGACGAAGCGTGCATCCTCGCGCCGTAGGGCTGAGTCGCCCATCCGTTCGATCGTCATGTCCGCACCGTCTCCGCGTTCTGCGCCTGGCGCTTCTCGTCCCACCAGTCACGCATCTGGAGGCCCCAGTAGGCAAGCTGCGTCGCAGTCCGCCCGACGGAACCGCCCGCCCAGCCGGTGCCGAACGGCGCGAACAGGCGCGCGCGAAACGGATCGCCCAGGATGCCCGAGACGACCGCATCGGCGCCCGCCGCCGTCTGCGCGACGCCATGGCCGCCGAAGGCCGAGCAGACCCAGAGGCCGGGCTCGATCTCGCCGACCTGGGGCATCTTGTGCGGCGCATAGCCCATGATGCCGGGCCAGGCATAAGCGATGCCGATCTCGCCGAGCTGCGGATAGACCGAGATTATGTCGCCCCGCATCATCTCGCGCAGCCGCGGCGGCTCGCTCGTGTCGGTGGTGATGCGGCCGCCCCACAGCAGCCGGTCGCCGTCGACGACGCGGTAATAGTCGCCGGCACGGCGTGTGTCGGAGATCGCGCAGGTCCATCGGATGGCCTCGCCGAGACGGGGTCCGAGCTTGTCGGTGACGGCGACATAGGTTGCAACCGGTAGCACCGCCCGCGCGATGCGTGGCTGCACGACGCCGAGATCGGCGTTGCCGGCCAGCACGACATGCCGTGTCCTGACGGCGCCGCGCGCGGTGCGCAGCCGCCAGAAGTTGCCCTCGCGCATCAGCTCGATGGCCTCGGTGTTCTCGTGGATCGCACCGTCGTGGCGTTCGATGTCCTCCGCCAGCGCCAGCACGAAGTTCAGCGGATGGATATGAAACGAGGTCGGGTCGTGGATCGCCTGATGGTAACGCGCCGTGTCCAGCACGCTGCGTGTGCGCTCGGTCGGCCAGGGTTCGAACGCAGCGCCGAGTTGCTCCGCCAGTCTGTGTGTGCGGTCGGCGAAGCCCGCACCCTGGTCGGTGCGCGCGACGCTGAGCTTGCCGGTGCCCATCAGGATGTCACGCCGGCCGAACTCCGCGATTGCCTCGCGCACGATCGCGACGCCGCGTTGCGACTGCGCATAGAGCCGGCGCGTGTGATAGAGCCCCAGCCGGTCGATCAGTGCGCCGGACCGCTGGGCAAAGCCCGGCCCGACGAAACCGCCGTTGCGGCCGGAGGCACCCCAGCCGATCCGCCGCCGCTCCAGCAGCACCACGCGCTTGTCGTGCCGGGCCAGCAGCCGCGCCGTGTGCAGGCCGGCAAAGCCGCCGCCCACGACCGCGACGTCGGCCTCTTCCTGCGTGGCGAGCGGCGCACGCACCCTGTCCGCGTCTCGCGTGGCGGCATACCAGCTCGCCGGATAGTCGTTCTCGGCCATTCCATTCTTCTCCGCGAGAAGAGGTGCCATGGGAAGGCTTGCGCGGTCACCTCCTCTCCCGCACTAATTTTATCAGGGACTTTCTACCGACTTCCGCAATTCTGGAGGACGCATGTCGATCGATTTCGATGCGGTGATCATCGGTGCCGGCTTCGGCGGCATGTATATGCTGCACCGGCTGCGCCAGAAAGGCTTTACGGCGCGCGTGTTCGAGGCCGGCAAGGGTGTCGGCGGCACCTGGTACTGGAACCGCTATCCCGGCGCGCGCTGCGACGTGGAAAGCGTCCAGTATTCCTACCAGTTCTCGCCCGAACTCGAGCAGGAATGGGAGTGGTCCGAGCGCTACGCCACCCAGCCCGAGTTGCTGCGCTATGCCAACCACGTCGCCGACCGCTACGACCTGCGCCGCGATATGCGCTTCGAAACACGCGTCACCAAGGCCGTCTTCGACGAGACCGCCAATCTCTGGACGGTCGAGACCGAGAAGGGCGACATCGTCACGGCGCGCTTCGTGATCACCGCGATGGGCTGTCTGTCCTCTCCCAACACGCCGAAGATTCCCGGCCTCGAGGATTTCAAGGGCCCGACCTATCACACCGGCAACTGGCCACATGAAGGCGTCGACTTCACCGGCAAGACGGTGGGCGTGATCGGCACCGGCTCCTCGGCCATCCAATCGATCCCGGTGATGGCCGAGCAGGCGAAACACCTCACCGTCTTCCAGCGCACCGCCAACTACACGGTGCCGGCGCACAACAAGCCGCTCGACCCGGACTATGTGCGCCAGGTGAAGGCGAGCTATCCGGAGATGCGCAAGCGGGCCAAGACCAAGCCGGCCGGCATCGACTTCACGATCAATCCGGCCTCGGCCGCCGAGACGCCGGAGGAGGAGCGCACCCGTGCATTCCAGGCCCGCTGGGATTACGGCGGGCTGGGCTTCATGGCCTCCTTCTCGGACCTGCTGCTGAGCGACGACAGCAACAAGCACGCGGCCGACTTCGTGCGCGCCAAGATCGGCGAGGTCGTGAAGGATCCGAAGACGGCGGCGGCGCTGGTGCCGAAGAACATCATCGGCTGCAAGCGGCTCTGCGTCGACACCGGCTACTGGGCGACCTTCAACCGGCCGAACGTGACCCTGGTCGACATCAGCGACGAGCCGATCGAGCGCATCACCGCCAGCGGGCTACGGGCCAAGGGCGAGGACTACACGTTCGACTGTCTCGTACTGGCGACCGGCTTCGACGCGATGACCGGCGCATTGCTCAAGGTCGATTTCCGCGGCCGCGGCGGCGTCAGCTTGAAGGAGCGCTGGAACGAGGGTCCCAAGACCTATCTCGGCCTGACCGTCGTGGACTTCCCCAACCTGTTCATGATCACCGGCCCGGGCAGCCCCTCGGTGCTGACCAACATGCTTCCCTCGATCGAGCAGCATGTCGACTTCATCGCTGACTGCCTCGAAGCGTTGCGCGCCAAGGGCAAGACGGTGATCGAGGCCGAGCCGCAAGCGCAGGAATCCTGGGTCGGCCATGTCGGCGACGTGTCCAACATCACCCTGCGCTCGACCTGCAGCTCCTGGTATGTCGGCGCCAACATCCCTGGCAAGCCGCGGGTGTTCATGCCCTATATCGGCGGCCTGCCGGCCTACATCCAGGCCTGCGAGCGGGTCGTCGCCAACGGCTACGAGGGCTTTGCCCTGGCCTGACTCAAAGGCCCCTCCTCGCGTTCAGGATGATAATTTTGCTGGGGGCGCGCCACTCCAGTGGCGCGATCTTCTCCTGCTGCAAACGAAGACGCGCCACTGGAGTGGCGCGCCCCCAGCGCGGCGCAGTTCGAGTTTCGCCCGCCCGACCCCGCAAGGAACCATGGCCATAGTTCATTGACGACAGCCATCGTATCGTCCTAAGTGTTAACTTGTCGGTTAACTAAAGGCGACGCGAGGCCTCGCATGTGGAAGATCCTGGGCATCGTCGGCGCAATCGTCGTCGTGGCGATTGCGGCGATCCTGATCTACGCCTCGACCAAGCCCGATTCGTTTCGCGTCGAGCGTTCGACGGCGATGAATGCGCCGCCCGAGAAGATCTTCCCCTATATCGACGGCCTGAAGCGCTGGACCGAATGGTCGCCCTACGAAGGGCGTGATCCGGAGATGAAGCGCACCTACAGCGGCGCCGAGAGCGGCAGGGGCGCCGCCTACGAATGGGACGGCAACAACAATGTCGGCAAGGGCCGCATGGAGATCCTCGACTCCAAGCCGCCGCACAAGGTCGTGATCAAGCTCGATTTCCTGAAACCCTTCGAAGGTCACAATACGGCGGAGCTGACGGTGGAACCGAAGGGCGGTCAGACGATTGTCACCTGGTCGATGTACGGTCCCAGCACTTTCATGACCAAGCTGATCGGCACGTTCATGGACATGGACGATATGATCGGCCGGGATTTCGCGGCCGGATTGGCGAAGCTGAAGACCGTCGTCGAGAAGTGAACACACACTGATCGAGGAGGATCATATGACCCGCGGATTGCGCACGCTTGCCGTCGTTCTGGCAATGGGCCCGATGGCCGCGCTGGCACAGGCGCCGGCACCGATGGCCCTGCCGCCCGGCGTCTTCGCGGCTGAGCGCGACATCGCGCTGGCGACGGCCGGTGCCTACACGCTCGACGAAATGCATACGGCGGTGATCGTCCGTGTCTCCCATATCGGCTATTCGCAGAGCGTGTTCCGCTTCGATCGGGTGAAGGGCTCGCTCACCTGGGACCCGGCGGCGATCGAGAAGTCGCAGCTTTCCGCCTCGGTCGATACAGCGTCGATCACGACCAACGTTAAAGGCTTCGCCGAGGAACTCACGAGCGACAATTTCCTGAAGGCGAAGGCCTTTCCCGAGGCCACCTTCGTCTCGACTTCTTTTAAGCCGGTCGACAAGACGCGCGGCAAGGTCGAGGGCCAGTTCACGCTGATGGGCAAGACGCGGCCCGTGACTTTCGACGTCGAGCTGGGCGGCGCCGGCAAGGGCTTCGAGGGCAAGCCGCGCATCGGCGTTCACGCCTTCGCCACCATCAATCCGCAGGATTACGGACTGCCGTCGCTCTTCGCCGACCCCATCCAGATCCAGATCGACACCGAGTTCGAGAAGAACCCGTGAAGTCGGGACTTTCCAAGACGCGCCTCGCACGGCTGGGTGGCGCGCTCGCCCACAGCGTCGAGAAGGGCGAGGTGCCGGGCGTGGTCGCGCTGATCCATCGCCACGGCGAGACCCATGTCGAGGTGCACGGCACCCTGGCGCGCGGCGGGAAGGATAAGATGCGGCGCGACACGATCTTCCGCATCGCCTCGATCACCAAGCCGATCGTTGCGGCGGCGGCGATGATGATGGTCGAGGAAGGGCTTCTAAGACTCGACGATCCGGTGGACGAGCTTCTGCCCGAGCTGGCGAACCGCCGGGTTTTGAGAAAGCTCGACAGCGAGCTCGACGACACGGTGCCGGCGAACCGCTCGATCACCCTGCGCGACCTGCTGACGTTCCGTCTCGGCATCGGCGCGGTGATGGTGTTCCCGTCGAAGCATCCGATCCAGAAGGCGATGGACGAGGCCGGCGTCGCACCCAATCCGTATCTCGCCACCGTCTCGGCCGACGAATTCATGAAGCGCCTGGGGGCCTTGCCGCTGGTCCATCAGCCGGGCGAGCGCTGGATGTACCATACCGGCGCCGAGGTGCTGGGCGTGCTGCTGGCGCGCGCCGCCGGGGCGTCGCTGGAGAAGGTCCTGAGCGAGCGGCTGTTCGAGCCGCTGGGCATGAAGGACACGGGCTTCCATGTGCCGCGGGGGAAGCTGAAGCGGCTGGCCAGCGCCTATATGCGCGATCACGGCTCGGGCGAGCCGGTCTTCTTCGACGATGCGAAGGAAAGCCGCTGGGCCGAGCCGCCCGCCTTCGAATCGGGCGGCGGCGGCCTCGTCTCCACGGTCGACGATTATCTCGCCTTCAGCCGCATGATGCTGGCGAAGGGACGGCACGGCCGCAAGCGTCTCCTGTCGCGCCCAGCCGTCGAGCTGATGACGACGGACCAGCTCCTGCCGTCGCAGAAGGAAGGCGCCGACCTCTTTTTCGGCGAGGCCAAGAGCTGGGGCCTCGGCCTCTCCGTCACCGTGCGGCGCACCGATCTCTGGGAGACGCCGGGCCGCTTCGGCTGGGACGGCGGCTACGGCACTTCGGCCTACACCGATCCGCAGGAGGACATGGTGGGCCTCCTGTTCTCGCAGCAGATGATGGATTCACCCCAGGCGCCGCGCTTCTACACCGGCTTCTGGAACGGCGCGTACCAGGCCATCGACGATTGATCAGAGGAGGAAGGCAAATGGCAATCCAACCGTATCTGTTCTTCAACGGCCGCTGCGAGGAAGCGCTCGACTTCTACAAGGAGAAGCTGGGCGCCAAGGTCGACATGCTGATGCGCTTCAAGGAGAACCCCGACAAGGGCGCGGCCGATCATATGAAGGTCAATCCCGAAGCCGTCATGCATGCCAGTATGCATATCGGCGACGCGATGATCATGTGCTCGGACGGCATGGGAAGCGACGGCAAGACCAACTTCCAGGGCTTCTCGCTGGCGCTCAACGTCGCCAACGAGGCCGAGGCGGACAAGGCCTTCGAGGCGCTGGCCAAGGAAGGCGAGATCCAGATGCCGATCGGCAAGACGTTCTTCTCGCCGCGCTTCGGCTGCGTCGCCGACAAGTTCGGCGTCTCGTGGATGGTGATCGTTCCGCAGGAGATGTGAGACTGGTCGAGGTCTCTTGATGGAGCGCGCAACTCCAGTTGCGCTCAAAGCTTCGTCGATTAGCAAGGGATGAGCGCAACTGGAGTTGCGCGCTCCATTGATCGGCTTCGACAAAATAGAAAGGCCCGGCGGAGTGATCCGCCGGGCCTTTCCTTTCAAAGGAGGAATCTAATTCTTCTCCACGTTGGCCGAGCGGAGCGGCACGCCGAACTCGCGGCGGCAGACGTCGGCCAGCACCTCGACGCCCTTGCGGATGGTCTCGGGCTCGGGGTTGGCGAAGCAGAGCCGCAGGCGCGAGCGGGCATAGTCCTTGTTGGTCGACCATTCCGGACCGGGATTGAGCGACACGCCGGCGGCCAGCGCTGCCTGCGCGAGCTTGGTCGTGTCCACCTGGTCAGGCAGCTTGATCCAGAGATAGATGCCGCCCTCGGGATCGCCGAATTCGGCATCGGTGCCGAACTGCTCGGCCAGCGCCTCGCGCAAGGTCTGCAGCTTGGCTGACAGGGTCTTGTTGAGCTTCGGCACGTGGCTCGTGAAGTGCTGCGTGCAGAACTCCGCCAGCACCATCTGCTCCAGCGCACCGGAGCCCGCATCCTGCTTCAGGCCGAGGATGCGGGCCAGGATGTCCCACTTGGCCACGATGTAGCCGACCCGGAGCGCCGGCGCGATCGACTTGGAGAAGGAGCCGACGAAGATGACGCCTTCGCCCTTGGCCATGGCGTAGAGCGACGTCGGGCGTTTGCCGCTCCAGACCAGGTCGGAATAGCACTCGTCCTCGAAGATCATGACGCCGTATTCGGCCGCGATCTTCAGCAGCTCGGCGCGGCGCGCCTCGCCCATGATGGCGCCGGTCGGGTTCTGCACCGTCGGGATGGTGTAGATATACTTGGGCTTGATGCCCTTCTGCTTCAGCTCCTCGAGCTTCTGCTTCAGCAGGTCGAGGCGCAGCCCCTCATGGTCGAGCGGGATGCCGACGATGTTGACGCCGAGCTTGTTCAGCCGGGTCAGCGCGCCGCCATAGGTTTCCTGCTCGATGATGACGGTGTCGCCCTTGGCCAGCAGCAGGCTGTTGACCAGGTCGAGGCCCTGCAGCGAGCCCGAGGTGATCAGGATCTCGTCCGACGCGCAGTCGATGCCGGCATGGTCCTTGAGCTTGGCCGAGAGGAAATCGCGCAGCGGCTTGTAGCCCAGCGGGCCGCTGTTCAGGCTGTAGGTCGCCAAGGTCGTGCCCTCGCGCTTCAGCACCGCCGTGGCGGCGTCGATCAGGGCCTGGACGGGCACGCTGCCGGCGTCGTTGTGACCGCCGACGAAATTGTACTTCGGGAATCCGGTCCACTTGACGGCGGGCGCGGGCGTGCCGGGCGCCAGCAAAGGCGCGAAATCGAACGGTGCGGTCATGGTCGTTTCCTCTTTGGTTGCCCAATTGCTGGGCCAACCAAAGGGGATTCGCAACAGATTTGCGGCGATCAGGCCGTCGCGCGGAACGAATCGGTGTGAGCCATGTCCCAGGCCCGCCGCCAACGCTTGTCGCTGGTGCCCGACACCAGTTCACCTTCTGCCAGCGCCGGATAGAGGTCTGCATAAGTCGCCACGATGCTTGGCGAGACGCGGCGGGTAATATGGATGGGCTTGAAATCGGTCGGATGGTCGAGGCCCGCGGCGGCGGTCAGCTCGGCCAGCTCGCTCAGGGTGGCGCGATGGAAGTTCGCCACCCGCTCCATCTTGTCCGGCACGACCAGGGCCCGTTGGCGCGTCGGATCCTGGGTGGCGACACCGGTGGGGCAGCGGTCGGTGTGGCAGGACTGCGACTGGATGCAACCCACGGCGAACATGAAGCCGCGCGCCGAGTTGCACCAGTCGGCGCCCAGCGCCATCGCCCGGATGATGTCGAAGGCGGTGACGATCTTGCCGGCGGCGCCGATCTTGATCCGGTGGCGGGCGCCGATGCCCACCAGGGCGTTGTGAACGATGTGCAGGCCCTGCCGCATCGGCTTGCCGACATGGTCGAGGAACTCCAGTGGCGCCGCGCCGGTGCCGCCCTCCTTGCCGTCGACGACGATGAAGTCGGGATAGATGCCGGTTTCCAGCATCGCCTTGCAGATCGCCAGGAACTCCCATTCATGGCCGACGCAGAGCTTGAAGCCGGCCGGCTTGCCGCCCGAGAGGCGACGCATCTCGCCGATGAACTGCATCATCTCGATCGGCGTCGAGAAGGCGGTGTGATGCGAGGGCGAGATGCAGTCCACGCCGACCGGCACGCCGCGGGTCAGCGCGATCTCCTCGCTGACCTTGGGACCCGGCAGCACGCCGCCATGGCCTGGCTTGGCGCCCTGGCTGAGCTTCAGCTCGACCATCTTGACCTGCGGATTGGCGGCGCCTGCGGCGAACTTCTCGGCCGAGAAGGTGCCGTCGGCATTGCGGGCGCCGAAATAGCCCGACCCGATCTCCCAGATGATGTCGCCGCCGCCCTCGCGATGATAGGGGCTGTAGCCGCCCTCGCCGGTATCGTGGGCGAAGCCGCCCAGCTTGGCGCCGCGGTTCAGGGCGCGGATGGCGTTGGCGCTGAGCGCGCCGAAGCTCATGGCCGAGATGTTGAAGATCGAGGCTGAGTAGGGCTGCGTGCAGTCGGGCCCGCCGATATTGATGCGGAACGGCTCCTTGCTGACCGGCGTCGGCGAGATCGAGTGCGTCATCCACTCATAGCCTTCGGCATAGACGTCGTGGGTGGTGCCGAACGGTCGGACGTCGAGGGACGACTTGGCGCGCTGGTAGACGATGGCGCGCCGGTCGCGCGGGAAGGGCATGCCGTCCTTCTCGCCCTCGAAGAAGTACTGGCGCATCTCGGGCCGGATCGCCTCGAAGATGAAGCGCATGTGCGCCGCGATCGGATAGTTGCGCAGCACGGCGTGCTTGGTCTGCGTGTAGTCGTGGAGGCCGACGCAGGCCAGGAAGAGGGCGACGAGGAACCCGGCGCCGACCCACCAGGAGGGGTCGACGGCCCAGGCCGCTCCCAGCAGGACGGCCATGAGCGTCGCCAGCGTCCAGGTTATGAATCGCGGCGAGAGCGGCAGCGGCATCGATTTCATGGCTTCCTCGGGTTCATTGGCGGGCCGGACGGCCCACCCTCAGTCTAGCGCAGTTAACTGCGTTCGAATGACACGCTCTTGACGACGGCATAGACCGGCCGCCCGGGCGCCAGAGCGAGGCGCTCGACCGATTTGGCGGTCAGACGGGCCATCAGGACGGCGCCGTTGCAGTCCAGCCGCACATCGGCCTGGGCATTGGCGGTCGGGATGATGGACGCGATCTTCCCGGCCAGCACGTTGAGCGCGCTGATCTCGTGGGGCGGCTGCAGGCTCAGCATCACGTCGCGCGAGCGGATATAGGCGCGGACATGGGCCCCGACCGGCGCATTGAGCCGCGGCACCTGCAGTTCGCCGGCGGCGCTGTGCAGCACCGAGAGCTGGAAGGCCTCGTCGTGGCGGTCGACCGTGGCCTCGATGACGGAACCGCCGTCGGTGGCCTCGGCCAGCGGCAGGATGTCGAGGACCGGTCCCACGGCCGTCACCCTGCCCTCGGTCATGATCACGACCGTCGTGGCGAGCCGCGCGACCTCGGCCACCGAATGGCTGACATAGAGGATCGGAACGCCGGCTTCGTCGCGCAGCCGCTCGATGTAGGGCAGAATTTCCGAGCGCCGCGATTCGTCGAGCGAGGCCAGCGGCTCGTCCATCAGAACGAGGCGCGGCCGTGCGAGCAGGGCGCGGCCGATGGCGACGCGCTGCTTCTCGCCGCCCGACAGGGATTCGGGATTGCGCTCCAGCAGATGGCCGATGCCCAAAAGGTCGACGACGGCGCCGAGATCGGCCGTCGCGCCGCCATTGCCGCGCGCGAACCAGCGGCCGTAGAGCAGGTTGCGGCGCACGCTGAGATGCGGGAACAGGCGGCTGTCCTGGAAGACGTAGCCGATGCGCCGTCGGTGCGCCGGCACGAAGAGGCCGCGTTCGGTATCGACGAGGGTCTGCCCGTCGATGGTGATGCGTCCGCGATCCGGGCGGATCAGGCCGCCCACGATGCTGACCAGGCTGGTCTTGCCGGAACCCGACCGGCCGAACAGCGCCGTCAGTCCCGGCGCGGCCGTGAAGCGGGCCTGGAGATGGAAGCTGCCGCGCTTGTGGTCGACGTCGACGTCGAGGCTCATGCCGGCTGCCGCCGTGCGCCGATGCGCTTGGCTAAAAGCTCGGAGCCGAGCAGGGCCAGCATGGAAATGGCGATCGACACCAGGGTGAGGCGCATTGCGGCGGCGTCGCCACCCGGCACCTGGGTCAGCGTGTAGATCAGGGCCGGCAGGGTCTGCGTCTCGCCGGGAATGTTGGAGACGAAGGTGATGGTGGCGCCGAACTCGCCCATCGACTTGGCGAAGGCCAGGATCGCGCCGGCAATGATGCCGGGCAGGCAGAGCGGCAGGGTGACGGTGGCGAAGACCCAGAGCGGATTGGCGCCCAGCGTGCCCGCCGCGGCCTCGAGGCGCTGGTCGACCGCCTCGATGGACAGGCGGATGGCGCGCACCAGCAGGGGAAAGCCCATGACGGCGCAGGCGAGGGCGGCGCCGGTCCAGCGGAAGGAGAAGACGATGCCGAACTCCTCGGCCAGGAACGCGCCGACCGGTCCGCGCCGGCCGAACGACAGCAGCAGCAGGTAGCCGGTGACGACCGGCGGCATGATCAGCGGCAGGTGGACCAGCGTGTCGAGCAGGCTCTTGCCCCAGAAGCGCCCGCGCGCCAGCAGCCAGGCGATGGCGATGCCGAACGGCAGGCTGGCGACCGTCGCCGTCGTGGCGATCAAAAGGCTCAGCCGGACGGCCGTCCATTCTTCCGGAGTCATGTCCTCTTCCGATTCAGGAAGTCGGTATAGTCCGCCGGATATAGCGCTGCGTCCAGAGCCGGCTCGCCGCGGCGAGCCCGCGCCGCAAGGCGACCAGCACGATCGCCAGCAGCGAAACCGCCAGCACCTTCTGCGCCGGCCGCGGCACCAGCTCGGGATCGAGATTGGCGGCCAGCACGCGCATCGGGTCGATCTTGTTCACCAGCCCGTACCACGAAGCCTCCAGGACCACAGTGAGTAGCGTGGCGCCGAGGCTGAGCAGAAACAGGCCGGCGAAGCTGGTGCGCAGCCGCACCGGCAGGACGCGCCACAGCATCAGCCACGCGAAAAGCCCGGCGGCGAAGGCAGCTTCGCCGATCTTGACCTTGGACTGGATGAAGAAATGCACCAGCGCCACCGCGACCGCGGGGTAGACCAGCCAGTGCAGTCGCTTCCAGTTGCGCTTCAGCCGTTTCTGCCAGCCGTTGGTCGAGGTGATGGCGAGCGCCACGAAGGCCAGGAGGGCCACGAAGCCGATGGTGAGATAGAAACGCTTCACGATCTCGGAGGCGACGACGGCGAGGTCCCACTTCTGGTCGAGCACGTAGATCAGCAGGTGGGCGACGGCATAGAGCGCGGCCGCAACGCCGACGCGACGCCTGATGTGGATGAGCGGCGACCAGTCGAAGACCGCGCGGGCCGGCGTCAGCGCCAGCGAGACCAGCAGGAACACGACCGCCCAGTCGCCGGTGACGTGCGTCGCGAGCGTGACGGCGCGCGGCTCGAGATCGCCGCTGTACCAGCGCCAGGCAAGATCGACGGCGGGCAGGCAGAGGGCGACCAGGGTGGCGAGCCTCAGCCAGAAGATGATGCGTTGGTTGGACACGTCCCGACCCTAGTCGATTGAGCGATCAACGATGGGTCAAAGAAACGTCATCGCTGGTTGCCGAACAGGAAGCGGTAGGTGCCGATCGTGGGCGCCGCCTCGACGCCGAAGGTCCTGAGGCGCGCCGGCGTGAAGAGGGAACGCGCCGCGGCGCTGACGGCGGCGAACTCCGAACCCTCGATCAGCGCGACCCATTCGGACTCGTCGGCCCGGGGATGATCCATGCTCTTGTCCTGCAGCGGCGCATGGACCACTTCGAGGTCGTTCTCGCCGACCGCGGCGCCCATCACGCCGGGACGCGCGATCAGCTTCGGCAGGGCCTGCGTCGAGAGCCATTCGACCAGCGCCTTGCGCCGGTGCGGGTCCGGCACGAAACGCACCGTCGCCAGCGCCGCGCCGACGCCATGCGTCTGGTCGATATGGATGCGCAAGGTCAGCCGGTGGAAGTGCGTGAAGCGCGCCATCACCCGCTGGCTCCACGGCGTCTGGTGGTCCAGCGTGCGCAGATAGTTCTGCGTGCCGAGGATGGCGACCGTGTCGCACTCGTAGACCGCGAGATACTTGGGCTTGCCCTGCACGGCGGCATAGCGGCGGCCGCGATGGAACCCCGGCAGGTTTACGCGATCGTCGATATGCTCGCGATTGTACCATTCATTGTAGTCGCGTTCGTCCCGCGCCGACACGTCGGTCAGCGTAAGCAGCATTCCCTTGCCGAGGAGGGGCATCATAACTCCTGTGATGGATGCTCCGAATGGCCGGGCAATTTAGCATTTTGCGGGGACGCAGTTACATCTTTCATGGGCATCCCAAACGGACGACGTTTCATCGACAGTGATCGAGGCTGAGTGTAAACAGGGTTACCGTCGCCCACGTACCCTTTGGCTTGCGATGGCTGAGAGATGCATGTGCTCCCGCCCTCACCGGAGGAGCGCATATGAATCACTGGTACGATCCGCCTTTCCTGTTGCCGGTCATGCTCGCAGTCCTGATCGTCTCGTACGCTCTGTTGCGGACACCGGCGGTCGCTCCATGACAGTGGGGCGGGGCGTCGCTGGCGGCTTTTTCTCGCCGCCGCCGCAGCCGGCATGAGCGGCTTCCGTTGGAAGCCATGTAACAGCTCTCGTGTGATCGCCTGACTATCCCACGAGATGAACCAACATGAGGTTCGCCATGATGATTTCCGGCACGCAGCCCTCTTCCGTCCTTCCGCCTGGGCTCGACACCCTCCCGGCTCAGGTACGCGAAATCGTGGGAGCCATCCTCGGTATCTCGCCCGATAGGGCGTGCGGCGACGCCGCCTTCGTGGCCGACCTCGGCGCGACCAGCCTCGATTTCGTCGAACTGGTGATGGCGGTCGAGGATGTGTTCGGTGTCGAGATCTCGGACACCGAAGCCGACAGGCTGGTCACCGTCGACGATCTCGTCGCTCTCGTCGCTCGTCAGGTGCCCGTTCCGATGTAGTTCAGTGCGACGAGGGCAAGCACGAGACCCACGGCTGCCCAGAACCGCCACGTCAGGAAAATCCAGGAACCCACGGTGGCCGGTGCGCGGCGGCTCAGCTGTGGCAGCGTGTCGACGATGCGTTGCGCGGTGCCTGCGGCGTCGCCGAGGGTCCAGCGCGTGTCCGGCAGGTTGAGGAAGGTCGCGGCCAGGGACTCTGCCGCCTCGACGCGCGGCAGGATCGCCAGGCGCGCCGCCTCCTGCCAGGGATCGACACCGATGCGCGACAGCGCCGTGAGGACGGTGATGTCCTCCCCGCTGTTTAGGGCGTCACGCCTTTCGGTGCCGACGACAGTGAAGAGGAAGGGCGTGTAGCGGGCACGGCTCAGGGAATAGTCGGGACGTACGGTCATGTGGCTCCTGATGGGTTTGGAGCGCAACCGCAGTCGTGCGCTTGCCTCCACATGGGGACGACCAGCCATCCGGGCCAGCCCTTTATACCCCTTGTCAGGCGCATCGGGGACATCCATATACCATCCGTATGGATGGTGTACGGATGGTAAAATGAGCGATGCAAAGGCCAGGCCTCCCGAAACCGAGAAGATCACCCTGAACCTCGGTCTGGTGGACCTGGGTCACATCGATCTGCTGGTACGGGAAGGCTTCTACTCCAACCGGACGGATTTCATCCGGACCGCCATTCGGGGCCAGCTCGACCGTCATGGCGATGCGGTGAAGCAACTCGTCAGCCGGCGAAAGCTGGAACTGGGATTGCGCACCTACAGCCGGCAGGAGCTGGAGACCGTGCGCGATGCCGGCGAACGACTCGACATCCAGGTGCTGGGACTGGCCGTCATCGCTCCCGACGTATCGGGCGAGCTGGCGAGGGCAACCATTGCCTCGCTCCAGATCCTGGGTGCCCTCCATGCAAGCGACGAGGTGAAGGAAGCCTTGAGAGACCGGATGAGCTAGCGACACGACGTTCTTCAAAGAGTCCCTTTTACAAGCGTACAGAGAGTACCCCCTATGTTGTTACATCGTGCCGATATGTTCGAGGCGCTGCGACTGACTCGTGAAGGCAAGCTCACCGAAGCGATGACCGTCCTGAGGGGAGGTTCTTCCGAGGCGCCACCCCGCGGAGACGTCAAGGGTGAAGGAGAACGCCAATCCGGGAGCGCGGCACGCGCTTCCTTCATCGACCTCGTCCCGCCGTCCGATCCTGCGGGCGCCTGGAGCGAAGGCGTTGCCGCCAGGAGCGACGCGCGCAAAGCAAAGATCACCGGCACGTCGTCCTTCGAGTATCACACCGTGCAGAACGCGGCCGGCAGCCGCCGCTTCAAGCTCTACGTCCCCGCCGGTCATCACGGGCAGCCCGTGCCGTTGATCGTCATGCTGCACGGCTGCACGCAGTCCCCGGACGACTTCGCGGCGGGCACCCGCATGAACGAGCTTGCCGAGGCGCAGACGTTCCTCGTGGCGTACCCGGAGCAGCCCAACTCCGCGAATCCCAACAAGTGCTGGAACTGGTTCAATGAGGGCGACCAGGGCCGGGACTATGGCGAGCCGCTTCTGATCGCGGAGCTTACCCGGCAGATCGTGCGCGACTACGCCGTCGATCGGGAGCGCATCTACGTGGCGGGCATGTCCGCCGGCGGCGCCGCGGCGGCGATCATGGGCGCCACCTATCCCGACCTCTATGCCGCCGTCGGCATCCATTCGGGCCTGGCATGCGGCGCGGCGCGCGACATTCCCAGCGCTTTCTCGGCCATGCGCCAGGGCGCTCCCGCAGCGCATCGTCTCGTCCGCAATGAACGGGTCGTTCCGACCATCGTGTTCCATGGCGATCGCGACACGACGGTCAGTCCGGTCAATGGTGATCAGGTCAGCGAGCAGGCCTCGGGTGGACCGGGCGGACGGACGCAGGTCTCACGCGGAACAACGCCAACCGGCATCGCCTTCACCCGCACCACCCGATACGACGGGAAGGATCGCTCCATCGGCGAGCAATGGGTCCTGCAGGGGATCGGCCACGCCTGGTCCGGGGGAAGCGCAAAGGGATCCTTCACCGACTCGAGGGGTCCCGACGCCAGCGCCGAGTTCGTGCGCTTCTTCCTTGAGCATCGCCTGTCGGCCTGAGACGTCCTTCACGAACGCTGCAGCACCGTCTCTCGCTCGGAGGATTCGAGGTCGCGGTCGGGTGTGAGCTGCACGATCAGGAAATAGAACGCCAGGGCGAGCGCTCCCCACATCAACCAGGTTGTGAGACCCGCTTTCGGTTTCCGGATGGCAGTTGGCGTTGCGGTCACGGTCGCGTCCTTCTTCGCCTTCCGGCCCGCCCGCCCGGACTTGATTGCGGCTTCCAGCGAGGCGACGCGGGCCTCTTCGGTCTGCGGGATCGCGGCGACGGCGCCCTTTGGCAGGAGCGAGACAAGGCGCGCGGCCGTCGTCACCGCTTCGACGGCCGACCCTGTCCGGTCGGGCAGCCGCAGGATGGCGGCGGCCAGCGCCTCGGCAGCCGCCTCGCGCGGCAGCGAAGCGAGACGGGCCGCCTCCTGCCAGGGGTCGATGCCGAGCCGTGACAGGGCGGAGAGCACGGTGACCTCCGTGCCCGCCGCGTCCTGGCCCAGCGAGCCGAACAGGAAGTCGTTGTAGGCCGAGTGGCCGAGGGAATATTCCGGACGCAGGGTCATCGGACCTCCGGGGCGAGAGTTGCTTGCCATCGCGACCGCCGGGCCGGGCTAGAAGCCCATGCCTCCCATGCCGCCACCGCCCATGCCCCCCATTCCGCCGGGCATGCCGCCGCCAGCATCGTCGGGAATCTCGGCCACCATGGCTTCGGTGGTCACGAGAAGGCCCGCCACGGAGGCCGCACCCAGCAACGCGGTGCGCACGATCTTCACCGGATCGATGATGCCGGCCTTGATCATGTCGCCGTATTCGCCCTTCTGGGCGTCGAAGCCGAAATTGGCGTCCTTCTGCTCGAGCATGTGGCCGGCCACCACCGCGCCGTCATGGCCGGCATTCTGGGCGATCTGGCGCACCGGCGCCTGCAGCGCGCGACGCACGATGTCGACGCCGACCTGCTGGTCGGGATTGGCGCCGCGGCACTCCTTCAGCACGCGAGTCGCATAGAGCAACGCGGCACCGCCGCCGGCGACCACGCCCTCCTCGACCGCCGCCTTGGTGGCGTGCATGGCATCCTCGACGCGATCCTTCTTCTCCTTGACCGCGAATTCCGAGCCGCCGCCCACCTTGATGATGGCGACGCCGCCCGCGAGCTTGGCCAGCCGCTCCTGCAGCTTCTCGCGGTCGTAGTCGGATTCGACCTTGTCGACCTGGGCACGGATCTGCTTCACGCGCGCCTCGATGTCCTTCTTCTTGCCCGCACCGTCGATGATGGTGGTGTTGTCCTTGTCGATGTGGACGCGCTTGGCGGTGCCCAGCATCTCGAGAGTCACGGCCTCCAGCTTGGTGCCGAGGTCTTCGCTGATCTCCTGCGCCGCCGTGAGGATCGCGATGTCGCCCAGCATGTCCTTGCGGCGATCGCCGAAGCCCGGCGCCTTGACGGCCGCGACCTTGAGCCCGCCGCGCAGCTTGTTGACCACCAGTGTGGCCAGCACCTCGGCGTCGAGATCCTCGGCGATGATGAGCAGCGGCTTGCCCGACTGGGCGACCAGCTCGAGCAGCGGCAGCACGGTCGAGAGGCCGGAGAGCTTCTTGTCGTGGATCAGGATGTAGGGGTTCTCGAGTTCGCAGCTCATCTTCGCGGCGTTGGTCACGAAATAGGGCGAGAGGAAGCCGCGGTCGAACTGCATGCCCTCGACGACTTCCAGCTCGGAGTCGAGCGTGGTCGCCTCCTCGATGGTGATGACGCCCTCGTTGCCGACCTTCTTCATGGCCTCGGCGATCATCTTGCCGATGCTCTTGTCGCCGTTGGCCGAGACGGTGCCGACCTGGGCGATCTCCTCGCTGGTCGAGACCTTGCGGGCGCGGCGCTTCAGCTCCTCGATCACCCATTCGGTCGCGAGGTCGATGCCGCGCTTGAGGTCCATCGGGTTCATGCCGGCGGCGACCGACTTCAGGCCTTCGCGGGCGATCGCCTGGGCGAGCACGGTGGCGGTGGTGGTGCCGTCGCCGGCGGTGTCGGAGGTACGGGTCGCGACCTCGCGGACGAGCTGCGCTCCCATGTTCTCGAAGCGGTCGGAGAGGTCGATCTCCTTGGCGACGGTGACGCCGTCCTTGGTGATGCGCGGCGCGCCGTAGGATTTGGCCAGCACGACGTTGCGGCCCTTGGGTCCCAGCGTCACCTTCACGGAATCGGCCAGCATGTCGACCCCGCGCATCATGCGCGCACGCGCGTCGCCGCCGAAGCGGACTTCCTTAGCGGCCATGGCGTTTCGTCCCCGATCGATGTTCTGAATTGGTCGGTCTGAAAGTCCAGACCTGGTCGGGCCGCGAAGCGGCGCGTCTCTCCAAGATGGGGATGCTGCCCTGCAATAACCAGCGATATATCGGACAGGATTTGTCCGGAAGCGTACATTCCTCCCTCGGGGGTCACCGCCGAAGGAGACTCCATGGCCAAGAAAGTCCCAGCCCGCTTCGATCCAAGGGCCTTCCTGGCCACGGTGAGCCGCGGCCGCACGGTAACGGAGCATGGCAAGAACGCCGTGATCTTCCGTCAATCGATGCCGGCGGACGCCGTGTTCTACGTGATGCGGGGCCGGGTGAAGATGGTCGTCACCTCCAAGCAGGGCAAGGAGGCGGTGGTCGGGATCATGGGCTCCGGCGAGTTCTTCGGCGAGGGCTGCCTGATCGGCCAGCCGCTGAGACTCGCGACGGCCAAGGCGCTGGTCGAGTGCGAGGTCATGCGGGTCGACAAAACCGAGATGATCCGCGTGCTCCACGATGAACCCGCTTTCGGCGAGCTGTTCATGAAGCATTTGCTGACGCGCAACAGCCGGGTCGAGGAAGACCTGGTCGACCAGCTCTTCAATTCGAGCGAGAAGCGGCTGGCGCGGACGCTGCTGCTGCTGGCGAATTTCGGCAAGGAAGGCGGGCCGCAGCCGATCACCACGAAGATCAGCCAGGAGACGCTGGCCGAGATCATCGGCACGACGCGCCCGCGGGTCAGCCATTTCATGAACAAGTTCAGGAAGCTGGGCTTCATCGAGTATAATGGCCATCTGCAGGTGCACAGCTCGCTGCTCAGCGTGCTGTTGCAGGAGTAGCGGCCAGGATGCGCGGGTGCGGTTTTTGGCCCACTGTCCCGTATTGGACAGACTCCCGCCGCAGCGCAGCATAGGGTGCCGGTGTATCGCGGCAGGGGGCTTTTCCCGCGATGCTCGCCGGGGGGCGCATTTCATGCTGCATCTCGTCCCACCCACACCAGGCTCAACGTCGCACGATCAGTCTACGATCCCTGTGCTCCGCCCGGAGATCGAAGCCGCCCGCCTCGCCGCGGTCGAGGCCTATGGTATCCTCGACACGGTGGCGGAACCCGCCTTCGACCGGATCACCGCGATGGCGGCCGATCTTTTCGATGCGCCGATCGCCCTTCTGGGCTTCACCGGCCATTCCAACGTCTTCTTTAAATCACACCATGGGCTGGCGGTAACGCATGCCCCGCGCGATCCGGACCCGTCCCAGCCAGCGCTCGGACACTGGATCCGCAGCGACTTCAAGTACGGCTTCCATACCGTCGTGCCCCTGCACAGTGCCGAGGGATACGAGATCGGCATGCTGTGCGTGCTCGATCGCCGGCCGCGCCGCATCGAGGAGCAGCAGATCCGCCGGCTGCGGGCGTTGGCCGGCATCGCCACCGATCTGCTGGCGATGCGGCTTATGGCGCGCCGCGTGCTCGCCCAGGCCGAGATCACCACCAGCGAGGTCGACCACCGCGCGATGAACAGCCTGCAGTTCGTGGCCAGCCTGCTGCAGCTGCAGAGCCGCGCCTCGGACTCGCCCGAGGTCACGCAGCAGCTTCGCGCCGCGTCCAACCGCGTGCTGGCGGTGGCGCGCGTGCACCGGACCTTCTCGACCCAGGAAACCGCCGGCCGCGTGCCGATTGTGGCCCATCTCCGCCGGCTCTGCGAGGAGCTGTCGCGCAGTGTCGGCAGCGAGATCCGCCTCGAGGGCGCCGACGAGGTCGACGTGCCGAAGGCGCAGGTGCTGCCGATCGGCCTGATCGTCAACGAGCTCGCCACCAATGCGCGCAAGCATGCCGGCGATCCGATCACGATCACCTTCCACCGGCTGGGAGACGGCGAGTACGAGCTCTGCGTCCTCGACGAGGGCCCGGGCCTGCCCAAGGGCTTCGACGCCACCGCGCCGTCCGGTCTGGGGCTCGGTATGAAGGTGGTGAACGCGCTGGTGGCGCAGCTGCAGGGCCAGCTCTGGGCGCATGCCAATCCGGTTGGACGCGGCTCGTGTTTCAAGGTCACTTTCCCCGTCGGCTGACGAAGGCCACGTATCGGGCATCGCCATGGTGTGCGTGCGTCGAAAAGGCAACACGAAGAATGATGTTTCAATTCACAGGCAACGTCGACCCTCGGCGCGCCTTGATGAGCCATGACCGGTGTCGATCGCGAACTCGAGCGTCTCCAAAAAGCCGAGCGCGAGGCCCATGGCCGGTATCTGCGCCTCGAGAGCTTTCACGACACAAAGGTCGTGGAGGCTGCGCACGCGCTTTGGAAATCTGCACTTGCCGCTCTTGCCAACTATCGCGCGGGTACACAGTCGAAGGACCACTTTCCGCGTCGTTCCTGAATTCTCCTGCGGGCGAGACTGGACGGTGGTGCCGGTCAGGTCGAACGTGCCACAGTGATCGCAGCCCACTGGCGTCTGGCCGGGAACAGCGAAGGGACTTGTCATGGCACGTATCCCCAGGCCACCAAACGAGGCGCCGCGCGAACCGCCGCCCGGCTCGAGGCCAAAGCCCCCGCCCCCAATGCCGCCCCTTCGTGAGCCGCCGCCTGGTCCTCCACCCGGATGACCTGCAAGACTCCGATGGGCAGCGCGGATGCGTATTGCACGGGCTGAGCGACTCTTCGAGTGTAGGACTACGAACGATTGCGGCGCCGGTCGCGTAACGAAGGTCGCCTTGCTCACGCTCAGGATCCGCCACCGCACGACCTACCTCTACCATGCGCCCGTCCGCCTGGGGCCGCACCGGCTGATGCTACGTCCGCGCGAGAGCCGCGAGCTGCGACTGGTGTCGCACGAGGTCACGGTGACGCCGGCGGCCAGCGTCACCTGGGCGCACGACGTGTTCGGCAATGCCGTGGCAACGGCGGGATTCACGGGGCTCACCGACCGGCTGGTGGTCGACAGCGAGGCGGTGCTCACGCTGGGCGTCGATCCCTGGCCGGTGTTCGATATCGCCGCCGTCGCGACGCGCTATCCCTTCGCCTATACCGATGCCGATTGGCTCGACCTCGGGGCGCTGGTGGTGCCGCAATATCTCGATCCCGATCGCAAACTGCTGGCCTGGGCGAAGGGGTTCGTCCGCAGCGACCCGACCGACACGCTGTCTCTGTTGAAGGATCTCAGTTCCGGCGTCGCCCAGCAGGTCCGTTACCAGAGTCGCGAGAGCGAAGGGACGCAGGCGCCGCTCGAGACCCTGGCGCGCGGGCTGGGCTCGTGCCGCGACCTCGCGGTGCTGTTCGTCGAGGCGGCGCGCTGCCTGCGCTTCGGCGCGCGGCTCTGCTCCGGGTATCTCTTCAGGCCCGATCGCGCGACCGGAAACCACGAAGCCGACTCAACGCATGCCTGGGCGGAGGTCTATGTGCCGGGCGCCGGCTGGATCACCTTCGATCCGACCAATCGCAGCGTCGGCGGGCGCGACCTCATCCCGGTCGCGGTGGCGCGCGAGATCTGGCAGGTGACGCCGGTGTCGGGCGACTTCATCGGCGCCAGCGACGCCTATCGCGGCCTCTGGGTCGACCTCAGCGTGACGCCCCTCTGAAAGCGGCGTCGGGCGCGTTCGGGATCAGGGCGCCTTGCGCGCCTTTTCTCCAACGACGATGCGGATGGCCGCGTCGGTCGGGCTGGGCGTCTGCGGGCCGTTGAGCGTGCCGCGGAAGCGGCCCCAGTTGGCCGGCCAGTCGCCCTTGCTCGCGTTGAAGCCGGCGGTGCCCAGGGCCGCGACCAGGGCGGCCGCGGCCTCGTGCACGGAGGGCTCGCTGCCATCCCGGACGAGCACGACGACGCCGAAAATGCCGGCCACGCCGCCCCAGGTCCATGTTTGCGGCAGCCAGCCGGCCTGGCCGAGGTCGGCGGAGAGCGTCGCGCCGATGGCGGGCGCGTCCGTGATCTGGCCCAGCACGAAGATCGCGGCCTGGGTCCCGGAAAATCTTTGCAGGCTCGTCGCGAACGGCGACAGCGGTACGGCCGGCTGCGCGGCAATCGGCGGGGTCGCTTCCGGCGACTTTTCCGCCACCGGCTCCTTTACCGGCGGCTCCTTTACCGGCGGCTCCTTTACCGGCTCCGGCGCGCGCGTGGTTGCATCCTTGACCAGCTTGCCCAAGTCGGCGAGGCGCCGGCGGATTTCAGCCGCATCGAACAGTGGCGCCCGCGCCGTCTCGGCAGGGGCCGCGCTCGCACGTGGCGCCTGGGTCGCGCGCTCGGTCGCTTCGCGGGCGGCCTGCTCCAGCGCCATGGCCCGCTCGCGTGCTTTCTCCGCTTCCTGCGCCAGCGCCGTCGCCTGGTCCCGCGCGAGGGACACCTCCCGCTCGAGCTTTGCCGTGCGATCCCGCTCGGTGGCGATGGCCCGCTCGAGCGCAGCGGCTTGCTCGCGCGCCGCCGAGGCTTCTTGCTCGCGCTGCGCAGCCTGGCTTTCCAGCCCCTTGTACTGATCGAGCGCCGCCTGCTCATGAGCGCGAATGGCGCCGCTGTAGCGGAACGACAGGAACGTCGTCGTGCCCAGCGCCGCCACGGCCAGGATGGTGGCGACCAGGCTCGCGATCATGGCCTTGTCCATGATCGAGGCCCATCCCCGAAGCTGATCGATGTCCATGTTCACCGGCTTGTTGGAGCGCATGCCAAGGCCGTGCACTCCTCGCACTCGATTCTCAATCGGCAAATCGCCGCCGGCCGGTGAATCGTCGTGACAAATGGGAGGCGTGGCCCGCCCCTGTGCAGTCCGCGCTCCCGGTCCTTCAGGAGAAAAAGCATGCGGTAGTTCTTTGTAGGGACAACGAGTTTCCAAATCCGCTCTAACCGCCTGTGTAAGAATTTCAGGCTACGCTCCGTTCGTCACAAGCGGAGGTCGTGATCGCGGAGGAGGGAGATATGACCAGCGAGGCGAAAGGCGCAGTTCTAACAGCGCTTGTCGAAGACCTGAGCAACGAACTACGTTTTCGAGGCGAAGCTCAGTTTGTTTATTCAGCAGCGACTGTCGCCGGATTTGGCGGGACCACCTGGGGCGCGGCCGCACTCAACCCAAATCACCCCACGCCGATATGGGCGTCCGTCGTCGGCATAGCACTGCTAGCTGCGGTTGTTATCTGGAAGATTTTCCGCGACCACGATTTGTACAAGACCGCCAAGCTGGCACGAGCCGAGGTTGCGGAAAAGTTACGCGACATCTATCCGAACGTCATTCCCACTTTTCTACTTAACGAGAAGGCAGGGTACGGCTACCTCTGGTCGATTGGCATCGTTGTAGCTGCCGCAGCTGGGTCAATGAGCTTCTGCTTGGCAAAAATAGCCGCGGGGACGTGCTGAAACCGTTGTGCGACAACCAAAGAGTCAGCGCTCGGGCGTTATACGGTTACTGACGGAAGAATTCCGAAACGTTTGCGACAACTACGGATAGTCTCGCGGATATGCATGGCGCGATGCCATGCTGCTACAGAACTGTCTCGACAAGAAGCAGATCGCTGCTGTTGCTGCAGACTTTGATTTCGACGGCGGCATCACCCTCAAGCGCGATACTGTCGCGCCGAGCAAGCATTACGTCCGAGATTTCTGCTTCGCCGTTGAGTAAAAACGCGTAGACGCCATTGCCCTTTGACACTTGATAGCTGTGCGTGCGGCCTGCATCGCTCAGTAGGCGAGATACTTTGAAGGTCTGGTCGATCGGCAAAGCGCCTGGCGCGTCACCGACAAGACAGGTGATGCGGTCAGCCGCGGCCGCCCGGTCGAATCTACCCCGCTCATATGATGGTGGTCCGAGAAGTTGCCTTGGCAAAATCCAAACATAAATCACATTGAGATCTCGCTCTCCGATATTGAGTTCGCTGTGTTTGCCACCCGACCCTGCCGAGAAGGCGTAGTAGTCGTCAGCCCTTAGTTCGTCCACCTTGCCGATCGTGTTGATGTGGGTCAGCGACCCATCGAGCACGAAGGCCATGATGATGAAATTGTGGTGAGGATGCATGTTGTAGCCAGTACCACCGGGCGTGAATGTCTCATCGCCGAATACTTTCATGACGCCGAAGCCCGGAATACCCGCTTGATACTCGTGGAAGTTGAAGCTGGAATGACGCGTGATTACGCCGTCGGGATGCCCAGCCACGTAAGTGGCATTGGGGCCAGTTGAAGGAAGGTACGAATAGCCCCGTTCGCCCGCCCTCAAGACGAATCGCACGCTCATGAAGGCCTCGTTTCAGACCAATAGGGAATCTCGACCATCTCGAACCCCGATTTGGGTGTGCCACAGTCAGGGCAAACCCAGTCGTCAGGGATGTCGCCCCAGCGCGTACCAGGAGCGATACCATGTTCGGGGAGTCCGCGCGCCTCATCGTATGAGAAGCCGCATCCAAGACAGAGATATTTTTTCATTGCTTCGCTCCGACCCCGCCGTCGTTCTCCCGAAGCCAATCCCAGAAGGTACGCGATCTTACCCTGAGATCCGCCATTCTCTCGCGTCCATTTAGATAGCGCGCACTTGCTGGAAGCGAAATTCCAGTGCCGCTGCGCGTGTCGCACAGGGCGGGAAACTGCGCCGACAACAAGCATTGTTTCCCGCTGTAGGCGCCGCCTGGTCTATGCTCCCGGCTCTTCGGGAGGAAAAAGCATGAAAATTGCCAAGATCGAGGATCTCCACTGCGACGCCGGCTGGCGCGACTTTTCGTTTCTCAAGGTCACGACCGATGACGGGCTGGTCGGCTGGTCCGAATACAACGAAGGCTATGGCAGCGCCGGCCTCACCGCCGTCATCCGGCGCATGGCGCAGAACCTGATCGGCCAGGATCCGCGCCCCATCGAGCGCATCATGTCGACGATCTATGCGATCACGCGCCAGGCGCCGGGCGGCATGAACCAGCAGGCGATGGCCGCCATCGAGAACGCCCTGATCGATGTGAAGGCCAAGGCGCTGGGCATCCCCGTCTGCGAGATGTTCGGCGGGCCGGTGCGCGATCGCCTGCCGCTCTACTGGTCGCATTGCGGCAGCTACCGGTTCCGCAACGCCGAGGTGATGGGCGTCGAGCCGGTGCGCTCGCTCGACGACCTGGTGAAGCTTGCTGCGCACGTGAAGGAGCGCGGCTTCAAGGCGCTGAAGACCAACATCTTCCGCTTCGATCTCGATCCGCCCAACATGTACCAGCCGGGCTTCGGCCGCAGCCCCGGCGGGCCCGAGCTGAACGCCGACGGCGCCGTGCTGGGCGCGATCTCCGACGGGCTGGCGGCCTTCCGCCAGGGCGCCGGCCACGACATGGGCATCCTTCTCGACACCAACTTCAACTTCAAGACCGAGGGCTACATCAAGGTCGCGCGGGCCTGCGAGCCCTACAATCTCTTCTGGATGGAGATCGATTCCTACGATCCCGAGGGGCTGCGCCTGATCCGCGACCGCGCCTCGATGCCCATCGCCTCCTGCGAATCGCTGTTCGGCCGCCGACAGTTCCGGCCCTTCTTCGAGAACCGCTCGATCGACGTGTCGATCATCGACGTGCCGTGGAACGGGCTCGCGGAGTCGCTGAAGATCGCGTCCATGGCCGAGGCCTACGAGATCAACTGCGCGCCGCACAATTTTTACGGTCATATGTCGACGCTGATGAGCGCCCATCTCTGTGCCGCCATGCCCAACTTCCGCATCATGGAAATCGATATCGACGACGTGCCGTGGAAGGACGATCTGGTGACTCACCCGCCGGTGATCCAGAATGGCGAACTGATCGTGCCCACCCGGCCCGGCTGGGGTGCCGACATCAACGAGGAGGCGGTGAAGGCGCATCCGCCGAAGAATCCGCATCCCTGAGAGGAAGAGAGATCCCATGGTCTACGAGTTTCGCACCTACACGCTCGCGCCCGGCAAGATGCCGGAATACCTCAAGGCCGCCGAGACGATCGGCCGTCCGGCGCGCGGCAACAATTACGGCGTCAACCACGGCTACTGGACGTCGGAGTTCGGCGCCCTGAACCAGATCTGGCACCTGTGGAAGTACGACAGCTACGAGGAGCGCACGCGCCTGCGCACCGAGCTGCAGAAGAACAAGGACTGGACCGAGAAGTACATCCCGATCGTGCGGACCTGCGTCGTCCGCCAGGACCTGCGCCTGATGAACACCGTGGTCGACATCAAGCCGGACGACGGCACCACCGGCAACATCTACGAACTGCGTATCTACCGCTGCGGCCTGGGCGGAGCCACGCAGTACGGCAAGGACTTCAAGGAAGTCCAGGAAGCGCGCGAGAAGTACTCGCCGATCTGGGGCGCCTGGACCGGCGAATTCCCGCAGCCCAACGAGTGGATCCATCTCTGGCGCTATAAGAACCTGCAGGAGCGCTTCGAGGCCCGCGCCGCGGCCATGAAGGATCCGGCGTGGCAGGCCTATCTCGCCAAGGGTCCGGCCAAGCTGCAGGAGATGCACTCCACCCTGCTGCTGCCGACCAACTACTCGCCGCTGAAGTAGCAACCTCTTTGTTGTCATCCTGAGCCGCAGGCGAAGGATCCTTCGCTTCGCTCAGGATGACACTTGTTCTGCATTTGAGAGCCCGCGCATGGACACGTTCGACGACAGTCTTGCCTTCGTGAAGTTCGGCGTGGGCCAGCCCGTGACGCGCAAGGAAGATCCGACGCTGCTGCGCGGCCAGGGTCGCTACACCGACGACATCAACCTGCCGGGCCAGGCCTATGCGGTGATGGTGCGCAGCCGCAACGCGCATGGAGTGCTGAAGGGCGTCGACGCGTCCGAGGCGAAGGACATGCCGGGTGTGCTGATGATCCTGACGGCCGCCGATCTCGACGAGGCGGGCTTCGGTCCGCTGATGTGCCCGCTCAACATCCCGCAGCGGGACGGCACGCCGATGAAAACGCCGCCGCGCTGGTCGCTGGCCAAGGACAAGGTGCGCTTCGTCGGCGAAGTCGTCGCCGTGGTGGTAGCCGAGACGTCACTGCAGGCCAAGGATGCCGCGGAAGCCGTGGTGCTCGACATCGAGGAACTGCCGGCCGTAACCGATCCCGAGGCGGCGCTGGCCGAAGGCGCGCCGCAGCTCCACGAAGGAGCACCCGGCAACCTCGTGCTCGATTTCCATTTCGGCAATGCCGAGGCGGTGACCAAGGCGTTCGCCGAAGCCGCGCACGTCACCAAGCTGAACATCGATTCGCAGCGCATCGTGGTCAATGCCATGGAGCCGCGCTCGGCCATCGGCTCCTACGACACCGAGAAGGACCGCTGGGTGCTGAACGTCGGCTGCCAAGGCGTGTTCGGCCTGCGCGGCGGCCTGGCCAAGGATGTGCTCAAGGTCACGCCCGACAAGCTGCATGTGCTGACCGGCAATGTCGGCGGCTCGTTCGGCATGAAGGCGCCGCCCTATCCGGAATATGCGCCGCTGATGCTGGCGGCGAAGAAGCTCGGCCGGCCGGTGAAGTGGACCGACGAACGGTCAGAGAGCTTCCTGTCGGATCATCACGGCCGCGACCACAAGCGCGTCGCCGAGCTGGCGCTCGACAAGGACGGCAGGTTCCTCGCGGTGCGGCTCACCGGCTACGGCAATGCCGGCGCCTACATCTATCCGCCGATGCCGGCCACGACCAACGCGGTGAAGAACCTGATCGATGTCTACAGGACGCCGGCCATGGAAGTGAATTCCAAGATCGTCTTCACCAATTGCACGCCGATCGCGGCCTATCGCGGCGCGGGGCGGCCCGAAGGCAATTACTTCATGGAGCGCCTGATCGACACGGCGGCGCGCGAGATGGGCATCGACGGCATCGAGCTGCGGCGGCGCAATCACATCGCGCCGGAGGCGATGCCGTACAAGTCGCCGGCCAACAACCTCTACGACTCGGGTGAATTCCGCGCCATCCTCGACGAGACGCTGGAGATCTCCGACTGGGACGGCTTCGCGGCGCGCAAGGCCGAGAGTGCCAAGCGCGGCAAGCTGCGCGGCCGCGGCGTCGGCAGCTACCTCGAAGTGACGGCGCCGGCCGGCAAGGAGCATGGTGGCATTCGCTTCGAGCCCGACGGCGACGTCACGATGCTGAGCGGCACGCTCGACTACGGCCAGGGCCACGCCTCGACCTTCGCGCAGGTGCTGACGGGACTGCTGGGCATTCCGTTCGAGCGCTTCAAGCTGATGCAGGGCGACAGCGACCAGCTCAAGGCCGGCGGCGGCACCGGCGGGTCGCGCTCGGCGCTGGTCGGTGCCGAGGCGTTCCTCGAAGCCAGCCGCAAGGTGATCGACCAGGGCAAGCAGATCGCCGCGCATGTGCTCGAAGCGTCGGTCGCCGACATGGAATTCGACAAGGGGCGCTTCAAGATCGCCGGCACCGACCGCAGCATCGGCATCCTCGAGCTGGCGCAGAGACTGCGCGACGGCCTCGCGCTGCCGGAGGACGTGCCGCAGACACTCGACGTCGCGCATGTCTCGGACACGCCGCCCTCGTCGTTCCCCAATGGCTGCCATGTCTGCGAGGTCGAGATCGATCCCGATACCGGCACGATCGAGCTGGTGCGCTACTTCATGGTCAACGACTTCGGCACGGTCATCAATCCGATGCTGGTCGAGGGGCAGGCCCATGGCGGCGTCGTGCAGGGTCTCGGCCAGGCGATCATGGAGCGCACCGTCTACGACGAGCAGGGCCAGCTCCTGACCGGCACCTTCACCGACTACGCCATGCCGCGCGCGCAGGATGCGCCGAGCTTCACCATCCAGAGCCACCCCGTGCCGGCCAAGACCAACACCTTGGGCGTCAAGGGCTGCGGCGAAGCGGGCTGCGCCGGCGCGCTGCCCTCGATCATGAACGCCATCGTCGACGCGCTGGGCGGCAAGCACATCGACATGCCGGCCACGCCGGAGAAGGTCTGGCGGGCGATCAACGGTTAACGACGAAGCCGATCAATGGAGCGCGCAACTCCAGTTGCGCTCAAGCTTCGTCGGTAACGGAGGATGAGCGCCACTGGAGTGGCGCGCTCCAATGAGGGCTCAACCCTTCGCTTCGATCTCGAGCGTCTTCTTTACGGCCGGCCGTTCCATCATGCCGGCGTAGTGCGCCTCGAGCGCGGGGAAGTCGCCCGGCTGGCGCTCGAGCTGGTCGCGGAAGCGCCAGTAGACGCGGAACAGGTGGATGTCGGCGATCGAGTAACGGTCGCCCAGGATCCACTTGCGATCGCCCAGGCGCTTGTCGGCCACGGCGTAGAGTTCGCGTGCCTCCGGAAGACCCTGCCGGAGTGCCGGGTGGATCGTCGAGGCGACATAGGACATCCACGAAATGGCCTGCGCCTCGGCTTCGATGTCGCCGGCCGGCAGCAGGTTCGCCTCGGGATAGGTGCGGGCGAGATAGAACAGGATGCCGGCCACTTCGGTGAGCGGCCTCCCGTCCACCAGCAGGACCGGCACCTTGCCCACCGGATTGACGGCGAGGAATTCCGGCAGGCGTGTTTCCTTGCGCGGTACTGAAACCGCGCGCGTTTCGAAGATGGCGCCGACCTCGTGGAGGGCGATATGGGCGGCCAGGGAGCTGGTGCCGGGCGAGAAATAGAGGGTCAACATGGCAAGAGCCTACCACATATGGGAATTCTGCGACTTTCTGTAGAGCCGATTGCATGGCTCGAAAGTGGCGCAACTCCCGCGCGACGCGGCGCGTTTGATAGGTGACCGAAGCTCATTCTGGCTGGAGTCCTTTCGCAGGAGTTCGCCCGCCATGACGTCGCTGCGCGTTTTTACGGTCTTGCTCCTTCTGTCGGCCGTGTGGCCGGCCACCGCCCGTGATTTACGGTCTTCGGATGCCTTTCCCTCCGATCATCCGACGGTCCGGGCCGTGGAATTCATGGGCGAGGCGGTGAGTGAACGCACGGAGGGCCGGCTGACCATCGTGCGGCGCGGCGAGAACGAGCAGGATTCCGACAGTTTCATCATCGGGCAGGTTCGCAACGGTTCGCTCGACATGGCCCGGGTCAACTTGAATGCGCTGAACGTGTCCGTGCCTGGATCGGTGCTGCCGACCCTGCCGTTCCTCTTCAAGTCGACGGAGCACATGCAACGCACGCTCGACGGATCGGTCGGCGAAGAAATCCTCGCGGCGCTGGAGCGCCAGGGCCTGATTGGCCTCTGCTTCTATGACGGGGGCGTGCGGTCGTTCTACAGCCGCTCCAAACCCATCCGCAGTGCGGCCGACCTCAAGGGGTTGAAGGTCCGTGTTCAGAGAGGCGACAGCTCGGCCACCATCCTGCGGGCGCTCGGCGCGGTGCCGGTCACGATGCCCATGGCGCAGGTGAAGATGGCGCTGCAGACGGGGCTGATCGACGCCGCCGATGGCGACTGGGCGGGCTACATGGCTGGAGGCCACCATACCGTCGCGCCCTTCTACAGTTTGACTCGGCATTCCCAGCCGCCGTCGATCCTCGTCTTCTCGCAGCGCACGTGGCGGACCTTGTCGGCAGCGGATCAGAAGATTTTACGCGAGGCAGCCCGTGAATCGGTGGGCCATATGAGAAGCCTGATCGATGACTACGAGGCCGCCGCCCGCCAGCGCGCCGAGAGGGCCGGCGTCCACATCGAAGAAGATGTCGATCGCAAATCCTTCATCGATGCGCTGGTGCCGCTTTATCCCACGGTGGTGGAGGAAGCGCGTCTGCAGGATACGCTCATGCGCATCCAGGCCGGCCAGTAGCAATCTTCCTCGCGATCGGGCAAGCGGTCCGTTAATCTGGATCGATGATCACTCTTCTGCTGTCGTCCCACGCGCAGCGTATCTGGGGCGAGCGCATCGCGGCCGCCGTACCTCCGGGCACGCTTTCCCTCCTGACCGCCGAGGCGGCGCTGGCCGCCGAGGGTCCCAGCCCCGCCGACATCGCCTTCATGACCCGCGAGGTCACGGGCAAATCCAGTCCGAGCAATCCGACGCCCGAACTGCAGGGCTTCGACGCGGTGGTGCGAAAATCACCGAACCTCAAATGGCTGCAGATCCATCCGGCCGGTGCGGAGCGTCCGATCTATCGCGAGCTGCGGGCGCGCGGCGTCAAGGTGACGACCGCGTCGGGTGCCACGGCGATCACCGTGGCGCACAGCACCTTGGGCGCCGTGATCGCAATCAACCGGCGTTTCCCGCTGCTGGCCGATGCGCAGCGCCGTCATGCCTGGGAGCCCCGCCTGGCCGAACGCTCGCCGCGCGATCTCGGCGGCCAGTGCGCCGTGATCGTGGGCATGGGGCCGATCGGTCAGAACATCGCCTCCTTGCTCAAGATGCTGGGCATGCGTCCGATCGGCGTGCGCCGCACGGCCGAACCCGTGGAACCCTGCGAGAAGGTCGTCGCCTACGAGCAGTTGCACGAGGTGCTGCCCCAGGCCGACTGGCTGATCCTGTGCTGCCCGGCCTCGCCGGTGACGCGCGGCATCGCCAACGCCGCGGCTTTCGCGGCGATGCCCGACGGCGCGCACTTCGTGAACGTCGCGCGCGGCGAGGTGGCGGTGGAGAAGGATGTCATCGCGGCGCTGCAGAGCGGCAAGCTGGCCGGCGCCTATCTCGACGTGTTCGAGCGCGAGCCGCTCGATCCGGCCTCGCCGCTCTGGGACCTGCCCAACGTGCTGGTCTCGCCGCACACCGCCAGCCATACGCTGGGCCAGAACGAGGCGATCTTCGGCATCTTCCTCGAAAACCTGGCGCGCTTCCGCGCCGGTCAGGCGCTGCGCAACGACGTCGACAAGCTCGGCTGAAGCGCCTGCTCCACGGCGCGGCGGTCGAGACGTGCCCGCAGGCCGATGACGACCAGCTTGCCCGGCTTTGCACCGGCCGGCGCAGCATCGATCTCGAAGCGCTGGCCGACGACGTGCAGTGCGACCCCATTCAGGATGCCCTTTGCGCGCAGGACGCCCATGCCAGGTGCGCTCAGGCGTCGGCCGAGTTCGGCGGCGTCGATGTCTTCAGGGACGTCCAGCTCCAGCGAATCGTAAAGCGAAGCCGCGTCGGGTGCGCCGAGCGTGGTGAGTGTTGCCGACAGACGAGGCAGCGCGCCGTCGCGCAAACCCAGCAGCAGGTCGGGCGCGATCTCGGCCCGTGTCGCCGGCAGGATCCGCGCCGCAGGACTTTGCGTGGCCAGCCACGTGAGGGTCTGCTGAAGCGAGGCGTCGTCGACGAGATCGCAGCGATTGGCGACGACGAGGTCCGCGGCCGCGAGCTGGCGTGTGATCGTGTCGCCGAGATAGGCATCGTCGGCCATCGTCCGTACCATCTCGACATCAACCATCACCACGATGCCGTCGATGCGGTAGGCCGGGAGCAGGGTGACGGCGCTGGCCACCATGCCGGGCAGGGCGACGCCGCTGGTTTCAATGACGACGCGTTCGATGTCCGGCTGCTGCTCGGGCAGGGCCATCAGCGTATCCATGAGATCCGAGCCGTAGCTGCAGCAGATGCAGCCGCCGGAAATCTCCAGCGTGTCGCCGTTCGACGATACGATGAGGTCACGGTCGATCGGCGTGGTGCCGAAATCGTTGACCAGCAGGGCGAGCCGCTCTCCGTCGGCGGCGCGCAGCAGGCGATTGACCAGGGTCGTCTTGCCGGTGCCGAGATAGCCGCCGATCACGGTGACCGGCAGCCGTCCGCCAGGTCGTGCCTCGGTCACGCTCCGTTGGCGGGGAAGAGCCGGCCGCCCTGCACCGTGCCCCAGATGCGCACGTCCTTGAGCTTGTCCGGCGCGATCTCCAGTGGATCGTCCTCCAGCACCGCGAAGTCGGCGCGCTTGCCGCATTCGATCGAGCCGACCTCGCCGTCGAGCTTCAGCGTCCAAGCTGCGCCCAGGGTGATCGTGCGCAGCGCGTCGGCCACCGAGATGGCCTCGCTGGTGCCGAGCGTGCGACCGCTGGCAGTGCGGCGGTTGACGGCACCCCACGCCGTGAAGAGCGGGCCGAGCGGCGTCACCGGGGCATCGGAGTGGATGGCGAGCGGCACGCCGCTGGCCAGCGCCGTCGCACAGGCGTTCATGCGCATGGCGCGCTCCGGGCCGACCGTCGTCTCGTAGTGCTGGTCGCCCCAGTAGAAGTGATGGTTGGGGAACAGGTTGGCACACATGCCGAGCCGCGCCATGCGCCGGAACTGCGCCGCGTCGGCCAGCTGGCAATGCTGCAGCGTGAAGCGATGGTCGCGCGCCGGCTGGTCGAGCAGGGCGCCTTCCAGGCAATCCAGCGCCATCTCGGTCGCCTGGTCGCCGTTGGTGTGGCTATGCACCAGCACGCCCTTCTGCAGGGCCAGTTTGTAGAGACCGGCAATCGCTTCGGGCGGCGTGTACCACAGGCCGTTCGGCGCGCCGTTGTAGTAGCCGGGAAAGCGCAGGCGGGCGGAAAAGCCCTGGATCGAGCCGTCGACGAAGAGCTTGATGGCGCCCAGCCGCAGCCGGTCGGTCGACTTGGCCTTGAGCTTCACGGCGATGTCGACGACCTGCTCGGGCGTCAGCGCCTGGAAGCGGCGGAACGACACGATGCGCACGGGAAAGCTGGCTTCACCCGTGACCCTCGCCATCATCGACACGGCTTCGTCGGGCAGCAGGTTGGCGAGATCGGTCGCGGTCGTGACGCCCTGGCGGACGCAGAGCTTGGCGAAGCGCTTCAGGCCGTCCTCGTCATTGGCCAGCGCCTCACGGTCGAAGCCGACGTGGTTGCCGACGATCGTCATCGCGTCGGGGCCCTTCAACTCGCCGGTGGGCAGACCGTCGGCGCCGAGCGGAATGCCGGGATGGTTGACGCCCTGCCGCAGCAGGCCGGCCAGTTCCAGCGCGCGCGTGTTCACGTTCAGGATGTGGCCGCTGGCATGCATCACGCCGATCGCCCGCGTCGTGGACACGCGGTCGAAGTCGGCGCGCGCGACGCGGCGGTCGCCGTAATAGATCGGATCGAGGCCCCAGCCGGCCAGCGCTTCCGTCGGCGAGGCGAGCTTGCGCTCGGCTTCCTGCAGGCGGCTCACGACATCTTCGATGGAGGCGGCGCCGGACCAGACCTTGCCTTCGGGATCCATGCGGTCGAAGCGGCCGAGATAGGTGTAGCGCCAGAACGTGCCCTCGGCGGCGTGGCTGTGGCCTTCGACGAAACCCGGCATCAGCACCTTGTCGGCGAATGTGTCGTCGAGCGTGTAGGTGCCCCAGCCCGCCAGTTCCTCCAGCGGCCCGGCGCCCAGGATGCGACCATCACGCACGGCCACATGCGTGGCCTCGGGACGGGCGGGGTTCATGGTGAGGATGCGGCGGGCGCGGAAGATCGTGATCGGGCTGGATGTCATGAGCCCGACACTAGCGGGTGGGCTATCGCGCCGCCAAGCGCGTTCAGAGACGCGGCTACTCGCCTCACGTTCGGCTGGCACTCCAAGGCTGGATGTCGAAAGTCACTTGGGAGAAGTCGATGTCAGCGGTGGATTTGTCGCCGTAGGTATAGCCCTCGATCATGGAGATGCGACCGTCCTCCAGGAACACGAGGAAGCCCATGTCATAATCGATCCCGAGCACATTTCCGTGGGCCCCGTCTAGCGGCGACTTTTCGGTCAGCAGAGGGGTATTGATTGCCACTTGCAGGTGGGAGAAGAAGCCGGAGCCCGTGTTCTCAAAAGAGATGACCTGTGCAGTCTCGATCTGTTGGCGAAGTGCCTCGGCACAGGCCGGATAGTCCGTCGCCGTAGTCACGAGAACTTTTCGCTCAATAGGCCAAAGCGCACGCATTTGAGACGTGTAGCTCATTGAGCAAGCAGCCGGAACCGGCATCGGCATGGCGAAGCCGAGACCCCGCACGGATGAGGCCGACAGCCTCAAAAGGCTGTGGTGGTTGGGGTTCTGAAGAGAGAGAGAGAGAGAGAGAGAGAGAGAAAGGTCCCTCACTCCGTTCGGGATGACATCGTTTGTTGGATCGGCGCACTGCGCAAATCCCAACAAAATTGTCATCCCGAACGGAGTGAGGGACCTTTGATCTACGGGCGACAGCCTCCCCAGGTGACTGGGGAGGTGCGCGATCTACTCCCTTTCGGGAGACCTATCGAACCGTGTTGCGCGGCACGTCGCGGAAGGGCTTGGTCGTGTCGATGCTCGGCTCCTTGGGCATCTTGAGGACGCGCTCGGAGATGATGTTGCGCTGGATCTCGTCGGTGCCGCCGGCGATCGAGGTCGCCGGCACCGAGACCAGGATTTCCGCGATCGTGCCGTTCATCGGGCTGTCGGCACCGGTCAGCAGGGCGTCGGCGCCGGAGAGCTGGGTGTGGATGCGGGCGGCGGCGCGGGCGACGTGGCTCGACACCAGCTTGCCCAGCGAGCCTTCGGGACCCTGCGGCTTGCCCTGCTGGGCAGCGGCCCGCGCACGGCGCGCCGTCCATTCGGCGGCCTTGGACATGGTCAGCAGCTTGGCGATCTCCTGCCGCACCACGGGATCGTCGAGATGGCCCGTCTCCTTGGCGCGCGACAGGATCAGGTCGACCCGGCCGGCGCGCTGCGGATACCACTTGTAGGGCTCCATCGTGGTCGCGATCTCGGCCCGCTCCTCGTCGTAGGCGCGGCCCTTGCGGTCCGATCCCATCGCCCAGGTGCGCAGCCCGTCGGCGCCGCGGCGCTCGTGCATCAGCGTCGTCGTCGTCACGGCCCAGCCGTCACCCACGTTGGCGACCAGGAACTCCGGCTCGACCACGGCGTCGGTCATGAACACCTGGTTGAACGAGGCGTGTCCGTTCATCTGCTTCAGCGGCTGCACGTTCACGCCGGGCTGGTGCATGTCGAGGATGAAGTAGGAGAGACCCTTGTGCTTGGTCTGGTCCCAATCCGTGCGGGCCAGCAGCAAGCCCCAATGGGCGTGATGGGCCGAGGTCGTCCAGACCTTCTGGCCGTTCACGACCCACTTGTTGCCGCTCATCTCGGCGCGCGTGACGGCGCCGGCCACGTCGGAGCCGGAGCCCGGCTCGCTGAACAGCTGGCACCACGTATCCTCGCCGGTGAGGATGCGGCGCAGGAACTTCTCCTTATGCAGGTCGGTGCCGTGCGCCAGGATGGTCGCCGCCGCGAGCGTGCGGATGCCGGCCTTGGCGACGCCGATCGCGCCGACCTTCTGGAATTCCTCGTCGACCACGGCCTGGAAGGCCTGCGGCAGGTCGCGGCCGTACCATTCCTTGGGCCAGGTCGGCACGCCCCAGCCCGAATCGGCCAGCTTGTTGCGCCATTCGACGAGGCCGAGCTCGGGGTTCCAGTTGGCTTCGAGCCAGGCGCGCACGTCGGCGCGGACGGAGTCTTCGGTGAGTTCGCTCATCTTCCTGCTCCTCAGGCGGCCCAGTGCTGCATCATCTGCTCGCGGTGGTGATGGGCATCGCCCAGCAGCACCTCCGAGCTCTTGGCGCGCTTGAACCAGAGATGGGTGTCGTTGTCCCAGGTGAAGCCGATGCCGCCATGGATCTGGATGGCGTGGACGGCTGTCTGAAGTGCGGCCTCGCTGGCCGCGGCCTTGGCAAGCGACGCCACCGCGACGATGTCGTCATCGCCTTCGTCAAGCGCGGCGGCGGCGTAGTAGGCGGCGGACTTGGCCAGCTCGACGTCGACCAGCATGTCGGCATGCTTGTGCTTCATCGACTGGAAGGATGCGATGGCGCGGCCGAACTGCATGCGCATCTTGGCGTATTCCAGCGCATCCTCGCGCAGCCGGTCGGAGACGCCGGCCATTTCGTTGGCGAGGCAGATCGCGGCTTCGACCATGGTGCGGGCGAAGGGAGCGGCGGCAGCGCCGGCCGTGCCGAGCAGGGTCGCTTCGACGCCCTTGAAGTCGAGGCGGGCGAGCTTGCGCGTCTCGTCCATCGTCTTGAGCAACTTGCGGGACAGGCCCCCGACATTGCCTTGGGCATCGCCCTTCACGGTGAAGAGGGAGAGACCCTCCTCGCCCTTGCTGCCGGGCGCCCGCGCGAGCACGACGATGAGATCGGCCGTATGGCCGTCGAGGACATAGCTCTTGAAGCCGTCGAGGAGGTAGCCCGCGCCCGACGGCTTGGCCGTCAAGGTCGTGGCAGCGGCATCCCAGTGCGCCGGATCCTCGACCCAGGCGAGGGTGGCGACCGTGTCGCCGGCGGCAATGCCGGGCAGCAGCGCCTGCTTCTCGGCCTCGGTGCCGGCATTCAGGATGGCACCCGTGGCAAGAACGGCGGTCGAGAAGAAAGGCGCGCAGAGCAGCGCCCGGCCCATCTCTTCCAGCACGATGCCGAGCTCGCCGAAGCCGAAGCCCTGGCCGCCATAGGCCTCGGGAATGCGCACGGCGGTCAGGCCCAGCTCGGCATTGAGCTTGCGCCAGCCATCGGGCTCGAACCCGGTCTCGGTCGCCATCAGGCGGCGCACTTCCTTGGTGGGCGAGCGCTCGGCCAGGAAGCGACGCAGGCTGGTCCTGAACTCTTCCTGCTCGCTGGAGAAGCTGAACTTCATAAACAATCCTCCCAGCGCCGATTTTAGGCACTGGGAGCGGTGACCGGAAGCGTCCCCGAAGTGTCGTGGACTGCAGGGCGAGACGCGCCCTCAGACGTGCAGCAAATCGATATGCACGGTCGCCGGATTCTGTGCGCCCGAGGCCACGAAACCGAAGCTGGTGTCGCCGTCATGGGCGATCGTTCCGTTGTACGAGGCGTTGCCGACGACATAGCCGCTCGCATCGTGCGACACGATGACGGCGTTCCAGATGTCGGTGATCTGGTTGGTCGTCTCGATCCTGACCTGCCAGCCGTTGACCGCGCTCGCACCGTCGTTCTCGAGCGTCACGCTGCCGTTGAAGCCGCCCGACCAGGAATTGACGATCGCGAACATGGCTTCGAGGTCGCCGGAGCTCGACGGCGGCGGATCGGTGGGCTCCGTCGGCGTCGTCGGTGCCGTGTCGTCGTCGACGATGGTGCCGGTGCCGGTGGCGCGCGAGATCGTGGCGCCCACCGCGTTGCTTAGCACGACGCCGAAATGCTCGTTGCCCTCGACAAGCTTGTCCGGCGAGATCTCGATCGTGATCGTCTTGCTCTGCTCGCCGGCCGCGAAGGTGACGTGGCCGTTGCTGGCGATGAAGTCCGCCGCACCGGCCTCGCCGTAGACGGTCTGGTAATCGACCGTGACTTCGTGCGTCGCCGCCTCCGAAAGGGTGAGCACGAAGCTGGCCGTCGGGCCGCTCGGCGTGCCGCCATCGCCCGGAGCGTCCTCGTGGAACTCATATTGGATGGGCGTCAGGTAGCCCATCTTGTCCTGGTTCACCGTCCGCCAGTCGTTGGCCAGGATGCCGCCGGTATCGCTGGAGTTGGGGTTCCACGACCAGAAGGTCCAGCTCACGCCCTTCTGCCCGGCCGGCAGGTCGTGCGTGCCGTTATTGTCGAGATCGCCCGACAGGTAGGACGTGATCGCCTCCAGCCACGGCGCGTCCTTGGGATCCTGGAGCCTGGTGCCGAACTCGCCGATGTAAACCGGGGCGATGTTTTCCTTGTAGATATAGCCCCACATCTGATCGAACTTCTCGGGCAGGTTCTCCGCGAAGTTGGCGCCCTGGAACCACGGTTGGGCATAGACCGAGTTGGGATAGTCGTGCGCCGAGTAGACGAGCTTGTTGTCGATATCGAGCTCGATCGGCCGGTCGCGCACGCCCATCAGGTTGCCGCCCCACCAGTAGCTCTGGCCCTGGTAGTTGGCGACACCCTCGACGAAGATCAGCATGTTGGGATTGACCTCGCCGATCGCATTGCCCGCGCGCTCGGCTGCAGCCGCCCAGTCGTTCGGTCCGCCGCCGCCCCAGGTGCCGTTGTACGGCTCGTTGTGCAGGTCCGCGCCGATCACCGCCGGATTGTCGGCGTAGCGCTCCGCCAGCATCTTCCAGTCGTTGATCCAGTCGGTTTCGCTGTGCTGGCTGTCGTACCAGAGGCCGTTCTCGGATGCGCCGGCGCCCGAGTTGTTGCGATGGTGGTCGAGGATGATCTTCAGCCCGATCTCTTCGGCATAGGCCACAATCTTGTCCATGACCTGCATCGCCGAGAGATCGCGCAGGTCCGGGTTCGCCGCGTAGTTGATGTTGGGCGTGCCCGTGCTGTGGAGCGTGTCGTTCGAGAAGGGCAGGCGGATGGTGTTGAAGCCCAGATCCGCCATCTGGTCCATCATCTCCTTGTAGTTGCGCGTCCACAGGCCGTGCGGCGCCAGGTCGTTGTTCTCGAAGCCGAACCAGTTGACGCCGGCGATCTGCACCGAGTGGCCCGCCGAGTCGACGATCTGGTTGCCCGAGGTGCTGAGCCAGCCGGGCACCGCGCCGCCGCCGGGGTTGCCCTCGGTCACCGAAGCATCGGAAATGGCGAGCGACGGCAGGGCCGTCGCTCCGTCGTCATTGACGATCGTGCCGATGCCGGTCGCGTCGGCGATGGTGGCGCCGGTCGCGCTCGACAGCACGAGGCTGAAGCCTTCGTTGGCCTCGGCAGCCGCGTCGCCGATCGTGGCGATCTGGATCGTCTTCTGCGTCTCGCCGGCGGCGAAGGTGAGCGTGCCGGACTGGGCGACATAGTCGCTGCCGGCGATGGCCGTGCCGTCGGCTGTCGCGAAATGCACGGTCACCGGGCCGGTGGCCGCGGACGACAGGCTCACCGTGAACGTGGTGTGCCCGGGCGCCGCGGCGCTCCCCTCGGCCGACGAAGCGTCATTGACCGACAGCGCGGGCAGCGGGGTGCTGTCGTCGTTGACGATGGTGCCGAGGGCCGCGCCGTCGTTGATCGTCGCACCGGCCGGCGACGACAGAATGAACTTCACCGTCTCGTTGGCTTCGACCGTCATGTCGCCGTTCACCTGGACATGGACGACCTTGGACGTCTCGCCGGCGGCAAAGGTCAGCACGCCGCTCTGGGCGATGTAGTCCTGCCCCGCCTTGGCGCTGCCGTTGGCCGTGTTGTAGGCGACCGTGACGGGGCCCGACGTCGCCGCCGACAGCGTAACGGTGAAGGCGAGAGCGCTGGTGCCGCTGTCGCCCTCGACCACCGAGGCATCCGAGACCGAAATGCGGGCATCGTCGTTCACGATCGTGCCGATGGCCTGCTTGTCGGCGATCTTGCCGCCCGTCGCCGCCGACAGGTTGACCTTGAAGGTCTGGTCGGCCTCGACCGCGGTGTCGCCGTTCACCTTGATGTTGATGACCTTCGAGGTCTCGCCGGCAGCGAAGGTGATGGTGCCGGTCTGGGCAACATAGTCCTCGCCAGCCTTGGCCGAGCCGTTCGCCGTGGCATAGGTCACCGTGACCGGGCCGCTGGTGGCTTCCGAGAGCGTGACGGTGAAGGCGAGATCGCGCGTGCCGCTGTCGCCCTCCTTCACCGAAGCATCGGCGATCGTGATGGTCGGGACGATGATGTCGTCGGTGGTGATCGTGCCGGTCGCCGCGCCGTCGGCAATGGTGGCGCCGGTCGGCGCCGAGAGGTTCAGCGACAGCGTCTCGTTCAGCTCGGCGACCTTGTCGCCGTTGACCGTGACGCTGATCGTCTTCTGCGTCTCGCCGGCGGCAAAGGTGATCGTGCCGGACTTGGCAATGTAATCCTGGCCGGCCGTCGCGGTGCCGTTGGCGGTCGCATAGTTGACGGTGACCGGTCCGGTCGCGGCCTGCGAGAGGCTGACGGTGAAGACCATCTGCTTGGTGCCGCTGTTGCCCTCGACGACCGACGCGTCGGCGACCGAGATCGTCGGCAGGACCGGCGCCGGCTCCCCGCCTTCGCCGTTCAGCGCCAGGCCTGTCGCCGTCGTGCCGCCCGTCGCGCCGGTCGCGGCCTGGAAGCCGAAGGTGATATTGCCGCCGGCCGCGATGTCGCCGTTGTAGGAGGCGTTGCGGAGGACATAGTGGGTGCCGACACGGCTCACGATCTCGGCGCCCCAGATGTTGGTGATGGCGAACCCGGCATCGAACTCGATCGTCCAGCCGTGGACAGCGGCCGCACCGGCGTCGACCACCATGTTGCCGATGAAGCCCGCGCCCCAGTTGTCCCCGACCGTGTACTTGACCGTTGCCATCGCTTCTCTCCGCTCAGTTGCGTGCGTGACCAGATGCCATCGGCATTGGGGCGCTACATCGGCAGTTCCCGGCCTACTCGATGAACGCGGCAGGAAACTCGACGAACAGGGCAGGGTTGGCCGGACAAGCGACGCTTGCCTGACCTCGCCAAATGCCCAATCTTCCGTGGGAATTCAGACGTCCCGCCCGGAGCTTCCCGACCTTGTCCGCACTGCTGCTTGCCCGGTGGAAGAGTCTGTCTTTGTTCTGGCGGATCCAGATCGCGGGCTGGGGGCTCTTCGCGATCGCCGACGTGGTGGCCCAACTCGTCGCCTTTCACAGCTTCACCGTCGCCTTTGCGCGCACGGGGCTCTTCCTGGTCTGCCTGGTGGCGATCTCGACTTCCATGCGCGGCATCTATCTCTCGCGGCCCTTCGCCAATTGGGTATCGGTCGGCGGCGTGGCCTTGATCGGCCTGCTCTCTCTGCTGGGCGCCTTGGTCATCGCAAGCACGATCGTCCTGGTCCATGAGGCTCTGCCCTGGATCGTGCCGCCCGGCCGCCGCGGCGTCGAAGAGTTTTTCCTCCCATTCGTGCATTACTTCTTTGCCCTCGTGGGATGGAGCCTCGCCTATTTCTGGCTGCGCGCGGAGATGGCGAAGCAGACGCAGCGTCGCCGGACCATGCGCGCCCAGGCCGATGCCTTGCGGGCGGAACTCGAGCAGCTGCGCCTGCAGCTCGATCCGCATTTCCTGTTCAACGCCCTGAACGGGGTTGCCGAGGAAATCCCCGAACATCCCGCGGCGGCGCTGGATATGCTGCGCAATCTCACGGCCTATCTTCGGCATTCACTCGACGGCATCAATCACACCGTGGTTACAGTCGAGGGTGAGGTGGCGGGACTCGCGGCCTATCTCGCGGTCCAGAAGGCGCGGTTCGGCGATCGCTTGCAGACCCAACTCGACGTGGCGGCCGAAGCGAAACGGCATCGCATCGCGAGCTTCCTCCTCCAGCCGCTGGTGGAGAATGCCGTCAAGCATGGAAGACGCGAGCATGGCCTCGATCTGCGCATCGACATCCAGGCGGCGGGCGATGCACTCCATATCGACGTCTCGAACGCCGGCACGCTCGCCCCGTCCGGCGCCGCCACACGTCACCAACGCCCCGGCATCGGGGTGGAGAATGTGCGGCGACGGCTCGCGCTGCATTATCCCGGGCGTCACGTTTTCGAGCTATGCGAGGTGGGCGAGCGCTCCGAGGACAGACGGGTGATCGCGACCCTCGAACTGCGGGGCGAGCCGTGCGGGTCCTGATCGTCGACGACGAGCCGCTGGCCCGCAGCGCGCTGCGGCGGTTGCTCGCCGCCCATGACGTCGAGATCGTCGGCGAGGCCGACAGCGCCGAGACCGCCCGCGCCGAGGTGGCGCGCCTGCAGCCCGACCTTCTCCTCCTCGACATTGAGCTGGGCGGCGGCGGTGACGGGTTCGACCTGATCGACCGGCTGGAACGGCAGCCCATCGTGGTCTTTGTCACGGCCTTTGCCGAACATGCGGTCGAGGCCTTCGCGGTGAATGCCGTGGATTACCTCCTGAAGCCGGTCGAGCCGGCGCGGCTCGAGGCGGCGCTGAAGCGGGCCGCTCGACAGCTCGCGCTTTCGGCACTGCCGCCCGGTCCGGGTGTGATCGAACTCAGGACGCCGCGGCGGACCCTGTTCGTCGCGCCGGCGGAGATCGTGGCGATCTCCGCCGATGGCGACTTCACGCGTGTCTTCGTGGCGGGGCAGCCGGCGGTGATGATCCTGCGCACCCTGGCGCATTTCGAAGCGCTGCTGCCGGCACCGCCTTTCATGCGGCTGGGCCGATCGGTGATGATCAATCGCGACCGGCTGCGCAGCCTCGAGGCGCCGACGCGCTCGACCGGCCGTCTCGTGCTCGACGGCATGGAGCATCCGCTGGCGATCGGCCGTGCGGCGATGGCGCGCCTGCGCGAGATATTGGGGTCCGACAAAGGCTGAGCGGTCTGGCACCGAAGCTGCAAGGCTCCCGCTGCAAACGTCACGGGAGGATTCGATGAAGGCCGTCGTCATTCACGCCACCGGTGGGCCTGAGCAGCTCGTCCTCGCCGACCTGCCCGATCCGGTGCCGGGCGCGGGCGAGGTGCTGATCGACGTCGCCTATGCCGGCTGCAACTGGGCCGACACGCAGGTCCGCATGGGCATCTATCCGCATCCCATGACCTATCCGATGGTACTGGGCTTCGAGGTCTCCGGAACGGTCGTCGCGCTGGGAGAGGGTGTGACGGGCGTCGCGGTAGGCGATCGTGTCGCGACCTTTCCGGAGAAGGGCGGCGCCTATGCCGAGAAATGCGTCGCCTCGGCCAAGGGCCTCATCAAGCTGCCCGATGCGGTCGGTCTCGATGTCGGTGCGGCCTTTCCCATCCAGGCGCTGACCGCCTGGCACATGATGTGGACGATCTACGGCGGCGTCGGGCCCGGCGATACCGTGCTGGTGAACGCGATCGGCGGCGGCGTCGGCCTCATGTGCACCCAGCTCGCCGTCCATGCCGGCGCCCGCGTCATCGGAACGACCGGCACGCCGGGCAAGGAGGCGAAGGCGCTGGCCTACGGTGCATCACGGGTCGTGGTGACCTCGCAGGAGGATTTCGAGCGGGCGGTGCTCGACTTCACCGACGGCAAAGGCGTCGATCTCGCCATCGATTCCTACGGTGCCACGATGCTCGACCGTACCTTCGGCGTCGTGAGGATGCTGGGCCACATCGTCAGCATCGGCGAAGCCGAGGGGCAGCCCTTCAAGAACATCCGCGAGCGCATCCTGCCGCGCTCGCAGACTTTCACGCGCCTGCATCTCGGCCATATCGACCAGACGTCGGCCGAATGGCAGCAGGGCGTCGCCGAAGTAATGGCGGGCCTCGCCGAGGGCTGGCTCAAGGTGCCGATCGAGGGCGTGTTCCCGCTTGCGGAAGCGGCGGACATGCACCGCCGCCTCGAAGGCCGCGGAGTCGCCGGCAAGTTGTTGTTGAAAGCTGGAGGTTGACGAAAGACAAAGGTCCTTCGCTGCGCTCAGGATGACAATTTTGTTTGGATTGGCGCAGTGCGTCGATGCAGAAAAAGATGTCATCCTGAGCGCAGCGAAGGACCTTTAAATCATGGGCCGATGGATGAAGGTCGAGCGCCGGGCAGCGCTCGACCTGAACTCATCCCGCTCTACCGATCGATCCACGCGTCCTCGAAACGCCAGCCATTGTAGATGCTGTTGAGCTGCATGATGACGCCCCTGACGTGCGGCTGCCAGCAGCCTGCCGCGCGGTTGTGGCGTATGATCGGGCGGGCGATGTCCTCCTGCAGCCGCCGGTCGATCTCCCAGACGAGTTCCTGCCGCTTCTTGCGGTCGGTCTCGCGCGACTGCTCCTCGAACAGCCTGGTCATCTCCGGATTGCAGTAGTTGTCGTAGTTCCGGAGGCTGCCGCAGGCATAGCCCTCGAAGAAGGTGACGTCGGGATCGTCGACGGCGCTGCCGCTGAGGTTCAGCGCCACCACGTAGTCCTTCTTGAAGACCCTGTTGTAGTAGATCGTCGTGTCGATGATCTCGAGTTCGCTGTCGATCCAGATGTGCTTGAGCTGGTCGATCAGGATCACCGCCGGATCCTTGAAGGTGGCGATGTTGCGCGTGCTGACCTTGATCTTCAGCCGTTTGTCCGGCCCGTAGCCCGCCTGCTTCATCAGCTCACGGCCCTCCGCGCGGGCCTTCTCGACATCGCCGTAGCCGATGATCCCCTCGAGCTTGTCGGCCGGCAGGCCCCAGACTCCGTCGGTCGGCGGCAGCATGGCGCCGCCCATCTGGCCTTCGCCTTCGTCGAGGATCTTGACGAACGACTTGCGATCCAGGGTCAGCGCCATGGCGCGGCGTATCCGTGCATCGTCGAAGGGCTGGACCTCGCGATTGACCATCAGGTTGGTGCTGACGCCGGTCTCGCGCATCGTGCACTTCGCGTGAGGGGCCTCGCGCCTGATGTTCTTGAGCAGCGGCACCGACACGTCGCTCGGGAAGGTCATGTCGAACCTGCCGGCGATGAAGGACAGCATGCGGGTCGAGCGATCGGCGATGATCGTGTACTCGATGCCGTCGAGATAGGGACGTCCCTTCTTCCAGTAGTCGGGGTTCTTCACCAGCTTGATGCCCTCGTTCATCTTGAACTCGGCCAGCTTGAAGGGCCCCGTTCCCACGGGCTTGCGTCGCATGTCGGCGGCGGACACGTGACAGGGATAGATCGGCGAGTAGCCCGAGGCGAGCAGGGCCAGAAGCGACGGTTGCGGCTGCTTCAGGTGGAGCGTGACCTCGAGCGGGCCGTCGACGGTGACCTTCTCGACGTTGCCGTACCAGGCCTGGCGCGGGTTGCGCCGGAGCTTGTCGGGGCTGAGCAGCAGATCGAAGGTGCAGCTCACGTCCTCGGCGGTGAACGGCTTGCCGTCGTGCCATTTGACGCCGTCGCGGAGCTTGAAGGTGAGGGCGCGGCCGTCGTTCTTCAGCGTCCAGCCGGTCGCGAGTTCCGGCACGACGGAATCGAGGCTGTTCTTCGCCACGTGCTGGTCGAAGATCACCAGGTTGTTGTAGAGCGCCATGAAAGGCACGGCGACCGAGACGGTCGCTTCCTCGTGGATCGAGGCACTGGGCGGCGTATCCATGTGCTGGATCTTCAGCACGCCGCCGTATTTTTGCGCCCATCCGGCGCCTGTCGGTGCAATCACTCCGGCCACTACGCAAATCAACGCGAGACACCCGTTCGGGATCTTCATGTTGTCCTCCCAGTGACGTCGTGTGTTCGTTCTTGGTCTCTCCAGTTCGATTGCAGTGCGAGAGAACCTAGACCCGATGCCGTCGCCGTGTCGACTGCGCCGGCATCTCTGCTATCGTCCGGCCCGCCAAATCACCCGGAGGAGACCTGAAGTGACCACTGCCCCCCAACGTCTGCGCGCCCTGCTGGCCGAACCCGGCCTCGTCGTCATGCCGGCGGTGTGGGACGGGCTCACTGCGAAGCTCACCTACGGCGAGGGCTTCAAGACGGCCTTCCTCTCGGGCTCGTGCGTCGCGGCGAGCCGCCTGGGCGGGCCCGATCTGGATCTCGTTTCGTTCGGCGAGATGTTCGACTCCTTCAACATGGTGCACAGCGCCGCGCCCGACCTGCTGGTGCTGGCCGATGGCGATCACGGTTACGGCAATGCGATGAACGTGCAGCGTACCGTGCGCGCCTATGGCCGCGCCGGCGCCGCCGCGGTGCTGATCGAGGACAAGATCACGCCGCGCGCGCTCACCGCGGCCGGCAAGCCCTGCCTGCCGCGCGAGGAAGCGCGCATGAAGGTCCGCGCCGCCGTCCAGGCGGCCAAGGAGTCGGGCATCCTGGTGCTGGCGCGCACCGACTGCCGCCCGACCCAGGGCATCGACGAGGCCGTCGCGCGCATCGAGATGTATGTCGAGGAAGGTGCCGACATCCTGTTCCTCGACTCGCCCGCCGACGACGAGGAGATCAAGCGCGGCGTAGCCGCCGCCAAGGGCCGGCCGTCCTTCGCGGTGCTGTCGCCGGGCGCGCCGCGCGCCACGCCCTCGCAGACGGAAGCCCTCAAGCTCGGCTTCAAGATCGGCACCTATCCGACCGGCATGCTGTCGCCGGCCGCCGCCGGCATGAAGGCGGGACTGGCCGCGCTCAAGGCCGGCGAGGCGGAGAGCAAGAGTGCCCTGTCGCCCGCCGACCTGCGCACGACCCTGGGCTATGCCGACTACGATACCACGGCCAAGCCCTTCATCGTGAAAGCCTGACGGCTTTCGCGACGTAATAGATCAAGGGGTGGTGTCGGCTTTCTCCCACCCCTTGTCGGGATTGAAGACAGTCATCAGCCCGGCGCGGGTTGCCGTGTCGGGGCCGAGGTCCTGCTCCCAGACGATGTTGTCGTGGCCCATGATGAAGGTCATGACGCCCGTCTCGCCGTAGCGCGCGGGCCAGGCAATGGCGGCGAAGCCGCCCATCATGCGGCCCTGCAGTAAATAATCGCGGGCGCCGCCGGGAGCCGCCGGTCCCTGCGCATAGAGCAGGCGATAGTTGTAGCCGTAGTGGAGTCCGGGCGAGGCGCCGTCGGGCTGGGAAACCGCGACCTGCTGGCCGAGCGGACTTGGCGGTTCGCCGGCCCTGGTCGGCCAGTAGAGGCCATCCTTGCGGCCGGCCGAGCTCATCAGCCGGCGCGAATAGGTCGGCGCCTTGTCCTTCATGGGATCGAGATCGATGTACTCGCGTTCGGCATCGCCGATCGCCAGCAGGGTCTGGATGGCGCCCAGCTCGTTGGTGCCGATGGTGCGCGCGGTCATCTCCTCCCAACCGGCCTCGACGTCGAAGCGCCATTCCGTCCCGTCCTTCACGAGCGGGATGGGCAGGGTCCAGCCCTCCGTGCCGACCTCGATGGTGGCCTTGTCGCCGTCGACGAGCGCCTTGTTGCCGGCCTTCCAGGCGTCGAGATAGTTCGTGCGATCGATGTCGAAATCACGATCGTTGGTGGGCGCGAAGAAGGTCCATCCTTCGCCCAGCATTGCAGCCATCGCCTTGCCGTCGCGCGTACGGACCGCTTCGGTAAGAGAGGCCGCCGCCGCCTCGGGGGTCGGAAAGCCCTGCAGCTTGCCGGCCTGCTGGGCTGCAGCCCGCTGCCCGGCGGCGACCGCCGCCGTGGCGATCAGGAAGGCGGGCGCCAGAAGCCTGCGCCGCTGAAGCGTGTCGCTCATCTCCGGCCTCCATGCCCGCCACCACCATGATGTCCGCCACCATGATGTCCCCCGCCACCATGATGGGCGCCACCGTGATTGGCGGCCTTGCGCGCGGCATGACGTGCGGCGTGCTGCCCGGAGGCGTGGCCGCGCGCCGCCGCTCGCCTCGCCTGTCTGGCATGATTGACGTTGTGCATGGCGTTGTGGTGCCCCGCGCCCGCGCGCGCTCCCGCCTCGGCGCCTCGGCCTTCACCGGCGCGGGCGGCAGCGCCCCGCCCTTCACCGTCGCGGCCGCCCCGGAACGCGGCGCGTTCGGCGGCCCCCGGGTGATTCTGACCGAACCGGTCGCGGTCCACCGCGTTGCGATAGGGTACGCCGCGGCGATGCGCCGGATCGTGGGCCCAGCGGCCGCCGCGAAAGGTCGTCCAGCTATGGCGGCCGCCCCACGCGTCCCAACCTCGCCAACCCCAGCCGCCGCCCCAACCGCCGCCCCAGCCCCAGCCGCCGAAGAAGGCGCCGCCGACGGCCATGCCAACGCCGAACGCCAGCCCGCCGATCAGGGCCGGGCCGGCGCCGTAGCCCCAGCCGGACGGTGGCGGGAAGTAGGTCGGCGGATAGTCCGGATAGGGCCAGGGCCCGTAGGCCGTCGCAGAGTCGTAGCTTGGCACATAGATCGTCTCGGGATTGGCCGGCTGGATCACGATGGCCGGCGGCGTATCGGGCGGTGCGCCGGCGCTTGCCGGCTGCAGCACGACCGTCTGTTGAGGCGTGGTCTTCAGCGTGCCGGCCGTCTTGGCCTGGGCGCGCAGGCGCTGGACCGACGCGGCCACGTCGGACTGCTGCGACAGCATCGCGTCGCCGACATTCTGAACCCAGTCGAGCTTGCTTGCCATCATCTGCAGGACCTGCGGAAAGGCGACCAGCGAGGCGACGCTGACGTCCCAGCCCTTGTCCTTTACGGCTGCAAGGGCCGTCTCGCCCTTGAGTGCCGGATTGTCCTTCGACCAGCGCGCCGCCTCGACCACTTCGACCGGATAGGTCGCGGCCATCAGGATCTGCGCCAGCAGATCGTCCGGATAGAGCGCGATCGGCGCCAGCATCTGGTCGAGCTGCGCCGGTGAGAAAGACCTGGCGGTTGCCGGTGTGGCGTTTGTCGAGGTCGTGGTCGCAGATGTTGGCGGGGTCTGGGTGGGCCCCGTGGACGATGGCGGCATCTGCGCCGATACCCGTGCGGCCATCCCGCTTGTCGCGATCACCGCGCCCATCACGACAACTTCACGTCGCTTCATCAAGGTCTCCGAGCCGTCCCATGTCGCGTCGCATTCTGTGGCGACGCGGTGATATAGTATCTGCAGCGTCGCTGCTTAGTCCATGCTTTGCCAGTGCATTGCGTCAGGCGCATTGCAATGTCGTGCGGGCAGGGAGTATTCACGCGAGCCCCTCCGAACCGAGAATAGTTTGAGCCCATGAAGCGCAAAGCCAGCAAGGCGTTCGTCCATCTCGGCGCCTCTTCCATCCACGGCCTGGGCTGCTTCGCCGACATCGACATCAAGAAGGATGAACTGGTCCGGGTGTGGGACGGCAAGGACAGCCGCTTCATCCCCCTCGCCAGGGCGCATGCCTCGCCGCAGATCCAGCTCATCAAGCGCTTCGGCATTCGCACAAAGGGCGGCTACTGGGCGCCGCTCGACTTCCTGCGGATTTCCACCGGCTGGTACATGAACCACGATGCCGATCCCAATATCGGGTCCGACGATGGCGACGTGACCTATTACGCCTTGCGCGACATCAAGGCGGGCGAGGAGCTCGTCATGGACTACCGTCTCATGGACGAGCAGCACAGTAATCTGAGCCGCGACGAGGAGGTCCCGGCAACGTCGCGGGCGAAGAAGTCGCGCCGCCGCCGCTGAGCAACCCGCCGCGTCTCCTGCCGTTCGCTCCTCAATCAGAGAACGAGGAGCGCGCCATGACCAACGATCCAGATCCGAAGCCCCGCGAGCGCAACAACGTCGATATCGAGCGCGATTCCGCCATCGACGAACGCGCGCCGCGGCGGGACAACGACACCGCCCGCACCGTCGAACCCGAGGATGAGGATCGTCGCGTGCGCCCGGGAGAGAAGCGGCCGCACGGCACGATGCCGTGAGTTACGACGCACTGAGGCGCAGCGGAGCGCGCAACTCCAGTTGCGCTCATGTCTTGCTGGTTGATGATGCTTGAGCGCAACTGGAGTTGCGCGCTCCAATGAGCAGCTCAGCCCTAGAGATGGTCCTTCTCGAAGTCCTCGCAGGACAGGCCGAAGGCCGAGAGCCCGTCGGCCAGGTGGTCGGCGAGCAGGGGCTGGCCGAGCAGGTAGGCTGACGTGCGCTCGTTGCGGGCGTCCCGCGCCTGGGTCTGCAGATCTTCCCAGTCTTCGATGTCGCCGTCGCCGCGGCCCAGCCACAGCAGCGCCACCAGATCGACCTGCTCATCCTCGTCGAGGGCTTCGATGAAGGCCACGAGTTCGGCCTGGGTGGGATCGTCGCCATGGGCTTCCAGGATCGAGACCCCGCCATCATCGGCGGCATTCGAGCCCGAATCCGGATCGGTCTCGACGTCCTGCCCGTCGAATTCGCGCGCCTTGACGATGATGTGGCAGACCATGTCGGTGGCGATGGCAAGGGTGGGCGGATTTGTCGTGGTGTCGGACATCGCGGATCTCCACAAAGGCGGGTCAGGCCGTCCAACGGCGCGGCCCCCCACTTCGTTGCCCCGGCTGCGTTCCTAGAGGGGCTGCTTCAGGATCCAATCCCGCGCCGGGCCGGGTTCGTGGAAGATGCGCATCGGCCGGCTGGCCGCGGCCAGCATGCCGAGGACGCGCGAAACCATGGCGACCTTGTCCTGAGCCACGACCACGGCCAGCGGCCCGACCGCGTGCATCCGGTGCGACGCGCGCATGCGCACGCCCATTTCCAGTATGGTCTCGGGATCCATGCTGGTCTCGGCGTGGAGGCCGTCGAACAGCTTGCGATAGGCATGCAGGCCCGCCCGGTCGAGCATATCGAGATAGGCCTCGAATTCGGCCCGCGTGACATCGTCCGACGCCACGGCGGCCAGCAGCTTCGCCTTGGAGTCGATGGTCCAGTGTAGCGGCATAGCGGGCCGGACTGTGGCACCCACCGGAATCTTGCGCCAGACCTGCGAAAGGAGGGGGTGACGCGCAAGCCTTGCAGCGCTAGTGCTATTACTTCCTTGTGGGAGGCTTGAACCGTGTCGTCGCATGAGACCGACCTGGCCGAGACCGCAAATGTCCGTCCCGACGGAAGGCGCCTGCGCAGCGAACGGACACGCAACCTCATCATCGAGGCCTATCTCGCGCTGTTGCAGGAGCATCGGCGCATGCCGAGTTCGGCGGAGATCGCCGCCCGGGCCGGCTATTCCGTCCGTTCGATCTTCGAGCGCTTCGCCGACCTCGATGCGCTGAGCCTCGCCACCGCGGACCATGCGATCGCGCTGGGCCAGGCGGAAGCCACGGCACGGGACACGGAGGGCGATCGCGCGACCCGCATCCGCTCGCACGTGACCACGCGCGCACAGGCCTGCGAGAAATGGCTGCCGCTGTGGCGGATCCTGACGGCCAAGCCGGTGCAGGAGCAGCTCGCGGAGCTGCGGGCCCGCGTGCGGGCCGTCCGCCGCGCCAACGTCGAGCGGCTGGAGCTGATGTACCGGCCGGAGCTCGCGACCCTCGATCCGCCGGCCCGCGAGGCGATGGTCCTGGCGCTGGCGACGCTCACCAGCTTCGAGAGCTGGGAGGCATTGCGCGAGGATTTCGGCTTGGGCTGGGAGGCGGCCCTCGACGTCTGGGCCTCCGCCATCGACCGGATGCTGCCGTAATTCCTCTTCTTGTTGCGGCCTTCAGTTGGCCAGCGCCGCCAGATAGGCCTCGGCGAGCGCGGCGTCCTTGGGCGCGCCGGCAAAGCCTACATAGCCATCGGGCCGGATCAGCCGCAGCGCCGTCGCGTGCGCGGGATCCGGTGCGGGTGCGGCGACCGCCAATTTCGGAAACTTCGCGGCGAGGTCGGCCACGAGGTCGGCCGGCCCCATGGCTGTGAACCTGTTTCCGCCCGCGCCGTCGGGCAGCCGGTGCGGCCAGCGTTCGCCCGACTTCGGTCCCTGGGCGAGGTGGCCGTTCCGTGCGGTGAGAGGGCTGTCGGGATAGCCGATGTCCATCTCGGCAAGCTGGTCGGCCACCTTGTGCTGGACCTGCGGGAAGCTCGCCGCAAAGCGCAGGATCGTGTTGCGGATGTCCTGCAGCAAGGGATTGGTGAGCGTCGCGGCTTCGGTGAGGCGGCCGGCATTCTTCAGCACCCGGTCGCCGACGGCCGTGCGCTCCACCGAGTAGCTGTCGAGCAAGGCGGGCTTCGCGGCGCCTTCGATGACGAGCGCCAGTTTCCAGGCAAGATTGAAGGCGTCCTGCATGCCGGTGTTCATGCCCTGGCCGCCCGCCGGGCTGTGGATGTGCGCGGCATCGCCGGCCAGGAACACGCGGCCCTTGGAATAGTCCCTGACCTTGCGCTCGTTGATGCGGAAGGCCGCCAGCCACACCGGGTTGGACATCACGATGCCCGGCGAGCCGCGATGCGCCATCAGGGCGTTGATCTCCTCGAGGGTCGGATCGGGATGAACCTCACCGTCCTTGGCCGGGCCGAGATTGGCGATCACCCGCCAGCGGTCGCCGACGATCGGGAAGAAGGCCAGGATGCCGTCGCGGTGCCAGAAGATGTGCAGATGATCTTTGGGGTCGAGGCCCGCGATGTGGCCGTCGGCGAGGGCCCAGTGGGACTGGAGCGTCGAGCCCTCGAAGGCGAAGCCCAGCCCGTGCCGCACCGCCGAGTGGGCGCCGTCGCATCCGACCAGCCAGTCGGCCTCGAGTGTCTCCCGCTCGCCGTCGGCCCTGGTGAGCACGGCTTCGACGGAAGAGCCCTTGTCGGTAAAGCTTGTCAGCTCGACCCTGCGCTCGACCGTCACGCCCGCGGCCGCCAGTCTTTCCTCGAGCACCCTCTCGGTCTCGCTTTGCGCGATCATCAGCGCATAGGCGAAGCGGCTGTCGATATGGTCGAGCGAGACCCGGGCGACCACCTGCTTGCCGGTCGAGATCTGCGCGCCGTGCGCCTGCATGCCGGACGACATGAAGTCATTCGCATAGCCGGCATCGTCGAGCAGTTCGAGCGTGCGGCTCCACAGGACGAGCGCCTTGGACTTGTCGGTGCGCTCCGCTGACTTGTCGACGATGCGCACGGAAATACCGTGCCGCACCAGCTCGTTGGCGAGGGTGAGTCCCACCGGGCCCGCACCTGAGATGAGCACTTTCGGATTGCCGGCCATGTGAACTCCCCCGCTGCTCGCCGCGGCGGAGCTTAGCCGCCCCCGGAGTTGCGGCCAATCGGTCCTTGCCAAACCTCCGGCAAAAGCCCATATGCAGCCGGTCGATAGACGGACAGACGATTTGGTCCGCGTTTCCGGCCTCGCCGGTAAGCCCGATCCCGAACTTTGATCCCGAAAACCAGTGCGAATTCGACGGCCGGCTGCGCGTTTCCTTTGTTTTCATCGGGGCGCCGCGCGGTTCAGCATATCTAAAGTAGTGAAAGGGTTACCCATGGCGACGGGAACCGTGAAGTGGTTCAATATTCAGAAGGGCTTCGGCTTCATCCAGCCGGACAACGGCGGTGCCGATGCCTTCGTGCACATCAGCGCCGTCGAGCGCGCTGGCATGGGCACGCTCAACGAAGGTCAGAAGGTCGAGTATGAACTCGTCTCCGACCGTCGCAGCGGCAAGATGTCGGCCGACAACCTGAAGTCGGTCGGCTGATTACGGCGGCTGCCGGTAACGGCAGCCTCGTAGCAGCGAGATTAGCCCCGCACCCTCTGGGTGCGGGGCTTTTCGTTGGACTTATTACTGACGCGGCTGCGCCGGGGCAGCGGGCGTAGCAGGTGCGGCCGGCGCGGGTTGCTCGATCGTCACGTCGATCTTGCGGTCGGGCGCGCGGGCTTCATTCGGCGCCTTCAGGCCAGGCATGCCCATCGCGAAATAGCCGACGGCCAGGACGGCCACCAGCAGGGCTCCGACGATGAAGGACAGGCTGCCATTGCCGCCGGCTGTGGCGGGCGGCACGACGGGCGTGACGTTCACGTTGGTCGGTCGGCGATCGTAGTCGGACATGACGTTGCCTCCCTGGCGTGTGTGGGTACTCCAGACAACGCACGCTCCCTGCAGGCGTTCCCGACGGGGAATACGCACGAACTTTCCAGGTCGACGGGCCTGAACCGATATGGAGGCCCCGATGGGCAAAAAATCCAGCAAGCGCGCCGAATACGTGCTGTTCAACGTCACCTACGAAGACGGCAGCCAGCGCTCTAACCGCCGCGTGCCCCTCGATGCCCTCGAAGGGCTCGAAAAAGACCTGCCGGCCCGCGCGATCATCGAGGAGCAGGATCGCGAGGTCGCCGAGAAGTCGGGCAAGCCGGCTCTCGCCATCAAGACACTCGTGCGCGCCTGATCCTTCAGGCGAGGATCAATCGCGAGGCTTCGGCGACATCCTTCACCTCGGTGAAGGGCAGCCATTGCGGATCCGCCGTTTCGGCCCGCCGGTTCACCCAATAGGCGCGGATGCCGAGCGCCTTGCACACCGCCATGTCGAGCGGCTGGCTCGCCGCGACGTGCACCGTCTGATCCGGCGTCACGCCCAACACCTTGTGGGCGTGATGGAACAGCCGCAGGTCGGGCTTGTAGGCACGGGCCTGCTGCGCGGTGACCACCGCGTCGAGCGCGAGGCCGAGGCTCGGCAGGCTGCCGGCGATCAGGTGGTCGTCGGTGTTGGAGATGGCCGCAAGGCGCCAGCCGCCGGCCCGCATCGCGGCGAGGGCGGCCGGCACGTCGGCATGCGCCGGCAGCCGTGACAATCCTGCGATCAATCCATCGACATCGGCTTCCGCCATCGCAAGCCTGACGCCCGTCAGCGCGAACCGCAGGCTCTCGCGCAGCACATCGCGATAGGGCCGCCAGGGCGGCGTGTCGCGCAGCCTTCGTCCCTCGGCATGGAAGGCGTGAATGAGCGGCACGAGATCCATCGCCGGCTGGCCGTGGCGCGTGACGATGGCGCGGAAAGCCGCTTCGACGCCTTCGTGCCATTGCACCAGCGTGCCGTAGAAATCGAAGGTGATGGTGCGTGTGCCGCTCATCCCGCGCCCCCTATCCTGTAAAGGAGCCGATCTTGGCAGTGGTGAAGGCCGGGCGCGACTGGATCGCGGTCCACCAGGCGGCGACCCTCGGATGCTTCGCCGGCGTGATCTCTTCCGGCGCGATCTCCTCGTCGATCCGCTTGATGAAGGGCATCGCGCCGATGTCGGCCAGCGAATAGCTGTCGCCGGCCAGCCACCGGCTCTGGCGCAGCGTCTCCTCCATGCGGTCGACCAGCCCGACCTTCAGCTTGTTCCGTGCTTCCTGGCGCTCTTCCTCGGTATAGGGTTTGCGCGCCGTGCGCAGCCACGCCTCGCGCCGCTCCTTGCTCGGCACGTTGGCGAGCTTCTCGGCCAGCTCCGCATCGGACCATTGCGAGGCGACCTTGGCCATCGAGTGCGCCCAGTTGAAGATGATCAGGTTGCCGATCAGCCCGTCGACATGGCGGATCCAGTTGCGCATCACGGCGCGGCCGTAGGCATCGGCCGGCCGCAGCGACGGCTCGGGCCAGGTCTCGTCGATATATTCGCAGATCGTGCCGCTCTCGTAGAGCGAGCGCCCGTCCTCGAGGATCAGCAGCGGGATGACGCCGTTGGGGTTGAGTTTCAGGAAGGAAGGCGCGTGATGCTCCATCTTCGTGAGGTCGATCACCTTGCTCTCGAAAGTGAGACCCTTTTCGGCGAGGCACAGCCGCACCCGCCGCGACGCCGACGACTTCCAACCATGATAGAGCGTTAGCACTGTGCTTAATCCCCCGATGACGACAACGGGCCTCGTGGCCCTCATCGTTCTTAACCGAACAAAGCCGGGGGTGCCCTTGCCCCTGTGGATGGGCGGGGCGCTTCCGTACGTTGTCGCAGAATGGTCGCGGATCGGTGCATCGGAGGTGAAGGACCGGCGATCCGTCCTGCGGATCGCCGGCCGTCTTGCAGAGCTAGTGACGCCTGCCGCCGCCATTGCCGCCATTGAACGCGGCCCGCGGTTGCGCCGGTGCGGAGACCGGCATCGGACGCGCCATCTGCGGCTGGGTCTGCGGCTGGCCGTGTGATCCACCCTGCCAGCCTGTGTTGCCGTTCCAGCCATTCCCTTGAGTGCCGTTATGCGACCACCCGCCGGGCTGGCCGCCGCTGGTCGGTGTCGTCGGCGTCGAGGGTGTGCCCGGCGCGTGGCCGTTCCATCCGCCCTGATTCCAACCGCCCTGGTTCGAACCACTGTTCCAGCCACCCGGAGCATGTGCGCCGTTCTGCCAGCCGCCGCGCCCGTCGGCCGAGTTCCAGCCATGCGACGGGCCGCCACGGTCCCAGCCATTATGCTCACCACGATCCCAGCCATAGTGGTTGCCGCGATCCCAGCCGCCTCGATTCCATCCGTTGCCGTTCCACCCGCCGCCGTTCCATCCGCCGGCGCGCTGGCCGTCGGCGCGCTGCTGGTGAATCTCCCGGCTCTCGCGATCGAGCATGCCGTCGAGGCGCTGGCGCTCGTAGCCCGACACATGCCCGTCGGCGCGGGCACGCGCTTCGTAGTTGTCGATGCGTCTCTCGCCTTGCTCCAGCCGATAGGTCTCGCCGCGTGTCAGCGAGCCGTCCTGAATCCCGTTGACGATGCGTTGCTGTTGCTGGGCTTCGCGCCCATCGATGCTCCCCATCGATTGAGCGGACGCGCTGCCGGCGGCGAGCACGCTTAACGTAAGCACGGCGTAAGGAAGACTGCGGAGTTTGGTCATGGTTTCCTCGGTGCGTGAGACGGTGAAGGATTCACCGCCTTCTCGCGGCTACGGCCACGATCCGCTCGCCATCCCTCGATTCCGAAGAAAAAAGCTGTTCGACCGATGGTCGAGTTCATATCAAATGCACAACCACAGGAAAATCACACCGTTGCGCGATGGTTGTGACCAAGCGGTGGCCGAGATCGCATTCGGCGATGTCGTCGCGCCTCGTCGCGTAACGCCGATGTTGGGATGCCTCAACATTGGAGACGACGATGACTGGCCTCAAGCTACGCATGTTTCTGTCAGCCGCGATTGCAGGTTCCATGATTCTCGCCGGCGCCTCGGCCGCGTCGGCGCATGACGATCGTCACGACGAGAGATGGGAGCACGAGCACCATGGCGATTGGGATCATCACCTGCATCGCGGACCGGATCACTGGCGCCCGGTCGTACAGCATGTGCGCGAGATCTATGTCGAGCCGCCGCCGCGCATCGTCTACCAGCGCCCGCCGGTGATGATGATGCCGGCGCCCGTCTACCAGGCGCCCGCCTATCAGCCGCCCCCTTATCAGTCACCCGGCCCGTCGAGCATGAACTTGAACTTCACGATCCCGCTGCGTTGACCGCCCTGGCGGCAGGCCGCCGTCGTCCGCTCAGGGCGTCGGCGGCAACAGCCGGTCGATGGCGCGGATCCACACGTCGCGCGCCTCCTCGGCGCTGAGGCCATGGCGCTCGCGCATGCGGCCCCAGCTCTCGAAATCGGTCAGCGCCTCGAGCGTGATCAGCAGCGGCGTGCGCTCGGCCTGCGGCAGGGTCGACAATTCGGGCCCGTACATCAGCATCAGCCTTGCCCATACCGCGTCGCGCATGCGGTCGATCCGCACCGTCAGCAGCGCCGATTCGCGTTGGTTGTGCAGCAGCGCCCGCCACAGCGGCAGCCATTGCTCGCAGATGCCGGCGCGCGTCTCGACCTGGGAGCGGATGCGCGCCGCGCGATCGCCGTCGACGTCGCGGACGGTGGCCTGGGCCAGCCCGGCGGAAAATGCATAGTCCGCGGCAATGAGGCTGAGCGCCAGCAGGTCGTCGAAGCGCTCGAAGATCGAGCGCACGGAATAGCCGGCGCGCTTGGCGATTTCGGCAGCCGTCGGCACCTCGGGGCTCTCGCGCAGCAACGCGAGATAGGCCTCGATGATCAACTGCTTGGTGCGTTCACTGCGCAGCCGCCTTCCGTCCATGCGGCCATCCTTTGCCGTCGCCCTTTTGCCGAGCAGCACAGTTTCCTGACCGTCTTCCAATTTTCTTCGTGTCCCGTTCTGCTGCCAGTCATTTATTTTGCCGCCTTTCCGGGATCTGGGCCAGCACGCTTCGTGCAAACTGATGCAACGGCAAGTCCCGCCCGGCGTTGAGCCGGCATGACCCAATCCCCCACCTCTCCCACGCAGAAGTCCAACATCTCGACCAAGCAGATCGCCAAGGACGCGGTTCGCGGCGGCCCGAAGTCCGTGAAGAAGGACAAGCGTCCGACCGGCCAAGGCCAGAAGGGCTAGGAGAGGCGGGACCGGCACCTCCGGCCGCGCGCCATGCGTGTCGCGGTCTTCAGCACCAAGCCCTACGACCGGCACTTCCTGGACGCCGCCAACGTGTCGGCGCGCCACGAGCTGGCCTATCTCGAACCCCGCCTCACCTGCGACACGGCCCCACTGGCCCAGGGCGCGACCGCCGTTTGTGCCTTCGACTTCGCGCTGGAGGGATTGCTGGGTTTAGACATGAAGGGGCGCACCGTCGGTGTCGTCGGTACCGGGCGCATCGGCGCTACCTTTGCTCGCATCCTGGCGGGCTTCGGCTGCACCATCCTTGCCGTCGATCCTGCACCCGATGCCGCCTGCATCGCGGCAGGTGTGCGCTATGTCGACTTGCCCGAGCTGCTGGCCGCGGCCGACATCGTCTCGCTCCATTGCCCGTTGACGCCCAGGACGCGTCACCTGATCGACGCCGCGGCGCTGGCCCGGATGCGCCGGGGCGCGATGCTGATCAACACCAGTCGCGGCGCGGTGATCGACACGCCGGCGGTGATCGCGGCGCTGAAGAGCGGTCGCCTCGGCTATCTCGGCCTCGACGTCTACGAGGAGGAGGCCGACCTCTTCTTCGAGGATCTGTCCGACAAGGTCATCCAGGACGACGTCTTCGCCCGGCTCCTGTCCTTCCCTAACGTTCTCGTCACCGGGCACCAGGCCTTCTTCACCGCCGACGCCCTGCACGGCATCGCCGGCACCACGATCGCCAACATCACGGCCTTCGAACGCGATGGCCGGGCCGTCCACGAGATTTCGGTCGAGAAGCTCGCCTGACGCCCCGCAGGGCGCAGGGGAGCGGGCTCTAAGCCCGCCGCCCGCGCACCAGTCCGACGATCAGCAGCAGGATGATCGCACCCAGCGCCGCGAACAGGATCTGGGAGAGGAGCCCGCCCCCCAGGTTGAGCCCCAGACGGGGAAACAGCAGCCCCGCGAACAGGGCGCCGGCGATGCCGACCAGAAGGTCGCCGACCAGCCCGAACCCGGTGCCGCGGACGACCTTGCCGGCCAGCCAGCCGGCAGCGATTCCCACGACGAGAATGACGAGAATGCTTTCGGCCGACATGTTCATGGTGAATTCCCCTGGCCGTCCCGCGGACGTGCAGCACATCGGCTCAAGGTGAACGCGCCGGCCCTCCTCGTGTTGCACGCGGTCGGTCTGTTGCTGCAGCGGTCAAGCGGCAGGCGGCACGGGCGGCTTCCTCCGCAACGCCCACACCATCGCCCCCGTCAGTACCAGCCCCACCGCCGCCATCGCGATCACCGCACCGCGCGGGCCGAGAGGGCCGGAGAGCGCGCCCGCCGCGAGCTGGCCGAGCGGGCCGGTGCCGATGCAGACGGTGACGACGCCCATCAGCCTCGAGCGCATCTCGGGCGGGGCCTCGGTGAGCATCAGGGTCGACTGCATGTTGCCGAAGCCCGCCGTGCCGAAGCCGCCCAGCAGGAGCAGCGCGAAGGCCAGCCAATAGGACGGCGACAGCGCCATCAGGATGAGCGCGACCATGAACAGCGAGGCGCCGCCGGCGAAGGCGAGGCGGCGGTCCATGCGCACGATGCCGGCCGCGATCAGCGAACCGCCCATCAGCGCGCCCAGCGGCTCGCCGGCCGCGAGCAGGCCGACCAGCGCCGGCGAGACGTGGAACTCGCCCTGGCCGAGCGGGGCCACGAGGCCCGAATAGGCAAAGGCGAAGGCGTTGGTGACGACGGTGACGCCGAACACCAGCAGGATGGTGGGCCGCGTCCAGGCGAAGCGCAGCCCGTCGGCGATCTCGTGCGGGATGCGCAGCAGGTCGAGCCGCCGAGTCAGTTGGGCGTGCGTGAGGCCCGCGATGGCGAAGGCGCCGAACAACTGCACGAGGGCGGTGACGGTATAGGCGCCCTTCATGCCGAGCCATTCGAAGGCCATGCCGCCCAGCAGCGGGCCGACCGCGCGCGTCGCCGCCGAGGTGACGCTGTCGAGGGCGATGGCGTTCACGATGCGGTGCGGCCCCGCGACCTCGCCGACCATGCGCCGGCGGGTCGACATTTCGGTCGACCACATGATGCCGGAGACGAGATTGCCCAGCGCCACGTGCCAGACTTCGAGATGGCCGGTGACGGCGAGCGTCGCGAGCAGGGTCGAGATCAGCGCCGGGATGACCAGCGCCAGCATGAAGATCAGCTTGCGGTCCACCGCCTCGGAGATGGCGCCCGCGAAGGCGCCGAACAGGAGCTGCGGGATCTGCCGCAGCGCCACCACGACGGTGACGGCGAAGGCGGAGTGGGTGACCTCCCAGGCGAACAGGCCCGACGCCAGCAGTTCCAGCCAGCGCATGGCGTTGGCGAAGGCCCCCACCAGCCACAGCCTGAGAAAATCAGGCGAGCGCAACAACTCCCGAATCGGCGATTCCATTGCGCACAGGGTACTCGCCGTCTCGCGCCAAGCGAAGCCCGGCGTGGGGTTTTTACTTCCCGATCTCCTCGAGATTGACGCCAGCCGTCTCGATGCGGAACCACCAGGTGATGATGGCGCCGAGGAGGGACGTGAAGACGAGGACGGTCAGCAGGAAGTCGGTGCCGGCCTCGGCCAGCACCACCGGGAAGGTGAAGGCCGTCAGCACCGCGCCGATCTTGGCGAAGGCGGCGGCAAAGCCCGCGCCCTTGCCGCGGATGTTGGTCGGGAAGACCTCGCCGGCCAGCAGGTAGGTCTGCGCGTTGGGCCCAAGGTTGGTCATGAAGTTGAAGACCATGAAGCCGCCGAACAGCAGCAGCGTGCGCAGCGGCTCGTCGACATGCGACTGCAGCGCCGCCATGGCGAGCCCGACCGCGCAGCCGAGGAAGCCCAGGACCTGCAGCCGGATGCGGCCGACCCTGTCGGCCAGGAAAACGGCGGCGATGATGCCGACGATCAGCAGCGTGTCCACCAGGGCCGCGCCCTTCGCGCCCTCGAGATCGCGGGCGATGATGGCCGTCACGTTGTGGGCGTTGCTGATTTCCTTGCCGATCGTGTGCGAGAGGATCGTCGGCGTGAAGATGCCGATGCCGTAGGTTCCGAGATCCTGCAGGAACCACGGCACCGAGGCGAGGATGGTGGCGCGGCGGTTCTTCCTGTTGAAGAGGTCGATCCAGCGGCCGTGCCGGTGATGGCTGCGATGGAGGCCGTCGGCAAGTTCGGCCAGCCGCACCTGCTTGGGATATTGCGGCTTGCGCTTCAGCAGGCGCCGCAGCTCGCGCTCGGCATCGGCACGGCGGCCGCGGCTCATCAGCCATTGGCCGCTGTCGCTCACGAACAGGCGGGCGAACACGACGAACGCGGCCGGTATGATTACCACGGCGTACATCCAGCGCCAGGCGCCGAGCGAGGGATCGATGGTCAGGATCGCGAAGCCCAGCGCCGTGCCGACGAGCGCGCCGATCGCCTGGAAGGCGAAGGCGGCCAGCACCAGCTTGCCACGGTCGCGGCTGGGAATGCTCTCGGAGATCACGAGGTGCGCGGTCGGATAGTCGCAGCCCAGCGCCACGCCGACGCCGAACAGGCAGAGGACCAGCAAGGTGAAATTCGGCGCCACGGTCAGGCCGGCCAGGAAGAAGACGAAGACCAGCATTTCGATGACGAACATGCGGCGGCGTCCGTAGGTGTCGGCCAGTCCGCCCAGCGCCACGGCGCCGATCATGATGCCGGCCAGGGTGGCGGCGCTCACGATGCCCTTGCCGGTGGCCGAGAGGCCGAATTCCTCGACGATCAGCGGCAGGGCAACGCCGGTCATGAACACGACCAGGCCTTCGAAGAACTTGCCGGCGGTGGCCAGGGTCCAGATGCGCCATTGCATCTGGGTCATCGGCACGTTGGGGGTGGGGGTCCCGTCGGGCCATGACGGGGTCTGGTCGATATAGCCCTGGACGCTCTGAGGCTCAGTCATCTGGACAGATTACCCAGCGACGTTACGCTGGGGTGTCTGAAAAGCAAAAAAACGAAAATCGAGGAAACGCCATGAAGAGACGTAGCCTGCTCGTCGCGGCTCTCGCCGCGCCGTCGATCGTTCCCGCCGTCGCACTGGGCCAGGCGGCCTGGCCGAACAAGACGGTGAAGTTCATCTGTCCCTTCGCACCGGGCGGCGGCACCGACACGGTGAGCCGCCTGATGTGCGACGCGCTTTCCAGGAGCTTCGGCCAGACCTTCGTGGTCGACAACAAGGGCGGGGCGGGCGGCAATATCGGCACGGTCGAACTCGCGCGCGCGGCGCCCGACGGCTACACGCTGGGACTCATCTCGGTGGCCAGCCACACGCTGAACCCGATGCTCTACACAAGGCTGCCCTACAATCCGGACAAGGACATCGTGGCGATCTCGAGGGTCGCGATCCTCGCCAACCTGCTGGGCGTGACGCCGTCGCTGCCGGCCAACACCGTCGCGGAGCTGATCGCGCTCTGCAAGAAGGAGCCGGGCAAGTATTCCTTCGCCTCGTCGGGCCCCGGCACGTCGCTGCACCTGAGCGGCGAGCTGTTCAAGAAGCTGGCCGGCGTCGACATCATCCATGTCCCCTACAAGGGCGCCGGCCCGGTCTATTCCGACCTGATGGCGGGTGTCGTGAACATGATGTTCGCCAACATGCCCTCGATGCTGCCGCAGGTCCGTGGCGGCAAGCTGAAGGGGCTGGGCGTGACCTCGGCGCAGCGCTCCAAGGCGGCGCCCGATATTCCGGCCATCGCCGAGACCGTGCCGGGCTATGTCGCTACCTCGTGGTACGGCATCGGCGCGCCGGCCGGCACGCCCGAGCCGATCCTCGCCCGGATCGAGACCGCGATCGCCGAAGCGCTGAAGTCGGCCGACATCCAGAAGCGCTGGAACGACGATCTCGGCCTCGACCTGCCGCCGCCCGGCCGCGCCGGCTTCGACCAGTTCCTGGCCGAGGACCGCAAGCTCTGGGAGCCCGCGGTCAAGGCCTCGGGCGTGAAGCTCGACTGACCCTCATCCGGAGTAGCGTCGATGTCTGTTCAATTTGCCGAAGCCCCGGACGAAGTGGGCGAGATCGCGGCGCGCTGGCTCGATGAGTTCGGGGCAGCGCTTCAGGCCCAGGATGCGGCTTCTGTCGCGACGACCTTCATGCCCGACGGGCACTGGCGCGACGTGCTGGCCTTCACCTGGGACGTCGTCACCCATTCCGGGAGGACGGCGATCGAGGCGGCGCTGGGGCCGGTGCTGGCGCGCACCGCCGCGAAGGATGTGGCTGTCCCCGATACGCGCACGCCCCCGCGTCGCGTGAAGCGGGCCGGGATCGACTGTATCGAAACGATCTTCGAGTTCGAGACGGCCTTCGGCCATGCCAATGCCGTCGTGCGCCTCGTCGAGGCCGACGGCAGGTGGCGGGCCTGGTCGCTGCTCACCACGCTCGAGGAGCTGCACGGCTGGCCCGATGGACGGCCGCGCGAGCTGAGCGATGCCGAGCGCTACAGCCGCGACTTCGGCGGCGACAACTGGCTCGACCAGCGGCGGAAGGCGCAAGCTTATGTGGATCGCGATCCCGCCGTGCTCGTCGTCGGTGGCGGCCAGGCGGGCCTCGCCACCGCCGCGCGCCTGCGGTCGCTCGGTGTCGACACGCTGATCGTCGATCGCCACCAGCGCATCGGCGACAACTGGCGGCGGCGCTATCACTCGCTCACGCTGCACAACGAGGTGCACGTCAATCACCTGCCGCTGATGCCGTTCCCGCCGACCTTCCCGGTGTTCATCCCCAAGGACAAGCTGGCGAACTGGTTCGAGGCCTATGTCGAGAATCTCGACCTCAACTACTGGACCGACACGCAGCTCACCTCCGGCAGCTACGACGAGGCGACGCACCGCTGGACGGTGACCTTGAAGCGCGGCGACGGCACCGAGAGGATGCTGCATCCGCGCCACATCGTCTTCGCCACGGGCGTGAGCGCCATTCCGATCAAGCCGTCGCTGCCCGGGCTCGATTCCTTCACCGGCACGGTGATGCATTCCGGCGCCTACACCAACGGCGCGGAGTGGAAGGGGCGCAAGGCGATCGTGGTCGGCACCGGCAACAGCGGTCACGACGTGGCGCAGGATCTCTGCGCCAGCGGCGCCGACGTGACCCTGGTGCAGCGCAGCCCGACCTATGTCGTGTCGATCCGCGAGGCGCAGAAGGTCTATGCGATCTATACCGAGGGCCTGCCCTTCGAGGATTGCGACCTGCTGGCTGCGGCCTCTCCCTACGCGGTGATGCAGCGCGCCTACCAGCTCTCGACCGCCGAGATGCGCCGGGTCGACCGCGATCTCCTGTCGGGACTCGAGAAGCGCGGTTTCCGCCTGACCTTCGGCGAGGACGATACCGGCTTCCAGATGATGTATCTGCGCCGCGGTGGCGGTTACTACTTCAACGTCGGCTGCTCCGACATGATCGTCGACGGGCGCATCAAGCTGCTGCAGTTCGGCGACATCGACCGGTTCGAGGCGAATGGCGTGCGCCTGAAGGACGGCGCGGTGCGCGAGGCCGAACTGGTGGTGGTCGCCACCGGCTACAAGAACCAGCAGGAAACGGCGCGCGCCTTCCTGGGCGACGCGGTGGCCGACCGGATCGGTCCGGTCTGGGGCTTCGATGCCGGCGGCGAACTCGCCAACATGTTCAAGCCGACGCCGCAGCCCGGCCTGTGGTTCATCGCCGGCAGCCTGGCCCAGTGCCGCATCTACTCGCGCTACCTCGGCCTGCAGATCAAGGCGCGCGAGGAGGGGCTGATCGCTTAAGTTCGAAGCGTCTCATTGGAGCGCGCCACTCCAGTGGCGCTCAAGCCTTAAGGAAAAAGACATGAGCGCAACTGGAGTTGCGCGCTCCACTGAACCTAAATGAACTGCCGGATCGTCGCGATCACCACGAGCGCGCCGATCGCCATGACGGCGCTGCCGAGCGAGATGACGTAAAGCGCACGGCCGGGCGACAGGCGGCCCATGTGGGCGGCGATCCAGAAGAAGGGGTCGTTGACGTGGCAGATCGCCATCGAGCCGGCGCCGACGGCGGCGGCGGCGATGGCGCGGCCCGAGGCGCTGTCGAGGCCGAGGGCCGGCAGCATCGGTTCGACCATGCCCGAGGCGGTGAGCACGGCGGTGAGCGAGTTGCCCTGCATCGTCTTCACGATGGCGGCCGCCAGGAACGGCGTCAGCACGCCGTAGCGCGGATGCAGCGCGTATTCGGCCAGCAGCTCCGACATGCCGGTCTCGTCGAAGACGCGGGCCAGGCCACCCGAGGCGCCGACCGCCAGCAGCAAGGGCGCCCACGACCGGCCGGCCAGCACCGACGGCTCCCAGCGGCGGGCGAACACGACCGCCAGGGTGATGGCGATGGCGGTCAGCATCAGCGGCTTGGAGATGCCGATGTAGAACTCGCGCGAGCCGCCCTTGCCGAGCGGTTCGCTCGGCATCTGCGCCACCGCCTGCAGGACCAGCAGCACGAGGGGGATGCCGACGCAGAGCCACGCCCAGGAGAGCTGGCCCTCCGTCGGCTGCGACGGGACCTGCCGCGCGACATGCCACCAGCCCAGCGCCACGGCGACGGCCGCGACCGGCAAGGCGATCATGAACGCGGTGCTGATGTTCGCCTTCATGACCGAGGCGGCTGCAACGGCCAGCGGCGAGGGTGTCATGAGGGCGGCGACGGCGAGCAGGGTGAGGGCGAGACCCAGCGCGCGCCGCGGCGCGTCCTGTCCGGCCGGCTGCAGCAGCGCCAGCCCGCCCGAGGCCGAGGCGCCCAGTCCCGCCAGCAGTCCCGCGGCAGCGGAGGTGCCGGTGCCCAGCGGGGTGCGCAGCACCAGGCCGGAGACCAGCGCGCCGGCGATGACCAGCAGGCCGGTCTGCTCCAGCGCGGCGGTGAAGCCCAGCCCGAAGGCCTTGCCGACCGACTGGAAGGTCATGTCGGCGGCGATGCCGTAGACGACGACGGTCGCCATGATCGCGAGGAAGGCCGGCAGGCGGACGCGCTGGACCAGGAAGACGATGGCGACGACAGCGATCGGCAGAAGGAGCGAGGCAAGAAACATGACGGGACGAACCTTAGTGGCCTGCTACAGTCCCGTCATGCGCCTCCTCGTCGCTCTCCTGATGTTGCTCGGTCTCGCCGCCCCCGTTCACGCTGAGGCGCTGGTGCGCATCGAGGGCAAGAACTTCGTCGAACCCGATGGCCGCATCCTGCGCCTCAAGGGGATCAGCCTCGGCAACTGGCTGATGCCCGAAGGCTACATGTTCAAGTTCGAGGTCGCGAAGTCGCCGCGCCAGATCTACGGCGCCTTCGACCGCCTGCTGGGACCGGAACGCGCCGCGCAATTCTGGCGCCAGTATCGCGACAGCTACGTCACCGAGGACGACATCCGCTTCATCAAGTCGGTCGGCTTCAACATGGTCCGGGTGCCGCTGCACTGGCGGCTGTTCATGGGCGCCGACGGCGAGATCGGCGGCGAGGGCTGGTCGTTGCTCGACCGGGTCGTCGGCTGGGCCGCGGCGGCCGGACTCTACGTGATTCCCGACCTCCATGCAGCGCCGGGCGGCCAGACCGGCATCAACCACGATGACGGGCCGGGCTATCCGCTGATGTTCTATGTGCCGCGCGACCGCGACCTCACCGTGAAGCTGTGGCGGGCCGTGGCGCAGCGCTATCGCGGCAATCCCGCGATCCTGGGCTACGACATCCTGAACGAGCCGATCGCGCCCTATCACGACGTGGCGACGCTGAACGCGCGGCTGGAGCCCTTCTACAAGCGCGCGACGGCGGCGATCCGCGAGGTCGATCCCGAGCGCATCGTGATCCTGGCGGGCGGCCAGTGGAGCTCGAGCTTCGCGATGTTCGGCCCGCCCTTCGCCAGGAACCTCGCCTACACCTATCATTCGTTCTGGGCCTCGACGAAGCGCGACTCGATCCAGCGGCACCTGAACTTCGCCAACCTCCACGACGTGCCGCTGTTCCTCGGCGAGACCGGCGAGCTGACCGACGAGTGGAACGAAGGGTTCCGCCGCCTGCACGAGATGCACGGGATCGGCTGGTCGTTCTGGACCTACAAGAACCTCGACACGCCTTCGACCATCGTGTCGATCCCGCGCCCCGAGGGCTGGAAGGAGATCGTGGCCTATGCCGATGGCGCCACGAAGGAGAAGCCCTCATCGGCGCTGATCGACCGCGCCGTCGCGCAGTATCTCGAAGGCATCCGCTTCAGGAACGGCACGGTGCGCTGGACCTACCTGGCGTCGCTCGGGCTAAAGCGCGAGCCCTAACAGGCGCTGCAGGGCATCGGCCGTGCCTTGGCGGGGCCGCGCGCGAGCAGCCTCGGCCGTGGCCTCGAGAATGCCGGCCAGCGGGTCCTTCGTCGTGGCGGAGATCGCCGATGCCTGTGCCTTCAGCGTATCCAGCCGGCCGAGTGCGTCGACTGTCGCATCGGCGAGCCCATCGGAACTGTAGGTCGACATGGCAACGCCGTAGCCATCGTCGAAGGCCGGCCAGGCGAAGGCGCAGTCGGCAGGCGCCACGATGGGAATGCCGAGCTGTCGCGCCTGGCGGGAGATTGCCGAGCCTCGGACACGATAGGCTTCGGGATCGTAGGGCAGCAGCAGCAGGTCGGTGCGCGCCAGCAGGTCGAGATAGTCTGCGTCGGACAGCACGCCGCGGCGTATGGAAACGCGTGGCCCCAGCCGTTCGAGACTGTCGAAGATCCAGGCATCGTCCTCCGCATCCGATCCGGCGACGATGCCATGAACGGTAAAGCGCGATGTGGCGTGACGCTGCAGCAACTGGGGGATCGCCCCCGGCAACAGACGATACCCTTTCGAGCGATTTGCGAAGCCGGCGATCGTCAGCTGGGGATGGTCGTTCGCGTCGGAGGGAGACCCGTCGACGGCGGGCAGTGCGATACCGGCACCCGGAGCGACGCCTACGTCGAAGGGCAGCAGCTTGCGATAGAAGGCGGCTGTCGCTTCGGTCTCGCAGTAGGCTGCAAGGTTCTGACGGCCGCCAACGGCTTTGAGGAGCGCGGTAAAAGCGCGACGGGATTCGCCGTGGAAAGGAATGGAGGCGGGATTGTCGGGCGCGAGCTGGTGATGGGGACCATAGAGCAGCCAGGCCAGCACCTGCGGCGGGGGCTTCAGCGGATGGCGCCGCAATACACGCGCCACCGAGGCCGCCAGGACCTGGTCGCAGCAGGGGAGGATCAGGATATCGGGCCACGTCCCCAGGCGCTGCAGCGCCCGCGACAGCTCGCGGCTCGTGCGGGCGACACGGTACTCGAACTCCTTCGGACTGGAATAGTCCCGGCCATAGACCGGGCTGGCGAAAGTTGGCGTACAGGCGAGGTCACGCGCGATGTCGGGCGTCGCGGCGGCCGAACCGAGGCAGGCTGCTTCGATGCCCAGCTGTGAGAGTTCGACCTGGAGCCGATCGATCGCGGTGTAGTGATGGCCGCCGCGTGAATGTATGGCCGGGTCGACGATGAGCGTCTTCATGTTCGGGTGAGCAACGTGCGCCAGGCTGGACGGTAACGCTCGACAGTTTCGCGCAGCCGCATGGTCGTGCGCCACCGGAAACCGAACTCGGCGGAATTGTAGAGGTGCTGCTGCGGCGCCTGTACCCGCAGCTCGGGAAAAACGTGGAGGCGGCCACCGGCGCGTCCGATCGCTTCGTTGAACGCGACATGTTCGGATACTTCGCGGCCCTGCGCATCGAGACCGGCGTAGGCCGCACCGAGCGCATGGGACATGCGGTAGAGGCCGAGGCCGCCGAAGGCCGAGCGGACCTCGATCGGCGGCATCTGTCGCGGCAGCGCGATCTGGCGGGCGAAGACCTCGCGGAACTTGGCCGCTTCGAACGATTGGGAGGCGGGACGTTCCCAAATCCGGTGCCAGCAATCGTGCGGGCACCATGTCTCGTGCCGTAGCGCCCAGATATCGTAATAACGCGGTGCGGCACTGGCGAATACGGCGGCATGGTCTGGCGCAGCGTCAAGCCAGCCGGCCGCCCTTGTGTAGGCGTCGATGTCGAGGGGCACGGCGAGAACATCGTCCATGTCTGCGACGATCAGATGACAATGGTCCGTCCAGGCCGAGCCGCGAATTTCGTCGAGACAGGCATTGCGCGCATGGGCAATCCGCTCCGTCCGCTGCTTCAGCCGTCCGGCGAGGTCGCCAAGGTCGATGACCTTTCCCGCGCGACCCCGGTCCATCCAGTTCCGCAGCAGGGAAGCGGTCGAGTCGGTTGTATCGCTGACGGCGAAGACGAAGGCGGCTCGGTCGTAGAGTCGCGCCAGCCGCTCGATATTGCCCAGGAACGCCGGCAGCCAGGGGGCGCAGTTGCGCGCCGTGCCGACGAAGACGGCGCTGGTACGGATCGTCGATGTCACGCTGCTTTCAGCGCCCGCGATGCAATAGTCCCGCCAGACCCGAACGGCCGCTGCCGAGCAAGGTATGGGCTCTCGTCGACAGGGTGTCGACGAACCGGATCCACGCGCCCCTGGTGCTGTTCGAGCGGGCATCCAGGGCACGCTTCACCAACGCCTTCGAATTGGCGTGACGCCATTCCCCGAACGCGGCGCGAATGGCGGGCGCCTCCTCTTCGAGGACGCGCTGGACGAGCTGCAGGATGTGATTGCTGATCGGCTCCCAGTCCTTGGTCGAGGAATTGTAGGTGCCGCCCATGACCGAGGCGTTCGAATGCTTGTTGGCGCCATGCATGCGGTAGGCGTAGAGCGCGTCGTGAATGGCGACGGACCCTGTCAGCAGGCCCGCGAAGGTCGACAGGTAATAGTCGAGATAGAGCCTGAGGTCGTTGTCCGGAAGGACGAGCACGAGGTCCACGAAGCTGCGACGGAACATCATGCTCGCCATGCTGTTCGTGGCGCTGAGCGCCGTCCAGTGCGGGTGGAAGGTCAGCCGGCCATTCGAGGGAAAGGAGAATTCGCCGGTAGCAGCATCGATCTTCGGCACGACGGCGTTTTCGAAAACCTTGTTCGCGGGATGTCCGTGTTCGAACCACCAGGCGGTGCCGGCCAGCAGATGATCGTCGGCGTCGATGATATGCGAATCGCAATAGGTGAGCGCGACGGGAAAGTCGGCGTTCATGTGAACGCACAGATGCCGCTCGATGAAATTCTCGTACCACGCGTCGTCGGAATCGAGGAAGCCGACGAACGGCGTGTCCAGCTGCGCGAGGCCGCGCTTGATGGCGCCGGTTTGCCCGACATTGGTGTCGAGCCGGATATAGTCGAACCGCGAATCGTTCAGGCGCGACAGGCAGTTGCGGATTTCTTCATCCGAATTGTCGGTCGAGGCGTCGTCGACCACGATGGTGCGCAGGTTCTCGGCGGACTGCCGGCTGACCGATTCGATAGCCCGTCCCACGAAGGAGCCATTGTTATAGTTGGCAATCACCACACCGACCGGGGGTGCTGAAGGCATATTGACCGTTTCCGTCTACTGAATTGGTAACTCTTGAGGGCGATCGCACGGAATATGCGGCGGCCCGAAGATGGGTGAGGTTGGGGTGCACCGCAACCTCAACCCGGCGACTCTTAAGTAGAGGCTGCCATTCGCAATGTGTAGAGACTGTGAAATCTCTGTCAAAGCGGCTTTTTGCAGTCGGAAAAGAAGAGACAGCCGCAGTTTGCCGATGCTAGGTGGGCCTGCCGGCCCGCCGTCGGGGGACGACAGGGCGGCCGACGAAGGAAGTCACAATCAGCATGACCCGGGCCCCAACTCCTGCCGCAGGATCGCCGCGTACCGAACTGGCGGAAGCGCTTCGCTCCTGCCGCTCGTCCTATCTGGGCGTGGCGGTATTCACTGCCATCCTGAATGTTCTCTACCTCACCGGCTCTTTCTTCATGCTCCAGGTCTACGACCGGGTGCTGCCGAGCCGCAGCGTCCCGACCCTCGTCGCCCTCTGCATCCTGGCGCTCGGCCTCTACGGCTTCCAGGCGATCCTGGACATCGTCCGCAACCGGGTCCTGATCCGGATCGCCGGCGGCTTTGCCGAGACGCTGGACCGGCGAATCTACCAGCTGCTGGTCAAGTTGCCGCTGCGGGCCCCCCAGATGAACGGCTTCGAGCCGGTCCGCGACCTCGACCAGATCCGGAGCTTCATGGCCGGTAGTGCGCCGGCGGCCCTGTTCGACCTCCCCTGGATGCCGCTCTATCTCGGCATCTGCTACCTGTTCCATCCGCTGCTCGGCCTGACGGCCACCGTCGGCGCCCTCATCCTGGTCGTCATCACCTTCATCACCGAGCTCAAGGTCCGCAAGCCGTCGCTCGAAGTGTCGTCCCTCTCGAGCCGGCGTAACGGCCTCGCCGAGGCCAGCCGGCGCAATTCCGAGGTCCTGCATGCCATGGGCATGGTCGGGCGGTTCGCCCATCAGTGGGCGGACTACGGCCGCCGTTATGTCGCCGCCCACCAGCGGGCGGGCGACATCACCGGCGGCATGGGCAGCTTCTCGAAGTCGCTGCGCATGGCCCTGCAGTCCGCGGTGCTGGCGGTCGGCGCCTATCTCGTGATCAAGCAGCAGGCGACCGCCGGCATCATCATCGCCGGCTCCATCCTGTCGGCCCGGGCGCTGGCGCCGATCGAGCAGGTGATCGCCCAGTGGCGGGTCTTCGTGTCGGCCCGCCAGAGCTGGCACCGGCTCAACAATCTGCTCACCCGGATCCCCGAGGACCGGGAGGTCATGGCGCTGCCCAAGCCGAAGGCGACGCTGGCGGTCGAAACCGTGAGTGTGGCGCCCCCGGGGGTCAACATGATGGTGGCCCGCGACATTGCCTTCAACCTGAAGGCGGGCCAGGCGCTGGGCATCATCGGCCCCAGCGCCTCGGGCAAGTCGTCGCTCGCGCGTACCCTCGTCGGCGTCTGGAAACCGGTCACCGGCAAGGTGCGGATCGACGGTGCCACGCTCGACCAATGGTCCTCGGAAGCGCTGGGCGAGCATCTCGGCTACCTGCCCCAGGACATGGAGCTGTTCGCCGGTACGGTCGCCCAGAACATTGCCCGCCTGGACCCGCAGCCCGATCCCGCAAAGGTGATCGCGGCGGCGCAGGCGGCCGGCGTGCATGAGCTGATCCTCGGCCTGCCCAACGGCTACGAGACCGAGATGGGCGAGGGCGGCACGGCGCTGTCGGCCGGTCAGCGCCAGCGGGTCGGACTCGCGCGGGCGCTCTATGGCGATCCCTTCCTCGTGGTGCTCGACGAGCCCAATTCGAGCCTCGACCACGATGGCGAAGAGGCCCTGACCAAGGCCATCGTATCGGTGCGCCAACGCGGTGGTATCGCCATCGTGATCGCCCATCGGCCGAGCGCCCTGGCCGCCGTCGACCAGCTCCTGGTGATGCGTGGCGGCCGGCAGCAGGCGTTCGGTCCCAAGGATGCCGTCTTGCGCGAGACGCTGAAGGCCGCGTCGCCGCCGGCCGCGGGACCGCAACAAGGACCGCCGGGACCGCAGCCGGGAGCCCCGCCGGTTGCCGTCGCCCAGCCCATGTCCCTTCGTGCACCGGCGGTGCGCGCGAGAGAGCCGTCATGACCCAGGACAAGCCCGTATCCATTCCAGCCATGACCCGGAAGCCACTCATGATCGGCCTGGTGTCGTGCTTCGTCCTCGTCTTCGGGGTCGGCGGATGGGCCGCCACCACGCAGCTCTCCGGTGCGGTGATCGCACCCGGCAAGCTGGTCGTCGACACCAACGTGAAGAAGATCCAGCACCCGACCGGCGGTGTCGTCGGCGAGCTGCTCGTCAAGGAAGGCGACCGGGTGAAGCAGGGTGACGTCGTCGTCCGGCTGGACGGCACGCAGGCCAGGGCGAATCTCGGCATCGTGACCAAGTCGCTCGACGAAATGGCGGCCCGCCAGGCCCGCTTCGAAGCGGAGCGCGACAATTCGAAGACCGTCGATTTCCCGACCGACCTGACGTCGCGGTCGAGCGACCCCGAGATCGCGCGCCTGATGAACGGCGAGCAGAGGCTGTTCGAGATGCGCCGCACGGCGCGCGACGGCCAGAAGGCCCAGCTCAAGGAGCAGATCCAGCAGCTCAACCTCCAGATCGAAGGCACCCAGGCGCAGGAAGTCGCCAAGGGCAAGGAGATCAAGCTGGTGGGGCAGGAGCTGGAGGGCGTGCGCACGCTGTGGAAGCAGAACCTCGTGCCGATCAGCCGTGTTACCACGCTCGAGCGCGACTGGGCCCGCATGGAGGGCGAGCGCTCCGCTCTTGTTGCGTCGCTGGCGCAGAGCCGCGGCCGTATCGCCGAACTGGAGCTCAAGATCCACCAGATCGACCAGGATCTTGCGTCAGAGGTCGGCAAGGAACTGGCCGAGATCCGGGCCAAGAAATCGGAGATGACCGAGCGGCGCGTCTCTGCCGAGGACCAGCTGAAGCGCATCGATCTCGTGTCGCCGCAGGACGGCAGGGTGTTCCAGCGGAACGTCCATACGGTCGGTGGCGTCGTCCAGGCGGGCGAGCCTCTCATGCTGATCGTGCCGGATTCGGACTCGCTGATCGTCGATTCCAAGGTGCCGCCGCAGGACATCGACCAGATCCATATCGGCCAGCATGCCGTCCTGCGTTTCGCGGCGTTCAACCAGCGCACGACGCCCGAGGTCGATGGCGAGGTGATCCATATCGGCGCCGACGTCACGCAGGACGACAAGGCGACCGAGCCCTACTACTCGGTGCGCATCCGCGTTTCCGAAGGCGAGCTCGCCCGCCTCGAGGGCCTGCAACTGCTGGCCGGCATGCCGGTCGAGGCGTTCATCCAGACCACGCCGCGCACCGTGGCGTCGTTCCTGGTAAAGCCCCTGAGCGATCAGCTCGCACGAGCCTTCCGCGGGCGCTGAGCTGAGCTACGCTCAGCCCTCCAATACCATGTCCGCCGCCTTCTCGCCGATCATGATCGAGGGCGCGTTGGTGTTGCCCGAGGTGAGCGTCGGCATGATCGAGGCGTCGGCGATGCGCAGCCCCTCGATGCCGTGGACGCGTAACCGTGCGTCGACCACGGCCATGGCGTCTGGCCCCATCTTGCACGTGCCGACCGGGTGATAGGTCGTCTCGGCGGCCCTGCGCACCCAGTCGAGGATCTCGTCGTCGGTATTGCTGCCCGTTCCAGGTGCGACTTCCGCCACCTGCAGCGGCGCCATGGCCGGCGCCGTCATGATGGCGCGGGCGATGCGCACGGCGCGCACCGTGAGTTCGCCGTCGACCGGCGCGGAGAGGAAGTTGAAGCGGATCTCCGGCGCCTGGCGCGGGTCGGCGGAGACGATATGGATATGGCCCTTGCTCTCCGGCCGCATCGGATGGGCGTAGCAGGAGACGCCCGACTGCCGGGCGATCCGGGGGCCGCGCGGTCCGGCTTCGGTGAACATCGGCACCCAGCCCAGCAGCAGGTCGGGTGCGGCGAGCCCGTCGCGCGAGCGGACGAAGGCGCGCAGCGGGGCGCCCACCATGGAGAGAAGGCTGTCGCGATTGACCGCCCAGCGCAGCGCCTGGTGCACGAGGCCGAGGCCACGGCCGCGATCGTTGAAGGTGACGCCGCGTCTGCCGATGGTCCACCTCGTGCGCGGCGCATAGTGATCGCGCAGGTTCTCGCCGACGCCCGGCAGGGCATGGCGGACCTCGATGCCGAGCCCGCGCAGCCGGTCCGGCTGGCCGATACCCGACAGTTCGAGGAGCTGCGGCGAGTTGATGGAACCGCCGCTCACCACGACCGCGCGCGCGGCGCGAGCCTCGTGCGATGCCTCGCCGACCCGATAGCGCACGCCGGTGCAGCGCTTGCCGTCGAGCATCAGTGACGAGGCCAGTGCGCCGGTCACGATGTTGAGGTTCGGTCGCCGCCTTGCCGGATCGAGGTAGCAGCGGGCCGTGCTCATGCGCCAGCCCGAGGCGATCGTGGCCTGGCTCATGGCGATGCCGTCCTGCTGCGCCCCGTTGTAATCGGGGTTGTGCGCGATGCCGACTTCGCCGGCCGCCTTGATCACGGTCGCGTAGAGCGGATTGAGCGGTTCGGGATTGGTGACGCGCAGCGGGCCTGCTCGGCCGCGAAAGCGCTCGTCGCCTTCCGGATAACTTTCCATGCGCTTGAAGAAGGGCAGGACGTCTTCGTACGCCCAGCCCTGGTTGCCCATCTGCGCCCAGGTGTCGAAGTCCTGCGCCTGGCCGCGCACGAAGGCGAGGCCGTTGATGGCGCTGGAGCCGCCGAGCAGTTTTCCGCGCGGCACCGGGATGCGGCGGCCGTTGGTGCTGGCCTCGGGCTCGGAACTGTAGAGCCAGTTGACGCTGGGATTGGTGATCAGCCGGGAATAGCCGACCGGGATGCGGGTCCAGGGATGGTCGGCGGGCCCGGCTTCCAGCAGCAGCACCTTGTGACGCGGATCGGCCGACAGCCTGTTTGCGACGACGGCGCCCGCCGAACCGGCGCCGACGACAATAAAGTCGTATTCCATTCCTGCCAGTATTGCGCGCGTCGACTCCGCCTGTCGACTGCCGCGACGATAGCCCGGCTTTACGCGGGCCGATGTTTGGGCATGATGGCGCCCCCGGCAACCCCCAAGGAAAACAACCATGCGCGGTGTCTCCCTGCTGCTCCCCCTCGGCCTTTCGCTCGCCTGTGCCGCGGGCCTCGCGCACGCGCAGCCGGCCGGCCCGGATCTGACGGGCACCTGGACGGGGACCAACAAGAGCATCGTGAGCGGCCTGCCGGCCCACTTTCCGGTGACCGCGCCGGCGACGATCGTCGACGGCAATCGCCTGGTCGAATTGAAGATCACGGTGAAGATCGACGGCCAGGACGAGGGCCGCTTCTGGGGAACGCTCTCCTCGGAAGCGAAGGCCGAGCCGATCATCGGCGTCATCGGGTCGGACGGAAAGCGCGTGCGCATGATCGGGCAGGGCGGATCCGCCATCGAAGGCACGCTGCTCGACGACGGTACGCTCGAACTCTTCTATACCGAGAACCGCGCCGGCGTTTCCGTCGCCGCCACGAACGTGCTGACGAAGGCCAAATAGGAACTCCCCTCGATGATCTCACGTAGAAGCATGCTGGCAGGCGGCCTTGCCCTGCCGGCACTGGCCGGCTGCGGTGGCCAGCCGACGTCCCAGTCCTCGGCCTATGCCCCGGGCTCGGGCCGGCCCGGCATCGATGCCGTGATCGACATCAGCCACAACGTGACGGTCACCAGCTTCGCCGCGGTCCGCCGCAGCAATATCCTCGCCGTCATCCACAAGGTGACCGAAGGCGGCGACTGGTTCGATCCATCCTACACGTCGCGGCGGCGCCAGGCCGAGGCGGCCGGTCTTCTCTGGGGCGGCTATCATTTCGGCACGCGCCAGTATTCGGGCGAGCAGCAGGCGGCTTCCTTCCTGTCGGCCTGTCAGCCGGGCCCGCAGACCGTGATGGCGCTCGATCTTGAGCCCAACGACGCCAACCCGCGCAACACGATGCGCCTCGACCAGGCCGAGGCCTTCGTGCTGGCCGTGCAGAAGGCCACCGGTCGGTTGCCGATGCTCTACGCCCATCCCGCCTGGGCCAACGGCGAAGTGTACGGCCGCCGGCGTCTCACGCTCGGCGCGAGCGTCAGGCCGGGCTCCCTCCTGTCGCGCTGTGCTCTGTGGCTCGCCGACTATCGCGAGGAGCCCCGGCTGCCCAACGCCTGGTCGAGCTGGACGATCTGGCAGTACGTCGCCGACGAGACCGCCCAGAACTTCGCCTATGGCAGCGAGCCGCGCCACGTCGAGGGCGTCGGCCATTGCGACCGCAACATGTTCAACGGCGACGCGGCCGAGCTGAACCGCTTCTGGAAGAACGGCGGGCGCAGCTAGGATCTCTTCCAAGGGTAGAACGTCGGCGCGCTCAAGCCTCCGAATTTGGCAATCTCCACATCGGTGGTGTCGCGCCAGGGTGTGGCTAGAGATTGCAACAGAATCTGACTGACCCGTCATGAGAGTTGCAACTCGGAAGAGAGTGATAAAAATCTCTTCCCCTGTCGAGATTCTTGCATTACAAACGAAACATACAAGGTGGTCAGTGCCGATTGTTGGGAAGGTCGGCACTGGTTTTGGGAACGCTAGCGAACGTGGGGTTCGTTATGACTGCGTTGCGGAAGCCTTCGGCGTGGGGGAGCTTTGCTCCTTTGCGGCAGAAACTGCTGTCTCTGGGTGTGAAAAGCGAAGTTCAACTGGACGAGCTTTTGAGCAGGATCCGGGTGGGTACTCGCATCAACCGGGGTGAGGACATCCTGGCTGCGGGATCGACGTCGCGATATTCGACGGTATTGATCGAAGGAGTCGCATGCTTGTACGAGCGGCTCATCGACGGCAGCCGGCAGATCTACTCGTTCCAGTATCCAGGCGACTTCTGCGATCTCAGCCGGCATGTGCTGCGGGCAACGACGACGGAAGTCGCTGTAGCCGCAATTACAGAGTGCTCGATCGGCTTCGTCGAGAACAGTGCCCTTGAGCAGATGTTGGCCCAATATCCGGAACTGGGCCTGGTCCTGTGGCGCTCGACGATCCTTGAGGCGGGCACGCTCCGGGCAAGGGTACGGGGCGCCCGACAGACCGCATTGCAGCGCGTTGCCCATATCCTGTGCGAACAGTCGGCGCGGCTGGCCGCCATCGGGATCGACAGCCGCACCATTCCCGTGAGCCAGATCGATCTGGCCGATGCCGTGGGGCTGTCCGTCGTCCACATCAATCGCACCTTCAAGGAGCTGCAGTGCATGGGCCTCCTGTCGAAGGTGGGACGTTCGATGAAGGTGGTGGATCGCGAGAAGCTCGCCCGTCTCGCGGACTTCGACGGCAGCTATCTGAACATGCCGAAGCTGCTTGCGAGCTGGGAGGTCAGCTTCGCGGGAACTGACCCGATGCGTCCTGGAGGACCAATGTAGTGAACGACAGAGCAGGGTTGTATGAGGAGGCCGATCTGGCGGCTGAACTTACTCAACTCGGCTTCAGGAAAACGACAGTTGGCACCGATACGAGCAATTGGGTGTGCACCTCCAATGAACGGGTCCTGGCGGTGCCGTTGTCGCCTACCGGCTACTACCCGGACTGGTTATGGGATGAAATCATCAGGACGGCAGAGCGCGTGCGCCTGCTCCCTCCCATTGCCAAGCCCAATTAGCTGTGCAGCCTGACTTACGGCGGCCACATACGGCCCAGCACGCCATCCCGGAGCACAAGCCGGTGAACCAGCGCAGCTCCGGCGTGCAATACGATCAGAATGCCAAGCCCTAGTCCCAGGATGTTGTGCGTAGCCCACAGGACGTCGGACAGATCCTTGTTCTTGTCGGTCACGGCCGGCAGCGTCACCGACCAGAAAACATGCATGGGCTCGCCATAGGCGTTCGTGCCAACCCACCCGATGAGCGGCATCGCGACGAGGATGGCATAGAGGCAGATATGAACGGCTTCAGCTGCCAGCCGCTGATGGCGGGGAATCGATGACGGCAAGGCTGGCGGCGTGTGGGACAATCGATAGATCACTCTGATCACGATCAGCACCAGCAACACGATGCCAAGCGATTTGTGAAGGTTGAACAGGAAGTCCTGAAGAGCGTCCCAGGGCAGATAGTTCACCGCGATGCCCAGAGGCACCATGCAGATGACGATTGCCGCCATCAGCCAGTGAAGAATGCGAGCAGGACGTCGATAGCGCGTCACGTATTGCGCCGAGTGTCGCTCATTATCGTCATGGCCTCACCGTGCCGCCAGCGCCTTGAACGCTTCGCGCGTCGCCTCGAGCGCGAAGTCGATGTCGGCTTCGGTGTGGGCGGTCGACAGGAACATGTTGTGGCGCGGGTGCAGGTAGGCGCCGTGCTTCAGCGCTTCGAGCGTGAAGAAGTTGCCCTTCTCGCAGTCGGGATCGTTGTCGAACAGCACGGTCGGCATCTGCGGCGGGCCGCTCTGGCGCACGCCGATGCCGAACTCGGCCGATTGCGCCGCGATGCCGTCGCGCAGCCGCTGACCCATGGCGCGCATGTGCGTCGGCCCGTCGACGCTCTCCAGCACGTCGAGCGTCGCCAGCGCGGCCGCCATCGGCACGGCGCCGCACCAGAAGGAGCCGGTGACGTAGAGCTTGGAGGCGGCGTCGCGGTAGCGGTCGTTGCCGGTGACGGCGGCCAGCGCGTGGCCGTTGGCGATGGCTTTGCTCCAGGCGCTGAGGTCGGGCTGCACGCCCACCAGGTCCCAGCTGCCGCGCAGGGTGAGGCGGAAGCCGGCGCGCACGTCGTCGACGATCAGCGCCGCGTCGTTGGCGTCGCACAGCTCGCGGACCCGCCGGGCGAAGGCGGCGTCCGGCATCTCCTGGTCCTTGCCGAAATCGTGCTTGAAGGCGGAGACGACGATGCCCGCCAGGTCGTCGCCGGCGCGCTGGACGGCGGTCTCGAGGCTGCCGGTGTCGTTGAACTTGTAGGTCAGCATGTGGGCGCGGTCCTCGGGGGTCACGCCATACTGGTTCGGGGTGCACCAGGGGATGGCGCCGTGATAGGCGCCCTCGGCCACCAGGATCTTGCGCTTGCCCGAGGCGGCGCGCGCCAGGGTCACGCAGGTCGTGGTCGCGTCGGTGCCGTTCTTGCCGAACAGCGCCCAGTCGGCGTGGGGGATCAGCCCGACCAGCCGTTCGGCCAGCTCGACCAGCCGCTCCGACGGGCCGTTGAGGCAGTCGCCGGCCGCCGTCTGGCGCGCGACCGCCTCGGCCACCACCGGATTGCCGTGGCCGACCACGATCGGGCCCCAGCTGCACATGAAATCGACGTAGCGCTTGCCGTTCACGTCCCACAGGTGACAGCCCTCGCCGCGCGCGAAGAATTGCGGGTAGCCCTCGGGCAGCCGGTCGCTGCGCAGATGGCCGTACATGCCGCCGGGAATCACAAGCTGTGCGCGCTGCCGGAGTTTCTGGTCGGCTGTGGCAAGGGTGGTCATTTGGCAGGCTCCGCTACGCTGTGAACTGGCTTATATATACCGGACACACGGGCTTGTGGGGGAACAATGGATCTCAAGGGGAAAGTGGCCGTCGTCACCGGCGGCAATGGCGGGCTGGGCCAGCGCATCTGTCACGCGCTGGCGGCGCAGGGCTGCCAGATCGCCGTCGTCTACGCGCAAAGCAAGGACCAGGCCGAGGGCGTCGTCCGCGACCTCGAGAAGCACCAGGTCGCCGCCGCTTCCTTCGCCTGCGACGTCACCCAGCGCGACCAGGTGCAGAAGCTGGTCGACGACGTGGTGAAGCGCTTCGGCCGGCTCGACATCCTCGTGAACGATGCGGCCTACAACAAGTCGATCCCCTTCACCGATCTCGACGGCCTCACCTACGAGGAATGGACGAAGATCATCGACATCAACCTGACGGGCCCGATGCTGCTCACCAAGGCCGTCGGTCCGGTGATGAAGAAGCAGGGCGCCGGCCGCATCGTCAACATCGCCTCGGTCGCGGGCCTCGGACCCACCGGCTCCTCGATCGCCTACGCCGTCTCGAAGGCGGGCCTCATCCATCTCACCAAGTGCATGGCCGTGGCGCTGGCGCCCGAGGTGCTGGTGAACTGCGTGGCGCCGGGCCTGCTCGAAGGCACGCGCGCCACCGCGAACCTGCGGCCCGAGGTGGTTGCCAAGAACGCCAGCGCCTCGCTGCTGGGCATGCCCGCCGACAAGGACGATTGCGCCGACCAGGTCGTCACCATGTGCCGGACCAACAGCACGACCGGCCAGACGCTGGTGATCGATTCGGGCCGCGTCTTCCATTGAGCGTTCCGGCTCCGCCTCCGGCCCGGAAGAGTGCCTGGCGACGGCTGCTGCTGTTCGTCGTGGTCGGCGCGCTCGTCCTGCTGGTCGGGGTCGAGGGGATGAGGATCCTGCAGGATCATTCGGCGCCCTCGGGCGGCAGCGCCGTCGCGGGCGGCCCGCCCTTGGTCAAGGTATCGCTGGCGACGCGCGGCCCGGCGGAACGGACGCTGGCGCTTCCCGCCAGCATCTCGCCTTACGAGGATTCGCCCGTCTATGCGCGCGTGAACGGCTACGTCAAAAAGTGGACGGTCGATATCGGGGCCAAGGTGAAGGCCGGTGAGCTGCTGGCCGAGATCGAGACGCCCGAGCTGCACCAGCAGCTGAAGCAGGCCGAGGCGCTGGTGCTGCAGGCCAAGGCCAATGCCGAGATCGCCCAGATCACGTACCGGCGCTATGCCGGCCTGGTAAGGACCAATGCGGTCTCGCAGCAGGATGTCGACAACAGCCAGGCCGCCCTGGATGCCCGCAAGGCCGATGTCGTCGCTGCGGAAGCCGAGGTCGGGCGTCTCACGGCGATGGTCGCCTTCCAGAAGATCTATGCGCCGTTCGACGGCGTGATCGGCGCCCGCAACCGCGCGAAGGCTGTGACCGGTGCACTGATCGATCTCGGCAGCCACGACAGTTCGGGCTGGCTCTACCGGGTCTACCGGATGGATCCGGTGCGCATTTACGTCGCCATGCCGCAGATCTACCTGCCGATGATCCGCGACGGTCTCGCGGCCGAGGTGACGGTGCGGGAATATCCCGACCGGTCCTTCAGCGGGAAGGTCGTACGCAACGCCGCTTTGCTCGACACGACCTCGCGCACGATGGAGGTCGAGATCGAGGCGCCCAATCCCGACGGCATCCTGCTGCCCGGCCTGTATGCGACGGCGCATTTCAAGCTGGTCGATCCGACGCCGCCCATCGTGGTCGCCGACTCCTCGGTCATCGTGCTGGCCGACGGGCCGCAGATCGCGGTGGTCGATAAGGACGACATCGTCCGCATCCGCAGGATCCGGCTGGGCCGCGACTCGGGCAAGACGATCGACATCGTGTCGGGCGTCACCGAGGGCGAGCGCATCGTCCACAATCCCAGCGACCTGCTGAAGGAGGGCATGAAGGTCCGCGTCCTGACCGAGAGCGCCGCGCGACCGTGATCGTGGCTGCCCGTCCCTTCGTGGCCGTTGTCGCGGCTGTCTCCCTCTTGGCCGGCTGCATGGTCGGTCCCGACTATGTCCGGCCGGAGACCTCGGTGCCGGTGCAGTTCACCGAGACCGGGCCGTGGAAAGAGGCCGTGCCGCAGGAGACCATCGGGCGCGGCGACTGGTGGACGATCTTCAACGATCCGGTGCTGAACGGCCTGCAGGCCGATGCGATCCGGCAGAATCCCGACCTCAAGGCCGTGGCCGCGCGCGTGCTGCAGGCGCAGGCCATCGCGGGGATCTCGAAGAGCTACCTTTATCCCGAGGTCAATGCCGGCGGCGTCGGCCAGTATTTCGCCAACAATCCCAACTTCGCCACCCTGATCGATCCGGCACTGATCTCGGCCAACACGCCGATCATGACCGGCGCCTACAAGGCCGTGCCGCTCTATGCCACCTACGAGATCGACCTGTGGGGACGCCTGCGGCGGCAGACCGAGTCCGCCTCGGCGGAGCTGGGCGCCAGCATCGCCAACTTCCAGACGGCGCTGCTCACGCTCAACGGCGATGTCGCCCAGACCTATTTCGAGGTGCGCGCGACCGACGAGCTCTACCGGATCATCACCGAGAACATAGGCCTGCACCGCAACAGCGTCGGACTGCTCCGGGCGTTGCGTGGCGGCGGGCTGGCCAACGAGATTGCGCTCTCCGAAGTGGAGACGTCGCTGCGGATCACCGAAGCGCAGGCCCAGGCGATCGAGGCGCAACGCATCAAGCTGGTGAACAAGCTCGCCATCCTGACCGGCGCCAACCCGGAAGGATTCTCGCTGCCGAAGCAGCCCTTCGACCGGACCGTGCCGACCGTTCCGGTGGGCCTGCCGTCGGACCTGCTGGAGCGGCGGCCCGATTTCGCCGAGGCGGAGCGCGAGATGGCGGCGGCCAATGCGCGGATCGGCGTCGCGGTCGCGGCCTATTACCCGTCGATCAAGCTCACCTCGTCGGTCGGCTTCGAGAGCTTCGACCTGTCGACGATCACCAATCCGACGAGCAATATCTGGGGCATCGGCTTTTCGCTGTTCCAGCAGATCTTCAACGCCGGCCGCATCACCCTGAACGTCGAGCGCACGCGTGCCGCCTACCAGGAGCGGGTGGCGCTCTACCAGGCGGTGCTGCTGCGCGGCTTCCAGGAAGTGGAGACGTCGCTCGGGCAGTTGCGGACGCTCAGCGAACAGGCGCGCTACCAGCAACTGGCCGTCGCCAGTGCCAATCGCACGGCGTCGCTGGTGACCCAGCGCTTCAGCCAGGGGCTGATCTCCCAGGTCGAGGTCCTGGTCGCTCGGCGCGCCGTCCTCACGGCGCAGAGCGTGTCGGTGCAGATCACCAACACCCAGTTCGTGACGACGATCGCGCTCGTGAAGGCGCTGGGCGGCGGCTGGCAGGACCGGCAGGTCCCGGAAGGCTCGCGCAGCATGTGGGCGCCGCCGCTGAAGAAGTGATGGCGGTAGCGCGCGTTATCTTGTCATCCTGAGCGCAGCGAAGGATCTAACGTTAGCCAAGGAGTACTTCGGTCGTTCCGTCAGGTCCTTCGCGTCGCTCAGGACGACAATTTAACGCTCCGCCAAAAGCTCCGCGCCTTCCTGCGGGGGCGCCGGCTTCCAGTTGCGGCGGAGCAGGCTGAAGATCACCGGGACCAGAAACAGCGTGGCGAGGCAGGCGACCAGCATGCCGCCGATTACGGCGCGGCCGAGCGGCGCATTCTGGCTGCCGCCTTCGCTGAGGCCCAGCGACATCGGGATCATGCCGAAGACCATGGCGATGACGGTCATGATCACCGGCCGCAGCCGCGCGCGGCCGGCACTCAGCGCCGCCTCCATCGCGGTCTGGCCCTCGGCCAGCGCCTGCTTGGCGAAGGACACGACCAGGATGCTGTTCGCCGTGGCGACGCCCACCGTCATGATCGCACCCATCAGCGAGGGCACGCTGAAGGTCGTGTCGGTGAGCAGCAGCATCAGCACGACGCCGCAGAAGGCACCGGGCAGGGCCATGATGATGATGAACGGGTCGGTCCAGGACTGGAAGTTGATCACCAGCACGAAGTAGACGAGCAGGATCGCCGCCACGAGGCCGAGGCCAAGCTGGCCGAACGCCTTGTCCATGGTCTCGCCCTGGCCGCCCCGCTCGATGACGATGCCCTTCGGGACGCCGACCGAGACCTCGGCGATGATCCGGTTCACGGCCGACATCACGGTGCCGGTATCGACGCCCTGGACATTGGCCATGACGTCGAAGGTGATGAGCACGTTGGTATGCGCGACCTCGGCCGGGATCTGCGTGCGCTTTATGTCGGCGACGTTGCCGAGATACTGGGTCTGCGCGCCGCCGCTGCCGCGGATCGGCATGTTGACCAGGTCGTCCAGCGACTGGAGCTTGTCGAGCGGCGACTGGACCACCAGCGAATAGGTGTGGCCCGAGGCCGGATCGGTCCAGAAGTTCGGCGCGACGTTCAGGGTCGAGGCCGCACCGATCAGGATGGCGCGCGCCATGTCGGCCTGCGTGAAGCCCGACAGGTCCGGCGTGCCGTCCGCCATGGTCGCGAGCTTCTCGCGGTCGACATTGACCATCAGCGCGGGCTGGTCGATGCGCTGCTGGATATGGACGTCGACGGCGCCGGGCACGGTCCTGAGGCGCGCCTCGATCTTGCGTGCCACCTCGTGCAGCGCGGCCATGCCGGCCAGACCATAGACCTTGATGTCGATGGGCGCCGGCAGGCCGAGATTGAGGATCTGGGTCTGCATGTCGCTCGGCTGGAAGTAGAAGACCAGCTCGGGGAACTTCTCCGGCAGGACCTGCCGCAGGCGCCGCGTATACTCCTGCGAGCCGTGCCGGCGCACGGGCTTGAGGCCGACCAGGATCTCGCCGTCGGCCGAGCTGGCGGTGATGTTGTCGCTCAGCACGATGTTGTTGGGTTGGGGGATGCCGATATTGTCGAGCACGACCTCGATGTCGTCGCCGATGACGGCGCGGATCTCCTGCTCGACCCGGCTGAAATAGACGCCCGTCTCCTCGATGCGCGTGCCGGTGGGGGCGGACACGTGCAGGCGCAGCGAGTTGCCGTCGGTCGGCGGGAAGAAGTCGCGGCCGATCACCGGAATGGCGATCGTCGCCAGCACCACGGCGATGCCGAACAGCACCAGCACGAAGAGCGGATGGTGCAGCGACCAGTCGAGGCCGCCGAGGTAGCGCGTTCTAAAGGCATCGAAGCGGGCATCGAAGCCCTGGTGGAAGCGCCGGAACGCGCCCGGGCGCGCCGCCATCGCCTGCTCGCGCGCGTGATGCTCGTGCTCGGCGCGCGTCAGGTAGTTGGTCAGCACCGGCACCAGGGTGCGCGACAGCAGGTACGAGGTCGCGATGGCGAACAGCACGGCCAGCGCCAGCGGCACGAACAGGAAGCGCGGCGGCCCCGTCAGCAGCCCCACCGGCAGGAAGACGATGCAGATGCACAGGGTCGAGACGAAGGCCGGGATGGCGATCTCCTGTGCGCCGTCGAGGATCGACTGGATGAGGTTCTTCCCCATCGCGGTGTGGCGATGGATGTTCTCCAGCGTCACCGTCGCATCGTCGACCAGGATGCCGACCGACAGGGCCAGCCCGCCCAGGGTCATGAGGTTGACCGTGTTGCCGGTCACGCCGAGCAGGAACAGCGACGTGAAGATGCAGACCGGGATCGAGATCACCACCACGATGGTGCCGCGCCAGCTCCCGAGGAACAGCAGGATCAGCAGGCCGGTCAGGGCAGCGGCCGTCAGCCCCTCGATTACGACGCCCTGGATGGCACCCATCACGAACACCGACTGGTCGAACAGGATGGTGAACTTGAGGTCGCCCGGCGTCGGGATCTGCTTCAGCACATCCTTGGTCTGGCTGATGATGTCGAGGGTCGAGACCTCGCCGCTCTTGCCGACCGACAGGAACACCGACTTGCGGCCGTCGACCCTGACCAGGTTGGTCTGCGGCTGGTAGCCGTCGCGGACGTTGGCGACGTCGCGCATGTAGACGAGCTTGCCGCCGCTGTTGCGGACCGGCACCGCGTTCAAGAGCTCCATCGAGGCCGGGCTGTTGTTGGCCTGCAGGAGATACTCGGTCTTGCCCACTCTCATGGAGCCGGTCGGCAGGATGACGTTCTGGTTGACCATCGCGCGGCTGATATCGTCGGCCGTCACGCCATGCGCCTGCATGCGCGCCGGATCGAGATCGACCATGATCACGCGGGCATTGCCGCCCCAGGGCAGGGGAAGCTGGGCGCCTTCCACCGGGGCGAGGGCCTGGCGGACGGTGAACTGGCCGTAGTCGAAGAGCTGGCTCTCGGTCAGCGTTTCGCTCGCCAGCGCCACCAGCATGATCGGCACGCTCGACGGATCGTAGATCAGCACGAAGGGCGGGTTTATGCCCACCGGCAGCTTCTTCAGGATGGTCTGCGAGACCGAGGTGACCTGCGCCAGCGCCCGGTCGATGTCGACCCGCGGATGGAAGGACAGGCGCATGATGCCGAAGCCGAAGATGCTGCGGGACTCCATGCGCTTGATGTCGCCGACGAACTGCGAGGTGAGGAACTCGCTCCACTCCGTGACCGCGTTGGCCATGTCGGCCGCCGGGAAGCCGGAATACTGCCAGAGGATCGTGACCGTCGGTTCCTTGATCGCCGGAAAGATGTCCTTCGGCATGCGCGTCGTCGCGCCGATGCCGGCGATGATCAGCATCAGCGACAGGACGACGAAGGTATAGGGTTTGCGCAGCGCGAGCTTGACGATCCACATGGCGGCGCGGACCTACGAGAACGCGACGCGCAGCAGGCGTGAAGTCCCTGGACCGCACCCGGCCGGGGACGAACGGCAAACTAATGAAGACAGGCGAAAACTCTCCCCAACGCCTTCATGTGGCCATGCGGTCGGGAGGGCGTCAAGGCGACGACCCCGCGCTCTGCGTCAGCTCGGCAGCACGAACCTCACGCCCGCGCGCGCCAATCCGCCGCCCAGTCCCGCCGCCGTGCCGTCGGCGCGCCAGCAGGCGGCGCCGGTCATGGTGCCGTCGTCGTGGAACTGGATGGCGTTCATGCCACCGGCCACGGTCGGCATGATCTTGAGCGTGTGGCCGCGCTCTTCGAGACCCTTGCGCACCGGCGCAGGGATTCCGTGCTCGACCTCGAGCAGTGGGCCCTCGGTCCAGATGCGCGGCGCCTCGACGGCTTCCTGCAGTTCCATGCCGTGGTCGATCAGGTTGAGCAGGGCCTGAAGTGCGGAGGGGAAGATCTTGCGGCCGCCGGGCAGGCCCAGCGCATAGCGCACCTTGCCGTCGCGCAGCGCCATCATCGGCGACATCGAGGTCGTCACGCGTTTGCCCGGTGCGATCGACAGCGCGTTGCCGCGGCGCGGGTCGTAGTTGTTCATGTAGTTGTTGGGGATCATGCCGGTGCCCGGCACGATGAAGCGCGCGCCGAACAGGCTGTTGATGGTCTGCGTCGTGCTGACGACGTTGCCCATGCCGTCGGCCACGGTGAGATGCGTCGTGTCCTGGCCTTCCGCCGCTTGCAATCCGCCCGTCCATTGCGTGGCGCGGGCGATGTCTAAAAGCTTGCGGCGCTGGTCGGCATAGTCGCGGCTCACGATGCGCTCGACCGGCACCTTCACGAAGTCCGGATCGCCGCTCGCCTCGGCGCGGTCGGCGAAGGCGATCTTCAGCACTTCCGCCAGCAGGTGCAGCGTGTCGACCGTGCCGAAGCCCATCTTCGCGATGTCGTAGGCTTCGAGGATGTTCAGCATCTGGGCGATGTGCACGCCCGAGGCGGCGGGCGGCGGCGGTCCCAGGATCTCCCAGCCGCGATAGTGGCCGCGGATCGGCGCGCGCTCCTCGACCTTGTAGCCGGTGAGGTCGTCGGGTGCCACGAAGCCGCCGGTCTTCTCCATGCACTCGACCAGCAGGTCGCCGAGCGGTCCGCCGTGCAGCGCCTTCTCGCCCTGCTGCGACACGAGCGTGAGCGACTCGGCATACTGGCCCTGCACGAGCTTCTCGCCGGGCTTCAGCGGCGTGCCGTTGGGCAGGAGGAGCGCGGACGCGAGCTTGTCCTTCGAAAGGTCGGCGCCGGCATCCTTGATGCAGTCCGAGAGATAGGGCGTCACCGCGAAGCCGCGCGCGGCGTGGCGGATCGCGGGCGCCATCACGTCGGTGAGGCTCATCGTGCCGAAGCGTTCCAGCGCCATACACCAGGCGCGCAGCGAGCCCGGCGTCGCGACCGACTTCGGCCCGACCAGGTTCTCCTGGCCCTCGACGTCATAGACCTCGGGCGCAGCGCCGGCGACCGGCTTGTACATGTCGGGATGGCCCGACTTCGGGACGGCGCTCATGCCGTCGAGGATGCGATGGCTGCCGTCGGCCAGGCGGATGTGGCAGGTCGTGCCGCCGATCAGGCCGACCATCATCGGCTCGACCACGGTCAGCGCGAACTGCATGGCGACCGCGGCGTCGACCGCATTGCCGCCGGCCGCCAGCATTTCCAGGCCCGCGGCCGAGGCCAGCGGATGGTTGGACACGGCCATGCCGCGCGGCCCGTGCGCCGGCTGCTTCTCGCAGGTGAAAGACGTGCCCGCGCGCTCGCGCCATGTCGACTTGGTCATCGGTGTCCTCGCTGAATTCTCTGGGCAGAAGCCCGCCTGTAAATCTCGCATGTCGCTCAAGTAGCCGCTACCCATTCACCTCATCCTGAGGAGCGCCGCGAAGCGGCGCGTCTCGAAGGATGGGCAACGAGTCCCTTCATTTGCCACCTCTTTTCGCGAGCACCCGGAGTGCCCCGAAATCACCCCTGATCAGGGCTTCCTTCTTGGCGCGTGACCAGCCCTTGATTTGCTTTTCGACCGCGATTGCATCGGTGATGTTCAGGAAGTGCTCCGACCAGACAATGGCAACGGGCAAGCGTTTGGACGTATAGCCGCCGAAGGCGCCGCTATTGTGCTCGGAAAGACGCCGCTCCAGGCCATGACGCGCCGAACCCACATAGTAGCTGCCATCCGAACAGCGAAGCATGTAGACGTGCGCTCCGCTTTCATTGTCCATGGTTCCTGCCAACTCGACCCTGGCCCATCCTTCGAGACGCGCCGCTTCGCGGCGCTCCTCAGGATGAGGTAAGTGTTTGGATCGATTCAATTCATTTCCGGTCGACCTCTTGGGGTGAGCTCCTACTGCCCCACACGCTGCTCTGCTTCCACGCAACGCTGCAGCCGCCCGCACGCAGCCTCGTCGCGCTCGCCCTTGGGGTTGAAGCAGGCGGCGGCGTCGGCCGAGCCGTCGGCCACGATCTGGGTCAGGCGGGCGCGGGCGGCCAGCGGTTGTTCGACGTCCAGAAGGCCCTTGCGGGTCAGCTCGTTGGCGAAGCGGATCACCAGCCGCTCGCGCGCCCGCATTGCTTCCGGCGCAGATGCCTTGGCGTCGCGGCACCATTGCATCGACGGCCCCTTGCCGCAGCCCCAGAGCTGCATCTGGCGGAAGCGCTCGGCGAGCTGGCGGTTCACGCCCAGGCAATAGGCGGTGACGTCGTCTTCGCCGGCGAGGGGCTCGGCCTCCTGTGCGCTCGCCGGCAGGGCGGCGAGCGCGAGCAGCAGGACGAGACCGAAGCGCATCCGGTCAGATGAACATGTCGAGCTGATTGTAGTTCTTCATCGTCTCGCGCATCGCCTCGCTCCAGCGGTTCTCGTCGTGGCGGTCGGCCAGCGGGCGATAGACGTAGCTCTTCTCCTGCGGGAAGCGCTGGCGCCGCGCATCGATGCCGAGCAGCAGGATGCGCAGCCGCGCGTTGATGCGGTCGAGATCGTAGGTCACGACCTCGCCGTTCAGCCGCCTGGTCGTGACGTTCAGCACGCGCTTGCGTGGAAAGAAGCCGGCATTGAGCGTGACCCGGCGGTCGGGCGAGGAGTTGGCGAAGGAGCCGTGCAGGAGCTGGCGGTTGGTGACGATCGTGTCGCCGGCATTGGCCAGCATCGGGACGGCGCCCTCGATGCGGTCCGAGCCGCTCTCCGCGACCAGCTTGCGGATGTCGGCCTTGCCCAGGCGATGGCTGCCCGGCAGCACCCACACGCAGTTGCCCGCGGTGCTGGGATAGAGCTGGGTCATGAAGTTGAAGCCGTGGGCGCCCATGTCCCAGTCGTCGGCCGTCCAGTGCGTCGTGCCGTCCTGATGCCAGGCGACCGAGGGGCCGAGGCCCGCCTCCTTGATGAAGGTCACCTCGTTGTAGGGCACGAAGTCGTCGCCCAGGATCGCCTCGGCCACCGCCAGCAGGCCGGGATGGCCGTAGAGCCGAAGTGCCGCGTTCATCAGGTAGAGGTTGCCGTCGAGCAGCTCGACGGTCCAGGCGGGCGCGTCCTCCCCCAGGGTCGGCTGGCTCATCGCCACGGGGTGGCGGCCGTTGTTCTTGTCGGTGCCGCCGAGCGGATCGCTCAAGGGCTTGGCCCAGCGATAGGGCGGCTTGATCACGCCCTCACCGAAGGCGGGACGGCCGTGGCGGTCGAGCGCCGCGCCGGGCTCGACCGGCGCACGCTCGAGGATGGCGTCGACGTCGGCGCGCAGCTCGGCCAGTTCCTCCGGCCCGGCGACGCCTTCGAAGACGTAGAAGCCGTTTGTCCAATAGGCGTCGAGAATGTCCTGCGCCAGCTTGCCGTCGGCGCCAAAGCGGATCGGCCCGCGATTGCCCAGCGCCCGGGCACGCGCCTCGCCGGCGCGACTGTACTCGGCCATCACCTGCGCGTGGTCTTGAGCGGAAAGAGGGGCAGAAGTTTCGGCCATCGCCATGGGACGCCTCCAGCGTTGGAAGCGCCGACGATAGCGCGGCCTGTCACCCTCGGCCAAACCCCGCCGCGCGGTTCACCCGCTCTGCGGACAGCGAAAGGTCCCTCACTGCGTTCGGGATGACAATTTTGTCGGCATTTGCGCAGTGCGCCGATGCAGAAAACGCTGTCATCCCGAACGCAGTGAGGGACCTTTGAGCCGTTCAGCTCTTCGCCGCCAGCGCTGCCTCGATAGCGCGTTCGAGCTTGTGGCCGGTGCCGCTCACGGCGGAGAACCAGTCGATGATCCGTCCGTCGCGGCCGATCAGGATCTTGTGGAAGTTCCAGTTGGGCGTGCCGATCGCGCCGGTCTGCGCCGCCGCCCAGCGGTAGAGCGGATGGGCGTCGGGGCCAGACACGGTCTGCTTGTCGGCCAGCGGGAAGGTGACGTCGAAGCTCGCCTCGCAGAAGCGCTTGATCTCATCCTTGCTGCCGGGCTCCTGGCCGCCGAAATCGTTCGACGGCACGCCCAGCACGACGAGGCCCTTGTCCTTGTAGCGCCGCCACAGCTCCTCGAGGCCCTTGTACTGGCCGGTGAAGCCACAGAGGGACGCCGTGTTGACCAGCAGCACGACCTTGCCGGCATAGTCTGCGGTCGGCATCGGGCCGCCGCCGATCGATTCGAGCGACACGCCTGCCCAGTCGACCGGCTGCCGTCCGACCTGCGACCAGGCCGCGCCCGCCGCCGAGAGCAGCGCGCCCAGCACGGCGAAGGCCAGCATACGGATGACTCTCATGATGCTGACCTTCTTTGCCCGGCTCTACTTCTTGGTCGCGGCGTAGCGCGCCTTGGCCTCGTCATTCGGCGGATAGAGGCCCGGCAGCGCGACGCCGCGCTCGACCTCCGACATGATCCAGCCTTCCAGCCGCTCCTGCTCGGTGCCTTCCTTGGCGACCGCCTCGACCAGCGCCTGGGGAATCAGCACCGCGCCGTCGTCGTCGACCACGACCACGTCGTTGGGGAACACGGCCACGCCGCCGCAGCCGATCGGCTCCTGCCAGCTCACGAAGGTGAGGCCGGCGACCGAGGGCGGCGCCGCGCAGCCCTGGCACCAGACCGGCAGGCCGGTTCCGAGCACGCCCGCCATGTCGCGCACCACGCCGTCGGTGATGAGGCCCGCGACCTTCTTCTTGACCATGCGCGCGCACAGGATGTCGCCGAAGATGCCGGCGTCGGTGATGCCCATCGCATCGGCGACGACCAGCGCGTCTTCCGGCATCGCCTCGATGGCGGCGCGGGTCGAGATCGGCGACGACCAGCTTTCCGGGGTCGCCAGATCCTCGCGCGCCGGCACGAAGCGCAGGGTGAAGACGCGCCCCACGAGACGGCCCTGGCCCGGCTTGATCGGCCGCGTGCCGCGCATCCAGACGTTGCGCAGGCCCTTCTTCAGCAGGATCGTCGTGATGCTGGCCGTGGTGATCTTGGACAGCGTGTCCTTGAGGTCTTTCGAAAGGGGCGTCGTCTGCACGGTGTCTCCGTTTCTCGGCGGTTTTGGTGGATCAGGCGGAGAATAGGCGAGGGGCCGACCTGACACCACACGGGAGGGCACCATGCCGCGTCCGGGGCGGGTTTCCCGGGCGGCCGGATGGGGTAAAAGCGGCCCGTCGGCGCCCCGCGCCGTCCCGGTCGTAGTCCCACCCGGTCAAAACAGGAGCCCCCGATGATCGACTTCGTGCTGCGAGCACGCGGCTGATGTTCAGCCTCGTCTTCACCCGGCGTTACAGCATGGCGCACCGGCTGATCGCCGATCCCGCCAGCAAATGCGCCATCCCCCACGGTCACAACGAACAGGTGATCGCCCGTATCCAGCCCGTCGCGCCGCAGCGTCTCGACGGCGACGCCAACATGGTGGCGCCGTTCGACAGGGCCAAGGCGCGCTGGCACCGCTGGATCGACGACCAGGTCGACCACGCCTTCCAGCTCGGCGAGCGCGACCCGATGATCGACTGGTTCCGCGTGCACGAGCAGCAGCGGCTGGCGCGCCTGCTGGTGACGCCCGGCGATCCCACGACGGAGATGCTGGCCGCCTGCTTCATGGCCAAGCTCAACGCCTTCCTCGCCGCCGACGGCAACGCGTTGCACTGCGTCGAGATCACGGTCGAGGAAACGCCGACCAACGCCGTGACCTTCACCGGCGATCCGGCCGACGCGTTGCCCGAGCGCGGTGGTGCGAACTGGTGGCAGCGCGCCGACGACAGCATCAACGATTTCGATCTCGCCGCATGAGTGCGATCCGCATCTCCGAGATCTTCGGCCCGACGGTGCAGGGCGAGGGCGCGCTGATCGGCAAGCCCACCGTCTTCGTGCGCACCGGCGGCTGCGACTATCGCTGCTCCTGGTGCGACACGCTCTACGCCGTGCTGCCGGAATACCGTCACGACTGGTCGCCGATGGCGCCGGAAGCGATCCTCGCGGAGGTCGCGGACCTCACCGGCGGCACGCCCGTGCTGGTGACGATCTCCGGCGGCAATCCCGCAATCCAGCCGCTGGGTCCGCTGATCGAACAAGGCCACGCGCGCGGCCACCGCTTCGCGATGGAGACCCAGGGCAGCGTCGCCGCCGACTGGTTCGCCACGCTCGACCATCTCGTCCTCTCACCGAAGCCGCCCTCGTCCGGCATGGACACCGACTGGGCCGACTTCGACGATTGCCTCGCCGCCGCGAACGGCGGGCCGCAGACCGTGCTCAAGATCGCCGTGTTCGACGAGCCCGACTATGCCTTCGCCCGCGCCGCCTCAGCGCGGCATCCGTCCCTGCCGGTCTATCTCTCCATCGGCAACCACACGCCCGGCGAACCCAACGAGGCCGGCCGCGACGGCGTCGACCAGAAGGGCCTCATGGCCCGCTTCCGCTGGCTGGTCGACCGCGTCGGACAGGACCGCTGGTTCGACGCGACCGTGCTGCCGCAGCTCCATGTGCTCGCCTGGGGCAACGAACGCGGGGTGTAGGCGCGGATTGCGAATTCTATGTCAGGATTCACTGCTCGGATTGAAGCGTAGCGGCCGAAGGCACTCAAAAAAGCGCAGTCGTTTACGTCTGCGACCGGGAGTTGCTGAGTGGCCAATCTGGTGTACGCTCGCATGCAGTGGGGGAGACTGGATGGACAACTTTAGCCCTTGGCATGTCCGGCGAAGTGCAAAGAAGTTGGAGGATCTGCAAGCATCCGAGCGACTGTACGCCCTGCTTAAAGATTCGTCAGAAAAGAATAGGAATTACTTCATTGCATGGATGTTATTCGTTGCGTTTGTGATTGCAACGACAGCAGGAACATCTGATCTGCAGCTTCTGACGCAATCCGAAGGGGTAGCGCTTCCGATCTTGGGAGTTCAGGTTCCAATCGGTGGCTTCTACTTTTTTGCCCCGCTGATTGTTTTAACTGTACATTTTAATCTTTTGCAGAATTTGGACTCACACGCTTATCGACTTGATAGGTGGGCTGGTTCAGTTCAGCAACCAATTCGAAGAGAGCAAATACCTGCATTCATTTTTGACCATGCTGCCCTGGAGCGAGACTCAGCGTTCGCATGGCTGGTCCGCTTCGCAACCGATTTAACGTGTTATTGGCTGGGCCCATTTGTTAGCGCGTACATCATGGTGCGTTATAGCGACGTCCAGGATCCGTACATGACGAGTTGGCAATTGCTTGTCATATTGGTGAACTGGATTATCGCTTCCCGTGCGCGTGAAAATCTGCCTCGGCGATTTGAAATTTTCCGCCAAGATCCAAAGAACCACCATGTCGGCTTATTGGTACAGCCGGCGACTGTCCTATTCCTGATCTCGGTTTGGGTCCTGGTGCTGAATTGGGGGCTGTACTGGAACGTAAGCGCAGCACACGCGGTAATGCACTACGTTGCATCCAAATCGCATAGTGACGACTTCGATCTTTTTGTCCCGAGAATTAAAATTCCAGAAAACAGCGCTGTAGGTACATTGGATATCAGTATTGAAACTCGCGCAAAGTTAAATGGGATAACTACTTCTGAGCATTGGGAGCGATACGGTAGAGGTATCGATCTGGCCGGGCGCAGTCTTAAGTACGCTTATCTAAAAGGCGCCAATCTTCAGAAAGCTGATCTTCAGAAGGCACAACTTGATGGTGCGCTTATGGAAGGCGCTTTGATGAATGGGGCAAAACTTAAAGAGGCAGCTCTTGATTTCTCTTATCTTCGAGAAGCTCAACTGACGGGAGCAGATTTAACATGGGTAAAGGCGCGAGGGGTAGACCTTCGTGGGGCCGACCTGCGAGGCTCGGATCTAAGCTTTTCTGATTTGCGCCTTTCTTCACTTAACGGTGCAAACCTTCGAGGAATCGATATCAACTTAAGTACTAAACTTCAGGGTGTTACAATTCGAGGTGTTGCTGCGGAAGGTGCGTCTCTGGCTGGAGTAAAACTAGTCGGCGCTGACGCCGCTGGCGCCCAACTGCAAGGTGCTATCTTAGACAGCGCAGAACTATCAGGCGTTGAATTCAAAGGTGCAAACTTGCTTGCTGCGAGTATGGGGCTTGTTCACCTGTCAAAAAGACCCGATTGGGAGGGCGAGCCAATCTACCTAACTTACTCAGCGCCAGGTCGTGAGGATCCATGGAAGGAATTGAACGCTGATCGGTTTAATAAGAGAGCTAGTGAGAATATTGAAGCTGCACGTAAGCGCCTGGAAGGCACCAGCAACAATGTCAACACAGAGATTGAACCCTTTCAACGGCGTAGGGTCGAGATTCGCGGTATTGTAACGAATCTTGCTGGCTACTTGTGCAGTCACATACCTCAAGGTCTACCGGGAATACTTGCTGGATCTAGATGGCCCGGCGGCAAGCTTATTCCTGCCAGCGACATCAGTGACGGCATCATCGCTCGGCAAATGCTGTTTTCTGCACTTTTGAATGACGGTTGGTGCAAATCTAGTAGGGAGCAAATCTGCTTAGTAGCTCGACGTGAGATGACAACTACAGAGCCATTTGAAGATCCTGATAAGCTGGGTGCTCGCCTTGGCCAGCGCGGAGTTAGAATTCGCGTATTGCCGAGTGAGTGCAGATGATTGTCAACTGATGCTTCCGATACTAGAGCCACAAAATAACAGCCATTACCCCCTCAAAACCTTCCCCGCCTTCGCGTCCGTCAGCCGGCCCTGCTCCCAGGTGAGCGCGCCGTTCACCATCGTGTATTCGACGCCGCGCGAGGGCATGACGATGCGTTTGGCGCCGCCGGGGAGGTCGTGGCGGCGTTCGCCGTGGTTGCTGGAGCCGATGGAAGCCGGATCGAAGATCGCGACGTCGGCGGGCGCGCCTTTCCGGAGGCGGCCGCGATCCTTCAGTCCGAAGAGATCGGCGGGATCGGAGGTGAGCTTGCGCACGCCTTCCTCCAGCGTGATGGCCTGCTTCTCGCGCACCCAGGTGCCCAGCAGGTAGGTCGGGTAGCCCGCGTCGCAGAGCATGTCGACATGCGCGCCGCCGTCGCCCAGCGCCATCAGGATGGCGGGGTTGTTCAGGAGCTCGCGCATGCGGTCCTCGCGCGTGTTCCACGAGGAGATGGTGAGCTCGGTGTCGAGATTGTCGGCCAGCACCGTGTCGAGGAAGGCATCGACGCTGTCCTTGCCCTGCTCCTGGGCGATCTCGGCGATCGACTTGCGCTCGAGATGCTTCAGCGCCGGATTGCGCACGTCATGGACGACGACCCGGCGCCAGTCGCTGAAGCCGGTCGGGTTCTTGAGGTCGGCCTTGAACTGCGCGCGGAACGTGGGGTCGGCGTAGACCTTCTTCTGCGCTTCCTTCGAGGTGTCGGCGAACACCCGCTTCCAGGCCGGGAAGGCGGCGAAGGCAAAAGGATTGTCCATATTGCATTCGCGCGTGAGCGGCAGCGGCGAGGTCTGCGGCCGCGCGCCCTTGGCGATCATCGGCGCGGCGCGACGCAGCGTGTCGCGCACCGCCTCGGGAATGTCGTCGCGATCGAACAGGGCGATGAAGGTCACCGGCCGGCCGCTCTCCTCCAGCAGGAAGTCGAGCAGCTCGCACTGGTCCTGCTCCAGCACGCCGACCTGGCGGGTCAGCGCGATCTCGATGGCGCCCTTGCCGCGCTTCTTCAGCTGGTTGGCATAGGCCTTCATCTCCTCGCGGCTGGCATTGCGGCAGGCCAGCGGCTTGCCCTCGAAGCCCATATGCTGGTTGAGCGTCGTCGAGGAAAAACCGAGCGCGCCCGCGTCCACCGCCTCGCCGATCAGCCGGGCGATCTCGTGCGTTTCCTCCGGCGTGGCGGCTCGGTCCATCGAGGCCTCGCCCATCACGTAGTGGCGGAACGGCGTCAGCGGCGCGATGAAGGCGAGGTTGAGCGACGGCTTGCGCGCCGCCGCCGCGTCCATGAATTCGGGGAAGGTCTCCCAATCCCAGGTGATGCCCTTGTTCAGCACGTCGAAGGGGATGCCCTCGACGTTCACCAGGTCCTTCATCGCGATCTCGCGCGTCTCGGGCTTGCAGGGCGCGATGCCGACGCCGCAATTGCCCATCACCACCGAAGTGACGCCGTGCCAGGAGGAGGGCGTGACCGCGCCGTCCCAGCAGATCTGCGCATCGTAATGCGTATGTGGATCGACGAAGCCCGGCGCCACGACGAGTCCGTGCGCGTCGATGGTGCGCTTGGCACCCTCCGTCACCTTGCCGATCTCCGCGACTTTGCCATCCACGATCGCGACATCGGCCTGGTAGCGCGCGGCGCCGGTGCCATCGACCACGGTGCCGTTCTTGATCACGAGGTCGTAGCTCATTGTGCGTTTCCTCCCAGAAACTTTATGCACAAACGCTACCACCGGTGGCCGCCCGCGCCACTCCCCCGAGCCGCAGAGCGCGGGTTCGCTGCAGCTGCTCAGTCACGGTAAGCGAAAGGTCCCTCGCTACGCTCGGGATGACAATATTGCTGGAGTTCGTGCGGTGCGCCGATGGAGGGACCTTTCAATCAGCCCGGGATTTCCGGCTGGACGAGCCGCGCCAGCAAGGGTCGTGGCGGATGCGCTCGTTGGGCACGAGTTCGAGGTAGGTACCCCCGAAGGAATGGCTATTGCCCGACGAGAAGTTGGTAAAAGACATGCAGTAGGTCCCGCCGACGCGGGCGTCGATCGAGTGGGCGGTCAGGACGCGATGGAAGCGGACGGTCCCGGTCTTGTCGGGCATGATCGATCCTCCTTGGTTCAGATTTCGCGGCTTCTTCAAAATAGGTTCACGGTTCCGGGGGACAACCCTGTCGTGCCGACCAAGCAAATCGACGTCTTCATCCGGGACGAATATGTCCGGTCCTATTCGATCGTCCTGGGATTCGTGAACACGCCGCTCTTCGACCAGGATTATGTCGATCGCGCCCGCGCTCAGATGCAGGCCGACGGCTGGTCGCTGGACGAAGTCGCGCTCGCCCGTTTCGTGGTCCGAGAGGGCGATTAGGGAACTTCGAGGCCGATGGGCCTTTGACACGGCTTCGCCAACCGGAGGAGCCCATGCGCGGTGTCGTCCATCACATCGATCTCACCGTGCGCGATCTCACGGCCTCGGCGCCTTTCTATGAGGCACTCCTTGGCTTCCTGGGCTATCGCCGCGTGAAGCAGGAGTCCGAGCTGCACGTCTGGGATCTGGCCCGGGACGGCCGGCTCCTCGCCGGCGTCGCGTTGCGGGCGGCGCGATCGGAGCGTGCGCACGATCGCTACAGCGCCGGCCTGCATCATCTGGCCTTCCGCGCCGCCGACCGTGCCGATGTCGATGCCGCGTACGCGCTGATGAAGGGGAGGGGCGCCGTCATCCTCGATCCTCCCGCCGAGTATCCGCAGTACGGCGCCGGCTACTATGCGGTGTTCGTGGCCGATCCCGACGGGCTGAAGCTGGAGGTCGTGCACTTCCTCGGATAAGCCACCGGCATGCCGTCAGGGAAGACGACTGGCGGCGGCGACGGCGCGGCCGTCGTCGAGCGACGCGGTCCAGGGATCGTAGGTGAAGAACCAGTCGAGGTTGGCGGGTTCGCGCATCCATATGTTGGCGAGCGAGCCGGCCTGGACCTCGGCGACGCGCGGGATGCGGATGGCGGCGTAGCGCGCGAAGGCTTCGGAGGGATCGGCGAACCAGGCGAGGCAGCGGGCGAGAATGGCCGCGTCCTCCAGCGCCATCGAGCCGCCGGCCGCCATGAAGGGCCGCACCGGATGGCAGGCGTCGCCCAGCAGGACGATGCGCCCGTCGCTCCAGCGATCGTCGCGCGGCCGGTCGAGGATCGGCCAGACCGTAACGTCGGTCGCGGCACTGACGGCGCGCTGCAGGTCGGGATGGAAGCCTTCGATGGCCGCCAGGAACTCCGCGCGGCTGCCGGGCCTCGGATTGTCGTCGTCGCCGTCCCAGCGCTCGGCCGGAAAGGCGCCCATCACATAGACCTCGTCGCGGCGCGCGGTCATGTAATAGGCCAGCACGTGCCGGTCGGGTCCCCACCATTTGGTGCAGTCGCGGATCGGCACACCGCCGAGGCGGCTCGCGGGAAAGATCGCGCGCGGGGCGATGCGGCCGATGAAGCGCGGTTCCTCGACGCCCAGGATGATCTCGCGCACCTTCGAGCGGATGCCGTCGGCGCCGATGGCGATGTCGGCCTGCGCCGTGGCGCCGTTCGCGAAGGTGAGCGTGAGGCCGTCCGGTCCCTCATCGATGCCGGCGATGCGATGGTCGAAATGGATCGTGCCGGACGCCAGCGGGCTCTGCAGCAGGCGGTGCAGGTCGGCGCGGTGGATGTTGACGAAAGGACCGCCGAAGCGCGCGTCCTGTTCCTCGTCGAAGACCAGCTCGTTGGTCGTCTCGCCTGTGTCCCAGGTGCGGCTCACGAAAGCGTCGGGGCGGATGCCGGTCTCGACCAGCCCGCGTTCGAGGTCGAGCCGGCGCAGCACCTTGGCGGCATTGGCGCCCAGGATGATGCCGGCGCCGATGCGCGAGAAGTTGGGCGTCTGCTCGTAGACCGCGACCGGGAAGCCCGCGCGCTGTAACAGAGCCGCAACGGTGAGACCGCCCAGCCCGGCGCCGAGGACGGCGATGCGCGTGCGGCGATCCACTAGGCCGAAGTCATCACGCCGGCGAGCGCGGTGTAGGTCACGGTCCAGGCTTCCTTGACCTCGGGCGTGAAGTCGGGACCGAGGCCCTTCTCCAGGGTCCACAGCAGCGCCGCGCCGACCGGCGCATAGTGCGCCGTCGTCACGCCGTAGCCCTTGTGGCGCTCGCCCAGTGCCTTCACGGCCGGCAGGATCTCGTCGAGCTTGTGCAGGTTGGAGACGGCGGTGCCCAGCATGCCCATGAGCTTGGCCTTCTGCTCCTTCATGTCCTGCGGGAACATCGGCCGGACCTCGGGCGCGATCTCGAACAGGCGGTCGTAGAACAGGTCGGCGGCGGTGCCGGCGATCGGCACGACCTTCTTGAAGCTCGTCTGGACCAGTTCGATCTGTTGCGGTGTCATCGGCGGAGTCCCCCGTTCAGGTGAATCCCTCGGTTGCAAACGGCGCGCCATACCAGCGCTGCGCCAGGGACTCGGCCAGAACGACGGTGCCGTAGACGGAGAGGCCGACGAGGCAGAGCAGGGCGAGGGCTGCAAAGGTGAGCGCACTGTCGGCGTTCGAGGCGGCGAACATGATGATGTAGCCCAGCCCCTGCTGGCCGGTGACGAACTCGCCCACGATCGTGCCGATCAGCGCCATGGTCATGCCCATCTTCAGCCCGGCGAACAGGGACGGGATGGCGAAGGGCACGCGCACCGAGACGAAGGTCTGCCAGCGGCTGGCGGTCAGCGCGCTGCAGAGGCGCAGCGCCTCGGGCCGGGTGCGCGCGAGGCCGCCCGCCGTCGCGGCGGCGATCGGGAAGAAGGCGAGGAACAGCGCGAAGACCAGGCGCGATTCGCTGCCGACGCCGAACCAGATCACGAACAGCGGCGCCAGCGCGATCTTCGGCACGATCTGGAACAGCACGAGATGCGGGACCAGCGCCTGCTCCAGCCGCCGCGACAGGGTGATCGCCGCCCCCAGGGCGATGCCGACCACCACGGCCAGCGCGAAGCCCATCACCGCCTCGCGCGCCGTCGACAGGAGCTGCGGCAGCAGGAGCGGCATGCTGCTGCCCAGGATCGCGCCGATATCGGAGGGCGAGGAGAGCAGGGAGCGCATGTGCGGGAAGCGCTCGACGCCCCCTTGCCAGGCCCCGAGCAGGACCGCGAGCAGCAGCAGCGGCAGCACGACCGGCCGCAGCTTCGACCAGCGCAGCCACTGCCGCCAGGCGCGGGATGGCGCGTCGAGCGTCACATCGGAGAAGGGAACGGCCGTCATCCGCGATACCAGCGGATCGCCAGCCTCTCGAGGCCGGCGACGATGCCGTAGAGCGCGAGGCCCAGGAGGCAGAGCACGCCGATGGCGGCGAAGGCGCTGGCGGTCTGCGAGCGGGCGCCGGCGGCCATGATGGCGAAGCCCAGACCGTCCTGGGCGCTGATGAACTCGGCGATGACGACGCCGGTCACCGCCATGGTCGAGCTGATGCGCAGGCCGCTGAAGAAATGCGGCAGGGCGAAGGGCACGCGCACCGACCAGAAGGTCCGCCACGACGAGGCGCCGAGCGAGCGGCAGAGCCGGAGCGCGCTCGCATCGGTGTTGTAGAGGCCGACCGAGGTCGAGATCAGCACCGGGAAGAAGCTCAGCAGGGCGGCAAAGACGATGCGCGCCTCGTGGTCGATGCCGAGGAAGATCACGAACAGCGGCGCCAGCGCGACCTTGGGGATGAGCTGCAGCGTCACGATGAAGGGATAGAGGATCTCGCGCAGGATCTTCGAGCTGCTGATCGCAGCGGCGCCCGCGAAGCCCGCGACGACGGCCAGCAGGAAAGCCGCCAGCGCCTCGCGGCCGGTCACCACGGCCTGGTGGAGGAGCGACGGCAGCGCGCGCAGCAGGTTCTGCAGGATGTCGGTCGGTGCCGGCAGGATCAGCGCAGGAATGCCGCCCACTTGCGCCGTGACCTGCCACACCACCGCGATCGCGACCGCGCTGGCGAGCGGCAGGACGATCGAGAGGGTGCGGTCGTTCATTCCTCGCCGCCATGACGGCCGGGCTGCAGCACGGGACCATCCCCTGGCCGGCGGTCGCGCCGCGTGCCGCCATGCTCGATCATGCCGCGCAGCTCGCCGCAGAGGCGGGCGAACTCCGGCGTCTCGGTGACGGAGATGTCGCGCGGCCGGCCGAACGGGACGCGGATGTCGGCGACCACGGTGGCGGGCCGTCGCGTCATCACCAGTACCCGGTCGGCCAACAGCACGGCCTCGCGGATCGAATGGGTGACGAACAAAGCGGTCTTGCCGTAGTGGCGCCAGATGTCGAGCAGCGCCTCGTTCATCTCGTCGCGCGTGATGGCGTCGAGGGCGCTGAACGGCTCGTCCATCAGCAGGATGTCGGGATCGTTCAGCAGCGCGCGGCAGATCGCGACCCGCTGGCGCATGCCGCCGCTCAACTCGTGCGGCCGCTTGTTCTCGAACCCGTGCAGCCCGACCATGTCGATCAGCTGCTGCGCGCGGTCGCGATACTCGGCGTCGGGCTTGCGCAGGATGTGGGCGGGGAACATCACGTTCTGCAGCACCGTTTTCCACGGCAGCAGGGTCGGGTCCTGGAACATGATGCCGATGCTGGTGCGCGGCCCGGTCATCGGCTTGCCCGCGACCTCGATGGTGCCGGCGGTCACCGATTCCAGTCCGCCGCACATCATCAGCAACGTGCTCTTGCCGCAGCCGCTCGGGCCCAGGATGGCGATGAACTCGCCCTTGGCCGCGTCGAAGCTCACGTCGCTCAGCGCCTCGACCGGCTTGCTGCCCGAGGCGTAGACCTTGCGGGCCCCGCGGACCTTTATAAACCCGTCCCCTTTGGTGGAGGCCTTGGTAGCTGGCTGGGCGAACGGCATGGCGAGCGTGTCCATCGGCGCCCGTCAGCTCAGGACGGCCTTGAACTCCGTCACCGCCGACTCGGCCTTCGCCCACTCCGCATCGGTGAGCTTCAGCTTGCCCGAGAAGCGGTTGGTCAGGATCGCGTCGAGCTCGGGCTTCTTGTCCTTGGGGTCGGTCGCGATGTTCTGCATCACGAGGTCGATCATCGTGGCGTAGTCCTTGGGATCGCCGAAGCCCAGCCCGTTGGTGCGGGCCGGCGCGTACATCGCCTGGTACATCCAGATTCCGAGGCCGACCCACAGCCGCTCCTTGGCCTGCGCGACGATGGCCATCTCGGGCACTTCCTTGAAGAAGATCTCCTGCGCGGCCTGCGGATCGAGCAGGGTGAACTTCATCGCCTCGACGAGGCCGTTCACCATCGCCTCGCACTGGCCGGGATCCTTCGCGAGGCGCCCCGGCTGGGTCATCAGGACGTTGTGGTAGAGCGGCAGATCGTACTTGCTGTAGAGCATGAAGCGCGGCTTCTGGCCGGCGGCGTAGAGGATCGGCGCCATGCTGATGGCGAAGCCCGACAGCGCATCGACCTTCTTGTCGAGCAGCAGCCGCTCGCGGACCTTGGGATCGACAAGGATCGGCTTGATCTTGGATTCGTCGACGCCGGCGCGCTTCAGGAAGATCGGCCGGAACGGATAGTCGCCCGAGGTGACGACCGAGGCGATCGACTTGCCCTCGAGGTCCTTGGGCGTGCGGATCGGCGAATCGTCCAGCACCGCGATGCACATGGTGGCGTCGTAGCCGGTGGTGGCGAGCTGAACGAGCGGCATGCCCTTGGCGGTGATCTCGATGCCCGCGGTCGCGACCGACATGCCGAAGTCGAACTTGCCCGCCGCGATCGCCTCGGCGGCGGCGTTGGAGCCGAAGCCACGCGACACGGTGACGTTCAGCCCCTGCTTGGCCCAGAAGCCCTTCGACTTGGCGACGTAGGCGATCAGGTTGCTGCCCTCGGCGAGCCACGGCAGCGTGAAGGTGAGGTCGGTCGCCGCTTTGGCCACGAAGGGCGTGGCGAGGCCCGAGGCGAGGGCGGCGGCACCGGCGGTGACCTTGAGCGCGCTGCGGCGGGTGAGGGTCGATCCTTTGGACATGACGCGGTCTCCTCTTGCTGGCTATTCGGCGGCGGTGCGGTGGGCGGCGTCCTGTGCGGACGGCGGACGCCGCGCATGCTCGGCGACGAAGCGGCGCCAGGCGGTGACGCCGGCATCTGTGCGCGACAGCGTCTCGCGCTGGGTCTTCACCCGCTCCAGCACGCGCTTGTCCTGGTCGGAGAACAGCCAGTCGTGCGTCCACGACAGCCAGAAGATCCATTGCAGCTTCTGCAGCATCGTCGCGAGCGCGCCCTGCCGGCGGTAGCGGCTGAACGTGTAGAAGAGCGTCGTCTTCTCGTCGATCGGCACGACCCAGCGGCACATGAAATAGTTGCCGCTCGGCCGGCCGATCAGGGTGATGCCGGGCAGCAGCGAGCTCTGGCGGTGCAGGTAGCCGTATTTCACGACGGCCGGCGACTTGGTCGGATCGATGTCCTTGCCGCGCCCCGTGGGCTTCAGGCGGCGGTACCAGCTCTCGCGGGCCGGCGGGAACTGGCCGAGGCCGGGATACTGCGCCTTGTTGATGCCGCCGCGCGCCTTGTAGCCGATGCCGCGCCCGTCGGCGGTCGGCTCGGCGGCGAGCTGGACGGCGTGCGGGAAGACCGGCTGCAGGATCAGCTCGGGCGCGTTCCTGTGCAGGAACGGCGCGTGCAGGTCGTGGCAGAGATTGTCCTTCAGGACGCGCCAGTTGCAGTGATAGGTGCGCCAGGTCGAGAAGCCGTGCCACTCACTGTCCTCGGCCAGGCACTCCGGCTGGTCGTCCGACAGCGGCACGGCCTCCATGTCGCCGACGAACAGCCAGATGACGCCGAGATGCTCCTGCACCGGATAGGTCTTCACGCCGGTGCCGGGCGCGATGACGGTCTCCGGCCCCTCCATCAGCTTGGCGACGCACTTCCCGGTTTCGCCGGAGAAGGTCCAGCCGTGATACGGGCAGGTCAGCGTCCCGCTGCCGGGGTACATGCAGCTTCCCTGGCTGAGCTGGGCGCCGCGATGCGGACAGCGATCCTGCAGCGCGTGGATCTTGCCGGCATCGCGGAACAGCACGATGTCCTCGTTCAGGATTTTTATGGCTTTCGGCTTCTTGCCGAGACGCCATCCCGCCAGCACCGGATACCAGTAGTTGCGCAGGCCGGTCTCCGGCACGCCGGTCCTGGCATAGACGTCCGGCGTCGCAATGGGAGTGGACATCGGCGCGTTCATGGCGGCCTCCGCGATCAGGCTGAAGGGACGGCGGCGCGATAGGCGCGCAGCAGCCAGGCGTTGAACTGGATCAGCGTCGTCTCGAGCGGCACGTAATGCGCATCGGGCGGCGTGAAGCGCGACTTCTTGCCGGCCTGGATGCCGAGATTGACCGGGATGTCCTGCAGCCAGATCTTCTTGGCGCCCTCGCGCACCGTGTTGGCGCGGTCGGCGAAGTCGTTGCGCTCGCGGGTCGAGCGCGGCAGCAGCCAGCCGCCCGCCGTCACGCGGTCGTTGGAGGCGAGCGTCGCCTCGGCGCCGACCGGCGTGATGAGCTGATAGGCGACGGCGCCGGGCGCGAAGATGATCGTCATGCTGGGAGGGATCAGCACGAAGGTGAGCCGCTTGCGCTGCTCGGGCGAGAGCGTCTCGATGGCGGGGAAGGCGGCCTCGGGGCCCCAGCCGGTATCGGTCATGCCGCCGTCGGACTGCAGCAGCGGCACCGTGCGCACGATCGCATTGTCGGTGCCGCTCATGGGCGTGAACACGACGCCGCCCGCGTCGTGGACGCTCGGCGCAAAGTCGTGCGTGCCGCGATGGACGAACTCGGGGTGATAGGCGTCGGTGAAGTTCTCGGCGTGGACCTTCCAGTTCCACGGCAGCGGCGTCTCGCCGGGCGTCGGCGGCACGGCCACCAGGTCGGCGTCCTCGTAGTTGGCCCAGAAGGGCTCGACCTTGGCGAGGCTCGGCGCCAGCGGCGCGGCGTCGGGATCGAGATTGACGAACAGGAACCCGTGCCAGTTCTCCAGCCGCACCTCGGGCAGCTTCGAGTTCTGGCGCAGGCAGTCATGGTCCTCGCGGCTCTCGAGATAGGGCGCGCCCATGAAGTTGCCGTGCAGGTCGAAGGTCCAGTAGTGCAACGGACAGCGGAAGGCGCGGCCGGTCGAGCCGGCCTCGCTCGCGATGACCAGGCCGCGATGGCGGCAGATCGCGCTCATGGCGCCGATCGTGCCGTCGCCGCGGCGCACGACCAGCAGCGGCTCGATGCCGATCTTCGGCGCGAGGAAGTCGCCCGGCTTGGGGATCTGCTCTTCGCGGCCGACGCACACCCAGGAGCGCGGGAAGACGACCTGCCGCTCGAACTCGAAGAACTCCGGCGAGGTGTAGCACTCGCGCGGCAGCATCGGCGCGGCGGCCTCGTGTGTGCCGGGATCGGGCAGGGTTTCCAGGATCTTGCGGATCGTGGGGGAGAGTTCCGAATACTGCATCTGCATCCTCGATGGGGCTTCGCAACGGCGTCTCCCGACCGGAACTGCAGGAGGCATGCCAGCGCGGATAAGCGCTGATTCCACGGGATTACAGGCGATTCGCCCCCTCAGAGCGGCGGCAGAATCTATAGATTCTTCGAGGGGCGGGCAGGGTGGCGCGCGATCGGGACAGTCTATGAATCCAAAGGTCCCTCACTGCGTTCGGGATGACATCTCTTTCTTCATCGGCGCACCGCGGCAACGCCGAAACCATTGTCATCCCGAGCGTAGCGAGGGACCTTTCCCGAAGCTGATGTTCTCCTCAATCAGCCGGTTCGACTCGACGAGATGCCGCTCCAGCAGCGCCTTGCAGCCGACCCGGTCGCGCCGGTACGCCGCCTTGCTGATCTCGAAGTGATCGTCGCTGATGCCGCCCATGTAGGACTTGGTCGGCAGCGCCATGCGGCGATAGCGGTGGATGCGGTCGTGGATCTGGCTGCAGAGGCGCATCAGGGTCGGCGAGGCGCAGGCCCCCAGCAGCGTCATGTGCAGCTCGCGATGCGCCTCCTCCCACTCGGCGGTGATCGGCGTGTCCTCGCCGACCCGCGCCTTGATGTGGATGAACGCCGCATGCGCCACCTTCATGCGCCGGTCCCACTCTGCGTCGGCGCGGTCGAAGGCGAGATCGAGCGCCATCAGCTCGACCCGCAGGCGTATGTCGCAGACGTCGCGAAGGTCCTCCCGCGAGACCGGCGCCACGCGAAAGCCCTTCTGGCTCTCCATGACGACCAGCCCGTCGCCCGCGAGCTGGCCCAGCGCGTCGCGCAGCGGCGTGATGCCGATACCGTATTGTTTGGCGAGGTGATGCAGCGCGAGCTTGGCGCCGGGGGCGAGATCGGTGCTCAATATGTCGGCGCGCAGGCGCACGAGCATCGCCTCGCCGAGGGAATGCGCGTCCCCGACGCCACGGTCCGATCCGGCTGGCACGTCGCGATGCCCGATCATCCAACCCATGCCCACACTCCGCAGAGGATGAAGCAAGAGTCACGCCACGCGGAACCCGTCGGCGGTCAGGGCTATCGCGTATGACCTAAAGGTCCTTCGCTGCGCTCAGGATGACAATTTTGCTGGGACTGACGCAGTGCGCTGATGCAGAAAACGGTGTCATCCTGAGCGCAGCGAAGGACCTTTCTCTGCTTTCAAACGCGCGATCGGTCACGCCTACGCCTTCACAGGCCCCGGCAGGTCGAGCCCGACGCCGGTCAGGTGCCCGAACGTCCGGTGCAGCCGCTCGACCACCGGGGCGGGCAGAGGCGGCCGCAGGATCGAATCGACATTGGCCTTCACGTGATCCTTGTTGCCGGTGCCGAACAGGATGACGTCGGCGCCGTCCTCGTGGCGCGCGTAGCGATAGGCCGCGTCGGTGATGCTCTCCGCGCCGCCCTCGGAGACGAGGAAGGCGAGGGGATCGCCGTCACCGGACAGCACCGATGCGTCGAGCTGGCCCTGCTCGACCAGCTTGGCGAACACGGCGCGGCGGTAGGCTTCGTTGCTGAAGATGTTGCGGACGACGAACATCAGAAGCGTGCCGATGCCCCGGCGCTTGGTCACCGGAAAGACCTTCCGCCGCGCGCCCTGGTTCACGAGGCTGTAGGCCAGCATCATGACCTCCCACGGCGCCTCCTCGATCGCGCGGGAGAGCATCGCCTGCTCAGGGTCGCGCGGCCCCGTCTCGGTGAGGCCGACATGGCGCACCTTGCCCTGCTCCCTGAGCCGCAGCAGCGCCGGCGCCAGCACGTCGCGATGATGCTCGTAGGCTCCGGGATTGACCGCGTGGAAATGGAAGACGTCGACATGGTCGAGCCCGAGCCGCTTCAGCGACGCCTCGACCTTCCGCGTCACCGTCTCCGCCGAATCGCCCTCCTTGAACAGCGCCTTGGTCGAGATCACCAGCTTGTCGCGGTCATAGGCCCGCACCGCCGCGCCCACGATCTCCTCGGTCCCGTAGACCTCCGCCGTGTCGAGGAAGTTCACCCCGAGATCGATCGCCGCCCGCGCGACCCCCACGCACTCGTCGAAGCTCGCCCCGCGCCCAAGCCCCAGCCGGCTATTGCCGCCGCAGCCGAGGCCGGCGACGGAGACGGTGAGGCCGGTGTTTCCGAGGGGGTGGTAGTGCATGGGTGCTCCTGCTCGTCCTTGGTGGGAATAGACAGCTTCAGCTAGCGTTTCTGAATGCTTCGTGAGTAAAGCCGCCAAAGCCAACTAATAGGCATTAGTCCATCGGCGTTGAAGGAGCCTTCTGACCAAGCCGTTTGGAAACGAATCTCTGCTGAGAAGTATCGTTTCCGTAAACGTATCGATGGGACTGCCTCGCTACCTTTTCGTTAACCAATTTCGCTAGAGCGGTGTTTGGCATCTTCGAGATTTGCTCGTGAAGCCATCGTCCTCGAGCGCCAATAAAAAGAACTTTCGGTGAGAGTGGCATGACAATGTGTGCCTCCGGTTTGCCGAGGCCGTTGCTCATAACGATAGGTCGATCAGAGGTAAGAAATGTCAGGTTTGCTCGCCTGCCAAGTGTTGCGGTCCAGAAATGGAATGACTGAATTTCTCCAACTACACGACGACTTCCTAGCAAGAATGGAATGGAAGGAAGAACGCTGACATTGGGCGCCCGGCTCAGATACAAGTCTTTGAATGCATCAAATGTTGGAGGATCACTGGGTGCTCGGATGGCTGAGTAGATTTCCCGATACTCCTCAATGATGGATGGAGCCGCGGCTTTGAACCTCGCATCCATTCCGGCGATATGCTCGGGATTGCGAAACATCATCGCGTACAGAAAGCGAGACCACGCTACGCGCTGACCTGCAATAAGATCATCTTTTCCATCCGCGAGGAATTTCTGATGGACTTGTGCGGCAGTGCTGTCCACCAAGCCCATGTATTCTTTTTCAATCCTCTCGGCCTCTTCAGGAGAGGCGCCGGGGATTGAATACAGATTCTTTTGATACCCGGTCGCGGAGGGATGTCACCATTTGTAAATTACTGATCTGTAGGGGCGACTGAATTCGCAAAGATTGCCTTGTCTGTTGGTCCACGCTCTGAGGTAAAAAATCGGGATGTAGTGGTGCTTTTTTGGCTCACTCACGCCTAGCTTCCTCACCGTTGAGTTGATGCAGCTGCTGGCTTGGAATTCAGATGCTTTGGGTAAATTGGACGCGGGAAGTATATCAGCCGGATCAATCTGTAATATTCAGCTGATTTGGGTATCGTAGTTTTGCTCGTCACCGTAACCCGACCAAGTCTGACCGGTGAAAGACGGGGACCCGTCGACCCAACCGGCTGTCTGCCACAATATGTCGAACTGCTCACGGAGAGTGACCGCAATATTCCCGTTCATGTTGGCCAGTTTGGCTATTGGCAAACTAACTTCCGACCGCCGAATTCGTTTGCCGCTAGGTTGCGCCCCGGACAGCTCGACGTCTTCGACTCCGTCGAGATAAATCGAAACTAGCGCCGGGCCAACTAAATCGAGCCTCTCCGCGATTTTAGTCATGCGCTCCAAGTTGCGGACGATGGCGGTTTCGAGTCGCCTGCCATCTACCATGATCTGAGGATCGTTATCGATCCGGCGGCCGATTGTGCTCTGATATTCCAGATTACCTGGCCGAACTAGTCGCATCCGCCAGGCCGTCTCAGGATTAAGCACGTCGCTGCGTCGCTGAGGCATGGCGCAGATCCACCATTGTCGGCCATCGCTGTCTACCTTCGTTTGCTCTCGTGACGATGGTGCGCATTGCAGCAACAGTTCGCGGACTGCTCGCGGCTCTAAACGTCGACCTTCTGTCGCTTCAAGTGGTGCTAGACGAAGCGTCAATCGTGGTGGCGCTACGATCTCCGGAAGTGTTCCGCGATTCATATCGAGAGAGAGCTCTTGCAACGCGACGAAGGCGTCGTCAGTCCGCTTCTTAGATTCAGATCTCTGTTCCGGATTGGCGTGAATGCCCAGCGCTACGGGAATACGGTCTCTTGCAATTCGGTCGAACGCGTCAATGGCGGTGCAAAGTTCCGCCGCCTTAGTGTTCATCGCCGTGATCGCCCGTTGCGTTACCGGCTGAACGCCTTGCGCTACGTCCTGGTTTGTCTTTGGCCAGCCCATTTTTGGATTGATGTCCATGGCGTGGATGCGCTCAAGAATTAAGCTGCCAAATTCGTTGGCGATGCGCTTCAGATCACTGAAGTGCGTCTGCACAACGCGATCGTGAAATTCGTAGGCGGCTCCTACCCAGGTTTCGTTCAACTCATGAATCGGCTCAAGTCGTGCCAGGAGAAAAGGCGACCCAAAATTATGCAGTCGAAGAAACTGCCTCAACTCAAGGGGTATTTGATGATGCACGCGCTCAAGAAATTCTACGTCTCTCGGATGGGGCTTCTCTAATGCCGGAGGGCGTAATCCTTGCTGAACAGTTTCATCGCTGAAGATTGCCTTGAGTGCTGCTGCAAGTTGCTTTGTGAGTTCTTCTCTCGATTTCGTTCTGTTCTCAGGTTTGGCGTCGGGCGCACATGCGTAGAGAATTGGGCGGCGTACGTGCCGCAGATCGAATGGAAGCTTGTGTTGATCGGGATCGCCCAACGCGACGTTCATCACTGAGATGACGCGACGAGAGCCGAGAGATTTGAGTGCCCAGCCATGCTCAATGAGCACATTAGGATTTGGTATCCCATCTCCGTTCGATCTTAAGGAGACGTAAGTAAGGTCTGAAAGAAACACCGCTGCGCGGTCGATTTTATCGTATATCGTCTCGGCGATTGCTGGCGAGCCGGGAACGTGAAGGGTGTCCTTGTCTATCGCCAACTCGCGATCGGCAAGCTCTACTTCCGCGTCAGCTTTCAGCAGTCCGATCGCCCGCTCTAAGCACGTCTCTATCATCGAGCGACCCACTGCATTGGAGGTGTCACTCTGCCACGAGAAGAAAATGTGTTGAACCATCGGTGCGATATCCTGGCCGAGACGAGATCTTAACGACATCGAGGCCGGCACTTGTTACCTAGTAGAAAGCCAAGTGTTCAATTTGGCATAGATCGGAATAGCTACTGCTTCACCGCGCTGCGTGTGAAGCCTTTTGACGCCCCCTGCGATCGTTTCGATGCCAGTTTCAAACAGAAGTGGCATGATGTCGACGAGCTTGGGTAATTCAAAAATGCGATGCTTTGAAAGATGATCAATCGCAAGTTCGCGAGCCCGGCCGCTCGACCAAACCACCGTCCCAGCGGACTTGGCAAAATGGCACTCGGCGGTAATGCCATTGATCCAGAGCCACGGATCTAACCGTTCGACGGTGCCTTCCGCGATTCGCCACATCGGGAAATAATCGCGAGAAAATATGACTTCAGAGCCATCTTGCAACGGCCAGTAGCCATAGGGCAGCCAAAGCCTCGATGGGATGAAATCTGCGATCGGCTTCCGAGGTGTCACTACCTCGAAGTCGGCGCGAGTCGCCAATGCCGTGTCGGACAGCAGGTAAGTTGGTTGGCCGGCCTGAAGCAGATAGGCATGATTGTTTGAACCATAGGCCTTATCTCTGACTATCGTTCCGGGCTTGCCCCGAGCAGGTGGGCCAAACACGCATTGACGCCAGATTGACGCGCGAAGGGCTAGCTGTTCGTCGATCGACCACGGCTGTTCTCGCAGCAGTCTGGTTTTGGATATCACGTACTGTACGTCGGGGTCTGGCAAGGCTAACGCATTGGCGAGATTCAGCACAATCCGTAGCGCGTCAGTCGCGCCTATTTCGGGCGGTAAAGAGGAGCCATTCGAATTAACGTTAATTGAAAGCTCATGCCAATCGCGGTAGCCGAAAACGCGTGCGAACTTTTCATGCACAGTTGAAAGCTTTAGGTTCGATGATAAGCGTGCAAGGTTTCTTGCAGTCCGCTTTGGCCGAGCAATATCGGAAAAATGCTTTCTCATAGAACCACTCCGGCGGCGCTATAGAGGCGTGTCCACTAGGCCCGCGCACTTGGAGAAGGTTCAAGCGGGGTGCAAAAGACTTCCTGCTAGCGCTTTGCCATTGTGGACGGCGTGGCCGGATCAGCCAAACATCAGGCTACGCAATTTCTTTGGGAATGCAAGATAGATGCAGGCGGTAGCTAACAAGAATCAGCGGTAAGGAAACGACTGAGGGCGGTTGTTACCGACAAATGGATGGATTCCGAGACTTGTTTGTCGATGGTCGTCCAACAAATCTCAAACGCTCATGTCGGAAATCTCGCTCTATTGCTTCCTGTAATGTTCCGCCAACCCCTCCAACGCCGCCGCCCCATCGCCCTTGAACGTCGGCCCGTGCATCAGCGCGATCGTCGTCGGCTTCAGCGCGGCCAGCCGGCGTAGCGTCGGCGTGGCCATCGGTGTCGGCGGCATGAACGGCAGGCGCTCGGCGACCGCGATCGCGGGGGCGACGATGTCGCTTTCGGTGATGGGGTCGGCGGGGCCCACCTGGGTGAAGAGGTCGCTGCTGAACAGCGTGCCGGTCGTCTCCTCGTAGATCAGGCCGGCGTCCCAGTTGTGCGGCACGTGCGGCGTGTCGAGCCAGCGCACGCGCTTGCCGCCGAGGTCGAGCACCTCGTTGTCCTTGAGCGCGCGCGGCGGGCGGTCGGCCATGTCGGAGAGCCAGATGTTGCAGCCGAGCTGGCCGTGCGCGGGCACGGCGTTGGGCGCGGCGGCGAGCCACTGGTTCAGCGCGCCGCTTTCGTCGCCCTCGACATGGGAGCAGGTCGTCCAGCGCAATTTGTCGAGCGGGATCACCCGCTTCACCGCCTCGACGACCAGCGGGAAGAGGCTGCGCTGGCCGTAGTGGAAGAGCAGCGGCTCGTCGGCGTCGATCAGGAACTGGTTGAAGGTGAAGCCGGTCGGGCCGACCGCGTCCACGAAGGTCGAGAGCCGGTAGATGCTGGGGGCGATTTCGGCTATGCTGGTTCTCATCGGGGCCTCCTTCGGCAGGCCAATGAAGCAGTCGACGCTTCGTCGGATAAACGAAACAAACGAATTAAACGAAACAAATGAAACGGAGAGGGTGGCCTCCGGTTCAGGTATTATAATACCGCGCACGCAATATTATTGCCCGCCGTCTTTTTGGATGGTCAAGCCAGCGGCTGCCAGATCGTGCTGCGCACCTCGCCGAACTCGCGCGGCAGCTTGGTCCAGCTGTCGCCGCCGTCGGTCGAGCGGAAGAGCTGGCCGAGGTTGGAGCAGACGAAGATCAGCTTCGGGTCGGCGGGATGCGTCGCCACCGTCCACGGCGTCGAGTTGAGCTCGCCCGGCAGCTTGGCGTCCGTCCAGTGGGCGCCATGGTCGGTGCTGCGCAGCAGCCGGCCGGTCGAGCCCGGCGGGCCGTTGCCGTTGGTCAGGAACACCGTCGCGTCGCCATCGGCACGCGGCACGATGGTGCGCGTGTACTGCCAGGGCGAGTCGAGTTCCTGGAAGGCGAAGGTCTCGCCATTGTCGCGGCTGACGTTCAGGCCGCGGTTGGTCGTGGCGTAGACCAGCTTCGATCCGTTCTGGATGATCGCGACGCCATGGATGTCCTCGGAGTTGATGCCCTGGCCCACCTTCTTCCAGGTGCGGCCGCGATCGGTCGAGCGGTGCACGCCGTCGATCTCGACGCCGGCCCACAGCGTGTCCTTGTCGACGGGATCGAAGAGGATCTGCGTTATGCGGGGCTTGCCGACGAAGATGCAGGCGTCGGCGAAGGAGCCCTTCGCGGCGGTGAAGCTTTTGCCGCCGTCGGTCGAGACGAAGATGTTGGCGGGCTGGGTGCCGACGACGATCGTGTCGGGATCGTCCGGCGCCTGCGCCATCGCCCAGATGTCGTAGTCGTCGAGCAGCGAGGGCAGGTGCGTCCATTTCTGGTCGCCCTCGTTCCAGCGGTAGAGGCCGGAGTCGGTGCCGGCCAGCACTTCGCCGGGGCGCTTGGGATGCGCCGAGAGCGCCCAGACGCGGGCCTCGAGATAGAGGCCGGATTCGATGTACGGCCGGATCCAGGTCTCGCCGTCGTCGCGGCTGAACCACACCGACATGCCGGCGGTGCCGACACAGAGCAGGTTGGCCATTCCATCCCTCCTTTTTTGATTAAAGGTCCCTCGCTACGCTCGGGATGACAATGGTGTTGGGATTGGCTCGGTGCGTCCACGCAAAACTGTTGTCATCCCGAGCGTAGCGAGGGACCTTTCCTTTACGGCTTCAACACCTCAACCACCTTCGCATTGAAGGCCTCCGCCGCCTCATACGCAACCCAGTGGCCGGCGCCGGGAATGACGTTCATCTCGAAATCCGGCTGCAGCGCGCGGAACAGATCGATGCGCTCCTGGATGTGCGGGTAGGTCGTCGAATCGAACTCGCCCCAGATGCCGGTGAGCGGCGTCTTCACCCGCGGCAGGACTTCGCTGAGCTTGAAGGCCTGGCCCATGATGCGGCTGCGCGTCTTGGCGCGCGTGGTATTCAGGATCTGCATGTAAATCGCGATGCCGTCGACGTTCTTCGGGTCGTGCAGCATCAGGATCTCGAGATTGCGCCGCGCCTCGTCGGCGAGGACCTTGGGCGGCATCTCGGGCAGCAGCTTGTGCAGCTTCGGGCCGGGCTTGCGCGTGGCCTTCAGGCCGCCGGCGCCGACCAGCACGATGCGCCTGATGCGGTCCTCGAACAGCGTCGCGATATGGCCGGAGACCATGCCGCCGAAGGAGAACCCCGCGATGGCGAAGGGCTGGTGCCGGGGCAGCAGCTCGTCCATCGCGTATTGCACGCAATGCGTGACCGACCAGATGTCGTTCACGTCGTCGGGCGGGTCGCTGTCGCCGAGGCCCGGCAGGTCGGCGGCGTAGACGGTGAAGTGCTGGCTCAGTTCCCGGACGTTGCGGATCCAGTGGATCCACGAGCCCGAGCCGCCATGGAACAGCAGCAGGATCGGCTTGCGGGAGTCGGCACCGAACACGTGCCACATCATCGTGCCGGTCCCGCCGGCGCTGCGCGGACCCATGGGGACGCGGACCGCCTGCGAGAAGGAAGCGACGTGGTCGATATGTTCGGCGGCGGTGCGGCCGTCCGGCAATGTCGGGACGGCGGAGAAATCCAGGCTCATTTCTTGATCGCACCCAGCAGGCGTTCGACGAACTCCGGCGCCTTCTTGCGGTCGATCCAGCGCAGCACCGTGACGAGGTCGTTGTCGGGATCGATCCAGACGATGTGGCTGCCCCAGCCCAGCGCGAAGTAGCTGCTCTCCGACGCGGCGGCGAACTGCTTGCGGCCGGTGTTGAGCCACCACATCAGCCCGTAGAAGGGCGCGACCGGGCAGGGCTTCACCAGCTCCTCGGTCCAGCCCTTGGGCAGGATCTGCTTGCCGTCCCAGACGCCGCCCTGCGCGACGAGCCGTCCCATCAGCGAGAGGTCGCGCGCGGAGATCACGATGCCGCCGCCCCAATGGCCGCCGCCGGGCACCGACAGCATCTGCTTGCCGTCGATCGTGTCGAAGGAGTTGCTATAGCCGTCCCACTTCCAGGTCTGCGAACCGCCGATCGGATCCATGATGCGCCGCTTCAGCACCTGCGGCAGCGGCTCCTTGAAAACCTGCAGCAGCGAGCGCGAGAGCCGGTTCACGCGGACGTCGTTGTATTCGTAGAAGCTGCCCGGCTTCTTCATCGCGCGCCGCGTGCCCTTGGGCGCGTCGGCCACGGCGACGCCGACCACGCGATTATGGTCGATGCGGTCTTCCTTGCCGAAGACGGTGCCCGACCATTCGCTGGTCTGGGTGAGCAGGTGGCGCCAGGTGATGTCCTTGTTCTGCTCGCTGGTGAACCCGTCATCGAGCGCGTAGGCCGCGACCTTGTCGTCGAGGCTCCTGATCAGCCCGTCGCCCAGCGCGAGGCCGGCGAGCAAGGCGAGGTAGCTCTTGGCCACGCTGAAGGTCATGTCGGCGCGGTCGACGTCGCCCCATTCGGCGAGCTTCTTTCCGCCCTGGTAGACGATGCCCGAGGCGCTGCCGCGCGGCGTCACCGGGCCCAGCACCTCGTTGTCGGGGGCTTTCTCGCCGGAATCGTAGGTCATCACGAACTGCCCGTCGGGCATGTACATGCTGTGGGGCCAATGGGATTCGGCGGACTGGGCGAAGGCGACGGCGTCTTTCAGAGCGTTCATGCCCGCAATCAACATTGGAGCCCGCCCCGGAGCAAGCGTAGAAAGCGCATCATGGCCGCCGCAAATACGCTCCCCTCCTCGATCACCCTCCGCCGTCCCGACGACTGGCACATCCACCTGCGCGACGGCGCAATGCTCGCGGCCTGCGCCGTGCACACCGCGCGCCAGTTCGGCCGCGCCATCATCATGCCGAACCTTGTGCCGCCGGTGACCAAGGTCGCCGAGGCCAGCGCCTATCGCGACCGCATCCGCGCCGCGGTGCCGGCGGCGCTGAACTTCGAGCCGTTGATGACCTGCTACCTGACCGACGGCGCCGATCCGGCTGAGCTGACGCGCGGCAAGCAGGAAGGCGTGTGGGTGGCGGCCAAGCTCTATCCGGCGCATGCCACGACCAACTCCGCGCACGGCGTGACCTCGATGGACCGCGTCGCGAAAGGGCTGGAGGCCATGGAGAAGGCCGGCATGCCCTTGCTGGTCCATGGCGAGGTGACCGATCCCGAGGTCGACATCTTCGACCGCGAGGCGGTGTTTTTAGACAAGGTGCTGGCGCCGCTGTTGAAGCGCCATGAGGGCCTCAAGATCGTGCTGGAGCACATCACGACGCGTGAGGGCGTCGCTTTCGTCGAAGCCAATCCGGGACGGATGGGCGGCACGATCACGCCGCATCACTTGAGCTACAACCGCAATGCGATCTTCAAGGGCGGCATCCGTCCGCACTTCTATTGCCTGCCGATCGCCAAGCGCGAGGAGCATCGTCTCGCTCTGCGAAGGGCGGCGACTTCAGGCGGCACGCAATTCTTCCTCGGCACCGACACCGCGCCGCACACGACCGACACCAAGGAATGCGCCTGCGGCTGCGCCGGCGTGTTCAACGCCCCGGTGGCCATGCAGGTCTACACGCAGGTCTTCGCCGAGGAGGGCGCACTCGCCCATCTCGAAGCCTTCGCCTCCCTGAACGGCCCGCGCTTCTACGGCCTCGCGCCAAACGAGGAGCGCGTGACGCTGCATGCCAAGCCCTTGGACATCCCCGACCGCGTAGCGGTTCCGGGTGGCGGGAAAGATATCACGGTGTTTCGCCCCGACACGCCGGTTGATTGGAGCTTCTGATTCAAAGGTCCCTCACTACGTTCGGGATGACATTGTTTGTTTGATCGGCGCACTGCGCAAATCCCAACAAAAATTGTCATCCCGAGCGCAGCGAGGGACCTTTCGCTTCCAGCCGAGAAGACGCCAAAGATCGCTCGCGTTGGGCTGAATGACCCTTTAACTTCTGCGACATGAGCAAACGAGGCATTCCCGAAGGCGCGGTCGTCCGCGGCACCGACAAAGGCTACGACGAGGCCCCCAAAGTTCCCCTGACGCCCGGCAGCGAACGGCCGGTCGAGAAGATCGACAAGGTCTATCCGTACATGCGGCCGCGCGATGCGGCGACCCTGATCCTGGTGCGCATGCAGGGCGACACGCCGGAGGTCCTGATGGGCTGCCGCGCCGCCGCCCACGCCTTCATGCCCAACCGCTACGTGTTCCCCGGCGGTCGCGTCGATCCCGACGATGCGCGCGTTCCCGTCGCGACCTCGCTCGATCCCTTCGTCAACGAGCGCCTGATGCGTGCCGCTTCGGCGCAACGCGCGCGGGCACTGGCCGTCGCCGCGGTGCGCGAGACCTTCGAGGAGAGCGGCCTGATGCTGGGCAAGCCGCTCGAAGGCGGCGCGCCCAGGAAGGACTATGGCGAGCACTGGAAGGGCTTCCTCGACCAGGGCATGGCGCCGGCGCTCGACTGTCTCGACCTGATCGCGCGCGCGGTGACGCCGCCCGGCCGGCCGCGCCGCTTCAATGCGCGCTTCTTCATGGCGCGCGCCGAGGATGCATCGGGCGAGATCCGTCATTCGAGCGAGATGGGCGACATCCGCTGGGTGAAGCTCGACGAGGCGCGCGAGCTGCCGCTGCCGACCATCACCGGGTTGATCCTGGGCGAGATCGGACGGCTGGTGAAGGAACCGCCCGACCGCAAGGTCCAGCGCAAGATCCCGCTCTTCACGACGGTGCATCGCAAGCACCTCATGATCGAGGAATAGCGCCGTGGCGGAGCGTGCCGACGACGCGCGCCCGTCTGCAGAGCCTCCTCCTGCCACTTCCCGGCGCGCCGCCGCCGTGCCCGTGCTGCGCGGCGGCGTGCGCCTGCGCACCCTGGTCCTCATCCGCTGGGGTGCCGTGGCGGGTCAGGCCTTCACCGCCGCCGTCGTGCATTGGGGGTTGGGCTTCGGCATGCCGGTCCTCGCGGTCGGCGGCACGATCGCGCTGTCGGCACTGCTCAACCTCACGGTCAGCATCGGCCGGCCCGGCTCGGCGCGCATCGACGACCGCGAGGCCGCGATCTTCCTGGCGTTCGACATCCTGCAGCTCGCGGTGCTTCTGTACCTGACGGGCGGACTCATCAATCCGTTCTCGCTGCTGCTGCTGGCGCCGGTCGCCATCGGCGCCACCATCCTGTCGCTGGCGAGCAACGTCGCGCTCACCCTGCTCACCATCGTGAGCATCGCGCTGCTGGGGGTCTTCTATCAGCCGCTGCCGTGGAAGGGACCGCCGCCGCATCTGCCCGATATCTACCAGGTCGGTGTCTGGGCCGGCCTGACGCTGACGACGATGCTGATCACCCTCTACGGATGGCGCCTCGCCGAGGAGCAGCGCCAGATGGCCGACGCGCTGGCCGCGGCGCAGGCGGCGCTCGCGCGCGAACAACAGCTTTCGGCGCTCGGCGCGCTCGCGGCGGCGGCGGCGCACGAGCTGGGCTCGCCGCTCTCGACCATCGCCGTCGTCACCAAGGAGATGCTGCGCGAGATCGAGCTCGACGATCCGCTGAGAGAAGACGTCGAGTTGCTGTCGGCCGAGTCGGATCGCTGCCGCTCGATCCTGGCGCGTCTCTCGACCGATCCCGCGGGCGATGTCTCCGATTCCTATACGCTGGTCCCGCTGCCGGCGCTGATCGAGGCCGCGGCGCAGAACTATGCGCGCGAGGAGATCGGCATCACCTTCGAGGCAGGGCCGGTCGGCGAGGGCGTGCCGACGACCGCGCCGATCCAGCTGCGCAGCCCGGAGATCATGCAGGGTATCGGAAACATCGTGCAGAACGCCGTTTCCTTCGCCCGGCGCGAGGTCAAGGTCGTCACCCGCTGGACGCGGGAATGGTCGGAGGTCGAGGTCGTCGACGACGGGCCGGGCTTCTCCGAAGCGCTGCTCGACGAGCTCGGCACGCCGTTCATTTCGACCCGCCAGGGCCAGGAAGGGCACATGGGCCTGGGCGTCTTCATCGCCAAGACGCTCTTGGAACGGACCGGCGCCAACGTGACCTTCGGCAATCGCAGCGCAACGGGCGGCGGCGCCGCCGTTTCGGTGCGCTGGTCAAATCCGGTCTTCAAGGCTACATAGCGGCTGATGTCGAAGGAGTCTCCATGACCCAGGACAGCGGCGCCCCGCGCCCCTTGTCGCCTGTCATCGCCAACACGACGAACAACAAGGACCGTACCTTGCTGATCGCCGATGACGATGCAGCTTTCAGAAACCGGATCGCGCGTGCGCTCGAGCAGCGCGGTTTCATCGTCACCGCCGTGGGCTCGGTCGCCGAAGCGCTGGCCCAGACCGCCCGGCCGCCCGCTTTCGCCGTGCTCGATCTCCGGCTGGCCGACGGCAACGGCCTCGAGCTGGTCGGCCCGCTGCGCCAGGCGCGGCCCGACATACGGATCGTGGTCCTGACGGGCTACGGCAACATCGCGACTGCGGTGGCCGCCGTGAAGGAAGGCGCCGTCGACTATCTCGCGAAGCCGGCCGACGCCGACGCGATCGAGCAGGCGCTGACGGCCCACGGCCGCAAGCTGCCGCCGCCGCCGTCCAACCCGATGTCGGCCGATCGCGTCCGCTGGGAGCATATCCAGCGCGTCTTCGAGCAATGCGACCGCAACGTCTCGGAAACCGCGCGCCGCCTCAACATGCACCGCCGCACCCTACAGCGGATACTCGGCAAGCACGCCCCGCGCGAGCACTGAGGCTTCCGTCTAGCATCAATCATCAACCTCATCCTGAGGAGGCCGCGCAGCGGCCGTCTCGAAGGATGGGCCACAGGCGTGGTGCGCGTGCCCACCCTTCGAGACGCGGTCCTGCGGACCGCTCCTCAGGGTGAGGTTGTTGTTGTTGGAATAACCGCTGGATCAAGCCCGTCGGCTTGCGGCGTTCCAGTACTGCTCCAGATTAGAGATCAGCGCCGGGCTGAAGTGGCAGTAGGCCTGCTCGCGCGCGTAGAGCGCGGCGTAGCGGCGGAACGTGTCGAGAGGCTCGACGCCCAAACGTAGCGCGCGGCGATTGCCGATGGCGCCGACCGCGCCCGATCCGGTCAGCCGGTCGATCACGCGAACGATGGTGGCGTCGATCTCCTCAGGCGCCACGACCTCGTCGCAGATCATGCGGCCGATCTCCGAATCGCACTCGATGCGGCGCTCGTACATGATCGCCTGGCGCGCGAGGCGGTCGCCGACGAAGCGCTGGAGCCGCAGGTTCGCCATCGCCGGGATGATGCCTTCCTTGCGCGCCGGCAGGGTCATGTAGGCGTCGCGGCCGGCGATGTTGAAGTCGGTCGCCAGCAGGATCTGGCAGCCGCCGCCGATGGCGAAGGTCTCGACCGCCGAGATCCAGAGCTTCTCGATCGAATCGCCCGCGACCTCGTCGGGCGCGACGTCCGGACGGGCGAGGCCGCGGAACATCTTGTTCACGAAGCCCATGTCGCGGATCAGGAACCACAGGAACGGGATCTTGCCGTAGTAGAGGTGCGTGAGGTTGATGCCGGCATTGTAGACGCGGCGGCCGGCATACTTGCCCTCCGGTACGACGTCGCCGCGCAGCACCGCGACCTCGCTCTGCCGGTCGAGGATGCAGACATCGGCGCCGATCTCCGTCGCGGCCTGGGTCGCATTGTCTTCCGAGTTGAGGAAGCGGCGATTGGAGAGAAGCAGCACCGCCGCCTTGCCCTGGCGCTCGACCTTGGCGTAGCCGAGGTCGAGCGTTCCGTCGCGCTGGAACTTCGCCAACGCGTCCGCCGACTCTTCACGCGGCAGCAGCATGGTGTGGCAGAGGTGCAGGCCGCACTCGGGCTCGGCGAGGAACTGGTTGAACAGGATGCCCTGGTCGATCTCGACGCCGTCCTTCTCGGACTGGCGCAACTCGGCTTCAGCGGCGACCTCGACTTGCGTCGGGGCAAGACCGGGCACGAGCGCGGCCGCGTCGTAGACCAGCCGCTCGATCCGCACGAATTTGCGCCGGTTGTCGGTCAGCTTGTCGTAGAGCGGGCGGGCGTGTTGGCGCAGGAAAGCGAAGCGGGCTTCGCGCGCCGCTTGCTTCAATGCTTCGGCTTGGTCGTAGGCAGCGGCATCGCGGTTCGGCTTGGCCGGCAATCGCGAGAGTCGTTCGGCAGCGTCGCGCCAGTAGCTTGAGAAGGCGGCCACGTCGGCCGCAAAGTCGCCGCTGGCCGCGACGGGCGCCGGTGCCATCCCATCCATCTCGACGTTCCTGCCCGAAGAATTATGGAGCGGGCGACGGGATTCGAACCCGCGACCTACGGCTTGGGAAGCCGACGCTCTACCCCTGAGCTACACCCGCATTGACGTCATTCTAGCCCGCGGTTGCGCCCGAGGTCCAATCGTGTATCTCAAGAAGATGCTCGATGAAGTCCTCACGCTCGAAGAGCGCGCCGTCGTCGCGCGCGCCAAGGCTTTCGCCGAAGAACATGTGGCACCCAACGCCGCGCGCTGGGAATGGGAGCGCCGCTATCCGCTGGAGGCGATCAAGGCGGCCTGCGCCATCGGCCTCAACACGATCGAGCTGGCGAAGAAGCATGGCGGGCAGGGCCTGTCCTTCTCCTGCAAGCTGCGCGCCTTCGAGGAGATCGCGCGGCACGACTTCGCTTTCGCCTTTGCCCTGATCAACCATCACAATGCCTGCGCGCGCTTCGCGCGCGACGGCCAGCCGGCCCATGTCGCGCGCCTGCTGCCGCGCATGCTGACCGGCGAGCTGATTGGCTGTGCCGGCTTGAGCGAGCCTGGCGTCGGCAGCGACTTCGGCGGACTGGAGATGGAAGCCGTGCGCGTCGACGGCGGCTGGAAGGTGAACGGCGCCAAGGCGTGGATCACCAACGCCGCGGTCGCGGGTCTTTCCGTTGCCTATGCGCAGACCGACAGGTCGCAGGGCTATCGCGGCATCATCTGCCTCGCAATCGAGGCGGAGCGGCCGGGCTTCCATCGCGAGAAGCCGTTCGAGCTGCATGGCGGCCACGCGATCGGCGTCGGCGGCTTCCGGCTGGTCGACTATTTCGCGCCCGACGAGGCGGTGCTGCATCCGCCGGGCAAGGCCTTCAAGGCCGCACTCGCCGGCATCAACGGCGCCCGCGCCTATGTCGCGGCCTTGTGCTGCGGCATGCTGCAGGCCTCGCTGGAGACGGCGGTGCGCTACACGCAGCAGCGCAAGACCTTCGGCCAGCCGGTGATCGAGCATCAGGGCGTGCGCTGGAAGCTCGTGGATGCCGCGACCGATCTCGAGGCGGCACGCCTCCTTACCTATCGCGCCGCGCGCCTGATCGACGAAGGCGCCGATGCCGTCATGCCGGCGGCCTATGCCAAGAAGTTCGCGACCGACATGGCCGTGCAGCGCATCGCCGACTGCATCCAGGCGATGGGCGCCAACGGCCTGCGCGCCGACTATCCGCTGGCCCGCCACCTCGCGGGTGCCAAGATCGCGGCCTACACCGACGGCTCGATCGAGATGATGAACGAGCGCATCGGCGCGGGGCTTGGTTCGGTGTTTGGAGCGTCGGCGTAGTCGTCCGAGGGACGATCAAGGGAGCGCGCAACTCCAGTTGCGCTCAAGCTGGTCGGCGAGCAAGGCATGAGCGCAACTGGAGTTGCGCGCTCCAATGAGGCGGATCAGGCGTTGTGCGCGCGCTTCAGCGCCTGGTCGAGATCGTCGAACAGGTCGCTGCTTTCCTCGACGCCCACGGAGAGCCGCAGCAGGTCGGGCGGGCAGGGCGTGCCCGGGCCCTCGATGCTGGCGCGGTGCTCGATCAGGCTCTCGACGCCGCCCAGCGACGTGGCGCGCTTCCACAGGCCGACGCGCGCGGCCGTGGCGATGGCGGCACGCTCGCCGCCCTTCACGCGGACTGACAGCATGCCGCCGAAGCCGCCGCTCATCTGCTTCGCCGCCGCCGCATGGCCGGCGAAGGAGGGCAGGCCGGGATAGAGGACCTGTTCGATCATCGGATGCTCGGCGAACTTCTCGGCGAGACCCTGCGCCGACTTGCAGGCCCAGGCGACGCGCGGGAACAGGGTGCGCATGCCGCGCATCAGCAGCCACGCCTCGGTCTGGCCGAGGATGGTGCCGAGCTGCGAGCGGATGGCGCGCAGCTTCGCCCAGTAGGCATCGTCGCGCGCGCCCGTCAGCGCGCCGGCGATGATGTCGGAGTGTCCGTTGAGGTACTTGGTCGCCGAATGCATCACGATGTCGGCGCCGTGCTCGATGGGCCGCGTCAGCACCGGTGTCGCCACCGTCGAGTCGACGCCCAGCAAGGCGCCGGCCTTGTGCGCGATCTCGGCGATGGCTGCGATGTCGGACACGCTCCAGGTCGGATTGGCCGGCGTCTCGATCCAGACCAGCTTGGTGACGCCAGGCTTCACGGCTGCCGCCACCTGGTCGGTCTTGTCGGTGTCGACGAACTCGACCTTGAGGCCCCAGTGCGTGGCGAAGGTCATCAGCCAGTTGCGCAGCGCCCAGTACATGACCTTGGAGGTCACGACATGGTCACCCGGCGCGAGGGCCAGGAAGCAGGCGGTCGCGGCACTCATGCCCGAGGAAAAGATCAGCGACTTGGCGCCGCCTTCCAGCGCCGTCAGCGTTGCCTCGGCATGGTCGAACGTGGGATTGTCCGAACGCGCATAGATGCGCCCCGAACTGTAGGCATTATCCTCGTCGCGCAGATAGGTGCTGGCCATGTGGATGGGCGGCACCACGGCCCGGGTGATCGGGTCGACCCACCCCATCGCCTGGGCGGCGAGAGAGGCGGGAGCAAAGTTTTTCTCGGACATCGGGGCACCGTCGGCTTACGCGAAACTTACGTCGATAGCGCCCTTATAGCGCATCGCAGCACTTGAAATGACGATGCACTAGTAGCTTCATATATAGTGATTTGCATCCCAGATCGCTAATATCGCCACGGTTGCCGACCGGGCGGCAACACACTCGCCGGGAGTCAGTTAATGGACATTCAGACCCTGCACAACAAACAGCTCCAGACGGCCGGCCGCGGTGACCGCGTCGCCCGCACGCGCGAATCGATCGTCGCGTCGGCGCTCGCCCTCGCCACGGCGGGCCAGGTTGCGCCGATCGTCCGCGACATCGCCCAGATGGCGGGCGTCTCCGCGCGCACGGTATTCCAGCACTTCGCCGACACCGCCGAGCTGTACGTCGCCGTCCTCGGCCGCGTCCTGGCCGCTTTGGTCGGCGAGGCGCCGGAGATCGCGGCCGTCGGGCCGACCGAGCAGCGTATCGCCAACATGATCAACCAGTGCGCCGACCGCTACGAGCAGCTCCGTCCGATGTGGACCTTCGTCGAGACGCTGCAGCGCCGCTCGCCGGAAGCCGCCGACATGATCTCGCAGATCTACAGCGCCAACACCGCGCAGCTCTCGCAGGCCTTCGCTCCCGAGTTGGGCGCGCTGCCGGCGGAGTCGCGCCAGCGGACGCTGACGGCGCTGGCCCTGGCCATCGCGCCGGAAAGCTGGGTCGTCCTGCGCCAGCGTCTCGGCCTGTCGGTCGAGCAGTCGCGCGAGGAACTCAGCTTCGTCGTGAAGTCGGTGTTCGCGACCGAGGCCGCGCGCCGCTAGCGGCACGAGGCGCTGCACCGCCTGCGGCGGTGTGGGCCAGCATCTCGAGCGAGCGGTCTCTGAGACCGAGCTCGCCGAGATGGGTGACCGTGTTCTGCACATACTCGAGGCTGCTGCCGGTGGCGCCATGGCCCTGGCGGATCAGTCTTAACGCTTCGTCCGCCGGCAGCTTGCCGGCGAACTGCCGGTGCGAGCGGTCGGCGAGATAGACCAGCGCCGGCACGGTGCGCCCATCATCAAGATGGATCGGCCGCACCGTCTCCTCGTAGACCCCGTCATTGTCGATCTCGCGATGGATCAGGTAGCGGCGCACCTCGTCATAGGTGGCGGCCGGCAGCCGGTGTGCCAGGCCGCGGCACGATCCGCCCGGCAACAGTCCCAGGATCAGGCCCGGCTTCTGCGGTGTGCCGCGATAATGCTCCGAATAGATGCAGAAGGCGCGGTGCCAGCCCTGCAGCCGCGCGGCCTGCGTCTCCGGCGTCGCGAAGCCCGGATTCCACATCAAGGAGCCGTAGCCGAAAACCCACCTTGGCTTGGCGCTCAAGCCGTTAGGCCTGGTGGAGATGGATCAGGGCGCGGCGGATTTCGCGGGTGCGCGTGAACAGGTCGAACAGCTTGTCGCCCTCGCCCCAGCGGATCGCGCGCTGCAGGTAGAAGAGATCCTCCTGGAAGCGCTGCAGCACTTCGAGCACGGCCTCGCGATTGTTCATGAACACGTCGCGCCACATCGTCGGATCGGACGCCGCGATGCGCGTGAAGTCGCGGAAGCCGCCGGCGGCGAACTTCAGGATCTCGCTGTTGAGATGACCGCCGAGATCGTCGGCCGTACCGACGATCGTGTAGGCGATCAGGTGCGGCAGGTGCGAGGTGATCGCCAGGATGCGGTCGTGATCCTTGGCATCGATGCGCTCGACCTGGCTGCCCAGCCCCTTCCAGAAGGCTTCGAGCTTGGCGACGGCCGCGGCGTCGCTGTCGGGCAGCGGCGTCAGGATGCACCAGCGGCCCTCGAACAGGTCGAGCAGCGCGGCCTCGGGGCCTGAATTCTCGGTGCCGGCCACCGGATGGGCCGGCACGAAATGCACGCCCTCGGGGATGTGCGGCAGCATGTCGGCGATCACGGTCTGCTTCACCGAGCCGACGTCCGACACGATGCAGCCGGGCTTCAGGCTCGACGCGATGGTCTTCGTCGCCGGTCCGCAGGCACCGACCGGCGTGCAGACGATCACCAGGTCGGCGTCCTTGCAGGCGTCCGCGAGATCCGTGCCGCAATGGTCGGTGAGCTTGAGCTTGTTGGCGAGGGCGGCGGTCTCGGCACTGCGCGTCGCCGCGACGATGTGCTTGGCGAGGCCGCGCTTGCGCGCCTCCAGCGCGATCGAGCCGCCGATCAGGCCGATGCCGATCAGTGCGATCTTGTTGAACAGGGGCTCGCTCATTTGCCTGCCGCCACGAAGCGGGCCAGCGAGGCCTGCACCGCCTTCACCTCGGCCTCGGTGCCGACGGTGATGCGCAGATGCTCGGGCAGGCCGTAGCCCGCGACCAGGCGCGGAATCAGGCCGTCGTTCATCAGCCAGTCGTTGGCGGCCATCGCTCGGTCCTTCGAGCCGAAGCCCACCAGCACGAAGTTGCCGACGCTCGGCACCGGCGCGAGGCCGAGCTTGGTCAGTTCAGCGCTGAGCCACGGCACCCAGATATCGTTGTTGGTGCGGCTGGCGTCGGTATGGGCGATGTCCTCGAGCGCCGCGATGCCCGCGATCTGCGCCGGCAGATTGACGTTGAACGGCTGGCGCAGCCGGCTCATCACGTCGACGATCCCGGCCGGCCCGTACATCCAGCCGAGCCGCAGGCCGCCCAGCCCGTAGATCTTCGAGAAGGTGCGGGTCATCACCACGTTCTCGGCCTGGTCGACCAACTCGACGCCCGACTCGTAGTCGTTCTTGCTGACATACTCGGCATAGGCCGAGTCGATGATCAGCAGCACGTTCTTCGGCAGGCCGGCATGCAGGCGGCGCACGTCGTCCTTGGAGACGTAGGTGCCGGTCGGGTTGTTCGGGTTGGCGAGGCAGACGATGCGCGTCTTGTCCGTCACCGCGGCCAGCAGCGCATCGATGTCGCTGCCGTAATCCTTGGCCGGCGCCGCGACCGGCGTCGCGCCGACGCCCAGCGCGTTGATCGCGTACATCAGGAAGCCGTACTGGCTGTAGACCAGCTCGTCGCCCGGGCCGCAGTAGGCGCGGACCAGCAGGTTCAGGATCTCGTCGGAGCCCGCGCCGCAGACGATGCGCGCCGGATCGAGGCCGTAGTGGCGGCCGATCGCCTTGCGCAGCGCCCCGGTGTCGCCGTCGGGATAGCGGTGCAGCTCGGCCGCCGCCTTGGCATAGGCCGCCATCGCCTTGGGCGACGGGCCCAGCGCGCCCTCATTGGACGAGAGCTTGGCGATCGTCTCCTTGCCGTCGATCGAGTCCTTGCCCGGCACATAGGGCGCGATCTTCATGATGCCCGGACGCGGGGTGAGCGCGCTCATGCCAGTCTCCTGTGAAAGTTCAGATCACGGCTTGGCGTCGATCGGCACGGCATAGGCGCCGATGGCCGCCGCGCAGCCTTTTTCCAGTCCCAAGGCTGCTTCGAGTTCGCGCAGGCGCGGATCTTCATCGGCGATCACGCCCGGCACCTCGACGAGATAGTGATGCACCCCGGCCACGACCTGGTCCAGCGCCGAGGTGAAGGCGGGCAGGCCGGCCTTGGCCAGCGCGGCGGCGATGCGGTCGCGGCTGAGACCGTTCTTCGCCTCGATGGCGACCATGGCGCGATCCGCGCCACTCGGCTCGGCATCGATACGGGCCAGCACGAAGGCCGAGATGCCGCGCGCACGGGCATTCGGCATGGCCAGGAACGGAAGACGGGCCACGACGGTCGGCAGGGTCGTATCCTTGCCGGCGAGCAGCGGCCACCAGGGTGCCGAATCGGCTTCGAGCGGGGCGGGCACGACACCAATTGTCGTCGTGCTGGCCCGCACCGCCGCCAGCACGCCGGCCGGCGTGTCATGGGCGACGAAGGGGATCTGGCAGCCGAAGTGATCGCGCGCGAGGTCCCAGTAGCCGGGCTGGTCATCGGGACGGCAGATCGCGATCTTGAGGCCCGGTGTCTGGATCAGCGTGAAGGCGCTCATCATTTCACGCCACATGCGATAGACGGCGCCCGACGGGAACCGGCCGTCATGCGTCGCCAGCCGCTTGCGCAGGACCTGCGCTTCACGACCCGGACGCAAGGCAAGACCGCCCGCAGGCTTGGCTGCGGAGATATGCCCGACGACCTCCGCGCGGCGGCGGATCAGGCCGTGCAGGTCCGTGTCGATGGCGTCGATTTCCTGCCGCAAGCTGTCGAGACTGGGAGCGTCCATTAGGCCGTTTTTTCCTGTGCGCAGCGGCGATACTACGTTCGTACTGCCCGCGTAAAGGCAAACAAGCCGCAAGAGGCTTGCCTCCCGGCGCCCACAACCGTATAGACACCTCTCCGTGGAATTTGGGCCGACCGGCTTGCGACCACGTTAAACATCGCTAAAAGGTCGGAGTGCTCGAAAAAGCCCCCGCCCTTCCGGTCGGGGGCTTTTTCGTTGGCGATTTGTCTGGAGAGGACTGTGCTGGACGACCTCACCGATGCCGAACGCAAGGCGCTCGCCCAGTGCCGCCACGCGATCCTGGGCGTGGACCGGCCGCTGCGCCTCGATTGCGGCGTCGAACTCGGCCCCTACCGGGTGGCCTACCAGACCTACGGCACGCTGAACGCCGACAAGTCGAACGCCATCCTGGTCTGCCATCCCCTGACCTGCGACCAGTTCGTCGCCGACCGCCATCCCGTCACCGGCAAGGACGGCTGGTGGGAGAGCCTGATCGGCACGGGCAAGGTGCTCGACCCCGAGCGCTATTTCATCATCTGCATCAACGTGCTCGGCCATTGCATGGGCACGACCGGTCCGCAGGCCCACGATCCCGCGACCGGCCAGCCCTGGAACCTGCGCTTCCCGGTCGTGACCATCGGCGACATGGTGCGGGTGCAGGCGGCGCTGCTCGACCATCTCGGCATTCCCGACCTGTTCTGCGTCATCGGCGGCTCGATGGGCGGCATGCAGGTGCTGCAGTGGGCGGCGGCGTACCCGAAGCGCGTTTTCTCGGCCGTGCCGATCGCCTGCGCCGCGCACCATTCGGCGCAGAACATCGCGTTCCACGAGGTCGGGCGCCAGGCCATCATGGCCGATCCGGAATGGAAGGGCGGCGACTATCGGCTGTCCCAGACCAACCCGGCACGCGGCCTCGCGGTGGCCCGCATGACCGCGCACATCACCTATCTCTCGGAGCAGGCGCTGCAGCGCAAGTTCGGCCGCGCCCTGCAGAACCGCGATGCGCTGGGCTTCGGCTTCGACGCCGATTTCCAGGTCGAGAGCTATCTGCGCCACCAGGGTTCGACCTTCGTCGACCGCTTCGACGCCAACTCCTATCTCTACATCACGCGCGCGATGGACTATTTCGACCTCGCGGGAGCGCATGGCGACGTGCTGGCCAATGCCTTCAAGGGCACGGCGACGCGCTTCTGCCTGATGTCCTTCACCAGCGACTGGCTGTTCCCGACGCGCGAGAGCCGCGCGGTCGTGCAGGCGCTGAACGCCGTCGCGGCCAACGTGTCGTTCGTCGAGGTCGACAGCGACAAGGGCCACGACGCCTTCCTGCTCGACGAGCCGGAGATGTTCCGCACCCTCTCCGGCTTCCTGCAGGGGGCCGCCACGGTGCGCGGCCTCGGGAGTGCGACGCGATGAACGCCCCGATCCGCGTCGACCTGCAGCTCATCGCCGACATGGTGGAGCCCAACACGCGCGCGCTCGACGTCGGCTGCGGCGACGGTGCGCTGCTGGCCCACCTGATGAACGGCAAGAGGGTCGATGCGCGTGGCATGGAGCTCAGCCAGGCCGGCGTGAATGCCTGCGTCGCCAACGGCCTGTCGGTGGTGCAGGGCGACGCCGACACCGACCTGCGCGACTATCCCGACGCCGCCTTCGACTATGTGATCCTGAGCCAGACCCTGCAGGCCACGCGCGAGCCGCGCCGGGTGCTGGAGCAGATGCTGCGCGTCGGCAAGCGCGCCATCGTCTCCTTCCCCAACTTCGCCCACTGGCAGGTGAGGCTGCGGCTGGTGTTCGGTGGCCGCATGCCCGAGACCGCGTCGCTGCCCTACAAGTGGTACGACACGCCCAACATCCATCTCTGCAGCATCGACGATTTCCGCGCGCTGTGCCGCACCATGGGCGTGCGTATCGAGCGCGCCATCGTGCTCAACAGCAAGAGCCGCCGCATCAACTTGCCGCCGCTGCTCGCCAACGTGATCGGCGAGCAGGCGGTGTTCATGTTGAGACGGGATTGATCAATGGAGCGCGCCACTCCAGTGGCGCTCATGATCATGATTGCGCCACTGGAGTGGCGCGCTCCTATGATGATGCCGGCCGCTCGTAGAAGCCTTCGATCTCGTCTTCCCTGAGCTTCACGAAGCCATGCCGGAGATAGAGCCGGTCGGCCTTGCTGCCGGTCAGCACTTCGAGTCTCACGGGCAGGCCGGTCTCGTCGGCTTCGGACAGCAGCGCCTTCAGGATCGTCGTGCCGAGGCCGGAGCCGTGCAGGCGGCGGTCGAGATAGAACGAGTCGATCTTGATCTCGTGGTCGTGCTTGCGAAAGCCGACGCAGCCCACGCGCTTGTCGGCCAGCAGGATCAGGCGCATCCCGGGTTCGTCGAAGTGGCCTCGGAACATCTTACGCGATCGCTCGGGCGTGTAGCGGCCGACTCGTTCGAGATGCTCGCGCATCACGTCGGTGCGAACGGCCAGCAAGGGTTCGAAGTCGGCCTCGGTGACAGGGCCGAAGGTCCACACCTCAGTCACGCGTCGCGATCCGGGCGAGGCGCGGCCTGGCGATGGCCAGCCAGTCCTTGGTGTCGAGTTCCATCGAACGGTCGAGGCGGCCGGCATTGAAGAACAGCGTCTCGTTTGCCAGCAGGTCCTCTTCCACCACGATCGAGATTGCAGGATCGAGCGCAAACGGCGGCACTGCGCCCATGACGCAGCCGGTCAGTTGCTGCGCCGTGTCGGGCGAGGCGAAGCCGCATTTGCGCGCCTCGAAGAGCGTGGCGACGGCGGCGAAGTCGAGCTTGCGGCTGCCCGGCAGGATGGCGAGCACATGACGCTTGCCGCCGCCACCGCCGCGAACGTCCAGCACCATGGCCTTGGCGGCCTGGTCGGGACGATTGCCGCGAATGGCGCTGATCGCTTCCGACTTGCCTTCGTGGGCGTGTTCGATGACGCGGAAGTTGGCCTTGGCGTCGGTGAGAAGCGTCACCAGCCGGTCGAAAACTTCACCCGCCACGGATCACCTTCTCCGAGAGGATCTTCAGCGCATCCTCGAGACTCGGCACCTGGCCGTCGGCCGGTGCGATGTGCGCATCGACGGTGCGGCGATGGCTCTTCTCGATCGCTTCGGTCATCAGCGGATCGACGCCGGTCTCGCGCAAGGTCTGGGCGACCAGGCCCATCTCTTCCCAGCGGCGATGCGCATGCACGACATGCGTCTGCACCAGCATGGTGATGAAGCCGCTGAGACCCATCGAATCGGCGTCGCCGAGGCAGCCCAGGACTTCGTCGAGAATGCCCTGGCGTTGCGCGGTGACCAGCGCCTCGACGCCCAGCGCCTCGATGCCCTTGACCAGCGTGCTGCGCAGCATCTTCACCGAAGAGGCGCTGCCGGGCTTCGGCCCCAGCAACGTCGCGACGAAGCCGTTGGCGTTCATCCAGGTGACCGCGTCGGCGGCGTCTTCGCCCGCCACCAGCATCGGCGCCTTGATGCCCTGCTTGAAGAAGCCGCCCATGACGGCGATGTCGACATAGCGGCCGGCGCCCTTCTCGATCTCGGCGCGGTCCTCGTCCGACATCCTGCCGGTGACGGTGCAGAGGTCGAGATAGTGCGCGCCCTTCTTCAGGAGCGGCGCGGCGGACTTTGCGGCCGAGAGCGCATGCTCGCCCTGCACGGCGCAGATCACGAGATCGGCTTCGCTAAGCGCCTCGGTGTAGCTGTCGGCGATCGCGATATCGAGGCCGCGCGCGGCCTTGCCCAGCGCCGTGCCGCGCGGGTCCTTGTCGAGGGCGGTGTCGATGGCGATGACGCGGCGCGGGGCGTTGTCACCGGGCTTCGAGGGGCCGCGCCAGCCGCTTTCGCTCGCAAGACCACGCGCGATGGCCGATCCCGCCTCGCCAAAACCCAGCAGCGCGATGACGCGCGGAGAAAATGCCATGTCGTTCTTTCTTCTTGGAAATTCAGGAGGTGGGCTTTTCGCCATCCTCGGCGTTGCGCGCGGCCCCGGCGACTTGCGGGGTGTCACGCGAACTGGCGACCCGCAGCTTGGGCCGTGCGGCGGCGACCGCCTGCGGCTGGCTGCGTTCGGCAATGCCGGCGTAGAGCTGCTTGCCGGATTCGATGACGTTGACGCCGCCGAAGCGGCCGAGCCAGCGCTGACCGAAACGCTCGATGGTCGGCGCCATCCGCATCATCAGCCGCGAGCGCGTCGGCGGCATGTAGAGCGCGCGCGTCTGGCGCAGCGGCGCGAACATGTTGGCGCGCAGCAGCGCGTTGAGCTGGCCGGTCGAATAGGGATGGCCCTGATAGAAGGGTGAGCGGTCGACCTGCGACCAGAAGCCGGTACGGGTCGGCGCCACGACGACCATGCGGCCGCCGTCGGCCATCACGCGCCAGATCTCGCGCAGCATCGGGCGCAGCTGCTCGGTGCATTCGACGGCATGGACCAGCACGACGCGGTCGACCGAGCGGTCGGGCAGGGGCAGGTCGAGTTCGTCGACCAGGGTCGCGAGGTTGCGGCCCTCGCGTGGCCAGCGCGTAACGCCCTGCTGGGCGGGCATGAAGGCGAGCGTCCGTCCGGCCTCCTCCATGAAGGGGCGCAGCAGCGGTTGCGCGTAGCCCAGCCCCAGGACCGTCTCGCCGCGCACGTTCGGCCAGATCTCGCGCAGGCGGGCGCGCAGGAGCCGCCGGGTCATCTGGCCCAGCGTGCTGCCATAGAATTCCTCAAGGTCGAGGACGTCGCTCCACATGCTCGTGAGTGTAGCAGAAAGCCCGCCGGACGGGCCATGGCCGGCGCAAGTCAGCTCTGCTAGCCTTGCATCATGAGCACAACACTAGACATCGTCCGTATCCCGGTCCTCAACGACAATTACGTGTGGTTGATGCGCGAGCCGCAGAGCGGCGCCGTCGGTGTCGTCGACCCCGCCGTGGCCGGCCCGGTCCTCGCGGAGGCCGAAAAGCGCCGCTGGAAGATCACCCATATCCTCAACACCCATCACCATGGCGACCATGTGGGGGGCAACCTGGAGATCAAGAAGGCGACCGGCTGCATCATCGTCGGCCTGCGCCAGGACCGCGCCCGCATCCCCGGCATCGACGTCGAGGTCGACGATGGCGACCGCTACCGGTTCGGCGAGGCCGAGGCCGAGATCTTCTTCGTGCCGGGCCACACCAGCGGCCACATCGCCTATGCGTTCCGCGACCAGAAGGCGCTGTTCTGCGGCGACACGCTGTTCGCGCTGGGCTGCGGCCGCATGTTCGAGGGCACGCCGCAGCAGTTCTGGACGTCGCTCAGCCGCCTGCGCGCGCTGCCCGACGACATGCGCGTCTACTGCGCCCACGAGTACACGCAGTCGAACGCCCGCTTCGCCTTGACCGTCGAGACCGGCAACCAGCAGCTCAAGGCGCGCTCGGCCGCGATCGACGCGGCGCGCGCCAAGGGCGAGGCGACGGTCCCCTCGCTGCTCGGCGAGGAGAAGGCCACCAACCCCTTCCTGCGCGTCGACGTCCCGGCTGTGCAGGCCGCAGTCGGCCTCGTCGGTGGCGATCCGGTCTCGGTCTTCGCCGAGGTGCGTCACCGCAAGGATGTGTTCCGCTAAGGCCAAGCGAAGGATCCCTCGCTACGCTCGGGATGACACTGTTGTTGTGATTGGCGCTCTGCGTCGATGCGGAAGCCGGTGTCATCCCGAGCGTAGCGAGGGATCCTTGTTTGCTATGGGTCTCAAGCTGCGATCCGCACACCATCGAGGATCGACATTTCATCGTCGGTCGGCGGCTGCCAGATCGTTTCGATGAAATCGAACATCGGGCGCGTGACTTTCACGCGGAAGGTTTCGCCCTGCTGTTCGTTGCGTTGCTCGACTCTGCGCCAGCGTTCCGTGGCGTCTATGTCGAGGAAGTGTAGGCGCACGGCGATGCCGGCGTTTGCCGCCTGCTCGGTGACACGCCGGCGTTGCTCGACACGCTGAAGGCCGAGGTCGAGGATCGAGGGCATGCCGGTGCGGGCGAGATCGAGCGCGATCGCGAGGATCTGCCGCTCGCAGCGCAGCACGCGCTCCTCGATCCACGGCCAGCTCGGCTGTGCTGGTTTGTCGGGCGCGAACAGCGTCACCATCCAGTCGTCGATCGACAGGTGCAGCGCGCCAAGCTGCTGACGCAGCTTGGTCGCATAGGTCGTCTTGCCGGCGCCGGTCGAGCCGCAGATGAGATGGATCACGCCAAGTCTCCCGGCTGGCCGGCGGTGAGGCGGCCTAAAAGGTCGGCCAGCGTCGAGATCTCGGACTTGGCCCAGCGGTCGCGGAACAGGTCGGCGGCCATGCGCTCCAGCGTCGCCCTTGCCTCGCCGACCAGGCGCTGGCCGGCTTCGGTCAGCACGACATAGGCGAGGCGGGCGTCGCGTGGATCGGCCTCGCGGCCGAGGCAGCCCAGCTTCTCCAGCGGGCTGGTCATGCGCGTCACCGTCGAGGGGCTGACATGCAGGCGCTTGGCGAGGTCCACGCGGCTCAGCCGCTTCAGGGGCGCCCGCTCGAGGTGCATCAGCAGCAACACCTCCTTGAGGGCGAGCCCGTGCACGGAGCCAAGTTCATTGGCAAAGCGCTCCTCAAGGCGCGCGTTGGCGCGGAGCAGGTTCAGGGTGGCGGCGAAAGAGGGAGTGCTCATCCGCCTTATATGGGCTGATATATTTCCATATGCAAGTATATTGGAAGCAGTTTGGGGCTTCAGCGTCTCACGAGGCAGAAATAGCCGCTGAGGCCGAGGGCCAGGGCCAGCGCAGCGTAGAGCGGCGTTTGCGCGACATTGAGGAAGAGCCAGGGGGCGGTCAGGGGGCCGACGGCGGCGCCGAAGTCGCGCCAGGTCGAGTAGCTCGCCTGGCTGGAGAGGACGGTGCCGTGGCCGCGCTCGATCACCAGCACCGGGATCAGCGTGTTGAACATGCCGCGGGTCATCACGATCATCAGCGCGCCCACGAGCTCGTGGTCGGCCGCGATCAGGACGAAGCCGGCGACCAGCAGCGCCGCATTCGCGATGGCAATGCGCCGCGCGCCGAAGCGGTCGCCGATCCAGCCGCCGATCGGGCCGGTCGTGACCTCGACCAGCCAGCGCAGCGCCAGCAGCATCGCCGTCGCCATCACCGCGGCCACGGAGGTAATCGAGTCCTTCATCAGGAAGGCGAGCGTCAGCAGGAAGACGCCGTCGCCCGAGAAGCCCATGACGAAGCCCCAGACTTCGAGACGATGGGGCACAGGCAGCCTGAAGCCTTTCTTCGCCGCCGGTTCGGCCGGCAGCCGCGGCAGGACGATGGCGGCAGCGAAAGCGATCAGCGTCAGGGCGCCATAGATCAGGAACACCAGCCGGGCACCCAGCTCGAGCACGATCCACGCGCCGCCGACCAGCGACATCGCCTGCACGAGGCCGATGGCGGCACGGCTGGCGCCGACCCGCTTGCCGGCATTGGCGCGATCGCTCACGGCATAGGCCAGGGTCGAGAGATTGAGCGAGGCGTAGGAGATGCCCCACAGGATGCGCGCCAGGATCTGCGCCGTCGGATTCTCGACCAGGCCATAGATGGCCGTCGAGAGGGCCGCGCCCAACGCGGCGGCGATCATCAGTGCGTGCGGACCGAGGCGCTCGCCGAGATGGGCGACGCCGGAATTGGCCAGCAGCCGGATCCAGCGGTTGAGCGACAGCAGTACGCCGACCATCGCCAGCGAGAGGCCGAACTCCTCATGATAGAGCGGCAGCACGGCATAGAGCAGCGTATCGCCGATCATGCAGACGGCGATCACCAGTCCCGGCAGCGCCATGCCGACCGGCGCGGTGCCGCGAGTAGTGGCAGTCGTCACTGGGCGCGCAGCACCAGCGCTTCACGCAGCGCCGCGGCACAGAGGGTCGTCCCGCGCCGCGCGCCGTGCAGCAGCATCGGCGAACTCAGGAACCCGTGCAGCATGCCGCCGAACTCGACGAGGTCGGCCTGCGTGCCCTCCTTCTGCAGGCGCCAGGCATAGGCGCGGCCCTCGTCGCGCAGCGGATCGTAGCCGGCGGTGACCACGAGGGCCGGTGGCAGGCCGGCAAGCGACGCCGCGCGCAGCGGCGAGACGCGCCAGTCGCCACGGTTCGCCCTGTCGGGCGTGTAATGGTCGAAGAACCATTCCATGGTCGCCGCGTTCAGCCCGTAGCCGTCCTCGAAATGCCGGTACGAGTCAGTGCGGGCCACGGCATCGGTCACCGGATAGGCGAGAAGCTGCATCCGCAGCCTCGGGCCGCCCTGGTCGCGCGCCCAGATCGAGACCGCGGCCGCGAGATTGCCGCCGGCGCTGTCGCCGCCGATGGCGAGGCGCGTCGGATCGATGCCGACCGAGGCACCATTGGCGGCGACCCATTTCAGGGCGGCCACGACATCGTCGAAGGCGCCGGGGAAGCGGGCCTCCGGTGCGAGGCGATAGTCGACATGGAACACCGCGATGCCGGCCTCGATCGCGAGCTGGGCGCAGAGCACGTCGTGGCTGTCGAGATTGCCGAACACCCAGCCGCCGCCATGCGCATAGACCAGCGCCGGGAGCTTTGCGTCGGCAGGCGCCGATGCCGGGCGATAGATCCGGACAGCCAGATCGCCGGCCGGGCCGGGAATCGTGCGGTCGACGACCGTCACATCGGTGGGCCGCGGTCCCTGTCCAGCGGGCCGCAGCGAGAGATACAGGTCGCGGGCGGCTTGCGGGCTCAGCGTGTTCCAGGCCGGTCGGTTCGCCGCCGCCATCAGGTCGATCAGCCGCTGGGATTCCGGATCGAGAGCCATTCCACCCACTCCATTGAAAACATTCGTTGCACTCTAGCAGCCCGCGCCCCTATTTCGTCACGAGGCGAATGGTAAGGTGTGCCATGACATTCGAACCGGACTACAGCGCACCCTCGTCGGCCAGGCCTTCCTGGTGGCGGCGCAGCTGGGACCGCGTGAAGGGATGGCGCCCGGGCCGTTCGACGTCCGCCGCATCGACATCGGCCCCATCGTCCGGCGCTCGCACGGCCTGGCGATGGACGTGGCGGATCGCCCTCCTGCTGATCGTTCTCTACTATCCGGTCGGCGCGCTGGTGACCGAGGACATCGACGACGATCCGCAGTTCACGGCGCGCGGCGTTGCACCAGGCGAAAGCAAGTCTGTCGCCACCATGGCCGATCTCGTCACCCGCGAGGTCGACGTCCATACCTGGACGCCGATGATGCCGTTCTTCACGCCGTCCGGCCTGCTCGACAACATGCCGAATTACCAGCGCGGCCTCATGTCGGCGCTGGGCCGCTTCAGCACCGAGCTGATGGACCAGCTCGGCCGCACGCGCGGCTCGAGCCAGACCGATCGCGACCTCGAGCAGGCGCGCGGTTTCCTGAACGAACAGCCCAATATCTGGCTGTGGCAGCCCAGCGTCTCGCTGCTGCCGTCGACGACCTCGGCGCAGAAGTACCGCGCCGGCCGCGACAGGCTGCTGGCCTACAACAAGCGGCTGGGCACCGGGCAGGCGGTGTTCGAGCGGCGGGCCGACAATCTCCAGGCGCTGCTCGACCGCATCGCCAACGATCTCGGCTCCGACTCGGCGGCGATCGACCAGCATGTCATCGAGAAGGCCGGCGACCTGTTCGACGCCAGGTGCGACGACATCTTCTATTTCAACAAGGGCCGCCTCTACGTCTACTACCTGCTGCTGCGCGACCTCGGTTCCGATTTTCAGAACGTGATCCGCGACCGTGAGCTCACAAGCGCCTGGAACGGCACGGTCGATACCTTCCGCATCGCCGCCCAGCTCGATCCGTGGATCGTCTGGAACGGCTATCCCGATGCGCTGCTGATTCCCAACCACCTGCTCGCGCAGGGTTTCTACCTGCTGCGCGCCCGCACGCAGCTGCGCGAGATCACCAACATCCTGCTGAAGTAGGCGACGGCGTGGAGATCTATCTCCCCATTGCCGAGCTATCGATGAACGTGTTCCTGCTGCTGGGCCTCGGCGCCGCGGCGGGACTCCTGTCGGGCATGTTCGGCGTGGGCGGCGGCTTCCTCGCCACGCCGCTGCTGATCTTCGTCGGCATCCCGCCGGCCGTCGCCGTCGCCAGCCAGGCCAACCAGGTGGTGGCCAACTCGATCTCCTCGCTGCAGGTGCAGTGGCGCCGCGGCAACGTCGACCTGCGCATGGGACTGGTCCTGCTGGCGGGCGGCATGCTGGGTTCGTCGGCCGGCGTCTGGCTGTTCACCTACCTGAAGCGGATCGGCCAGATCGACTTCGTGATCGCCGTGCTCTACGTCGTGATGCTGTCGACGATCGGCCTGCTGATGCTGTTCGAGAGCCTCAGCACCTACTTCAGGCGCCGGCGCAATCCCGACGCGCCGCGCGGCAAGCTGCACACCCACTATCTCGTGCACCGGCTGCCCTGGAAGCTGCGTTTCTACAAGTCGAAGCTCTACATCAGCGCCCTGCTGCCGATCGGGCTGGGCTTCATCATCGGCGTGCTGTCGGCGATCCTGGGCGTCGGCGGCGGCTTCGTCCTGGTGCCGGCGATGATCTACCTGCTCGGCATGCCGACGGCGGTGGTGATCGGCACGTCGAATTTCCAGATCCTGTTCGTGGCCGCCAACGTCACTTTCCTGCAGGCCGCCACCAACGGCACCGTCGACGTCGTCCTGGCGCTGCTGCTGATCCTGGGCGGAGTCGTGGGCGCACCCATCGGGGCAAGGCTGGCGGCCAAGCTGCCGGGCCTGGCGCTGCGCGCCCTGATGTCGCTCCTGATCCTGGCGGTGGCGGCCGAGCTCCTGACGGAGCTGTTGCGCACCCCCGGTTCGCTCTACTCGCTGGGCGCGCGCCAGGTGCTGCCGTGAGGATCCCTGGTTTCCTCGCCTGCCTTGCGCTCCTCGTCGGCGCGACCGGCGCGATGGCGCAGACGCCCCGCCTGGAGCCGGCGCCCGGAGGCCTGCCGGGGCCGAGCATCGGCGGGCCGCCCGACGCCACCGTGCCGCCGTCGGTCCCGACCGAGCCCACCACGCCCGACCTGATCGTCGACCTCTCGCTCGCCCGCGTGTCGATCACCTCGGCCTTCCAGGGCGAGAGCATCCTGCTGTTCGGCATGTTCGACCCGCCCGGGGAGATCGTGGTCGTGGTGGCCGGCCCGCCCGCGCGCGAGACGGTGATGCGCAAGCAGCGATTCCTGGGAATCTGGCTCAATACCGGACGGCAGGCGTTCGACGACGTGCCGGCCTATTACGCCATCGCCGCCAGCCAGCCGCTGCAGCGCCTGCTGGCCCGCGGCGCCGGCGGCGAGATCCTGTCCCTCGAGGACCGGCTGTCGAGCCTCAAGCCGGCGACACCCCGTGACGCGGCGGAGCTTGCGAAGTTCCGGGCCGGTCTGGTCGAGGTGAAACGGCGCGAGGGTCTCTACCCCGCCGCCATCGGCCAGGTGACGGTGCAGGCCAGCCGGCTGTTTCGCGTCGACCTGCCCTTCCCGTCACGGCTGCCGGAAGGGGTGTACGACATCCGGGTCTATCTGCTGCGCGACGGCAAGATCGTCGCCGCCGTCTCGCGGCCGCTGCCGGTGGGCAAGGTCGGATTCAGCGCCCAGCTCGCAGGCTGGTCGGCGCACGAGGGGGCCCTGTACGGGCTGGGCGCCGTCCTGATGGCGCTGCTGGTCGGCTGGCTGGGCGGTGCCGTCATGCGGCGTCTCTAGAAGAAGGGGAGAGAGGGCGATGAACGAGCAACCCAGGCCCGTCGAACGTGTCTTCCTGGTCGTGGTCGACGAGAGCCCGGAGATGCGCAATGCGCTGCATTATGCCTGCCGGCGCGCCAAGCGTACCGGCGGACGGGTCGCGATGCTGTACGTCATGGATCCGCCGGAAGGGCAGCAATGGGGCTCGGTGGTCGAGCTGATGCGCGAGGAAGCCCGTCAGCAGGCCGAGGCGGTCGTCGCCCGGCACGCCGAGGTGGCGATCTCGATGACCGGCCAGCCACCGTCCATCCATATCCGCGAGGGCAAGAGCCGCGACGAGCTCGCCAAGCTCCTGACCGAGGACCGCTCGATCTCGGTTCTGGTGCTGGGCAGCGCCTCGGGCGGCGAGGGGCCGGGGCCGTTGGTGACGGCTTTCACCGGCAAGTCCGGAGGGCAGCTTCGCATCCCGCTGACGATCGTTCCGGGCGCCCTCACGGAAGCGGAGATCGATGCGATCTCGTGATGCGTGCGGAAAGTCCGGTGGTCTTTCTGCGGCAATCCGCGCCGACAGCCTCTTTGCGTACAATTGAACCATAAAGGTTGCGTTGGGAATTTCGCAAAATAAATCACTGATAAATATTAATAATCTGTAAATATTCCATAATATTTATACACCGTCACTCAAGAATCATCTTGATCGACTTGCTCCCGGTTCCTACGTCCAAAGCCATCGAGTGGGGATGCAGACGTCCTGATCCCCAGCCTGAGCGACGCCAAGCGGCTCGCCGCGAAGCGTTCGAACCGGAGGTAGGTTTGTTTATCCAGACCGAGCAGACGCCCAATCCGTCGACCCTGAAGTTTCTTCCTGGCCGGGTGGTCATGGAGAAGGGGACAGCGGATTTCGCCAACGTCGAGGCCGCCACGCCGTCACCGCTTGCCAAGAGGCTGTTTGCGGTGGAGGGCGTCGAGCGCGTGTTCTTCGGCTCCGACTTCGTGACCGTCACCAAGACGGCCGATCGGGACTGGCAGATCATGAAGCCGTCGATCCTCGGCGGCATCATGGAGCATTACACATCCGGCGATCCGGTGATCGCCGACGAGGGCGCGGCGGCTTCCGCCGCTGCCGACGACGACGAGGTCGTTGCCCAGATCAAGGAACTCCTCGACACCCGCGTCCGGCCGGCTGTGGCCCAGGACGGCGGCGACATCGTCTTCCACGATTTCCGCGACGGCATCGTCTACCTGCACATGCAGGGGTCCTGCTCGGGCTGCCCGAGTTCGACGGCCACGCTGAAGATGGGAATTGAGAACCTTCTTAAGCACTACGTGCCGGAAGTCGTTGAAGTCCAGGCGGCCCAGTAGGGCCGCTCTAGCTCAAGCGTAAGCGTTGGGATGGCGTGCGCGGCCCTATAGGGCCGCGGCGACAGGTCGTTTGCGCGCGCAAATTAAATGAAGAGTGTGGCATGCAGTTGACGTTACGGCCCGCGATCGAGCGTGGGCGACAATATGCTTTTCCGGCCGCTTGGGCGGCCGTGCTGGCGACAGGGGTCGTCCTCTACAAGCCGCTGCCGTCGACCGATGCAGCTCCCTATCTTTCGTTCGGCGTGGGCAGCGCCAATGCCCAGGAAGTCGATCAGGCCAGCCTCTTCGTGCTGGATGCCGAGCCCGCCGCACTCACTTTCGTACGCCATGAACTCAGCGAACCCGACGATGTCGTGAACCGTTCGACGCGCGATTCGTCCGGCGGCCATGGCCGTTTCGCCGCGCCCGGCAATGCCGTCCGCCGGCAGGTCCAGGTGCGCGCCATCAGCCCGCGCACGGCCGACGAACTCGCGGGTTTCTTCCGTGACGTTTCCTACACGCTTACCGATATCCGCCAAGGCGAGGCGGTGCCGCCGTACAAGGTCGACCGCGTTCCGGCCGATCTCGGCAACAAGGACGGCAACGAGCGCAAGATGCTGTTCATCACGGCGCTGCTGCCGGTGATCCTCGAGGTCAACCAGCGTGTCATCGCCGATCGCGAACAGCTTCTCTATCTGCGCGACAAGCTTTCCATGACGCCGCAGATGCTGACCGCCATCGAGCGCATCTGGCTCGACGATCTCGCCGACCGCTACGACACGACGCCCGACAAGATCGACGAGCTCATCCGGCGCGTCGACATCGTCCCGCCCTCGATGGCGATCGCCCAGGGCGGCGTCGAATCGGGCTGGGGCACCTCGTTCGCGGCGCGCACCGGCAATGCCCTGTACGGCCAGATCCAGGCGGTCGGCCGCCACAACGTCTCGGTGCCTTGGAAGCCGGGCGCCGGCATGCCGCAGCCCTTCACCGACGTGGGCGAGGCGACCGACGCCTATGTCGCCAACCTCAACACCCATCCCGCCTATGCCGGCTTCCGCAACGAGCGGGCGGCGATGCGCGACCGCGGCGAGGATCCCGACGGCTTTCGCCTGATCGGCTCGCTGCTGCGCTATTCGGAGCGCGGCCAGGGCTACGTGCAGTTCGTCCGTCAGATCATGCGCGAGAACGATCTGCGCGACTTCGACAAGGCGAAGCTGTCGGGTTTCTAAGGAAGCCCGCGACTACATCATCGGTCACATCATGGGACGGGGCAGGTCGACATCGGCGACCAGCGGATAGCGCCGCGCGTCGAACAGCTGATAGTGCCACCATTCATTGCGGTAGAAGTCCCAGCCGGCGGCCGTCATCAGGCCCATCAGCAGCAGGCGGTTGCGCTGGGCCTCGGCAGAGATGTCGGTACGCCCATGGTGGGACAATGGCGTGAAGGCGTCGAACCCGGTGCCCATGTCGAGTTCGTTCCCGTCGGCATCGAGCAGGCTGAGATCGACCGCGACGCCGCGCGAATGCGGCGAGCCGCGACGGGGATCGGCGATGAATTCCGGATCGGGATTGACGTTCCACAGGGCCCACTGCGCTTCGACCGGCCGCAGCGCGTCGAAGATGCGCAGCCGATACCCGAGCGGCCGGGCGAGATCGATCGCGGCGGCAAGCTTGTCTGCGGCCTCGCGATGCAGCCAGCATTCGGCGTTCCGATACACCGGCTGCCCCGTTAGATTTGCGTCCGTCGCATAAGCCAGCGTCACGTCGACGTCGAAATCGGGCGGAGCGATAGGAACAATGTCGAGCTTCATGACATCACAATGCCCAGCCCTTTCGATCGACGCCAGTGTCCGGCGCGGCGGTCGCCTGTGAGCACGGTCCTGGCCTTCGATTGCGCCGTGAGCGGGCAGGGCGTCGCGATCGTGCGCGATGATGTCTCCTTGGCGACCCTGTTCGAAGAGGGGCGCGAACAGGCGGCGCGGCTCCTGCCGGCGATCGCGTCCGCGCTGGAACGGGCCGGTGTGGCGCGGACTCAGCTCGACCTGATCGCGGTCACGACGGGTCCCGGCAGTTTCACCGGCGTGCGCGTGGGATTGTCCGCCGCGCGCGGTCTGGCGGTCGGTCTGGGGATTCCCCTGGCCGGCATCCCCACGACCACGGTGTTGCGCGCTCAAGCGCCAGTGGATGGCCGGCTGGTCGTGGCTGCGGTCGACACCAGGCTCGGCGACTGGTTCTGCGCGGTTGGCGACGATCCTGCGCCCTTCGCGGCGACGGCCGAAGATCTCGCGACGCGCCTCGCCGGCCATCGCTGCCTGATCGTCGGCAAGGATGTGGCGCCGCTCGCCCAGTCGCTGCGCGCCGCCGGCGTCGATGCAACAGCGCAGGAGGGGCCGCCGGATCCGGTCGTGTTGGGCCGCCTCGGCCTCGCGGACGGCGTCGAGACATGGTCCGCCCGGAACCGGGCCGAAGGCCTGCCGCGACCGCTCTATTTGCGCGGGGTCAACATCACCCTCCCCGACGGCGCGCGTCGCACTGTTGAATGACGGGGGCGAACAGATGAGCGAAGGGTTCGTCCTCAATCCATTGCGCGCGGTCGACCTCGACCGGGCGGCACGTCTCCATCGCGAGGCGTTCGAGCCCATGGGCGAGCCTGGTTGGACACGGCAGGACATTGCCGGCCTGTTGGCATCGCCCGGTGTCACCGGCTTCCTCGTGACCGAAACCACATCCGACATCGGCATGGCCATCTGCCGTATCGTGGCCGACGAGGCCGAGCTGCTCACCGTTGCCGTCGATCCCGGTCATCGCCGCCGGGGCGCCGCCCGCCTGCTTCTCGGCGCGGTTGTGGACAAGGCGCGGAGCGGCGGCGCGCGATCACTATTCCTTGAAGTCGGTGCGGATAATCCTCGCGCCCGGGCGCTCTATGACTCGCTGGGCTTCGAGGTCGTGGGACGTCGCGCCGGCTACTATGTGCGCCGGGGCCGGCCGGCCGCCGATGCCTTCATCCTGCGTCTCACTCTCAGCTGATCAGCGGCGGCGGATGGTGACGATGTGGATATCGCCGTCCGCCTCGATACTCAGAATAGTATGGCCTTCGTCCCGGGCGGCCCGCGGGACGTTGCGCAACGGCTCATCGCCGCGCAGGCGCACGGCAAGGATTTCCCCGGGCTGCATGCGCTCGAGTCGGAGCTTGGTCCGGACGAAGGTCATGGGGCAGACCTCGCCGGTAATGTCGATGTCATGGTCGGCCTGTAAGAACATGTCCAACTATACCGAAGTCGCCGGCCAGTGTAGGGTAGGACGGCATGCCCGACAGGAAATCCAAACTCGAAGTCCTATGCGCAGAGCGCGGCCTCAAGATGACCGACCAGCGACGCGTGATCGCGCGTGTCCTGTCGGACGCGTCGGATCATCCCGACGTCGAGGCCGTGCATCGGCGCTCGACGGCGATCGATCCCAACATCTCCATCGCGACGGTGTACCGGACGGTGCGGTTGTTCGAAGAGGCGGGTATTCTCGCCAAGCACGATTTCGGCGATGGCCGGGCGCGCTACGAGGAGACGCCGGACGAACACCACGATCATCTGATCGATATCCAGAGCGGCAAGGTTGTGGAATTCCACAACGACGAGATCGAGGAGCTGCAGCGGAAGATCGCCGAGAAGGCGGGCTACAGACTCGTCGGCCATCGCCTGGAGCTTTATGGCGTTCCCCTGGATGGGAAACCCGACCGCCAAAAATAAGTGGACGTGCCTCGCGCCAACCCGATAATGGGCCCATGATCGGGGCGGCCCCCTTGCGGATTAATCATGCGCATTGACCGCGTTGACAGCGAAGCTGAGCTTCTTGGACCGCCGGTCTCCAATCGGGAGATCGTGCAGGTCGTTGCAGGCGATTTCGAAGTTCGCCTCGCCCAGACAGCGGCGGAAATCGAAGCGGCACAGGCTCTACGTTTTCGCGTCTTCTATGAAGAAATGGCGGCGCAGGCCACGCCTGAAATGATGGCGCTTGGCCGCGACTTCGATCCGTTCGACCAGGTCTGCGATCACCTGCTGGTGCTCGACCGTCGCCGTGGCGAGGGACCGGAAGGCATCGTCGGTACCTATCGTCTGATCCGCCGGCCGGCGGCGGCGAAGATGGGCCGCTTCTATTCTTCGGCCGAGTACGACATCCAGAAGATGATCGACTATCCGGCCGAGGTCCTGGAACTCGGCCGGTCCTGCATTGCCAAGGACGCGCGCAACACCGCGACCATGCAGATGCTGTGGCGCGGCATCGCGCTCTACGCCTACCACTACAACATCCAGGTGATGTTCGGTTGCGCCAGCATGCCGGGCATCGATCCGACGCAGCACGCGCAGGCGCTGTCCTATCTGTACCATCACCATCTTGCGCCGCCGGAAATACGCGTACGCGCGCTGCCGCACCGCTACGTGAAGATGGATATGCTCGAGCCCGGCAGCTACGACCCGCGTAAGGCGATGGCGCGCGTCCCGCCGCTGATCAAGGGCTACCTGCGGCTCGGTGGTTTCGTCGGCGACGGCGCCGTGATCGATCACCAATTCAATACGACCGACGTCTTCATCATCGTGAAGACCGAGTTGGTGACGGAGAAATACATCCGTCACTACGAACGCGGAATGCGTGAGTAGCGAGATCGAGGCTCCTCGCGCTGCGACGTGGATCGGTTCTCCCCTGCGTGGCGTATTTCGGCTGCTGAGCTATCTGCTGCTCACGCTGCTGATGCTGCCGTTCCACCTGCTGGCGCTCGCGTTCCGCGTGAAGCCGGTCATACGCTGGCTGCCGGTCATGTATCACCGGACGGTCTGCCTGATCCTCGGCATCAAGGTGAAGGTGAACGGCGAGCGCTCGACCGTCACGCCGACGCTCTTCGTCTGCAATCACGTCTCCTATCTCGACATCGAGGTGCTGGGTGGTCTCATCCCCGGCTGCTTCGTTGCCAAGGCCGAGGTGGCGACGTGGCCGTTCTTCAGCACGCTGGCCAAGGCGCAGCGCACGATCTTCGTCGAGCGGCGCTCGAACAAGACCAGCAGCAGCCGCGACGCGATGATGCAAAGGCTGAACACCGGCGACAATCTCATGCTGTTCCCCGAGGGCACCAGCAGCGACGGCACGCGCGTGCTGCCGTTCCGCAGCGCCCTGTTCGGCGTGGCGCAGCTGCGGCGCGACGACAGGCCCATCGTCGTGCAGCCGGTGGCGATCTCCTACACGCGCCTCGATGGCATCCCGCTTGGCCGCTACTGGCGGCCGCTGTTCGCCTGGTTCGGCGATCTCGACCTGGTGCCGCATCTCTGGCAGATGGTCTGCCTCGGCGAGACGCAGGCGGTCGTGACCTTCTTCCCGCCGATCGATATCGAGCGCCTGGGCGATCGCAAGAAGCTCGCCGAATACTGCCATCGCCAGGTTTCGGCCGGCGTGCAGTCGGCAAATTCCGGCCGGCCGGAGCTGCTGCCTTCGCTGGCCGGGCCGGCGCCGACCGGCCCGAAGCCCTGAGACTCTCGACCCTGCCCTCTCGACCCATATGGTCGGCGGTGATAGAAACCGCCCGTTCCAGCACCGGAGACCGATGAAGGACGTCCGCACCGACGGGCAGCCCAAGCGCGTGTTCATCCGCACCTATGGCTGCCAGATGAATGTCTACGATTCCGACCGCATGGCCGACGTCCTGCGGCCGCTGGGCTATGCCCTGGCCGAAGGGCCGGAGCAGGCCGATCTGGTCGTGCTGAACACCTGCCACATTCGCGAGCATGCATCGGAAAAGGTCTATTCCGAGCTGGGCCGCCTTCGCGCCGTCAAGACCGAGCGCCGGGCCGAGGGCCGCGACCTGACCATCGCTGTCGCCGGCTGCGTCGCCCAGGCCGAGGGCGAGGAGATCATCCGCCGCCAGCCGGCCGTCGACATCGTCGTCGGATCGCAGGCCTATCACCGGCTGCCCGAGCTGCTGGCGCAGGTCGCGCGCAAGTCGGCTGCCGCGGGCACGGGCAAGCGCGCGCCGGGCGCCGGCGTGCTCGACACCGAGTTCCCGCCCGAGAGCAAGTTCGATCACCTGCCGTCGCCGCAGGGCATTCGTGCAGGTTCAGCGTTCCTCTCGATCCAGGAAGGCTGCGACAAGTTCTGCACCTTCTGCGTCGTGCCCTATACGCGCGGTATGGAATATTCGCGGCCGGTGTCGGCCGTGCTCGCCGAGGCGCGGCAGCTCATCGAAGCCGGCGCACTCGAACTCACGTTGCTCGGCCAGAACGTCAACGCCTATCACGGCGAGGGACCTGACGGTTCGACCTGGTCGCTCGCGCGCCTGATCCGCGCGATCGGCGAGATCGATGGCCTGGCACGCCTGCGCTACACGACCTCCCATCCGCGCGATATGGACGACGATCTGATCGCCGCGCATGGCGACGTGCCGCAGCTCATGCCCTATCTGCACTTGCCGGTGCAGTCGGGATCCGATCGCATCCTCGACGCGATGAACCGCCGTCACGACCGCGATCTCTATCTCCGCATCGTCGACCGCTTGCGCAACGCCCGCTTCGACCTCGCGTTGTCGTCCGACTTCATCGTTGGCTTTCCAGGTGAAAGCGATGCCGATTTCGACGACACGATGCGCCTGATCGAACAGGTGGGCTTCGCCTCGGCCTACGCCTTCCGGTACAGCCGCCGGCCGGGCACGCCCGGTGCGGCGCTGACCGACCAGGTGCCGGAGAACGTGAAGGTGGCGCGGCTTGCCGCGCTCCAGGCGCTGGTCGGCCAACAGGCGCGCCAGTTCAATGAGTCGAAGGCCGGCACCACCGTGCCGGTGCTGTTCGCCGAAGCGGGCCGCAAGCCCGGGCAGATCATGGGCAAGACACCGTGGCTGCAATCGGTCTATGCCCAGGGAGATCCGCGCCTGTTCGGCCATATCGTCGACGTTCGCCTGATCGAGGGCTACGCCAACAGCCTTCTGGGCGAGATCGTCGTCGGTTCCTACGAGGTGGCCGCGTGAGCGACCAGGCCGCCGGCACGCGCGCCGCCGATGTCCGGCGGATGACGTTCGACAACAATGCGCTGGTCGCTGTCCTTTATGGCAACCACGATCGTAACCTGGTGCGCATCGAGCAGCTCGCCAATGTGCAGTTGAGCGCGCGCGGCAACCAGCTTGCGATCTCGGGCACGCCCGACGATGCCGCCGTTGCGCAGAAGGCGATCTCTGGTCTTTACGAGCGGCTGAAGCGCGGCCTGTCGATCGAGGGCGCCGACATCGACGCGGCCGTGCGCTTTGCCAAGAGCGGTCCGGAAGGCGGCGACGCCGAGAGCATCCGCACGCGCAAGCGCACCATCCAGGCGCGCACGCCGGGCCAGCGCGGCTATCTCGCCGCACTCCGTGAGCGCGACATGGTGTTCGCGTTGGGGCCCGCGGGCAGCGGCAAGACCTATCTCGCCGTCGCCATGGGGGTCATGCTGCTGCTGGCTGGCAAGGTCGAGCGCATCGTGCTGTCGCGCCCCGCCGTCGAGGCGGGCGAGCGCCTGGGTTTCCTGCCCGGCGACATGAAGGAAAAGATCGATCCCTATCTGCGGCCGCTCTACGACGCGCTGCACGACATGATCCCGGCCGAGCAGATCGCGCATCGCATGGAGTCCGGCGAGATCGAGATCGCGCCGCTTGCCTTCATGCGCGGCCGCACGCTCGCGCATTGCTATGTCATCCTCGACGAGGCGCAGAACACGACGCCGATGCAGATGCGCATGTTCCTGACGCGTCTCGGCGAGGGCTCGCGCATGGTCATCACCGGCGATCCCAGCCAGACCGACCTGCCGAACAACCAGAAGTCGGGCCTGAACGACGCCGTCGAGACGCTGGCGAATGTCGAAGGCGTGCGCTTCGTGCGACTGACCTCCCAGGACGTCGTGCGCCACGATCTCGTGACGCGCATCGTCGATGCCTATGACGCCCGCGACAAGAAAGCCAAAAGCTAAGCCGTCGCTTCGCTGCACGGTCGTGGTGCTGGACGAGGGCTGGGCCAAGGCCTTGCCCGATGCCGAACGACTGGCGAAGTGCGCGGTGCGGGCAGCGTTTGCCGGCGCCCGTCGCAGCGGTCGTCGCTCGCTCAATGTCGCCTTGGACAATGACAGGGGCGTGCGCGTGCTCAATGCGCGCGACCGCAAGAAGGACAAGCCGACCAACGTCCTGTCCTATCCGTCGGGTGAACGCGATTTCCTGGGCGATATGGTGCTGGCGCGCCAGACCGTGTGGCGCGAGGCGCGCGAGCAGCGCAAGTCGCCGGCCGACCATTTCACGCACCTGGTCGTGCACGGCACGCTTCACCTTCTCGGCTACGACCATGAGACCGGTGAAGCGGACGCCGAACGCATGGAGGCGCTGGAGCGCCGCGTGCTGGCCAGGCTTGGGATCGCCGATCCCTATATCGAGCGTTAGCGGGCCGTTGAAGGAGCCGGCGTTCCGGCCAATAAACGAAACAAACGAATCAGACGAATCGGAGTCGGCGGGTCCTCAATTCAGAGCATTTCGAGCGGCTGCTTGGCCTTCGGCGGCGGGAAGGCGCGGTCGAGGTCGGTCAGGATCTTCGGCGAGAGTTCGACCTGGAGTGCTGCGAAATTCTCCTTCACCCGCTCGCGGCTCGATGATTTCGGAATCGTGACGACCCCCGGCTGGGCGAACAGCCAGGCCAGCGCCAGTTGTGCCGGCGTGCAGCCGACCTCGTCGGCGATCTTCTTGAGCGCCGCCTTGCGCAGCAGTGCGCCCTGGTCGAGCGGCGAATAGGCCATCAGCGGGATGGAGTGCTTGCGCATCCACGGCAGCAGGTCGAACTCGGGGCCGCGGCGCGACAGGCAATAGAGAACCTGGTTGGTGCCGTTCAGCCCTTTGTCGAGTTGGGCGGCGTCCTCCATGTCGTCGAGGTCGAAGTTGCTGACGCCGAAATCGCCGATCTTTCCGGATTGTTTCAGTTTGTGGAAAGCCTCGAACGTCTCTTCGATGCGCGAGCCGCCGCGCCAGTGCAGCAGGTAGAGATCGATGCGCTCCAGCCGCAGGCGCTTCAGGCTGCGCTCGCAGGCGGCGATGGTGCCGGCGCGCGAGGCGTTGTGCGGATAGACCTTGCTCACGATGAAGGGCCGCGTGCTGCGACCTGCGAGCGCATCCCCCACGATCTCCTCGGCCGCGCCCTCGCCATACATCTCGGCGGTATCGATCATCGGATAGCCGAGATCGAGCCCGTATTTCAGGGCGTCGAGTTCTTCCGGCCGCCGGCGCGCGCTTTCGCCCATGCGCCAGGTACCGAGGCCGAGAACGGGCATTTCAGCGCCGGACGGGAGCTTGCAGGAACGCATCGGGAACTTCCATTGCAACGCGGGGCCGATAGCCTATCTTATCGGCCATGCCTGATTCCACAGCGCACAGTACGAAGCCGGGCGCCGGCCCGGCCTCGTCGACTGAGCTACTCGCGACCCCGGCAACCCCGCCGGCCGCGCCCGATGTCCCTTCGAGCGGCGGGCTGTTGCGCGCCATCCTGCGGCGCCTGCGCCGCAAGGAGAAGAACGAAGCGGTCCGTGAAGCCATCGAGGAGCTGATCGAGGAGACGCCCGAGAGCGACACCCCGATCAGCGAGGACCAGCGCGTCCTTCTCGCGAACATCCTGAAGCTGCGCGACAAGACCGTCGCGGACGTGATGGTGCCGCGGGTCGACATCGTGGGCATCGCCGCCGACACGCCGCTCGACGAGGTCGTGCGGCTGATCCAGGCCGAGGCGCATTCGCGCTATCCGATCTACCGCGAGTCGCTCGACGACGTGATCGGCATGATCCACATCAAGGACGTGCTGGCCTATTGGGGCACGTCGAAGAAGTTCAATCTGCGCGACATACTGCGGCGCGTCGTGTTCGTGGCGCCGACCCTGCCGGTGCTCGACATGCTGCTCGACATGCGCCGCTCGCGCACGCACATGGCGCTGGTGGTCGACGAGTTCGGCGGCACCGACGGGCTGCTCACCATCGAGGATCTCGTCGAGGAGATCGTGGGCGAGATCGAGGACGAGCACGATGTCGCGCAGACGCCGACGGTCGCGCGCCGCGTCGACGGCACGATCGACGTCAACGGCCGCACGCCGATCGAGCTGCTCGAGGAGGAGATCGGCAAGGTCCTGTCGGAAGACGAGCGACGCGAAATCGACACGGTGGGCGGGCTAATCTTCTCCCTGCTCGGCCGCATTCCCGAACGCGGCGAAGTGGTGCGTCATCCGTCCGGTGTGGAATTCGAGATCCTCGATGTCGATCCAAGGCGTATCCGCCGCCTGCGCGTCCGTCCGCCGACGACGGCGCCGGCCCCTTAGTCATCGTATGACGCAATGACCCTCAAAGGCTGGCGCGCCGCAGGTGCCGCCTTCCTGGCTGGCGCGCTGGCGGCCCTTGCCATGCCGCCTCTCTATTGGCTGCCGCTCGGCGTGCTGGGCATCGTGGTCTTCGTCTGGCTGTGGGATACCGCGCCAAGCCCGAAGAGCGCGCTGGTGCGCGGATGGTTGTGGGGGCTCGGCCATTTCGCTGTCGGCTCTTATTGGATCGTCGAGGCGTTCTTCGTGCCGCCGGCGGACTATGCGGCGCTCGGCGTGCCGATCGTGTTCGGCCTGGCCGCCGTGCTGGGCTTCTTTCCCGGCCTTGCCGCTGCCGCCGCCAAGTGGGTCGCGCTGCGCTGGCCGCGGTTCGGCGGCCGCTACAGCCGGCTGCTGCTGCTGGCCATTGCCTGGACGATGGCGGAGTGGCTGCGCGGCCACGTCTTCACCGGCTATGCGTGGAATCCGCTGGCCCATGTCTGGGCCTTCGCCACGCCGCTGCTGCAGGGCGCGGCGCTGGTCGGCGTCTATGGCCTCGGCCTGCTGACCTTCATGATCCTGGCGGCGCCGGCCGCGGGCTGGCGTGTATCGATCCTGGCGCTCGTCGTCGCGGGCGCCGCGGGCTTTGCCGGGCAGGCGGCGATGGCGCCGGTCGATACGGCAGGCGATGGCCCGCTGGTGCGCATCGTCCAGCCGAACACGCCGCAGGCCGAGAAGTGGCGGCCCGAGAAGCGCGCGGCGCAGATGGCCAGGCTCGTGGAGCTGAGCCGCCGCGACGGCTTCGACAAATTGGCGGCGGTGATCTGGCCGGAAACGGCGCCCCCCTTCATCGTCGAGCCGGGATCGTCGGCGCTCGAGGTCCTGGCGACGGCGGCACCTCCTGGCGGCTATCTCCTCACGGGTGCAGCGCGCGGCACCCTCAATCGCGAAGATGGTGTCTGGAACTCACTGCTGGTCATCGACAGTGCCGGCGCGATCGTCGCCAGTTACGACAAGGTCCACCTCGTTCCCCTCGGCGAGTACATCCCGTTCCACAAGCAGCTCGCGCCGGTTTCGGGCTTCATCGGCCGCGGCTCGTTCGAGGTGGGTGAATCGCGAGTCACGCTCGATCTGCCGCGCTTGCCGTCCTTCTCGCCGATCATCTGCTACGAGGTGATCTTCCCGGCCGCCGTCACCGGTCCGGGTGCCCGGCCACGCTGGCTGCTGAATGTGACCAACGATGCCTGGTTCGGCCTGTCGAGCGGCCCCTACCAGCACCTCGCCAGCGCCCGCCTGCGCACCATCGAGGAAGGCCTGCCCATGCTCCGGGCTGCCAACACCGGCGTGTCGGCCGTGATCGATTCCTACGGCCGCGTGCTGGCCGCGCTGGACATGCAACAGGAAGGTGTCATCGATCATCGAATTCCCGCCGCGCGCGAACCCACGCCGTATGGCCGGTGGGGCGATGGCGCATTGCTTGTCCTTCTTCTGCTCGCGCTCGGGCTCCTGGTTGCGTCATCTCGACCCACATCGAGTGAAAGAACAGAGGATTCAAGGCTTTAGGGCCGGACGGCCAGCTTGCATTCTTTTCGTGGCCGGCATAACTAATATGCAGCTTACGCGTGTAGATATGCATTCCTGCATAGCTAAACCTGACAGCAGTCGCGGCACGCCATTCGGCCATTATTCGGCCGTATCGGCGTTTATCTGATTTTGTGATTTGGGAAGGAGAAGGGCAGTCCATGGCGAGATCGCATCCCGTTGATGTTCACGTCGGAGCGCGCATGCGTCAGCGGCGTACTCTCCTTGGCATGAGCCAGGAGAAGCTTGGGACGGCGGTCGGCCTTACCTTCCAGCAGATCCAGAAGTACGAGCGGGGCTCCAACCGGATCGGCTCCAGCCGCCTGTTCGAATTCGCCAAGGTGCTCGACGTTCCCGTTTCCTATTTCTTCGACGAGATGCCGTCGAACGCCCTGTCGGGCCGGCCGATGTCCGGCCGCGGTAAAAAGGGTGGTTTCGGCGAGGCCGGTACGCCGTTCGAGCAGGAGAAGGATCCGCTGATCAAGCGGGAAACGCTCGAACTCGTGCGAGCCTATTACAAGATCCGCGAGAGCAAGGTGCGCAAGCGTATCTTCGAAATGGTGAAGGCCGTGGGCGCGGCCAGCCACGCCGAAACGGTCGGAACCCGCAAGGGCGCCAAGGCCGCCCGCGACTAGAAGCGCGGGAATTCCCCGTGCGATCCCCTTGATTTTCGCCGGCTTTTGGCGTTTTTAGCGAACCGCGGTCCCGATGGTCGGGGCCGCCGCGGACGGATTTGGACGACTTGCCACCGCGCAAACAAAGGCTAAGCCGGCCGTTGGCGGCAATACCGCCCTGCCCGGAGTCCAGTGCACTTTGGGAGGGATCGTTGGCGCTCAAGGATTATATCTTCACCAGTGAGTCGGTTTCGGAAGGCCATCCGGACAAGGTCGCCGACCAGATTTCAGACGCGATCCTCGACGCGTTCATCGCCAACGACGTCGAGCTCGGCCACGCCGACGACAGCCACGCCAACACCCGCCTCGGCTGCGAGACGCTGGTCACCACCAACAAGATCGTCGTCGCCGGCGAAGGCCGCGCCTCCGAGCCGTACATGAAGAAGTATGGCAAGAACACGATCGTCAATCGCGAAGCTATCGGCGAGATCGCGCGCAACGTCGTGCGTGACATCGGCTACGACCAGGACGGCTTCTCCTTCCACGGCGCCGACGTCGAGGTGCTGCTGCACGGCCAGTCGCCCGACATCGCGATGGGCGTCGATGCCAAGAAGAAGGGCGGCAATCTCGGCGAGCAGGAAGGCGCGGGCGACCAGGGCCTGATGTTCGGCTTCGCCTGCCGCGACAGCGAGGAATACGAGAAAGGCTCGTTCATGCCCGCTCCGATCTTCTTCTCGCATAAGATCCTCGAAGTGCTGAGCAAGGCCCGCCGTTCGGGCGAGCTCGGCGACCTGCAGCCCGACGCCAAGAGCCAGGTCACGGTGCGCTATGTCGACGGCAAGGCCGTCGGCGCCACCAAGGTCGTGGTCTCCACGCAGCATCGCGAGGCGACGGCCAAGGGCAAGAAGTACAATTCCGCGATGGTCCGCGAGATGATCACCGGTCACGTCGAGAAGTCGCTGCCCAAGGGCTGGATGCCCAAGAAGGCCGCCGACTTCTTCGTCAACCCGACCGGTAACTTCGTCGTCGGCGGTCCCGACGGCGATTGCGGCCTCACCGGCCGCAAGATCATCGTCGACACCTACGGCGGCTTCGCGCCGCACGGTGGCGGCGCCTTCTCCGGCAAGGACCCGACCAAGGTCGACCGCTCGGCCGCCTATGCCGCGCGCTACCTCGCCAAGAACGTGGTGGCCGCCGGTCTCGCCGACCGCTGCCTGATCCAGGTCGCCTACGCGATCGGCGTTGCCGATCCGATGTCGCTCTATGTGAACACCGAAGGCACCGGCAAGGTCGACGAGCGCAAGCTCGAGAAGGTCCTGTCGGAACTGTTCCCGCTGCGCCCGACCAACATCCGCCGCTCGCTGCAGCTCAACAAGCCGATCTACCAGCGCACTGCGGCCTACGGCCATTTCGGCCGCAAGCCCGAGAAGGACGGCGGCTTCTCCTGGGAGCGCACCGACCTCGTGGCCGAGCTGAAGCGCGCTTTCGGCGCCCGCTAGGCTTCCGAACTTCACGAATGCGGGGCGCGCAACGCGAGTTGCGCGCCCTTTGTTTTGGGGTTTGCTTTAGGAAATAGCGCCAAATAATTGAATCCAAGGGTATTTCTGGTACCCTTTGGCCATGGCTCCCCTCGAGAACGGAGGCTTCCGGCAGTCCGTCTGGGACGATGCGGGCCGTCCCCGCGTCGATGCCCTGATGAGGGCCCTGCTGTACATCGCCCAGCAGGTCGGCCGGCCCGTCAGCGAAGCCGATATCCGCCGCCTGACCGCGGTGCCGGCGTCCGGCCTCGACGAAGCCGCCTTCCTGACGGCGGCGGTGCGGCTCGGGCTGGACAGTGAAGCCGCCGATCTCGCGTCCCGCTCGCTCGACGAACTACCGCTGCCGTTCGCGCTCCTCGCCACCGGCGGGCGGGTGCACGTGGTCGTCTCGGGCCGCGCCAACAACTGGACCATGCTCGATGTCGTCGAGGGTCGCGTCTGGCAGGCGACGGCGAAGGAAGTCGGCGCATTGGGTTCGCGCGCGCTGGTGCTGCGCCCGCCGTTGGGACCAACACCGTCCGAGCACTGGTACGCGCCGCTGTGGGCGCGCGTGCGGCCGGTCGTCTTCAAGCTCGCCGCCGCGTCGTTCGCCATCAACCTGCTCGGCCTGCTCACGCCGCTCTTCATGATGCTGGTCGTGAACACCATGATCGGGCGTCATCCGCCCGACGGCCTCTCGTCGGTGATGATGGCGCTCTGCGCCGGCATGCTCGTGGCCTACGCCGCCGATTTCGGCCTGCGTGTCGCGCGCGGCTGGCTATCGGCGAAGACCGGCGCACGCCTCGACGCGCTGATGAGCGCCGAGGTGCTGCATCACCTGATGGCCTTGCCCTACCGGCATTTCGAGCGCACGCCGTCGGGCGTCATCGCCGAGCGGCTGCGCCAGCTCGACGTGCTGCGCGGTTTCTTCACCGGCCAGATGCCGGTGCTGGCGATCGACCTGCTGTTCGCCGGGCTCTTCCTGGCCGCCACCTTCACGATCAGCACGGTCCTGGGCGTGATCACGGCGCTCGCCATTCCCGTCCTGGTCGGCGTCTCGCTGGCCAGCCACCGGGCGCAGCGTCGCCTGGTCGACGAGACTTTCCAGGCCCTGGCCGCCAAGAGTTCGACCCTCACGGAGACCGTGGCCAACGCCGCCACCATCAAGGCACTCGGGCTCGAGGCCGAGGTCGAGAGGCGCTGGCAGGGGCGGGTCGAACAGTCGGCGCGCACGAGCCTGCGCGCGAACAATCTCGCCAACATCGCCTCGAGCGCCTCGGGCACGCTGCAGCTCGTGACGTCGCTCGTCATCGTGATGATCGGCGTGGCCGAGATCGCCGATCATCGCCTGACGATCGGCGCCCTCATCGCCGCCAACATGCTGGCGGCGCGCGCGCTGCAGCCGATGCGCCAGCTCGCGGGCGCGTGGCACCAGCTCCAGGCGGTGAGCGCCGCCTTCAAGCGCATCGACGAGCTGATGCGCGAGGCGCCCGAAGCGCCGCCCGGTGAATTCGCGCCGATGCCGGTGCTGTCGGGCGAGATCGTGCTCGAACGCGTGACCTACCGGGCCCACGATCGCGGGCCGCCGGTCCTGCGCGAAGCCGATCTCACCGTGGCGGCGGGAGAGATCGTGGGCATCGTCGGACCGTCGGGCTCGGGCAAGACCACCATCGCCAATCTCGTGCAGGGACTCGTGGGCCCAAGCGACGGTCGCGTGCTGGTCGACGGCACCGACATCGCCCATATCTCGCCGGCCCAGCTCAGGTCGCAGATCGGCGCGGTGCCACAGGATGTCCAGCTGTTCACCGGCACGGTGCGCGAGAACATCGCGATGGGCGTCGTCGACAAGGATCCCGGCCGCGTGGTTGCCGTCGCGAAGTTCGTCGGCGCGCACGATTTCATCCAGCGCCTGCCGCAGGGCTACAATACCGTGCTGGGCGAGCGCGGGCAGGGCCTGTCGACGGGGCAGCGCCAGCTCCTCTGCATCGCCCGCGCGCTGATCCGCAATCCGCGCATCCTGATCCTCGACGAGGCGACCAGCGCATTGGATCCTGCCACCGAGGAGCAGCTGCTGCGCCAGCTCAAGGCCAACACGCGCGGCCGCACGGTCATCATGATCACTCACCGTCTCGCGCCGCTCGCCATCGCCGATCGCGTGGCGCTGGTGATGGACGGCAGGGTCGAGAGAGTCGGGCCGCCGACCGAGGTGATGGCCTATGCCCGCATCCGCATGGCGGAGGCCAGCCGCAGCCAGACGCCGGCCGCATCCGTCGCGCGCCCGATGCCCGGCTGACGTTTCAGACGAAGTCGACGAAGTCCGGATCTTCGAGGCGCGCCAGCCGCTCCGACGCGAGGCGCGCACAGTCGATCAGGAGCGCCTTGCGCCGCGCCGCCGCGACTGGACGGCGCGGCGGATGGCGCAGGATCTCGGCGCCATAGGCATCGGCGACGATCAGGCCGACTTCCTCGGCGATCAGCGACTGCGGGAAATCGACCGGCACGGCGAAGTAGAGGAGGTCGCACCAGGCGAGATAGTCGGGCCATTTCTGGTCGACCCGCCAATCCTCGATCGACGACTTAACCTCGACGATGGTGAGTTCGCCGCTGCCGGCGATCGCCATGATGTCGGCGCGCCGCCCGTCGGGCAGCGGCAGCTCGCGCAGGACGGAGCGGCCCGACTGGCGCATCAGGCGGCAGGCGCCGCGGCAGACCGCGAGGGTGATGTCAGGGCGCGTCTGGCGCGCGGCTTCCGGCAGCTCCATGACTGATCACGTTCAGCGACGGACCGGGATGAGGCGCGGCGGGCCCTCGTCGAGCGGCAGCTCGGAGGTCGGCTTGAAAGCCTGGGCCAGCGCCTCGCCGCGTTTGCGATCGCGGTCGGGCACCTTGTCGCCGACCTTCTCGCGCACGGCGCGGGCCTCGGGATGGCCGCCGCGCTCGGCGAGGTACAGCCATTTGAAGGCCTCGACCGGATCGGTAACGCCGGCGGTCCCGGTCAGCAGCATCACGCCCAGCGCCTGCTGCGCCTCGGGCAATCCCTGCTGGGCGGCGCGCGAATACCAGAGCTGGGCCTGCGCCGGATCGCGCGCTACGCCGGAGCCCGCGAGATAGGCGTTGGCCAGCTTGAACTGGCCCGATGGCACGCCGGCATTCGCCGCGACCTGATACCAGCTGAGTGCCGCTTGCAGGAGCTTCTCGTTGGCCGCCTTGTCGCGCGTCGCGGGCGTGCGGACCGCCAGGTCGCCCAGGGCAAGCGCGGCCTCGGGCACGCCGTTCTGCTGCGCCTGGACCAGCCAGCGCTGGGCGGCGGCCAGGTCCTGCTTGACGCCGGAACCGTCGGCCAGCGCCATGCCGTAGCGCAGCGCCGCGAACATGTGGCCCTTCTCCGCGGCCCGCCGGAAGAGGTCGGCGGCGCGCGTCGGATCGGCCGAAGCCGGCGGCGCGTTCTCCGCCATCGCCCGGCCCAGCGCATAGGTCGCATAGACGTCGCCGTCGGCGGCGGCCTTCTCCAGCCAGGCGCGGGCCTGGATCAGGTCGCGCGGGACGCCCTGACCGCGCAGATAGATCGTGCCGAGATTGAGCTGCGCGCGACGATGTCCCTGTGCGGCGGCCTGCTCGAACAGCTGGACGGCGCGCGCGGGATTGCGCGCGACGCCGGCATCGCCGTTGATGAGCACCAGCGCCAGCCGGTGCTGGCCTTCGGCGGAGCCGGCATCGGCGGCGCGCTGGATCAGCTTGAGGCCTTCGGCCTTGGCGCCGCGGTCGAGCAGGACCGCGCCCAGCCAGGCATCGGCATCGGGATTCGAGGGAAGCGAGCGAAGCGCCCGTTCGGCGGTCGCCACGTCGCCCTGGCGGTAGGCGAGAACGGCGGGGCGCAGCGGCGCGGCGACGTCCGAGGTGTCGGGCTGCTGCTGGGCCTGCGCGGCAGCGCTCGCGGCAAAGAGTGCCGCGACCAGCGCCAGCCGCGCGGCGATCATTTCGTCTTGAAGGTGTAGGCGAGCGCGGCGGCCTTGGCCTTTTCGGCCTCGTCGGCCGGCAGTTCGCGCGCGGCCTGCTCAAGCGCCAGGTTGGCGTTGGGCACGTTCCAGCGCTCGGCGATCATGCACCATTTGTAGGCCTCGAAGAGGCTCTTCGGCACGCCCTTGCCCTCGGCATAGGCACCGGCCAGCGGGATCATCGCCGGCAGATAGCCGCGCTCGGAGGCGTCGAGCAGGAGCGGCGTGGCCTTGTTGATGTCGAACAGTTTCGACTCGGCGTTGCCGTAGACGTAGAGGCCGAGCAGGAACTGGGCGCGCGGGTCGCGCTCCTTGCCGAGAAGCTGCAGCTCCTTCTCCGCCGTGACCGGATCGCCCGCCTGCAGGGCCTTGACCGCTTCCTCCATACCGGCGGCGGCCGGCTGGGCGGCGGCGGCGAGCAGCAGGGCGGCCCCGGCGAGGGGCAGGAGGGCGCGGGCGGAACGAACGAAGGGCACGGACAAGGCTCCCGGAAGGCACGGCCGGTATTGGCGGAACGGCGGATCGTCTAGCATGGAATTGAGGCCGAAACACGAAACCCGGATCGTCTCCGGGACGGGAACAAGACAGGCGGGAGGAACATGCTCGAACAACTTGCCGGCCTCGTGAACGGCGACGCCGCCCTGGTGCGGCGCGGCCGGCATCTCGACGGTGCCTTCCTGGTGGAGGCCCGGCCGCGGTCCTGGCTGGTCCATGTCCTGCGCGGGCGCATCGAGAAGGTCGAGGAAGGTCCCTTCGTCATGCCCTCCTGGCGCTTCGCCCTGCGCGCCGACGAGGCGAGCTGGCAGCGCTTCTGGCAGCCCCGGCCGGCGCCTGGAGACCACGACCTGCTCGCCCTCGTTCGTCGCGGCCTGATGAAGTTCGAGGGCGACCTGCAGCCGCTGATGGCGAACCTGCTCTACATCAAGGGCGTGCTCGAGGCGCCGCGTGCGCTGGTGGCCTCGCAGGGAGCCGACCGATGACCGCCGCTCTCGAGCCGATCATCGGCCGCTACCTGTCGCTCGATTTCGAAGGACGGCGCTATCGCGTCTACTTCGAGGAGGCGGGCGAGGGCATCCCATTGCTCTGCCTGCACACGGCCGGCGCCGACGGGCGGCAATATCGCGGCGTGCTGAATGATCCCGAGATCGCGAAGCGCTTTCGCGTCATCGCCTTCGACATGCCCTGGCACGGCAAGTCCTCGCCGCCCGCCGGCTTCGAGCGCGAGGAGTACCGGCTGACACGCGACTTCTACACCGACTTCGTCGTCGCCTTCGCCGGCGCGCTGGCGCTGCAGCGTCCAGTGGTGATGGGCTGTTCGATCGGCGGTCGGGTCGTGCTCAATCTCGCCGCGACGCATGCCGATCGCTTCCGCGCCTTGATCGGCCTGCAGGCTTCGGCCCATGTCGCGCCGTACTACGACACCGACTGGCTGCATCATGCCGACGTCCACGGCGGCGAGGTCTGCGCCGGCATCGTGTCGGGCCTCGTCGGGCCGGACGCGCCGAGCGCCCATCGCTGGGAAACCCTCTGGCACTACATGCAGGGCGGTCCCGGCGTCTTCAAAGGCGACCTCCATTTCTACAAGGTCGATGGCGATCTCCGCCAACGCATCGCCTCGATCGATGCCCAGCGTTGTCCGCTGTTCCTGTTGACCGGTGAGTACGATTACTCATGCTCGCCGGCGGAGACGCAGGAGGTCGCCGCGCTGGTGCCGGGCGCGACCTGCACGATCATGCCGGGCCTTGGGCATTTCCCGATGAGCGAGGATCCAGAAGGATTTCTGAAGCACTTGCGACCAGTTCTCGCCAAGATTGCAGCCTGACGCGAGCGCGAGTTAATTGCAGCATCTTCGGGAGAATCCGGCGCCTCGCAGGCGGCGCGATGCGCTCAATACCTTGAAAATCATAGCTATTCGGGAGCGTCGAGCCCTTTTTGCCCGTTCCCTGCATTCCCTTTTTCGATTATCTAAAAGGGGATGTATTCAGGAATCGTTGGGTTTTCGGCGAGGGCTTCGAAAGCAGATATGCAATATTGCAACTAACGGGATGTGAGGCCCGTCGTTATAGTCAGTTCATAGACATTGAGACAGCCCGCCGGCGGCCTCCCAAGCCGCTCGATCGAAGCCCCTTCCCACACACCCCAAGGCTTCGATCACCCCACACCCAGGCGGGCTCATAAGGAAGGCCGGTCGTTCCCCAAGCGATCGGCCTTTCGTATTTTTGGCATCAGGACTGCATAAAATGGATCGGGAAGGCCTTTGGCTCTGCTTCGGGAGCCAAGCAATAATTGCTGACCATCTGCAATATCAGATAAGCAAAAATGCTTATCTGGACTATAATAAATCCAATTATTCTGGGATTTCTTGATATCTAGATATGCATTTTTGCAAGTTACGCAAGTTTTGCCGGGTGCTAGAGTCGCGCCATTAGAAAAATCCTTTTGTCGGTTCCAATGAAAATCGTCGGCTTCCCGATTGATGTGTCGCACTCGCAGGACGAACGCATCGTACGGGGCCAGCGAACGAGACAATCCCTTGTCCAGGCGACCCTGGATCTCATCCAGGCAGGTGACGTCGAACCGAGTTCCGGGGCCATTGCGATGATCTCGGGCCATTCCAGCCGGACCCTCTTCCAGCACTTCACTGTTCTGTCCGACCTCTACACCGCCGCCTTCGAACTCGCCGTCAGCCGCTCGTTCAGCCCCGACCGGAAGGTGGACAGCGCCGCGCCGCTCGCCAGCCGCATTGCGCTGCTGGTCTCGGATCGTGCGCAGCTCTTCGAGCAATGGCTGCCGGTGTGGCACTTCGCAGAACGTGTGCGCCGGGTGGCGCCGGATGTCGGCGCCGGCGTGGCCCATTTGCGCGGCATCCTGCGCGAGCGGATCGCCATCTGGTTTGCCGCCGAGCTCGCCACGCTCGATCCGAAGGCACATGATCTCGTGCTGGATTCGCTGGATCGCGCCTTCGGCCTCGACAGCTGGATGAACATGCGCGAGCGGCAGCGCCTGTCGCCCATGCATGCGTCGCGGACTTGGCGCTTCAAGGCGCAGGAGATCGTTCAGCAGGCGCTTACCGGTCCGGGGCCATCGTCGGCAGCGGCCTGACCGGGCCACGGAACGGACAAACAAGAACAGACAAACAAAAAGGGCGACGGAATTCCGTCGCCCTTTTGCTTTGAAAGAAGCGGGAGGGGCCTAGTTGGCCTTCGCCTGGAACTTCTGATGGCAGGCGCCGCAGGTCTTGCCGGTATCGGCGAACGCCGCCGCCAAGGCTTCTGCATTGCCGGAGCCGGCCGCCGTCGCGAGCTTGTCGTAGGCTGCATCGGCCGCCTTGCTGGCCGCTTCGAAGCCGGCCCAGTCGGTCCAGATCGCCGGCAAGGCGCGGGTTTCGCCGCCCTTGTCGGAGCCGGCAGGGAACATCTTCACGAAGGCGGTTTCGAGCGTCTTGAGCTTGGCCGCCTGCTCGACGGCGCCGGCCGTCGGACCCTTGGCGTCGACGATCGCCTTGATGGCGCGCATCGCGGCGGCGGTCTGCTTGCGGTTGTCCTTGCGCTGGGCGATCACGTCGCCCTGGGCCATCGCGATCGTCGCGCCGCCCACCATCGCACCGGCCGCCAACGCGCCGATCAACGCCACCACCAAAGTCTTCCTCATAGGCCCATCCCCTTTGAATTCCACGGTTGGCGGGCAATTTATGCCTCGCCGACGATCTATTTGTTGCAGAGGTTGGCGTGGAAGCGAAATGGCACGTTGACCACGATCCATCACGACTGCGTGTGGTGGGTTTGACGTAGTTCTTGCCTACAGACCCGATGACTCGACTATGCTGGCTTTCGCAGCGGGAGATGGAGAGCGATGGCCGGCAAGAGTGAGAAGATCCTCGTCTGGGACGTTCCGGTCCGGCTGTTCCACTGGCTGCTCGTGATCCTGATGGCGACGTCCTATTTCAGCGGCCGCGCCGGCGGGGACTGGATGCAGCTCCATTTCTGGTCGGGCTACGCCATCCTGACCTTGCTCTTCTTCCGCATCGCCTGGGGCTTCGTCGGCAGCACCACGGCGCGCTTCTCGAATTTCATCAAGGGCCCCGCTGCGGCCATCACCCATGTCGCGCATCTCTTCCGCAAGGAAGGCCCGTGCGACGTCGGACACAATCCGATGGGCGGCGCGATGGTCCTCGTCCTGATCTTCGCCGTCCTCGCCCAGGTCGTGACCGGGCTTTTCACCGCCGATACCGACACCGGCATGGTGAACGGTCCGCTGGCCCTCAAGGTCGCCGACAAGTGGGTCGAGCGCGCCACGGCGTTCCACGGCTGGTGGATCAATGTCCTGCTCATCCTGGTGGCCGCCCATGTCGCGGCGGTCGCGCTCTACCTCGTCTGGAAGCGGCACAACCTGGTCGGCGCGATGATCACCGGTCGCAAGCGGCTCGACCAGGCGGTCGAACCGGGCGCGCCCGCACCGCGGCTCAGCTTCGCGTCGAGCCGCCTTGCGATCTCGCTCCTGCTCGCCAGTGCCGCTTTGGTCTATTTCATCGTCCGCTAGGGCGGCTGACCTGCTCGCCCGGCCTTGCTGGCCTGAAACCACCCCTCTAGGGTGATTGAAACCACAGTGAAATCTGGATTTTGCACCATGAAATTTACCGGTACCGATTCCTACGTTGCCAGCGACGACCTGCGCGTTGCCGTTAACGCGTCCATCTCGCTGCAACGGCCGCTGCTCATCAAGGGCGAGCCGGGCACCGGCAAGACCGTCTTGGCGCACGAGGTGGCCAAGGCGCTGAACGCCCCGATCATCGAGTGGCACATCAAGTCGACGACCAAGGCGCAGCAGGGCCTCTACGAGTACGACGCGGTCTCGCGCCTGCGCGACAGCCAGCTCGGCGACGAGCGCGTGAAGGACATCGGCAACTACATCAAGCGCGGCAAGATGTGGGAGGCGTTCACCGCCGATACGCGGCCGATCCTGCTGATCGACGAGATCGACAAGGCCGACATCGAGTTCCCGAACGACCTGCTGCTCGAGCTCGATCGCATGCAGTTCTACGTCTACGAGACGCAGCAGACGATCAAGGCCGAGCAGCGCCCGATCGTGATGATCACCTCGAACAACGAGAAGGAACTGCCGGACGCCTTCCTGCGCCGTTGCTTCTTCCACTACATCCGCTTCCCCGATCGCGAGACGATGACGCAGATCGTCGACGTCCACTTCCCCGACCTGCAGCGCAACCTGCTGCGCGAGGCGCTGAACGTCTTCTACGACATCCGCGAGGTGCCCGGCCTCAAGAAGAAGCCATCGACCTCCGAGCTGCTCGACTGGCTGAAGCTCTTGATGGTCGAGGACATGTCGCCGGAATCGCTGCGCTCCAAGGACAGCAAGCAGCTCATCCCGCCGCTGCACGGCGCGCTGCTGAAGAACGAGCAGGACGTGCACCTGTTCGAGCGTCTGGCCTTCATGGCGCGACGGGAGCAGCGCCAGTAATTACCGCTGAGAGGAGAACGCGATGTTCATCAACTTCTTCCTCGAGCTGCGCAACGCCAAGCTGCCGGTGTCCATCAAGGAGTATCTCTCCCTGATGGACGCGATGGACAAGGGAGTGGCCGACTACAGCGTCGACGACTTCTATTATCTGTCGCGCGCCGCGCTGGTGAAGGACGAGCGCAATCTCGACAAGTTCGACCGCGTGTTCGGCACGGTGTTCAAGGGCCTCGAGGCGCTGCCGGCCGAGGGCGTCACCGCCGAGATCCCCGAGGAATGGCTGCGCAAGCTGGCCGAGAAGCTTCTCACCGAAGAGGAGAAGAAGCAGATCGAGTCGATGGGCGGCTGGGAGAAGCTCATGGAGACGCTGAAGAAGCGTCTCGAGGAGCAGCAGAAGCGCCACCAGGGCGGCAGCAAGTGGATCGGCACCGCCGGTACCTCGCCGTTCGGCGCCTACGGCTTCAATCCCGAGGGCGTGCGCATCGGCCAGGACAAGGGCCGCGAGGGCCGCGCCGTCAAGGTGTGGGACAAGCGCGAGTACAAGAACCTCGACGACACGGTCGAGATCGGCACGCGCAACATCAAGATCGCGCTGCGGCGCTTGCGCAAGTTTGCGCGCGAGGGCGCCGAGGTCGAGCTCGACATGCCCGACACGATCCGCTCGACCGCGCGCAACGCGGGCTATCTCGACATCAAGATGGTGCCGGAGCGGCGCAACAAGGTGAAGCTGCTGCTGCTGTTCGACATCGGCGGCTCGATGGACGCCCATATCCGTGTCTGCGAGGAGCTGTTCTCGGCGGCCCGCTCGGAGTTCAAGCACCTCGAATTCTTCTACTTCCACAACTGCCTCTACGAGAAGCTGTGGAAGGATAATCGCCGCCGCCACGTCGACACCTTCTCGACGCAGCAGCTGCTCCACACCTATCCGCCCGACTACAAGGTCCTGTTCGTCGGCGACGCCTCGATGAGCCCCTACGAGATCGCCTATCCGGGCGGCTCGGTGGAGCACTGGAACGAGGAGTCGGGACAGACCTGGATCCAGCGCGTGTCCGACACTTACCGCAGCATGGTCTGGCTGAACCCAGTGCCGGAGCGGCACTGGAGCTACACGCCGTCGATCCAGCTGCTGCAGCAGCTCAGCGGCAATCGCATGTTCCCGCTGACGCTGGGCGGCCTCGACAGCGCGATGAAGGAATTGAACAAGTAAGAAACGCTGGGGGCGCGCCACTCCAGTGGCGCGTCATGAATCGCGCCACTGGAGTGGCGCGCCCCCCAGCAACAAGAGGGAGAAGACGAAGATGAAGACCGGTCCGGCCGTCGCCGAAATCCTGAAGCGGGAAGGCGTCGAGTATCTCTTCGCCTATCCCGTCAACCACCTGATCGAGCATTGCGCGGCGATCGACATCCGCCCGATCATCGTGCGCCAGGAGCGCATCGGCCTGCACATGGCCGACGCCATGTCGCGCCTGACCAAGGGCCGCAAGATGGGCGTGTTCTGCATGCAGAGCGGGCCGGGCTCGGAGAACGCCTATGGCGGCGTGGCCCAGGCCTACGGCGAGTCGGTGCCGCTGCTGGTCATTCCGGCCGGCTATCCGCGCCGCATCGCGCACGTGCCGCCGAACTTCAACTCCACGATCACCATGGCGCATGTCGCCAAGCACACCGAGCCGATCACCTCGGGTGCCGAGATCGAGAACATCATGCGCCGGGCCTTCAGCCTGCTGCGCAACGGCCGCGGCTCGCCGGTCATCATCGAGTTTCCGGCGGAAGCCAACGGCGAGGACGCGCCCGATCCGCTGACCTACGAGCCGATCAAGCCGACCCGCTACGGCCCCGATCCGGCAGCCGTGAAGGAAGCCGCCAAGGTGCTGGTCGAGGCCAAGCGGCCGGTGATCTATGCCGGCCACGGCGTGCACTGGGCCGAGGCCTATGACGAGCTGAAGGAACTGGCCGAGCTGTTGGCCATTCCCGTCTGCACCTCGCTCCAGGGCAAGAGCAGCTTCGACGAGACCCATCCGCTGTCGCTGGGCTCCGGCGGCCGCGCTTATCCGAGGCAGGTCCGGCACTTCCTCGACAAGTGCGACGTGCTGTTCGGCATCGGCTGTTCCTTCACCGAGACGAACTTCGGCATCTCGATGCCCAAGGGCAAGACGGTGATCCACACGACGCTCGATCCCAACCATCTCAACAAGGACGTGCGCTGCCAGTACGGCCTGATCGGCGATGCCAAGCTGGCGCTGCGCGCCATGATCGACGAGTGCAGCAAGCTGGTGGGCGGCAAGAAGCGCGACGCCGCGCCGGTCGTGGCCGAGATCAAGCCGATCGCCGACGAGTGGCTCAAGGAGTGGATGCCCAAGCTCACCAACAACGAGGCGCCGCTCAATCCCTACCGCGTGCTCTGGGATCTCCAGCACACGGTCGACAAGGCCAACACCATCATCACCCACGATGCCGGCAGCCCGCGCGACCAGCTCTCGCCGTTCTGGAAGACCACGGCGCCGCACACCTATATCGGCTGGGGCAAGACCACGCAGCTCGGCTACGGTCTCGGCCTGGCCATGGGCGCCAAGCTCGCCTGCCCGGACAAGCTCTGCATCAACGTCTGGGGCGACGCCGCCATCGGCTTCACCGGCATGGACTTCGAGACGGCGGTGCGCGAGCGGATCCCGATCATGTCGATCCTGCTCAACAACTTCTCGATGGCGATCGAGCTGCACATCATGAAGGTGTCGACCGAGAAGTACCGCTCGACCGACATCTCGGGCGACTATGCCGCGATGGCCAAGGCGTTCGGCGGCTACGGCGAGCGCGTCACCAAGCCGGAGGACATCATCCCGGCGATCAAGCGCGGCATCGAGCAGACGAAGAAGGGCGTGCCCGTCCTGCTCGAGTTCATCACCTCCAAGGAAGTGACGATCTCGACGCCGAAGTGATACCCGCTTCGCGGGTATCATCCCGAGCGTTGCGAGGGATCTTTAAGGCCGCAGTAAGAATCCCTCGCTATGCTTGAGCGAGGGATAGGGGCGCCGATGACGAAGATCCTCATGCCGACGGCCGAACACGACGTCGCCACGCACGACGGTCTCTGGATGAGTCCCGTCGATGCCGAGAGGGTCACGGGCTGGACCCTGAAGCCCGAAGGCATGTGCCGTGCCGATCTGTGCGTGCCGTTGCCGGCCTCGGCTCTGGCACCCAACGAAGTCGACCTGGCGGCTTTCTGGAAGAAGCTCGGCGGCCCGGCGGTCGCCAGTGAGGCCCACGACGTGTGGGCGCTGGGCGCGCCGCCGGAGGAACGCAATGCCGCGCTTGAGGGGCTGGACGCGCCGGACTTCACGCTGCCGGACATCGACGGCGTGCCGCGTTCGCTGTCGCAACTGCGTGGGCAGAAAGTCTTCCTCGCCACCTGGGCCAGTTGGTGAGGCTGCCGCTTTGACTTGCCCGTGTGGCAGGCCCTCTACGAAGAACTGAAGGACAAGGGGTTCATGGTCGTGGCCGTGGCGCAGGAAAGCCGTGGCGCCGAGCATGCTCGTCCGTGGATCGAGCAGGCCAAGACCTCCTACTGGCAGCTGATCGACGCCGAGCACCGGCTGGAGGATCTCTACAATCTCGTGAACGTGCCGCAGGCGATCTGGATCGACGAGCAGGGCCGCATCGCCCGGCCGCCGGAGAATGCCGGTTCGACCGATCATTTCCGCCGCATGGATCTCAAGACCCGCACGATGACGCCGGAGGACCAGGCCGAACGCCTGGCCGCGCGGCAGGCCTATCTCGACGCGGTGCGCGCCTGGGTTTCCACGGGTGCGCATGCGCTGCCGGCCGATGCGGCGCGCGCCAGCCTGCCGAAGGTGACGCCCGAGATTGCCGAGGCGCGGGCGCGTTTTCGTCTCGGTGTCTGGCTGCGCGCCAACGGCCGCGCGGCCGAAGGCGACCTGCAAATGGCGGAGGCGAGTCGCCTGCATCCCGAATCGTGGAGCCTGTGGCGCCAGGCGGCCGACCTCGACGAGGTCGGCAAGGCGTCCGGGCCCGATTTCTGGAAGCGCGTCCAGGCGCTGGGCGAGCGTCCCTACTATCCGCCTCCCAAACTATAGAGCTGCCGATGCGCCTCTCGTGGAACGACCTCGGGAAACCACGCGCTGACAAAGCGAATGGCAAGCGCATCGAGATCACGGGCTTTGCCCTCGGGGCAAACGCGTGGGACGGCAACGATCGTTTCCTGATGATGGCCGAGCCCGGCTGCTGCCAGGGTTGCGTGCCGAACAATCCGTTGGCGGTCGTCGAGGTGCTGGCGCGGCAGCCGATCAAGCTCGCCGGCGGCGCATTGCGGTTGAGCGGCACCTGGCATGTAGCGTCCGATGCCGAGGGCTGGCCCTACCAGTTGCATGATGCCGAGGCGGTGAAGGGGGTGACGCGCCGCGCGCTGATGGCCGCAGGTCCGCTGTTCTGCCTTCCGGTGCCGGCGATGGCGCAGGCGGCGGACGGGCTGGCGATCGATCTCCACAGCCATGCCGGCAACCTGACGCAGATGAGTTATGGCCGCGGCTCGTTTGCCGCCGTTGCCGATCCGATGCGCCAGGGCGGCGTTGCCGTGATCTCGCTGGCCGTCGTCGCCGATTCGCCGGTCATCAAGGTCATGGTCGGCCGCATGAGGCCCAGTCGCGATCCGCGCTCGGGCGAGCTCTATGCCTACAGCCAGCGCTCCTTCCCGACCTTGCATACGCTGGCGCGCGAGCAGGGGATGCCGATCATCCGGACCTCGGCCGACCTGCGCGCGGCGCGCTCGGGCCGGCCTTCGATCATCGTCGCGTCGGAAGGCGCCGACTTCCTCGAGGGCCGGATCGATCGCCTCGACGAGGCCTATCAGCGCTGGGCCCTGCGGCACCTGCAGCTCACGCATTACCGGCCGAATGAGCTGGGCGACATCCAGACCGAGCCCAGCGTGAATGACGGGCTGACGGCGTTCGGCGCCGAGGTGATCCGGCGCTGCAACACAATGGGCATCGTGGTCGACGTCGCTCACGGCACGTTCGAGCTGGTGAAGAAGGCCGCCTCGGCCACCACGAAGCCGCTGGTCCTGTCGCACACCTCGCTCATCAACCGGCCATCCGCCTGGACGCGCCGCATCATGCCCGACCATGCGAGGGCGATCGCCGCGACCGGCGGCGTCATCGGCATCTGGCCGATCTCCGAATACTTCCCCAACCTCGTCGCCTACGCGACCGACGGGTTCGCGAAGATGGTCGATGTCGTCGGCATCGATCATGTCGGCCTCGGAACCGACCAGCTCGGTCTCGTCGGGCCGAGCTCGATGCCGAGCTACACCGATTTGCCACAATTGGCGGCCGCTCTGCGCACTAGGTTCAATGCAGAAGAAACGGCAAAACTTTTGGGTGGCAATTTCCGGCGGGTTTTTGAAGCCAGCGTGAGCTGACAGCATCACACCTCCGTGAATGCGGCGCGTCTGCTAGGCGATGGCAGCCCGCTTGGGCTAGGCTATTTCAATATTTCCTGAATAACGGGAGACTGGGATGGCTGTTCTCAACGTCAACGGCAAGGCGGTCGACTACACTGCCGATCCGGATACTCCACTTCTCTGGGTGCTGCGCGAGCAACTGGGCCTGACCGGCACGAAGTATGGCTGCGGCATCGCGCAATGCGGCTCCTGCACGGTGCACATCGACGGTGCGCCGGTGCGGTCGTGCAGCGTGCCGGTGAACACCGTCGGCACCAAGAAGGTCCTCACCATCGAGGCGCTCGCCGAGAACGGCGTGCTGAACAAGATCCAGAAGGCCTGGGTCGCGCTCGACGTGCCCCAGTGCGGCTACTGCCAGAGCGGCATGGTGATGGCGGCGACGGCGCTGCTCGCCGCCAAGCCCAACCCGACCGATGCCGACATCGACGAGGCGATGACCAACATCTGTCGCTGCGGCACCTATCAGCAGGTTCGCGCCGCCATCCACGCCGCGGCCAAGGCCTAAGGGGAGGACGCATCATGACGATCCAGACTTCTCTCGGCCGTCGCGGCTTCCTGGTCAGCGGCGCTGCTGTCGCCGGCGGCTTCTCGCTCGGTTTCCACCTGCCCTTCGACGAGAACGTGGCGCAGGCCCAGACCGTCAAGGAACTGAACGCCTGGGTGGTCATCCATCCCGACGACAAGGTGGTGATCCGCATCGCCCGCTCGGAGATGGGCCAGGGCACGCTCACCGGCCTCTGCCAGCTCGTGGCCGAAGAGCTCGAGTGCGACTGGAACAAGGTCGCCTGGGAATATCCGACGCCCGGCGAGAACCTGAAGCGCAACCGCGTCTGGAGGAACTTCTCGACCGGCGGCAGCCGCGGCATCCGCGAAAGCCAGCAGTATGTTCGCGAGGGCGGTGCCATCGCGCGCGAGATGCTGATCGCGGCGGCGGCGAAGCAATGGAACGTGCCGGCCGCCGAATGCAGCGCGGCCAACAGCACCATCACGCACAAGGCGTCGGGCAAGACCGTGACCTACGGCGCGGTCGCCGCGGCGGCGGCCGATCTCGAGCCGCCCAAGGAAGTGAAGCTCAAGGACCCCAAGGACTGGAAGGTCGCGGGCAAGCCCTTGCCGCGGCTCGACACGGTCGACAAGGTCACCGGCAAGCAGATCTACGGCATGGATCACACGATGCCGGGCATGCTGGTCGCCACCGTGCGCGCCTGTCCGGTGATCACCGGCAAGCTGAAGAGCTTCGACGCCAGCAAGGCCGAGAAGATGCCGGGCGTTAAGAAGATCTTCGCGATCGACGGCGATGCCGTCGTGGTCGTGGCCGACACCTACTGGCAGGCCAAGACGGCTCTCGACGCCGTCACCACCGAGTGGAACATCGGCGATCTCGGCAAGGTCTCGACCGAGACCATCTCCGAGATGCTGAAGGAAGGTCTCACCGCCAAGGAAGCCTTCGTCGGCAACAAGGCGGGCGACGCCCAGAAGGCGATCGATGGCGCGGCCAAGAAGGTCGAAGCGACCTACAGCTTCCCCTATCAGCACCATGTCACCATGGAGCCGATGAACGCCACGGCGCGCTATACTCCGGAGAAGTGCGAAGTCTGGTGCGGCACGCAGAACGGCGAGGCGGCGCTCGCCGCGGCGTCGGAGGCGGCCGGCCTGCCGATCGCGCAGTGCGAGGTCTACAAGCTCATGCTGGGCGGCGGCTTCGGCCGGCGCGGCCGTTCGGACTATGTCCGCCAGGCCGTGCTCGCGGCCAAGGAGATGCCCGGCACGCCGATCAAGCTCATCTGGTCGCGCGAAGAGGACATGACGCACTGCCAGTACCATCCCACGACGATGGCCAAGATGACGGCCGGTCTCGACGCCCAGGGCAATCTGGTCGGCCTGCATGTCCGCATCTCGGGCCAGTCGATCCTGGCGTCGCTGCTGCCGCAGAACCTGGTGAACGGCATGGATCCCGCCACCTTCCAGGGCCTCATGCAGACCGGTGTCGAGGCGACCTACGGCTACGACATCCCGAACCTGATGATCGACCACGCCATGCGCAATCCGCACATCACGGCGGGCTTCTGGCGCGGCGTGAACGTGAACCAGAACGCCGTCTACATGGAATGCTTCATGGACGAGCTGGCGGCGGCGGCGGGCCAGGATCCGCTGGCCTATCGCCTGAAGTACCTGAAGCCCAAGTGGGCGGCGGTGCTCAAGGCCGCCTGCGACAAGGCGGGCTACGGCAAGCCATTGCCCGAGGGCCGCTTCCACGGCATCTCGCAGGTCATGGGCTATGGCAGCTACGTCGCCGGCGTCGCCGAGGTCTCGGTGAGCCCCGACGGCCAGCTCAAGGTCCACAAGATCACCGCGGCCACCAATCCCGGCCACGTGGTCAATCCGGCGCAGATCGAGCGTCAGGTCGCGGGCTCGTTCGTCTACGGCCTGTCGGCGGCGCTGTACGGCGAGATCACCGTCAAGGACGGTGCGGTCGAGCAGACCAACTTCGACAGCTACAACGTGATGCGCATCGACGAGATGCCCGACGTCGAGACGGTTCTCGTGCCGACCCACGATTTCTGGGGCGGCGTCGGCGAGCCCACCATCGCCGTGGCGGCGCCCGCCGTGCTCAACGCGATCGCCAAGGCGACGGGCAAGCGGGTGCGCAACCTGCCGCTGGCGAACAATGACCTGAAGAAGGGCGCCTGATGCATCGCGCGCTGCTGTCGGGCTTGGCCAGCATGATCCTGCTGGCCGGCCCGGCAACGGCGGCGGACGCGCCGCCGGGCGCCAGCTCCTGCACCGGCTGTCACGCCCCGAAGAAGGTCGCGGATTCGGTGATCCCGCACATCGCCGGCCGCAAGGCCGAGGACATCGTGACCTTCATGCGCGAGTATCGCGGCGGCGCCTGGCCGTCGAGCGTGATGGGCCGCATCGCCAAGGGTTTCGACGACCAGCAGACCGAGGCCATCGCGGCCTGGTTTGCCGCACAGCCGGAGTAGGGACATGGCGACGCGCCGCCGCTTCCTGAAATACACCGTCGCGGCGGGCCTCGCGCCTGCCATCGTCTCGGCGCAGGGCAAGGCCAAGGTCGTCGTGATCGGCGGCGGCTTCGGCGGTGCCACGGCGGCGCGCACGCTGAAGGTGCTGCAGCCCTCGCTCGACGTCACTTTGGTCGAGCCCAATCCGGTCTACACGTCCTGCCCGTTCAGCAATTCGGTCCTCGCCAACCTGCGCGAGATCGACCAGCAGCAGTTCCGCTACGACGGCATCAAGGGCGCTGGCGTCACCGTCGCCGAGACCAGCGCGACCGCGGTCGATGCCGACGCCAAGACCGTGACCCTGGCCGACGGCAACAAGCTGTCCTACGACCGGCTGGTCATGACGCCGGGCATCGATTTCAACTGGGGCGCCATCCCCGGCTACGACGAGGCTGCCGCCCAGAAGATGCCGCACGCCTGGAAGGCCGGCGCGCAGACCGTGCTGCTGCGCCAGCAGTTGCAGGCGATGGAGGATGGCGGGCTGGTCGTGATGTCGGCGCCGGCCAATCCCTTCCGCTGCCCGCCCGGCCCCTATGAGCGCGCCAGCCTGATCGCCTACTGGCTCGCGATCTGGAAGCCGAAGTCGAAGATCTTGCTGCTCGATTCCAAGGATGCCTTCTCCAAGCAGCGCCTGTTCCAGAACGGCTGGGCCGAGCTCTATCCCGGCATGATCGAATGGGTGCCGCTCAGCCAGGGCGGCAAGGTGACCTCGGTCGACCCCACGGCGATGACGCTCACGACCGAATTCGCCACCCACAAGGCGGCCGTCGCCAACGTGATCCCGCCGCAGAAGGCCGGCGCCATCGCCGCGCAAGCCGGCGTCGCCGACCGCACCGGCTGGTGCCCGGTCGAGCCGGTCGCCTTCGAATCGACCCTGCGGCCCAACATCCATGTGCTGGGCGATGCGGCCATCATGGGCGGCATGCCCAAGTCGGCCTTCGCCGCCAATGCCCAGGCCAAGGTCTGTGCCGCCGCCCTCGTGAGACTGCTGGCGGGAGACAAGCCGCAGGACCCGATCGTGATCAACACCTGCTACAGCCTGCTCGCGGCCGATTACGGCATCTCGATCGCCGGCGTCTATCGCCCCGACAAGGGCCAGCTCACCGACGTTCCGGGCGCCGGCGGCACCAGCCCGCTGGTGGCCGTGGGCGGCCTGCGCGGCCAGGAAGCACTCTATGCGTCGAGCTGGTTCCGCACCATCACCGCCGAGACCTTCGGCTGATGCGATGCGGGCCTTCTTCGTCCTCGCTTTCGCGCTCGTCGCGTTACCTGTGGCAGCCCAGCAAGTCACCCCGCAGATCGTCGACGATTCGATTCCCCGCTCGCTCACCGGCCAGCCGGGCGATGCCGCGCGGGGGCGGGCGATCGTCGCCAACCGCAGCGTCGGCCTGTGCCTGCTCTGCCATTCCGGTCCGATCGCCGAGGAGCGCTTCCAGGGCGATATCGCGCCCAGCCTCGCCGGTGCCGGCTCGCGCTGGTCGGAGGGGCAGTTGCGCCTGCGTATCGTCGACGGGGCGCGTCTCAATGCCGACACGATCATGCCGGCCTACTATCGGACCCAGGGCCTGCAGCGGGTCGCCCGCAACTTCGAAGGCAAGACGATCCTCTCGGCCGCGCAGGTCGAGGATGTCGTGGCCTATCTTTTGACGTTGAAGGATTGAATGGATCGCCGTCGCTTCCTTGCCGGCACTGCAGCCACCGCTGCCGTTGTCGTCGTGCTGCCGCTCGCACCCGCGGCGGCGACGCCCGATTCCATGGCCGAGGCCATCCGGAAGGTCGTCGGCACCGCCACGCCGACCGAAGGCCGGGTGAAGCTCGACGTGCCGCCGCTGGTCGAGAACGGCAGCACCGTGCCGCTCACGGTGTCGGTCGACAGTCCGATGACCGTCGCCGACCACGTGAAGGCCATCCACGTCTTCAACGAGAAGAACCCGCAGCCCAACGTTTTTTCCGCGCGGCTTAGCCCGCGCAACGGCAAGGCCGTCATCGGCACGCGCATCAAGCTGGGCGACAGCCAGCGGATCATCGCCATCGCCGAGACCAGCGACGGCAAGTTCTGGAGCGCCGGGGCCGACGTGATCGTGACGCTGGCCGCCTGCCTCGAGGAGTCGACCTGATGTCGAACATCCTCGTGAATGCCCCCAAGACCGCCAAGCGCGGCGCCGTCTTCGAGATCAAGGCGCTGATCCTGCATCCCATGGAGACCGGCTTCCGGCCCGGCCCGAACGGCCGCATCATCCCGCGCAACATCATCGAGCGCTTCACCGCGACCTGGAACGGCGACGAGATTTTCGCGATGGACATGTCGCCCGCGATCGCCGCCAACCCGTTCGTCTCCTTCTTCGCCCAGGCGAACGAGAGCGGCACGGTCGTCCTGCGCTGGACCGGCGACGAGGGCTTCGCCGTCGAGGAGCGGGTCGCCATCGCCGTCGAATGAAAGTGCGACGGCTCGCACTCGGCCTGGCGCTGGTCTTCGCCGCGTCCTATGCGGCCGCGCAAGTCGGCGCGGACAAGAGGCGGTCCGGCTACCAGGACATGGGCGAGGCCCTGCAGAAGATGCAGAACGACGACACCGCCAACCCCGGCATGCTGTTCGTCCAGCTCGGCGGCCAGCTCTGGAACAAGCCCGCCGGTGCCACCGACAGATCCTGCGCCGACTGCCATGGCGCCGCTGCCAACAGCATGAAGGGCGTGGCCACGCGCTATCCCGCGATCCCGCAGGGCGGCGACCGTCCGGTCGACCTCGAAGGCCGCATCAATCTCTGCCGCACCGAGCATCAGAAGGCTGACCCGCTGCCGCCCGAGAATCGCGACCTGCTGGCGCTCACGGTCTATGTCGCGCACCAGTCGCGCGACCTGCCGATCGCACCGCCTTACGATCCGCGCCTCGACACCTTCCGCCGGCAGGGCGAGGAGATCTATCGCCGCCGCCAGGGCCAGCTCAACCTCTCCTGCGCGATCTGCCACGACGACAATGCCGGCAAGAAGCTGGCGGGCGTCGTCATCCCGGAGGCGCATCCGACGGGCTATCCGATCTATCGCCTCGAATGGCAGGCGCTGGGCTCGCTGAAGCGGCGGCTGCGCAACTGCCTGGTCGGCATCCGGGCGGAAGCCTGGCCGCTCGACGCGCCCGAATACACGTCCCTCGAACTCTACCTGATGGAGCGGGCGAAGGGGCTCAAGCTGGAGACGCCGGCGGTCCGGCCCTGAGGACCCGCAGGGAGAAAATTCTCTCCCCGGTGCATCCCGGAGCTTTTCCTGCCATTGCAGCCACCCGATTCGACCGACCGTTTCATTGCTGCAGTAGCGAACTCGCCTCTACAGTCCTGGAATGCTCAGTCTTGCCAGTACCCTTGTCGCCCGGGCGGCGCGCCTGTTCCAGGCGGCCTATGAGGAGCCCGCTCTCTGGACGATCTCCGCGCAGGGGCGCGTGGTGGGCTCGCTGATGTGCGAGGCCGGGTCTTGGCGTCTCTCCTGGTTCGACGAGGCGCATCCGCGGCTCGTGAACTATGCCGGGCGCGTGGATGGCGACGTCGAGGCGCTTGCCGTCGTGCTCACCGAGCGCCTGGGCGCCCCGGTGCGTCTCGAGTCGCTTCCGGTCTAAACTCCGCCGATCACGCCGGCCGACCGTTTCCCACGGATAGTTGAATCATGGATGCCATCGACAAGAAGATCGTGGCGCTCCTCCAGGAGGATGCGAGCCTTTCGCTGGCGCAGATCGCCCATCGCGTCGGCCTCTCGCAAAGCCCCTGCTGGAAGCGCATCCAGCGGCTGGAGAAGTCCGGCGTCATCCTGAAGCGGGTGGCGTTGATCTCGCCCGAATTGATCGGCGTGGGCCTCACCGTCTTCGTGTCGATCGAGACGGGCGACCATTCCTCGGCCTGGCTCTCCAGGTTCGCCAGCACCGTCACCGCCATGCCCGAGGTGATGGAGTTCCACCGCATGGCCGGCGATATCGACTACATGCTGCGGGTCGCCGTGCCCGACATGCAGGCCTACGATCTGTTCTACAAGAAGCTGATCGACACCATGCCGCTCAAGAACGTGACCTCGCGCTTCTCGATGGAGAGGGTGAAGTCGACGACGGCCTATCCGATCGCGTCGGACCTCAAGCCGGTCCGCAAGCGCTAGGCATCCTTGCGCAGCGCCTCGAAGAGCTGTCGCGCCGGTCGCGGCAGGCGCTTCGAATCGCGGACGTAGAGGGCAAGCTCACGCAGCGCCCACGGTTCGGCGATGCGGACCGTGGCGAGCGGCAGGACGCGCCGATGCCGGCGGGCCGTCATCTCCGGCACGATTCCCACGCCCACGCCGGCCGCGACCATCGCGCAGACCGCGTCGAGGCTGTTGACCCGGACGCGCAGGCGCAGCGCGCGGCCGAGGCGGGCGGCCTGCATGGCCACATGCTCGTCGAGCGCGGTGCCACGCGGCAGGCCCACGAAATCGAGGTCGAGCAGGTCGGCGAAGCCGGTCTGGCGCTTGCCCGCGAGGCGATGCCCGGCCGGCACGATGAGCACCAGGCGATCGGCCCGGAAGGGATGGCTTTCCAGCCCGGAGACGAGGGCGGCTTGCGAGCCGATGCCGATATCGGCGTCGCCGGCGACGATGGCGGCGCCGATCGCCGGGCTCTCGCGATCCTCGAGATCGATATCGATCGTCGGGTTGGCGGCCAGGAAATCCGCCAGCAGGGCCGGCAGGTGCTCCGACAGGGCCGACGTGTTGGCAAGGATGCGGACGCTGCCTTTGAGCCCGCGCGAATAGGCGCCGAGATCGCCGCGCATCGTCTCCATCTGCTGCAGCACGATGCGGGCATGGTCGAGCAGGCTGCGGCCCGCGTCCGTCGGCTCGACGCCGCGCCGCCCGCGCTTCAGCAGGGGAACGCCCAGCATCTCCTCCATGCCGCGGATACGCGCACTCGCCGAGGCCAGGGCGAGGTGGGCGCGTTCGGCGCCGCGGGTGATGCTTCCCGTTTGCGTCACGTGATGGAACAGCCTGAGGTCGGTAAAGTCGAAGCGCATGGCGGATCTCCGAGCCTTCGTCTAATCCGAAGGTAGACTCCATATTCTCCAGATTGCGAGCCAAATGCCGACAGTTCAAGTCTGCCGCATGGAGCTTTCGACCCTGGCCTTCGTCCTGGTGGTGTTCGCGCTGGCCGGTTTCACCAAGGGCATCATCGGCCTCGGCCTGCCGACCATCTCGATGGGTCTGCTGGCCATCGTCCTCTCGCCAGTGGAAGCGGCGGCGCTGCTGATCCTGCCGTCGCTGGTGACCAACGTGTGGCAGATGGTCGACGGCCCGCACCTCAAGTCCCTGCTGCGCCGGCTGTGGCCGCTCAACCTCGGCGTCTGCCTCGGGACTTGGGCGGGCGCGGCCTTCCTGTCAGGCCTGGGCGGACCCTATGGTGCCCTGGCGCTGGGCGTCGCGCTGGTCGCCTACGCCGCGACCGGCCTTGCGGCTCTCAAGCTCACTGTCCCGAAGCGTTCGGAAGGCTGGCTGGGGCCGGTGACCGGCGCGGTGACGGGAGCCATCACCGCCGCCACGGGGGTCTTCGTCATCCCGGCGGTGCCCTACCTTCAGGCGATCGGCCTCACCAAGGACGAGCTGGTGCAGGCGCTGGGCCTCTCCTTCACCGTGTCGACCCTGGCCCTGGCGGTGACCCTGGTGGGCAGCAGCGGCCTCGTCCTGGGGCTGGCGTGGCCGTCATTGGCCGGCGTCGTGGTGGCGCTGGTGGGCATGCGGCTGGGGCAGGCGGTGCGGGCGCGACTGTCGCCCCAGACCTTCCGGTTGTGGTTCTTCGCCGGTCTTCTGACCCTCGGCGCCTATCTCGCAGCGCGCGGGCTCGCCTGAGGCGCCAATGGACGACCGGGGAGGGCAGGTCTAGCCTCAGGAACCGTTTTATTCCTGGAGCGTTTCCATGGCCGTGCACGCCCTCAAGACTTCAAAAGTTGCCAATCTCCGATCGAACGTCTCGCCCGAAGAGTGGCAGGCTCGTGTCGATCTAGCCGCCTGCTACAGGTTGATGGACCTGTACGGCATGTCGGACCTGATCGCGAACCACATCTCGGTACGGGTACCGGGCGAGGACAACGCCTTCCTGATCAACGCCTACGGTCTGCTCTATGAAGAGATCACCGCGTCGAGCCTCCTGAAGATCGATCACGAGGGCAACATCCTCGCCAAGCCGGAATTCAATGGCGGGCTCGACTACGGCGTCAACCGCGCCGGCTTCGTGATCCACAGCGCCATCCATATGGCCAAGCACGATGTCGGCTGCGTGATCCACACGCACACCTGGCCCGGCATGGCCGTCTCGACCATGGAATGCGGCCTGCTGGCCAATACGCAGACCTCGATGCGCTTCGCCAAGATCAGCTATCACGATTTCGACGGCGTAGTCCTCGATCTCGCCGCGCGCGAGGCGCTGGTGGAGAGCCTGGGCGACAACAACGCCATGATCCTGCGCAATCACGGTCTGCTGACGACCGGCGCGACGATCCCAGAGGCGTTCAACGCCATGCATCGGCTGGAGCTTTCTTGCAAGACGCAGATCGCGGCCATGTCGTGCAACACCAAGCTGATCGAGGTCCCGGCCGACGTGGTTGAGGCGACCTACACGAATTACCAGCCGAAGACCCGGCGGCCGTTCGGCCTGCTGGATTGGCCGGCGCTCCTGCGGAAGCTCGACCGGATCGATCCGGGCTTCCGCGACTGATTGGATACACCGCATAGCTCGATACGCGCCTTCGCCGCCGTTGCCAGTGGATACTGGACGGCGCCGGGATATCGTTTAGTCGCCTGGTCGCTCACCGGCGGCCTGGTCCTGCTCGGTATCGCCAATGTCGGCATCGCGCTGTGGCTGAACATCTGGAACCGGGACTTCTTCAACGCCCTCGACAAGCGTGACGTCGGGGAGCTCATGAGGCTGCTGTGGATCCTGGCCGCCATCGTCGTCTCGGCGGGCGTCGCGGTGGCGATCCAACTCCACATCAAGCGCCGGCTGCAGATCAACTGGCGGTCCTGGCTGTCGCACGTCACGGTGCTGCGCTGGCTGAACACCGGCCGCCAGTACCAGCTCGGCATGCTGGCCGACGAAGTCGACAATCCCGACGGGCGCATCGCCGAGGACATCCGTGTCTCGACAGAGCTCGCCGTCGAGTTCGCCCAGAGCATCCTGCAATGCGCGCTGCAGCTCGTCACCTTTCTCAGCGTGCTGTGGATCCTGTCGGGCACGATGCCGATCAAGCTGTTCGGCATCGAGTTCAACCTGCCAGGCTACATGGTGTGGGCCGCCGTGGCCTATGCCCTGATCGGCTCGCTGCTCACATACTTTCTGGGCCGCGGCCTGATCCATGCCGGCAACATCCGCCAGAGCCGCGAGGCCGATTTCCGCTCCGGCCTGACGCGGGCGCGCGAGCATGCCGAGGGCATCGCCCTGATGCGCGGCGAGGACGACGAGCGCGAACGGCTGCGCGGCTCGCTGTTCGACCTGCGCTCCGCCTGGAACGTCCAGACGCGCGGCCAGGGCAATCTCTCGCTGCTCACCAGCTCGCTGGCCTATCTGGCGCCCATCGTGCCGCTCATCGTCGCCCTGCCGCGCTATCTCAGCGGCGATATCGCGCTGGGCGGCCTGATGCAGACGGCGCAGGCCTTCTCCAGCGTGCAGTGGGCGCTCTCCTGGCTGATCGACAATTTCCCGAAATTCGCCGAGTGGCGCGCTTCGACCGATAGGGTCGTGCACCTCCACATGGCGCTGACCGACCTGGAGGAAAGCACGGAGGCCGCCGACGAGGCGCGCATCGTCGTCCACCCGGCGGGCGAGTCCGACAAGCTGATCATGCGCGAGCTGGGCGTGGCGCGCCCCAGCGGTGAAATGCTGGTGGCCGAAGCCGAGGTTGAGATCCAGCGGCCCGAGCGGGTCCTGATCCGCGGCCAGTCGGGCAGCGGCAAGAGCACGATCATGCGCGCGGTCGCCGGCGTCTGGCCGTGGGGGCGCGGCGCCATCCACCTGCCGACCGGCACCATCACCTTCATGCCGCAGAAGCCCTACTTCCCGCTGGGCACCTTGCGCGACGCGATGCTCTATCCGGCCGAGCCGGAGGAGGGGATCAGCGACGAGGTGCTGAAGGACATGCTGCACAAGGTCGGGCTCGACCATCTCCGCGACCGGCTCGACGAGACCGAACGCTGGGACCACATCCTGTCCGGCGGCGAACAGCAGCGCGTGGCCTTCGCCCGCGTGCTGGTCCACAAGCCGGAGTGGATCTTCATGGATGAGGCCACCTCGGCGCTCGACGAGGCCGGCCAGGAGAATGTCATGAAGCTCCTGATCGAGGAACTGCCGGAGACCTCGGTCGTCAGCATCGGTCACCGGCCGGGCCTCGAAGTCTTCCATACGCGCGAGCTGACCCTGGAACCCGGCGCCGACGGCACCAAGCTGCGGGCCGATGCCGGCAAGCGGTCGCTGGGCGATCTCTATCGCAAGATGGCGGCGGTCAGCCGTTCGGCACCGCGCGATCCGGGCTTCTGGGCGAACGTCCGGGCCAACCTGCTGGGCCGCTGAACGCCGGCATTTTGTGAGGCTTGCGGCGGCGTGATATTCCCCGCGGATCGATGATCCGCTGGTTGGCACATCATGTCGGGCTGGCGAGGCCCTATCGGTTCGAGCGGACCCTCGCCGTCGTCGTGTCGCTGGCGCTGGCGGGGGTGGCCGGCGCGATCGTGTGGCGCTACGGGTTCGCGACCGAACTGGCGCCGGGCTCGCCGCGCAGCTGGTACTTCGCCTATGTCGCGGCCTTGCTCGGGCTGGGCATCGTCTGCGCCCGCTGGCCGCGCATCACGATGGTGATGCTGTCGCTCGCGGCGATCGAGCTGGGCCTCGGCCTCGGCTCTGTCGCCATGACCCGCCACGACCTGGCGAACAGCGATCTCCTGCCGTCCGACAGGCCGCGCGAGGTGATCCGGCGCTGGCATCCCCTCCTGCAGGCGGCCAACGTGCCGACCTCGGGGAATGCCTCCAGGACGTACCATGTCGATTCGCAGGGCCTGCGCGGTCGCGAGCGGTCGCCCGGAGAGCTGCGCGACAAGACGATCGTCGCCGTCTTCGGCGGTTCGACGACCGAGGACCTTGCGGTTCGCGACGGCGAGACCTGGCCCGAACGACTCGAAGCCCTGTTGGGAGGCCAGCGGTTCGCCGTGCTGAACCACGGCGTCACGTCCAACAGCACGGTCCAGATCGTGATCCGGACGGCCTTCTATCAGTCGGCCTACGGCGCGCAGCCCGATTGTGCCGTCTATCTCGTCGGCGGAGGCGATGTCACCAGTGCCCATATCCGCGATCTCGATCCGGGATATGCGGACTACCAGACGCCATTGCTGATCGATGCCCTGAACGTGCGCCGCGTCGAACGCCTGCTTCCCGCCGTGTCGCCTCTGCTGCGTCTTCTCGGCAGGCTGGCTGCCTTCGCCTTCGATACCGCAAGAGCGCCGAAGCCCGACGGGCAGGTGAGTGCCGATCCCGATCCGGCGCTTGAGGCGATCTTCACGCGCAACGTCAGGACGATCTCGGCGATCAACCGCCAGCGCGGCATTGCGACCGTCTGGATCGGCGAGGTCTTCGATCACGCCTCGCTCGAAACGGCGAGCTGGCGCGGCAGCCTGTGGGCGCCCTATGTGAGGATCGGCGACCTGAGAGCGCTGCTCGCGCGGCTGACGGGCATCCTGCAGCGCGAAGCGGCGGCGCTCGGTGATACCTACATCGCCATCGACGAGAAGCAGTTCGAGGCCGCCGATTTCTGGGACGGCGAGCACTTCTCGCCGACAGGCTCGTCCAAGTTCGCGACGCTGATCGCGCCCCGGGTGGCGGAGGCTTGCCGCAATCGAGAGCGTCCCTCGCGGCCGTAAGTCCCGTCATCTCGACCGAAGCCGAGCGCAGCGAGGCGGAGTGGAGAGATCTTCTCTCCACGATTTGCCGGCTTTGGGTCGATAAAAGGTCTCTCCGCTTCGCGCCTTCGGCGCTTCGGTCGAGACGACGGGTCCTTTGCTAAAAAGCTCTAAGCCTTCTGCTTGCCGAGCAGATGATCGGAGATGATGCGCTGCTGGATCTCCGAGGTGCCTTCGAAGATCTTGGTGAGGCGCGCGTCGCGCCAGTAGCGCTCGACGGCATGCAAGGTCGTGTAACCGGCACCGCCGAACACCTGCAGCGCCTCGGAGGTGACCCTCTCGGCCATCTCGGAGGCGTGGAACTTCACCATCGCGGCTTCCTTGTCGCAACGCCGCTTCTGGTCGATCTCGTCGCAGACGAAATACATGAGCTGGCGCGACGCCTCGATCTCGGTCGCCATGCGGGCCAGGCGAAAGCGCGTGTTCTGGAAGTCGCCGATCGCCTGGCCGAACTGGCGGCGCTCCTGCGCATAGGCGGTGGCGTCCTCCAGCGCGCCGCGGGCCAGGCCGATGGCGCGAGCGGCGGTATGGGCGCGGGCGCGTTCGAGGCCGGCCGAGATGTAATAGAAGGCGCGGCCTTCCTCGCCGATCAGCGCCGAGCCGGGCAGGCGGCATTCGTCGAAGGCCAGCTCCCAGGTCTTCCAGCCGAAGTAGCCGATCTTGGGAATCGGCGCGCCCTTCACGCCGGGCGGCAGCGTGCCCCTGGGCTTCTCGATCAGGAAAGAGGAGAGGCCGACATGCTTGCGCTTGGGATCGGGCGCGTCGGAGGTGCGGGCGACCAGCATGATGTAGTCGGCGCCGTCGGCGAAGGTGCACCAGTATTTGTTGCCGGTGACCACCCAGTCCTCGCCGTCCCGGCGGGCGCGGCAGGCGATGCTGCCGAGGTCGGAGCCGACATTGGGCTCGGACATGGCCGCGGCGCCCAGGAATTCACCGCGGGCGGCGCGGGGCAGGAAGACGGCGCGCTGGGCCTCGGTCATGCCGCGCCCGGCGCTGAGGCCATTGCCACGGGCGATGATCGAGGCGACGCTCATCCAGCCGCGCGCCAGCTCCTCGGTGATCAGGCAGTATTCGAAGACGCCGAGGCCCATGCCGCCATATTCTTCGGGGATGACGATGCCGAAATAGCCCATGTCCGCGAGCTTCCGGATCAGTTCCGGCGGGATGTCGCCCTTCTCCGGGTCGAGCTTGTTGGCGACCGGCAGCACTTCCTTCATGACGAAGGCGCGCGCCGTCTCCTGGATCATGCGGCGCTCGTCGGTCATGTAACCCATGTCATTTCCCCGTTTCTTGCATAAGCCATAGTATCGAATTCGAAGGAGACCACAGTGCGCAGATTCCTGCTCGGCGCTACGGCGCTTTTCCTCTATGCGGCATCCGCCGTTCTTCCGGCGGCGGCGCAGGATTGGCCGACCCGGCCCATCACCATCGTCATGGGTTTCCCGCCGGGCTCCGGCACCGACGTGGTGGCGCGCGTGCTGCAGCCGCTGCTCGACAAGGCGCTCGGCCAGCGCATCGTGATCGACTACAAGGCGGGCGCCGGCGGCAACGTGGCGTCCGATTTCGTCGCGAACGCCAAGCCCGACGGCTACACCTTCCTGCTGGGCACGGCCGGCACGCACGGCATCAATGCCTCGCTCTACAGCAAGCTACCCTTCGACGTGGAGAAGGATTTCACGCCGATCTCGACCCTGGTCGACGTGTCGAACGTGCTGGCGATCAATCCCAAGGCGATCGACGCCAAGGACGTGAAGGACTTCATCGCCAAGGTGAAGGCCGCGCCCGGCAAGTACAACTACGCCTCGACCGGCAACGGCGCCGGCACGCATCTCGCCTTCGCCGAGTTCACGGCCAAGGCCGGGCTCGACATGGTGCATGTGCCCTACAAGGGCTCGCCCGATGCCATCCAGTCGGTCCTGAACGGCGACACCTGCTGCATCTTCGCCCAGGTGCAGATCGCCATGCCGCAGGCGGCGGCCGGCAAGATGAAGCTGCTGGGCGTCTCGACCAAGCAACGTGTGCCGGCCATTCCCGACGTGCCGACGATCGACGAGGCGGGCCTGCCGGGCTTCGACAGCTACACCTGGTTCGGCGTGTTCGGGCCGAAGGGCCTCGATCCCGCGATCGCACAGAAGATGAATCTCGCGATCAAGACGGCGCTGGCCGATGCCGATGTCCAGAAGAAGCTGATCGAGCTCGGCAACACGCCGCGCTATGAAACGATCGAGCAGTTCCAGGCGACGGTGAAGCGCGACCGCGCCAAGTGGGCCGATGTCGTGAAGACCGTGGGCGCCAAGGTCGAGTGACCGGGGCCTCAAGGAGGAGGCGTTCGATGAAGAAGATGTTCACCGCGATGGCGATCGGGGCGGCGATGCTCCTCCCGGCCGGCCAGGCGATGGCCGGCAAGGACCTCGACGCCGTCAAGGCACGCGGCCAGCTCATCTGCGGCGTGGCCGTGGGCGGCATCGCCGGCTTCATGATGGTCGACAGCCATGGCAAATGGACCGGCCTTAACGTCGACATCTGCCGGGGCGTCTCCGCCGCTTTGTTCGGCGATTCCGAGAAGGTGAAGTATGTGCCGCTGTCGGGCCAGCAGCGCTTCACGGCGCTGCAGGCGGGCGAGGTCGACCTGCTGTCGAACAACTCGACCTGGACCCTGACGCGCGACACCGCGCTCGGCCTCGATTTCACGGGTGTCACCTATTACGACGGCCAGGGCTTCATGGTGCCGAAGAAGCTCGGCGTGAAGAGCGCCAAGGAGCTGAACGGCGCCTCGATCTGCGTTCTGACCGGCAGCACGTCCGAGCTCAACATCGCCGACTATTTCCGCACCAACAAGATGACGTTCAAACCTGTGCTATACGAGGATCCGGACCAGAGCCGCAGCGCCTTCTTCAGCGGCCGCTGCGACGCCTATTCCGGCGACCAGGCCCGCCTCTATGCGACGCGCGTCGCCAACGCGCCGAATCCCGATGACTACATCGTCCTGCCGGAGATCATCTCGAAGGAGCCGCTGGGACCGGTCGTGCGCCACGGCGACAACCAGTTCGAGGACATCGTGCGTTGGACCCAGTACGCGATGCTCGAGGCCGAGGAATACGGCATCACCTCGAAGAACGTCGACGAGATGCTGAAGAGCGATAACCCCAGCATCAAGCGCATCCTCGGTGTCACGCCGGGCATGGGCAAGGCGCTCGGGGTCGACGAGAAATGGGTCTACAACATCATCAAGCAGGTCGGTAATTACGGCGAGAGCTTTGAGCGCAATGTCGGCATGGGCTCGCCGCTCAAGATTCCGCGCGGCCAGAACGCGCTGTGGACCCAGGGCGGGCTGCAATACGCACCGCCGATCCGCTGACCATCAGCGCGCATCCTCGCGGATCATCGCCGCGCCCTTCTCGCCGATCATGATGGTGGGGGCGTTGGTGTTGCCGGTCGTCAGCGTCGGCATCACCGAGGCGTCGATGACCCTCAGGCCCTGGATGCCGTGCACGCGCAGGCGTGAATCGACGACAGCACGCGGATCCTCGCCCATCTTGCAGGTGCCGACCGGGTGATAGAGCGTGTTGCCGGCGCGGCGGGCATAGGCCAGCAGGTCGGCATCGGTCTTCACGTCGGGGCCGGGCTGGATTTCGCCCTCGCTGTGCTGGGTGAGGGCGGGCGCCGCGAAGATGCTGCGCACATGGCGGAAGCCGCCCAGCAGGGCCAGCTCGTCGGTATGCGCGGTGAGGTAGTTGGGCTTGATGTGCGGCCGCGCGAAGGGATCGGCCGAGGCCGCCATGATGGTGCCGCGGCTGTCGGGCTTTACGACGCAGACGACGCAGCTCATGCCAGGCTGCTCGTCGAGCTGGCCGAACTTCAGCGGATGCGAGCTGCCGGGCGTGAACAGGAGCTGCAGGTCGGGCGAGGCCAGGCCCTCGCGGCTGTCGCAGAAGACCTGCGCCGTCGTTACGCCGAAGGTGAGCGCGCCGCGGCCGGTCAGGGCAAAACGCAAGATCTCCGGCAGGACGCGCGGGAAGCGGGAGACCTCGTTGACCGTTTCGGCGCCCTTCACGCGATGCACGACGCGCACGACATAGTGGTCGACCAGGTTCGATCCGACGCCGGCCAGGTCGTGCACGACCGGGATGCCGAGCGACTGGAGGTGCGCCGCCGGGCCGATGCCGGAGATCTGCAGGATGTGCGGCGAGTTGACGGCGCCGCCCGAGACGATGACTTCGCGATTGGCGCGCACCTCGGTGAGGTTGCCGCCGCGCTTGAAGGTGACGCCGACACAGCGTTTGCCCTCGAACACCAGCTTGCCGCCCTGGGCGTTCGTCTCGACGCGGAGATTTGGACGGCCGCGCGCCTCGCGGAGATAGGTCTGCGCCGTCGAGCCGCGCCAGCGGGCACGCCGAGTCATCTGCGAGTAGCCGACGCCATGGCGCGTCTTGCCGTTGAGATCGGGATTGAACGGGAAGCCTGCCTGCTGCGCGCCTTCGACGAAGCGATGGGTGAGGGGGAGGATGGTGCGATAGTCCTCGACTTTGAGCGGGCCATCCTGGCCGCGCACCTCCTTGTCGCCGCCCTGCACGTACTGCTCGGACTTCATGAAGAAGGGCAGCACGTCGTCGTAGCTCCAGCCACGGCAGCCCATCTGCGCCCAGTTGTCGAAGTCGGCCGGTGCGCCGCGCACATAGAGCATGCCGTTGATCGAGCTCGAACCGCCGAGCGTTCGCCCGCGCGGCCATTCGATGCGGCGGTCGCCCGAGCCCTTCTCCGGCTCGGTCGTATAGTTCCAGTTCACCAGCGGATTGCGGATCAGCGAGCGGATGCCGGCCGGGATATGGATCATCGGATGCCAGTCGCTGGGGCCGGCTTCGAGCAGGATCACCGAGGCGCCGGTCTCGCTGAGACGCGCGGCGACGGTACAGCCGGCCGATCCCGCGCCTACGACGACATAATCCGCCTGCATGTGTCTCTCCCTTTCAGAGCGTGCCGGATCGTTTTTCGCGCGGCACGAAATAGTCGGTCGGTGCGAGTTCCGGGTCTTCCTGCGCGAACATGTTCTGCACGTGCTTCTCGACGTCCTCGCGGAACAGCGCGTGCGAGATCGCCTGGACGAGGCGTGTCGCGCCGACGAACAGGCCGGGAATATCGCCCGCGAGCGCGCCGTGGCTCAGGATGCTGCCCCAGTTGAAGAGATGGATGTCGCCGATGTGCGGCGTGCGGCCCGGTACCTTTTCGACCAGCTCGAAGCCCGGTCCGAGATAGGGATAGCGCGCTGCTTCTTTGTTTTCATTCGCTTCTTGTTCTGTGCGCGTATCATCCCACAGTTTCACGTTAGGCGTGAAATTGATGAGCTCTGGGCGTCGCGCGATATCGACATCGAAGCCGGTGCCGATCAGCACCGCGTCGAAGCGCTCCGTGGCCTTGGACGTCTTCACGGTGACGCCGTCCTTGTCGACGATCATGTCGAGCCACGGCTCGGCGAAGCGGAAGGCGAAGCCCGGCAGCCTCTGTGCCCGCAGTACCGATTCGTGCGGCGGTGGCGAGCCGGCGGCCAGCATGTAGGTGTAGATCTTCCAGCGCCAATCGTCGTCCAGCATGCCCTGGCCGCGCTGGAAGCCGGGGAAGGACACGCCCTTCGACTTGTTGACCTGGGGCAGGTGTGGCCGCCGCGCGTAGCAGATCGCTTCCGCCGCGCCCGCTTCCAGTGCCGTGCAGGCGTTGTCGACGGCCGTTGCGAGCACGCCCAGCACGCCGAGGCGCTTGCCCTTGAGTTTTGCGAAGTCGATCTCTTCCAGCGTGTGATAGACGCGGCCGGCGCGGCTTGGGTCTTCGGGATCGAACGACGGCAGCGAGGGCCAGCGGAAGCCGCCCGATCCGTCGCGGCCATTCGCCAGCACGATCTTGCGCGCCAGCACTGTCTCGCCGGTCGAGAGGCTCGCCTGCAGGAAATCGCCCGCCGCCTCGACCTTGAGCAGCGACACGCCGTTCTCGACCTTCAGGTCGACGACCTTGCGCACCCACAGGAGATAGGAGAGCCAGTCGAGGCGCGGAATCTTGTAGAGCTTCTCCCAGCCCCCGGCGCCGTACTGCGCCTCGTACCAGGCGCGGAAGGTGAGGGAGGGCACGCCGAGATCGGGGCCGGTGAGATGCTTGGGTGAGCGCAGGGTCGGCATGCGCGCCGTGGTGTTCCACGGGCCTTCATGGCCATGGGTGTTGCGCTCGATCACGCGGATGTTGCGGATGCCCTCGCGCAGCAGGCCCCAGCCCGTGGTCTGGCCGCACATGCCGGCGCCGACGATCAGGACGTCGAGCACGCGCCTGCCGTCGGGTCCGGTCTTCTCCGGCACCCAGTTGGCCGGCGGATAGTTCAACCGCGTCAGGTCGTGGCGCGCGACCTTCTCGAGTTCGTCCAGGCCCGCCGAATGCCGCTCGACAACACCGTCCATGCCGTGCTTCTGACCCTCCACGCATTTCATTAGCAGGGCCGCCGCGATGATTGAACTGCCGTGCTTCTACAGCCTGTCCTCGCCCTGGGCCTATTTCATGGGCCCGCAGCTCGAAGACATCGTGCGGCGCCACAAGGTGCGGCTGGTCCTGAAGCCGTTCGACTTCCAGGAGATCGTTCCGCGGACCGGTGGCGTGCCGCTGCGGACCCGGCCGCCGGCCCGCCGCTCGTATCACGAGGAGGAATTGGACCGCTGGCGGCGCTACCTGCAGATGCCGCTGGCGCTCAAGCCTCGATACTATCCCGAGAAGGTCGCGGATCCGGACTGGAACAAGCGGCCGGGCTGGATGGTGATCGCCGCGCAGCTGCGCGGCCTCGACGCCTTCCGGCTGAGCCATGCGCTGCTGCGGGCCCTGTGGGCCGAGGAGCGCGACACGGCTGCAGCCGAGGTGCGGATCGCGATCGCCGAGGAGAACGGGCTAGACGGAAAGGCGCTGCATCAGGCGGAGACGAGCGAAGAGGTGCAGGCGGCCTACCGGACCTTTACGCAGGAGGCCGAGGCGCTGGAAGTCTTCGGGGCGCCGACCTTCATCGTCGACGGCGTGCGCTTCTGGGGCCAGGACCGTCTGGGATTCGTCGACCGGGCGCTGGAAGCGCTTCGGGCGAAACAGGGAAAGTAAAAGGGAGAGACAAATGCGTGGACGTCAGGTCCTTCTGGAGACGCTCATCAATCACGGCGTCGATCGCATCTTCGGCAATCCCGGCACGACCGAGAGCCCGCTGCTCGATTCGCTGCCCGACTATCCGCAGCTCGACTATATCGTGCATCTGCACGAGGGCGTCGCGACCGGTGCGGCCAACTTCTATGCCCAGGCCAGCGGCAAGACCGCCTTCGTGAACCTCCACGTGGCGCCGGGCCTCGGCAATGCGATCGGCGCAATCTACAGCGCGCTGAAGAACAGCTCGCCCATGGTGGTGACGGCGGGCCAGCAGGACACACGCATGCGCCTGCGCGATCCGGTGCTCGGCCACGACCTTGCGTCGATCGCCGCGCCCGTCACCAAGTGGAGCGTGCAGGTCGAGCGCGCCGACGAGCTGGGGCCGATCCTCCAGCGCGCCTTCAAGATCGCCAACGAGGCGCCGGCCGGCCCGGTCTTCGTGGCCCTGCCCATCGACGTGATGGAGCAGGAGACATCCATTCCCGCCGGCAAGCCCGGCCACTCCTACACCGCCACGCGCCCCGATCCGGCGGGTATTGCCGCCATGGCAAAGCTGCTGGCGGCCGCCAAGAGCCCGGCCATCGTCGCCGGTGACGACGTGGCCCGCGCCGGCGCCGACAAGACGCTGGTCAAGTTGGTCGACAAGCTGGGCGCGTCGGTGTGGTTCGAAGGCCTGCGCGGCCAGAACTCTTTCCCGACCGATCATCCCGCTTATTGCGGCACGCTGGCCTTCGATGCGGCGGGCATCGCCAAGCAGCTCGCGGGCAACGACCTCGTGCTGATGGTGGGCGGTCCCTTCTTCGAGGAAGTCTGGTACGCCGCCGGCTCGCCCTTCGCGGCCGGCACCAAGGTGCTGCAGATCGAGGCCGGTGCGTCGCGACTGGCCCACAATTTCACGCTCGATGCCGGCGTCGTGGCCGATGCCGGTGCGGCGCTCGAAGCGCTCGATGCGGCGCTGACCGGAGTCGATGCCGCGGTCGCTTCCAAGCGCAACGACGCGATGAAAGCCCGCAAGGCGGACGACGATGCCGCGCAGAAAGCGAGGGTCGAGAAGGCCTGGTCGCGCACGCCGACCTCGATGGCGCGCGCCATGGCCGAGATCCGCGCTGGCTCGCCGAAGGATGTCGTCGTGGTCGACGAGACGATCACGGCCAACCTCGATCTCTTCAAGACGTTCATCTTCAACGGGCCGGGCGATTACTACAGCGGCCGTGGCGGCGGCATCGGCCAGGGTCTGGCCGGCGCCATCGGCGTCGCGGTCGCTCAGACCAAGCGGCCGATCCTCTGCGTGTCGGGCGATGGCTCGTCGATGTACTCGATCCAGGCGCTGTGGACGGCGGCGCATCACGACCTGCCGATCGTGTTCATTATCCTGGCGAACCGTGAGTATCGCGTGCTCAAGCACAATATCGATGCTTATCGCCAGCGCTTCGACGTGAAGTCGAACAAGCCCTACATGCACATGGACCTGACCGGCCCGACCATGGGCTTCGTCGATCTCGCCAAGGGCATGGGCGTCGCCGGCACCTACGTCGCCAAGGCCGACGACATCAAGGCCGCGGTGGAGGCAGCCTTCAAGTCCGGCACGCCGCACCTCATCGAGATCGAGATCGAAGGGAAGCGCTAGGAAGCTGGGGGCGCGCCACTCCGTGGCGCGTCTTCCTCTTATTTATGATCGCGCCACTTAAGAGCGGAGGTTACTCCGCTCGCAGTGGCGCGCCCCCAGCGCTCTTATTTCTGGAACGCGCGGACCTTGGCCTGATGGCCTCGCGCGGCGGCGGTCAGCATGGGCAGATCGTTGCCGGCCAGCAGGAACTTCATCCCCTTGTCGGTGTAGATATTGAGCAGCTCCTCGGTGTAGGCGCCGCCCATGCCCGGCCACTTGCCGTGCTTCTTGCAAGCAGCAATGACCTTGTCGACGGCGGCCTGGACCTTGGGGTTTCCGACATCGCCCGGGATGCCCATCTCCATCGAGAGATCGCTGGAGCCAACCAGCAGGCAATCGATTCCCGGCACTGCCGCGATCGCATCGGCGTTTTCGACGGCCTTGGGCGTCTCGATCATCACCACGATCAGCGTGTTCTCGTCCGACTTGGTCGTCATCTCACCGAGCGGCATAGGCTCGTAGTCGAACTGGGCCTGGCCGCCGCCCACCGAGCGATGGCCACGCGGCGGATAGCGCAGCTTGTCGGCGATCTCCTTCGCCTCCTCCGGCGTATCGACATGCGGGATCACGATGCCCAGGGCGCCGCCGTCGAGGACGCGGGTCGCCATCGTGAGTTCGCCATACGGTACGCGCACGATCGGGGCGATGCCGGAATCCTGCGCCGCGATGGCGATCTCGCAGGCCGTCTCGATCGACATGGAGCCGTGCTCGAGGTCGATGAACAGCCAGTCGAAGCCCGCCGCCTTCATGACCTTCACGATGTCGACGTTGCGGACCAGCCGGATGCCGATGCCGATCGACAGCTCGTTTTTCTTCAGGCGTGCCTTTGCGGCATTGACTGCAAACGCCATGATCTCCTCCATTGATTCGTTTTCTTGGCTGGAGGAGGCTATTCGCCATGACCTTCAAAGTCGAACGCATCGACCATGTCGTCCTTCGGGTGCGCGACCTCGCCGGCATGGTGAAGTTCTACGAACAAGCGCTGGGCTTCCATGAGGAGCGGCGTATCGACACGCTCGGTCTTGTGCAGATGCGAGCAGGCGCCTCGCTGCTCGACCTGATTGCGAACGACGCGCAGGTGACGACACGAAACATGGATCATTTGTGCTTCCGCATTGGGCAATTCGACCGTGACGCCATCGTCATGCGGCTCGCGCCGCTCGGGGTATCGGTCGGCGAAACCGTCGAGCGTTACGGTGCGGAAGGCACCGGACCCTCGGTCTATTTCCATGATCCGGAAGGCAACCAGATAGAACTGAAGGGGCCGGCGCTTTAAGGCTTGGCCGGTACACATGATGTGCTAGCTTGCCCGGCAACGGGGAAACAACAAACACGCCCGATCTCGCGTGAGTCTGGGAGGACTGACACTATGCGTACACGCTTGGCATTCATTGCCGGCAGCCTCGCTGCTTTCGTTGCCGCCTCTGCGCCCGCCTTCGCCCAAAAGGCGGGCGGCACCTTGCGTATTTCCCATCGCGACAATCCGCCGAGCGCCTCGATCCACGAGGAAGCGACCATCTCGGTCAATCAGCCGTTCATGGCGGTGTTCAACAATCTCGTCCTGTTCGATCCCAACGAGAAGGTGAACAGCCCCGACAAGATCGTGCCCGATCTCGCCGAGAGCTGGACGTGGAGCCCCGACAACAAGCAGCTCACCTTCAAGCTCCGCTCGGGCGTGAAGTGGCACGATGGCAAGCCGTTCTCGGCCAAGGACGTGAAGTGCACGTGGGACGCGCTGACCGGCAAGGGCGACGAGAAGGCCGACCTGATCCGCAAGAACCCGCGCAAGGTCTGGTACTCCAACCTCGAGGAAGTGACGGTCGGTTCGGATACCGAGGTGACCTTCAAGCTCAAGAACCCGCAGCCGTCGTTCCTGTCGATGCTGGCGGCTGGCTATTCGCCGGTCTACGCCTGCCATGTGAATGGCCGCGACATGCGTTCCAAGCCGATCGGCACGGGCCCCTTCAAGGTCGCCGACTTCAAGCGCAACGAATCGATCAAGCTCGTGAAGAATCCCGATTACTGGAAGAAGGGCCGTCCCTACCTCGACGCCATCGACTGGAAGATCGTGCCCAACCGCAGCACCCGCATGCTGGGCTTCGTGGCCGGCGAGTTCGACATGACGTTCGACTCCGACGTCACCTTCCCGATGCTCGCGGACGTCAAGGCGCAGAAGGCCGACGCGATCTGCGAAGCCCGTCCGACCAACGTCAACGCCAATATCCTGATCAACCGCGACGCGCCGCCGTTCGACAATCCCGAACTGCGCCGCGCCCTCGTGCTGGCTCTCGACCAAAAGCCCTTTAACGACATCCTGTTCCAGGGCAACGCCCTGATCGGTGCGGCGATGCTGCCGCCGCCGGCCGGCTTCTGGGGCATGCCCGCCGACCAGCTGTCGTCGCTGCCGGGCTTCGGCACCGACATCGAGAAGAACCGCGCCGAGGCGCGCAAGATCATGGAGAAGCTCGGCTACTCCAAGGACAAGCCGCTCAAGATCAAGGTCTCGACCCGCAACATCGCGATCTATCGCGATCCGGCGGTCATCCTGATCGACCAGCTCAAGGCCATCTACATCGACGGCGAGCTCGATCCGATCGACACGACGGTCTGGTACACCAAGATCCAGCGCAAGGATTACTCGGTGGGCATGAACCTGACCGGCGTCGGCGTCGACGATCCCGACGTCAACTTCTTCGAGAACTTCCACTCGACGTCGGATCGCAATTACACGGCGTACAAGAATCCCGAAGTCGACAAGCTGATCGAACAGCAGTCGGCCGAGACGGATCGCGAGAAGCGTAAGAGGCTGGTGTGGGAGATCGAGAAGAAGCTCGCCGAGGACGGCGCGCGTCCCGTGATCAACCACAACGTTGCCAACACCTGCTGGTCGCCGAAGCTGAAAGGCCTCGTGTTGCAACAGAACAGTATCTACAACGGCTGGCGTTTCGAAGACGTCTGGCTCGATCGCTAACCCCCTCAACCCGCCGCCGCTAAGGGAACCTCAATGGGATCTTACCTGATCCGCCGCTTTCTGCTGATGGCTCTGACGCTGTTCGGTATGTCGGTGCTCATCTTCGTGATGCTGCGGCTCGTGCCGGGCAATGTCGCCGACATCCTCGTGGATTCGGCCGGCATTGCGGATCCCAAGGAGAAGGCGAAGATCGCGCGCGAGCTTGGTCTCGACCGGCCGATCCACGAACAGTACATGCAGTGGATCGGTGGCCTGACGCGCGGCGACCTGGGCTTTGCCTACATCTCGGAGCGGCCGGCGATCGAGGAGATCGCGCCGCGCATCCCGATCAGTGCCAAGCTCGCGGGCCTGGCCCTGTTCTTCTCGGTGATCCTCGGCGTGCCGCTCGGCGTCATCAGCGCGGTGCGGCAGAACACCGGCTTCGACTATTTCCTGCGAATATTAAGTCTCAGCGGGCTATCGCTACCATCCTTCTGGTTGGGACTGCTGATCCTCATGGCGTCGGTCCAGTGGTTCGGCATGATCCCGATCTACACCAACGAGCCACGAAGCATTCTCGATGAATTGCTGCTGCTCAGCATTCCCGCTGCCGCGGTCGGCTTCCGCAGCTCGGCGCTGATCATGCGGCTCACGCGCTCCTCCATGCTGGAGGTGCTGCGCCAGGACTATATCCGCACCGCCCGCTCCAAGGGCGCCTCGCAGACCTCGGTGAACTACGAGCATGCGCTGCGCAACGCGCTGCTGCCCGTGGTGACGATCATCGGCATCGAGGCGGCCTTCCTCGTGGGTGGCCTGATCGTCACGGAGACGGTGTTCAACATCCCGGGCGTGGCGCGCTTCCTCGTCGAGGCCATCCTGTGGCGCGACTACCCGATCGTGCAGAACCTCGTGATGCTGATCGCCTTCGTCGTCGTGATGGTCAATTTCCTGGTCGACATGGCCTATATGGCCCTCGACCCCCGCATCAAGTTCGCGGACTGAGGGCAGCATGGCCGTCATCAACCACGAGGCAGCTCTCGAGCGTGCCGGCGCCAACGTCACGACGTTCGGCGGGCAGGTCCGTTTCATGGCGCGCCGCTATCCGCTCGGAGCGGTCGGCGCCTTCATCGTCCTGGTCTTCATCTGCACGGCGCTGTTCGCGAACTACATCGCGCCGTTCGATCCCACCGCCACCAATGCCAAGGTGTCGCTGGCCAAGCCCGGTTCGACCTATTTCCTGGGCGCCGACTTCATGGGCCGGGACATGTTCAGCCGCATCGTCCACGGGGCGCGCATCTCGCTGGCCGTCGGCGCCGGTGCCACTCTGCTGGGCGGTGTCCTGGGCGTCGCGATCGGGCTGATGTCGGGCTATCTCGGCGGCACCTTCGACCTCGCGACGCAGCGCCTGATGGACATCATGCAGTCGCTGCCGCTCCTGGTCATGGCGCTGGTCATGGCGGCCTCGCTGGGGCCGTCGCTCGAGAACACGATCATCGCGATCGCCATTCCGCTGGTGCCCAGCGTGGCGCGCGTGGTCCGCTCCAGTACCCTGTCGCTGCGCGAACAACCGTTCGTGGAGGCTGCGCGCGCCGTCGGCATGGGCGAAGTGCGTATCGCCGTGCGCCATGTGCTGCCCAACACGCTGGCGCCTCTGATCGTTCTCGGCACGGCGCAGCTCGGCTCGGCCATCCTGACCGAAGCCTCGCTGTCGTTCCTTGGCCTCGGCATCCCGGAGCCCTATCCGTCCTGGGGCCGCATGCTGTCGGAATCGGCGGCGGAATATGTCCGCACCGCACCGTGGCTGGTGATCTTCCCCGGTGTCGCCATCAGCCTCACCGTGTTCGGCACCAACCTGCTGGGTGATGCGCTGCGCGACATCCTCGACCCCCGTCAACGCACGTGAGTATCGCGTAGATGAGCGCTCTTTTGGAGGTCGAAGACCTCGGTACCTGGTTCTATACGCGGCAAGGCATCGTCAAGGCGGTCGACGGCGTCGATTTCACTGTGGATTCCGGCGAGACGCTGGCGATCGTCGGCGAATCGGGCTGCGGCAAGTCGATGACGGCGCTTTCGTTGATGCGCCTGATCCCAGATCCGCCTGGTCGCATCGTCTCGGGCTCGATCAAGCTCGGCGGTCGCGACCTGCTGAAGATCACCGAGGAAGAGATGCGCCGCGTTCGCGGCAACGAAATCTCGATGATCTTCCAGGAGCCGATGACGTCGCTCAATCCGGTGATGACCATCGGCAAGCAGATCTCCGAGGCGCTGATCCTGCACCGCGACATGGACCGCAAGCAGGCGATGAAGCGCGCGGTCGAGATGCTCGAGCTGGTCCGCATTCCGGCGGCGGCCCAGCGCGCGAAGGAGTATCCGCATCAGCTTTCCGGCGGCATGCGCCAGCGCGCGATGATCGCCATGGCGCTGGCCTGCAATCCGAAGGTCCTGATCGCCGACGAGCCGACCACGGCGCTCGACGTCACCATTCAGGCGCAGATCCTCGAGCTGATCGTCGAGCTGCAGCGCGAGTTCAAGGCGGCGGTGCTCCTGATCACCCACGACCTCGGCGTCGTCGCGGAGACGGCGCATAGGGTCATCGTCATGTATGCCGGCCGCAAGGTCGAGGAGGCGACGGTGGGCGAGCTGTTCGCCCGGCCGCTGCATCCTTACACGACGGGCCTGATGGCCTCGATCCCGCGCCTCGACCTGATGCGCGGCCAGGAGGTGCGCACCCAGGGCCGCCTCCAGGAAATCCCCGGCATCGTGCCGGCCCTGTTCGACCTGCCGACCGGCTGCGCCTTCGCACCGCGCTGCAGCAAGGCCGACGATCTCTGCCGCCGCGAGCGGCCCTCCTACGAGGAGAAGCAGCCCGGCCACTGGGCCGCCTGCTGGCACACCAATGGTTAGCGCAAACACCCCCGTGATCGAGGTCAAGGACCTCAAGAAGCACTTCCCGGTGAAGAAGGGCCTGCTGCGCCGTACGGTGGGGCAGGTCTATGCCGTGGACGGGATCACCTTCTCGATCGGCGTCGGCGAGACGCTGGGCCTGGTCGGCGAGAGCGGTTGCGGCAAGACGACGGCCGGCCGCGCCGTGCTGCGCCTCGTCGAGCCGACCTCCGGCTCGATCAAGGTCGAAGGCAAGGAGATCATCGGTCTCTCGAAGAGCGAGCTGCGCCCGTACCGCCGGGAGATGCAGATCATCTTCCAGGATCCGTTCTCGTCGCTGAACCCGCGCATGACGGCGGGCGACATCGTGGGTGAGCCGCTGTTCGTCCACGGCGTCGCCAACGCCAAGGAGCGTCAGGAGCAGGTCTCGGCGCTGTTTGCCCGCGTCGGCCTGCGCCCGGCGCAGATGAAGAACTATCCGCACCAGTTCTCGGGCGGCCAGCGCCAGCGCATCGGCATCGCCCGCGCCTTGGCGCTGGGACCGAAGCTGATCGTCGGCGACGAGCCGGTGTCGGCGCTGGACGTCTCGATCCAGGCGCAGGTCATCAACCTGCTGATGGATCTGCAGCGCGAGCGCCAGCTCTCCTACCTGTTCATCTCGCACAACCTCGCGGTGGTGGAGCATATCAGCCACCAGATCGCGGTGATGTATCTCGGCCGCATCGTCGAGTACGCCGACACGCGCTCGATCTTCACGCGTGCCCAGCACCCGTACACCGAGGCGCTGCTGTCGGCCGTGCCGGTGCCCGACCCCGCCATCAAGCGCAAGAAGCTGGTGCTGCAGGGCGACGTGCCGAGCCCGGTGAACCCGCCGTCGGGCTGCCACTTCCACACGCGCTGCCCCTACGCGGTGGCTCGCTGCAAGGTCGAAGTGCCTGCGCTGCGCGAAATTGCGCCGGGCCATCACGTTTCCTGCCATCTGCGATAGGCGTTTCGCGATAGTCGCCTCTCCCCTGAGAGGGAGTCGCACTCGGTTACAGACGCGCTACACTGTCTCCAAAGGGAGAGAGGACGCGTCATGGCGAATTGGGATTACATCATCGTCGGCGCCGGCTCGGCCGGTTGCGTGCTGGCCAACCGGCTGACCGAGGACGCCAACGTCAAGGTCCTGCTGCTCGAGGCCGGCCCGCGCGACAAGTCGATGTGGATCGACATCCCGGCCGGCTTCACCAAGCTGCTGAACCACGACAAGTTCAACTGGAACTTCCAGATGGAGCCGGAGGAGGGGATGGCCGGGCGCAGCATTCCCTGTCCGCGCGGCCGCACCCTGGGCGGATCGAGTTCGATCAACGGCATGCTCTATGTGCGCGGGCAGCCGCTCGACTACGACACGTGGGGACAGCTCGGCAATCGCGGCTGGTCCTATTCGCAGGTGCTGCCCTACTTCAAGAAGTCGGAGAACTACGAGCCGGGCGGCGACGACAGCCGTGGCCGCGGCGGTCCGCTGAACGTCGCTGAGATGTGCGACACGCACGAGCTCTGCGATGCCTTCATCGACGCCGCCGAGGCGAGCGGCTATCCGAAGAATGCCGACTACAACAACGGCAACCAGGAAGGCTTCGGCTACTTCCAGGTGACGATGAAGAACGGCAAGCGCCAGTCGACGGCGCGCGCCTTCCTCGACCCGGTTCGCCATCGCCCGAACCTAGAGATCGTGACCGATGCGCTGGCCGATCACCTCATCCTCGAAGGCAAGCGCTGCGTCGGCGTCGTCTACACGGTGCATGGCCAGAAGCGCGAGGCGCGCTGCGGGCGCGAGGTCATCGTCTCGTGCGGTGCCGTGCAGTCGCCGGGCGTGCTGGAGCATTCCGGCATCGGCCAGCCCGACCTGCTGCGCAGCCACGGCATCGAGGTGAAGCACGAGCTGAAAGGGGTCGGCGAGAATTACGGCGACCACTTTGCGCCGCGCATGAACTGGCGGGTCAAGCTGCCGATCACGCTGAACGAGCGCACGCGCGGCCTCAACCTCGTGAAGGAGGTCATGCGCTACTACACGAGCGGCCGCGGCGCGCTGGCGCTGACGGCCGGCGTCGTCTACGGCTTCGTGCGCACGCGGCCGGGCCTCGAATCGCCCGACATGCAGTTCCACATGGCCCATGCCAGCTACGACACGGCGCAGAAGCGCGACCTCGAGCGCGAGCCCGGCATGACCGTGGTGATCGGCCAGTGCCGGCCCGATTCGCGCGGCTCGATCCACATCAAGTCGGCGACGCCGGGCAGCGCGCCGGCCATCAGGCCCAACTTCCTGTCGGCCCAGACCGACCGCGACGCGACGGTCGCGGGCATGCAGATCGCGCGCAAGATCGTCTCGCATCCGTCGATGTCGAAGTACATCGCCTTCGAGAACAATCCCGGCGACAAGGTGCAGAGCTACGACGAGTGGCTGAGCTTCGCCCGCGGCAACGGCCAGACGACCTATCACGTCATCGGCACCTGCAAGATGGGCTCGGACCCGATGGCCGTGGTCGACGACCGGCTGCGGGTGCACGGGATTGCCGGCCTGCGCGTGATCGACGCCTCGGTCATGCCGACCGTGCCGTCGGGCAACACCAACGCCCCCACGATCATGGTTGCCGAGAAGGGCGCGGACATGATCAAAGAGGATGCAAAGGCGGGCCTCAAGGCCGCCGCCTGACGGCAATATTGGGGGACGTGATGAAGCCTGTACGGTCCATTCTCGCCATTGCGGCGATCGGCGGCTTGGTGGCGGCTTGCCACGGCGTCGATCCCAAGACCGAATCGAAGCGGGACATGCTGGCCGATTCCGGCTTCAAGGTCGTGTCCCTGAAGACGCCGGGCCAGGCAGCCTCGTTCAAGAAGCTGCCGGCTCATCAGCTCACGCGGAAGACCTACAAGGGCAAGACCGTCTGGCTCTATGCCGATCCGACGATGTGCGGCTGCCTCTACATGGGCACGCAGGACAACTACAACGCCTACATCAAGGAAGCGTCGAAGCAGATGATGACGACGGCGATGCGCGCCAACTTCCAGGACGATCCCTACAGCCCGAGCGCGATGGACGCGACCGTCGACAACGACTGGGATTGGGGCGAGTGGGGCAACCCGGGTTACTACGGCCTGCCTTACTGAGGACGGCTTGAAACCAAAACGCCCGGTGGAGCGATCCGCCGGGCGTTTTCTTTTACTTCGGCTGCGTCGCCGGCACGCCCAGCGAGAGCATAAGGCGGTTGGCCCAGTTGAAGAACGAGGCGGCGCCGATCAGGTCGGCGATGGCGGCATCGTCGAGGCCGACGGCGCGCAGGCGCTCGACATGCTCCTTGCCGAAGGTCATCGGCAGGGCGGTCAGCGCCACCGAGGCGGCCACGATCGCCTCCCAGCGTTCGTCGAGCTTGGCCTCGACACCCTCGTCGAGCAGGCGCTGCACGTCGTCGACGCGCTTGGAATAGGTCGCGGCGAAGCGGGCATGGACGGAGGCGCAGTAGATGCAGCCGTTCAGGCGCGACGTCGCCGCCGCCGCCAGCTCGCGCTCGGCGCGCGGCAGCCCGGCCTCGGGATTGTAGAAGATGTCCTTGTCGGTCCGCGTGCGGGCTTCCAGCACGTCGGGATCGCGCGCCAGCAGCCGGAAGTACGGCGACTTCACGCGCGCCGCGTCGACCAGGCTCTTGATGTGATGCTCGGTCATGTCGGCTTCGGCCATCGGCTCCAGCCAGGGCAGCCAGTCGAGCATGTCGCGGGTGAAGACCACCGGCTCGGTGTGCGGCGGCGGCGTCAGGGTCTTGTCGGTGCTCATAGCGTGCTCGCGAGGACGCCCAGGCCGGCAACGACCCGGATCTGGTAGGACAGGAAGGAGACGAGCTGGGAGATCGTCACGATGTCGTTGGTCGACCAGCCGGCATCGAGCAGCGACTGCAGCGACGGCGCCGATGCATCGCGCGGATGGAACACCAGCATGTGCGTGTGCTCGAAGGCGGCCGTGAGACGCGGTCCCAGTGCGGCGCGACCGGCATCGCTCACCTTCCAGGACGGACCCGGCGCATCCTCGACTGAGAGCGGTCCCTTGGGGAAGTGACCGTAAGGGCCCTTGGTCTTGGCAGCCGCGACTTCAGTCGCGACGGCGCTGCTCAGCGTGGCCGGCAGCTTGGCGGCATAGAAGGCACTCGTCTTCGGCTCGCCGTGGAGGCCGGCGACGAAAGAAGCGATGGCATGGCGCTCGTCGGTGCTGACGCCGCCCAGTTCTTTCGGCTCGAAGAGCGAGGTGTAGCTTGCCTGTGCATGCTTGCGCGCCTCGCTGCGCTGGGCGCGGATTGCGTCCAGCCTGGAGCCCGGCGCGATACCCACCAGGCTGTCGATCACATCGGTCATGCGACTTGTCTCGTCCCCGCTTTGACTTCGGGCGCCCAGCCCAGCGCAGGCGCCACCTTTTCGGCCAACAGTTCGATCGACCGCAGGATATAGGGATGCGGCGGATCGATCGAGTGGACCTGCATCGTGAGATCGGTGGCACGCGCCAGTGTCGAGTCGCCCTGCAGCGACGCGATCACCTCGTCGGGTGTGCCGATATGCACGTCCATGGCCGCGATCAGGTCGCCGACCAGGCTGCCCGAGCTGAAATTGCCGGTGGCCGCCAGCCGGTGGCGCATGCGCGACAGGCCGATCTCCGCGAGGCGCATCGCCTCCTTGCGGTCGTCTGCCACGAAGATGGTGCGTGAGGCCAGGATGCGCGGCTCCACGCCCTTGGGCAGCGCCTCGAGATAGGCGTCGAGCATTGGGTTCTGGATGTCCGCCAGCGACGCCTTCGGCGCTTCCGGCGCGCGCGGCTGGGTGCGCGACAGCATCAGCCCGTCGCCGGCCAGTCCGGCGCGGCGGGCGCCCGACACGGTGAAGGTCGCCTGCCAAATGCGGTCGACGAGGGTCGGACTCGACGGATAGAGCTTGTCGCCGCCTTGCAGCGCGCCGCCGGACCAGGCGGTCTTCAAGGTGGCGAGATTGTTGTCGAACAGGACATGACGCTGGTCGCTTTCGAGGCCGAAGGCGGTGAAGGCCGTCAGGTTGCCTCCCGGCCCGACGCCCACTTCGAGGCGGCCGCCGCTCATCAGGTCGGTGACGACGGCATCCTCGGCGACGCGGATCGGCAGTTCGAGCGGCAGGGTAACGATGCCTGTGCCGAGGCGGATGCGCGATGTGTGGGCGGCGGCATGCGCCAGGAAAACGAAGGGAGCGGGCAGGCCGCCCTCGCCTTCGTGGAAATGATGCTGGGCAATCCACGCCGAATCGAAGCCGAACTTCTCGGCATGCCGGATCTGCTCGGTGGCGAGGCGGTAGCGCTCGGCTGCGTCCACCTGGTCGAGCAGGCGGGTGAAGAAGCCGAGGCGCTTGATCGGAAACGTCGTCATGGGCTCAACCTTGGCGGAAGTTCGGGCGACACGGCAAGGGCGGGCCCATCAAGGACGGGCAGGCCGCGCCCAGGAATGGCGTCGATCAGCTCGCGCGTATAGGCGCTGTCGGGGCGACCGAAAACGGTCTCGATCGGGCCGCCATCGACCTGCTTGCCTTTGTGCATGACCGACACCGTGTCGGAGATCTGCCGCACCACGGCGAGGTCGTGCGACACGAACAGGTAGGTGAGGCCCAGCGTCTTCTGCAGCTCGTCGAGCAGAGACAGTATTTGCGCCTGCACGGTGACGTCGAGCGCCGACACCGCCTCGTCCAGCACCAGCACCCTCGGATCGAGCACGAGGGCGCGGGCGATCGCGACTCTTTGGCGCTGGCCGCCCGACAAAGCGCGCGGATGACGCTCGAGGAAGTTTTCCGAGAGGCCGACGCGGGCCAGCATGTCGCGCACCTTGCGGGCGCGGTCGGCGGCGGGAATCGGCTCGAAGTTGAGCAGCGGTTCCTCGACGATGCGCGCGATGGTCTGGCGCGGATCGAGCGAACCGTAGGGGTTCTGGTAGACGAGCTGGATGTGCTTGCGGAACTGCCGCAGCTTCTCGCCTTTCAACGTGGTGAGATCGACTCCGTCGACCAGGATGCGCCCGGCGGTGGGCTTGATGAAGCCGACGATGCTGCGGATGGCCGTCGTCTTGCCCGATCCCGATTCGCCCACGATGGCGTGCGTGGTGCCGCGCCGGACCTTGAACGACACGTTGTCGACCGCACGGAACGACTTGGCTTCGCCGCCGGTCACCGGAAAATCGTGCGTGAGGCCCGTGACCTCGATGGCGAAGTCCTGAGTGTCGATCCCGGGTCGCACCGGCCGCGGCTTGCCGAGCGACGGGGCGTCGGCCAGCAGGCGGCGCGTATAGGCGCTGCGTGGATTGGCCAGCACCTCCTTCACGGGGCCCTGTTCCTGGATGCGGCCATGCTGCAGCACCACCAGCCGGTCGGCGCGGTCGGCGGCGACGCCGAGATCGTGCGTCACCAGCAGGACTGCCGTGCCGCTCTCGCGGCGCAGCTCGTCGATCAGGTCGAGGATGCGACGTTGCACCGTGACGTCGAGCGCGCTGGTCGGCTCGTCGGCCACGATCAACGCCGGCTTGAGCGCCACGGCAATGGCGATCAGCACGCGTTGCTTCATGCCGCCCGAGAGCTCGTGCGGATACTGCTTGGCGCGCATCTCCGCCGGCGTCAGGCCGACCCGCTCCAGCAACTCGATGACGCGGGTATGGATCGCCTTGCGGTCGCCGCGCTTGTGGATCTGCAGCACCTCGGCGAGCTGCGAGCCGATGGTGCGCACCGGGTTCAGCGAACTGCCGGGATCCTGCGGGATCAGGCTGACGACGGCGCCGCGAATCGAGTCCAATCGCTTCTGCGACCACTTCGTGATGTCGGTGCCGTTGAGGCGGATGATGCCGCTCTCGACCCGGCCGTTGCCGGCCAGCAGGCCTAGCGTCGCCTGCGCCGTCGTGGTCTTGCCCGAGCCTGACTCGCCCACCAGCGCCACCACCTCGCCGGGCGCGACGCTGAAGGAGACGCCGTGCACGACCCGCTGCTCGCGGTCGCCCGTCTTGTAGGCAATCGCCAGATCGTCGACCTGGAGGATAGGTGTCGCGGTCATGGTGCGGTCCTGCCGAGCGCCTTGCTGATGCGGTCGGCCGACAGTACGACCAGCACGACGACGAGGCCGGGCGCGGCGGTGAGCCACCAGGCGCGCGAGAGATAGTTACGGCCTTCGGCGATCAGCAGGCCCCATTCCGGCGTCGGCGGCGGCGCGCCGTAGCCCAGGAAGCCCAAGGTCGAGATCGCGAGGATGGCCGAGCCGAACTGAAGGGCTGCCAGCGCGATCACTGAGGTGAGCGAGTTGGGCAGGACGTGGCGATAGAGGACGGCCCAGAAGGTGCCGCCGCTGCCGAACGCCGCCTCGACATATTCGCTGCGCCGGACTCGCACGACCTCGGAGCGCGCGAGGCGGGCGAAGCGGGCGACCGAGACGGCGCCGACCGCGACCGCGACGTTGATGGTGCCGAAGCCCAGCAGCACGATGATGCTGAGCGAGAGCAGCAGAGAAGGCACTGCCAGCAGGGAGTCCATCAGGCGCATGATCACCGCGTCGATCCAGCCGCCGCGTGCGCCGGCGATCAGGCCGAGCAAGGTGCCCATCAGCAGGCCGACCGTGACGGCGACGAAGGCACCCGACAGCGAATGCTGCGCGCCATAGACGATACGGGCATAGACGTCGCGGCCGAGCCCGTCGGTGCCGAGTATGTGTTCGGCGCTGGGCGGGCGGAGCTGCTCGCCCGGCACGCCCTCGGTACCGCTGTAGCCCGTGAAGAGCGACGGCAGGGCGGCCCAGGCCAGGACGATGAACACGACGGTCCAGGCGAGCGCCAGGGTGACTGGCACGCGCTTCAGCCGGGTCGTCCAACCGGGCCGGATGTCGGTGCTGGCGCCGCTTGCGGTTTCCGCGGTCATGCCGGCGCTCCCGATTTGGAACCGAGCCGGGGATCGAGCACCGGATAGAGCAGGTCGACGATCAGGTTGATGGTGACGAAGGCCAGCGCCGAGATCACGACGATGGCCTGCAGCACGGCCGTGTCGTGGTTGCCCACGGCCTGGTAGGTGAGGCCCCCCAGGCCGCTGAGGCCAAACACCGCCTCGGTGACGACGGCGCCGGCCAGCAGCTCGCCGAACAGCACGCCCGCGATGGTGAGGGTCGGCATGATCGCGTTACGCGCCACGTGCTTCCAGAGGACCCAGTTGCGCGAGGCGCCCTTGGCGCGGGCGACGGCGACGAAGGGCTGTGCCAGCACCTGGTCGATGTTGCGCATCAGGATCTGCGCCAGCGGCGCCGAGATCGGGATGGCCAGCGTCAGGACGGGCAGGACCAGCTTCTCGACCGGGCCGGGGCTGATCACCGAGACGAGGCCGAGCTGGAAGGAGAAGACCTGGATCAACATGATTCCGAGCCAGAAGACCGGCACCGAGATGAACAGCGACGGCAGCGACTGCAGCGCGGCGCGCAGCCATTCCATGCCGACCATGTTCGAGACGGTGGCCAGGATGATCGTCAGGATCATCGCCGCCCCGAAGGCGAGCGAGGCGAGCAGCAGGGTGGGCGGCAGGTTGGTCGCGAGCTGCTGGCTCACTGGCACGCCGGCCTGGATCGACATGCCGAAATTGCCGGTGAGGAAGTTGCCGACGGTCGTGAAGTAGCGCTCCCACAGCGGACGGTCCGCGCCGTAGGAGGCGCGGACCTCGGCGATCTGATCGGCCGTGAGTCCCATGTCGGGACTCATGAACTTGATCATGATCGCGTCACCCGGCAGCACCTGCAGCAGCAGGAAGGCCGCTGTGAAGGTGAGGGCCAGAACCGCCAGCGCCTGCCCGACCCGGCCGAGGAGATAACGCGCCATGATCCGCCCTGCGCCTACTTCGCGATCCAGGTCGTGTAGAAGCTCGGACGACCCACCGCCTCGAAGGTGAAGTCCTTGACCTTCGGCGAAGCGGCGAAGGCCTGCGGTTCCTCGAAGATCGGGATCGTATAGCCCTGGTCGATCACATAGGCCTGCACCTCGCCCACCAGGGCGATGCGCTTCACCGGATCGGTGGCGGCCGCGATCTCCTCGAGCAGGCCGTTCAGCTTCTCGTCGACGAAGTTCTGGACCTTGTTGCTGACGCCGCCCTTCTGGAGCAGCACGTTGCGAGTCGTCGGATAGTACTGGCTGCGGATCACGTCGGGATCGGCGCGGCCGACCATGGCCGGTGCGACCGGCGTCTTGGCCGGGTCGAGACTGTCGGCGACGCGGCTGCCGGCATCGCCCGCCAGCACGTTCAGCTTCACGCCGACCTTGGCCCATTGCTGGGCCACGAGCTGCAGGGTTTCCTTGTTCTGCGGCTGCGGCGGCGATTCGTAGGCCGAGAGCACCAGCTCCTTGCCGTCCTTCTGGCGCAGGCCCTTCGGGCCGATCGTCCAGCCGGCCTCGTCGAGCAGCTTGGCAGCGAGGGCCGGGTCGTAGGCGAGCTTGGCCGACTGGTCGACATAGCCCTGGGCGGTCGAGGCGATGATCGACTTGGCCTGCGGGTAGTTGGCGGAGAAGAGCGTCGCCACGATCTCCTTGGCGTTGGTGGCGTGCAGCAGCGCCTTGCGCACGCGGATGTCGGAGACCAGGGGATTGTCGGGCCGGAACACGACCGTGTTGTTCACGCCGCGGGTCGGGGCGGCATAGATGATGTAGCCCTTGGACTGGACCTGCTTCTCGTCATAGGCCTGGACCTGGCGGATGACGTTGGCCTGGCCCGCCAGCAGCGCGCCGATGCGCACGCTGTCCTCGGGCGTCACGACGTACTTGATGCCGTCGAGGTTGGCGCGGCCCTGGTGGGCGAGCTTGGTGGGACCCCACTTGTAGTCTTTGCGCGCCTCCATCACGAGCTCGCGGCCCAGCACCTCGCTTTTGACGACAAACGGGCCCGAGCCGATGATCTTGGTGGCGTCGCCCAGTGCATCGAACGGCAGGGCCAGCGTCTTCAGCGAGACCAGGCCCGAGCCGATCACCGACGTGCCCTGCAGGAAGCCGACCGACGGCTTGGTGAAGAAGAATTTCACGGTCAGCGGGTCGACGACCTCGCTGCCCTTGTAGTTGGTGATGACCTCGGAGACCGGCTGCTTCAGCTCCTTGTTGCCGAGGCCGTAGGTGTCGAAGTTCCTGGCGACGGCGGCGGCATCGAGCGGCGAGCCGTCGGAGAAGGTGACGCCCGGCCGGATCTTGAACGTGTATTCCGTGGCGTCGGCGTTGACCGTCCAGCTCTCGGCGATCCACGGCTCGATCTCGAGCGTCTTCGGGTTCTGGTAGGTGAGCTTGTCGGTGATCTGGTTGAGCACGCCGCCGTTGGGATAGAAGCCGCCGGCCGGCGGGTAGAGGTTCGTGTGCGGCTGCTGCTCCAGATAGATCAGCGTCCCGCCCTTGGTGACTGCCGTCTGTGCGGTCGCGCTGCCCGTCAGGACCGCAATGGAGGCCAGGGACGCGAACGCGCCGGCCAGGAAACGCTGATATTTGACGTGAAACACGGAAACCCCCTTCGCCATGAGAGGCACAGGAGGAGCCATGCAGTATCTGGGCCGAGTCTCGCCGTGCGGGCCGGATATATGGCCGCGCGGTTCCCTCAATTACACAGAGGAAATTGCTGAATTTATCCGGGCGGCGGAGCAGATTTAGCTGTCTGCCCCGCCTTATGTAGAAAAATCACCCACCCAGCAGGGCGGCCGAGGGCTGCAGTTCCTTGCGCTCGACCTTCTTCACGATCTCGGTGAGCTTGGCGTGGGTCGGCGCTTTCACGCCGATGAAGTTGCCGCGCTCGGCGATGTAGCCGTTCATGAACTCGATCTCGGTACGGCGGCCCTTGAGGATGTCCTGCGCCATCGAGGGACGCTGGATGTCGGCGCGCGGGTTCGGGTTGGTGTTGGAGCCCGGGCGCAGGATCGCCTCGACTTCGTCGAGGGCCGCCTTGTCGTCCTCCGACGCGCGGGCCAGCAGTTCGGGCTCGAACTTGCCGATCTTCTCGATGTGGTAGCCCAGCGCCTGGCCGACGCGCACCGCCTCGCCGCCCAGCTTGATCGAGAAGCGACGGACCGCGTCGTTGCGGTCGCAGTCGATGCCGGTCATGCCCGTCGCAGCCGAGACGCCGTTCTTCATGCCGTTCTGGCAGAGCTTCGACCAGCGCTCGCCCCACAGGTTGGTCGTGGTCTTGGCGCTGTCGATCATGCCGACCATCTCGCGCAGCTCTTCCACGCGCTTGGTGATGCGCCCGTGGACCTCGCCGACGCGGAACACGGTGTGCTTGTCGCCGCCCTTGGAGACGGTGCGGCGGATCTTGCCGGCCTCGAACATGTCGACCGAGATCAGCGACGCGACCATGCCGACGGTCTTGCCCCAGCCGACGATGCCGGCGATGCGCTCCTCGTTCAGGCAGTTCTGCAGCGACACGATGTATCCGTCCGGCGCCAGGTACTGCTTGATCAGCGCCGTCGCCCATTCGGTGTCGTAGGACTTCATCGACACGAAGGCGATGTCGATCGGCTTCTGGCGCGACAGGTCCTGCATCTCGGTGAGATGCATGGTCTTGGCCTTGGTCACGGTGAACTTTTCTTCCGGCGTCACGCCGTCGAGCTCGAGGCCGCGCTTGCGGATAATCTCGATATTCTCCGGCCAGAAGTCGATCAGCGTGACGTCGTGGCCCGCATGCGCGAGGTACCCGCCGACATAACCGCCCAATGCACCCACGCCGACGACTGCGATTCTCTTGCCCATCCTGATCTCCCTTGAGGCTGTGTTTCGTTAAGGCGCGACGCGCGGTTCTTTGCGCGCACGGTCGAGATAGTGTTCGGCGTCCTCGGCCAGCAGCAGCCGGTCGGCCATCAGTTGCGTGACCACCGCCTGGACCTTGGCCACGTAGTCGGCGCCGTCCTTGTAGCGCTCGGCAATCGACACACGCGGATCGCCCGAGGCTTCGCGGGCGGCCTTGTCGATCGGCAGCGGCAGGCAGCTGCCATCGCGGTCGGCGATCTCACCCGCGGGATAGGGCGGCTTGTATTCGTTCCAGCCGGTGTAGGTGGCCAGCGGCACGGCGATGTCGGGGAGGCGGATGCCCGCCGCCTCGTTGCCGTCGGCGTCGACCTTGCTCACCAGGGTACGATAGGTCTTGTCGGAAGCGACAGGCTTCACCCAGTCGCCCGGCGGCGACACGACGTTCGTCGTCCGCACGATCGCGGCGCCGGGCACGGCCGGGAAGCCGGTCTTGTCCGGCGCGACCAGGGTGCCGGCGGCGAGTGTCGGGACGCGGCTGGGCGGCGGCGCCTTGCCCGACACCACCCATTCATCGAGCGCGACCAGCAGGGCGCGGATCGCCGGCATCGGATTGTGCGGGTTGCGCGGATTGAGGTTGGGACCGGGGTCCGTCGTCGCGCCGGCGCGGCCGCCATGCTGGGTGCCCGCGACCATGTAGACGCGCGAGTTCTCCGGCAGGGTCACGTCCTTGGTGCCGAGCGGATCGGTATGCAGGAGGGACGCTCCCTTCTGCCAGTATTCGGTCGAGGTGTTGGTTTCGATCAGCAGCGGATCGGCACCGTCGCCACGGAACAACGTGCCGCTCTTGCCCGTCAGCGGATCGGAGAGCGTCGCCGTCGAGAACGGGAACTCGTTCTCCGGGAAGCCGTGATCCTCGTGCTGCGTGTTGGTGCGCGCCGGCTGGGCGAAGGGCGTGTTGTAGAAGACGCGGCCGACGCCTGCGATGTGGCTATGGATGCCGTCGAATACGCGGCGTCCCTGTTCGTCGCGGTTGAAGCCTTCCGAGATGTGATTGCGCAAATAACGTCCGGCTTGCGAGAAGCCGATGGCCAGCGCATGCGTCATGGGGCGGCCCGTGGCCTTCACCGCCTCGGGCGAATGACGCAGCCAGCTCACCACGTCGCGCGTCGCGGCGAAGCCCAGCCCCTGGACCTTGGGGTTCGTCGCCTCGTAGTGGAATTCGTAGAGGAAGCCTGGCTGGGCCTTGGTGCTATCGCGCAGCTTGATCGAGCGGGCGTCGACGAAGGACCACTGGTTCAGCGGCAGTTCTCGCGGCTCGTCGTCAGCGCGCTCGCGCACGGTAAGACGGGCTCGCGGCTGTTCGAGTGTGGCCGCTTCATGCGAGAGCTTGAAGGTTTCCAGCACGCCGACACGCGTGCCCGATACCCACTCCTCGCGAACCGTCTGCACGATCGGCTGGCCGTTGTTTGTCGCGACCGGTGCCGTCAGGGCGAGGCCCATGTTGGCGCGCGGAGCATCGGGATCCCAGCCCGACCACACGATCGTATAGCCGAGGCGCAGGGGGAAGGCGTTGCCGAGATCGGCGAGCGTCTTGGGGTCGTTCACGCCCTGCGGGCCGTCGGCGATGTTGCCGAACAGCATCTTGCGGCCGCGATTGTTCACTTCGTAGAGGATGCGTCCGTTGCCGCGTGAAGAGTCCTTCGGCCGCAGGATGAAGACGTTGGTTGCGTACTCGACCTTGCCGGCGGCATTGCGCGGCGCCTTGTCGATCAGGGCGATGCCGCTGTTGGCGGGCAGCGTCGGATCGACTTCGCCTTTGGCGACCGCGATGACGCGCTCATAGGCGCCGGCCTCGCCGAACGGAGTACCGTCGGCGAGGGGCTCGACTTTCTCGATCTCGAAGGAGAGGAGCACTAGGCCCTGGCTTCCGCCTGGGTCTCCTCGGCCGGGAAGTTCAGCTCCACGCCGACGCCATCGGGATCGTAGAGGAATATCTGCGAGGCGCCGGTGCGCGGCACCACCTGCTCGCGGAACGTCACGTTCTTCGACTGCAGCCGCTTGCGCACGCCGCTGAGGTCGCTGGCAGCGAAGGCGATATGGTCGAAGCGGCCGGTATCGTCGAACTTCTTCTCCGTACCGCGCACCACGATGCCCTCGCGCGGCTTGCGCTCGCCCAGCAGGTGCACGGTGGCGACGCCGCCGGAATAGAGCCAGTAGCCCGGGAAGCCGAGCGGCGGACGGTCGCCGTTCTCGAGACCCAGGACATCGCAATAGAAGTCCTTGGTGGCTTCGAGGTTGGACGGCTCGATCGTGTAGTGCTGAAGGGGGCCAAGCGGCATATCGGTCTCCGGTGTTGAAGTCAGACGAACGTTAGGTCGGTGTCGGCGCCCATCATCCAGGCGCCGACGGTCTCGAAATGCGAAAGCCGGCCCTGCAGTTGCTGGGTCACGGTATGGATGTCGCGGAAGCGGCGTTCCAGCGGATGGTTCTCGAAGATCGCCGTGGCGCCCGCTGCATTGTAGGCGAAGTCGACGGCGTCCTTGGCCTTGTGGATGGCGTTGGTCGCGGCCATGCGGACGGTGATGCGCTGCTCGACGGTGATCGTGTTGCCGGCCGAGAGGTCCTTCCAGATCCCGGCCATCGACTGCAGCACGAAGGCGCGCGCCGACCGGAGATTGACCTCGGCCTGCGCGAGGTTGGATTGCACTACCGCATTGTCGCGCAGCGGGCTCTTCATCCCGCGCGGCACCTTGTTGCGGGCGACGTCGACGAAGCAATCGAGTGCGCCGCGGGCGATGCCGCAGGCCACGCCCGCAAAGCCCACCTGGTAGCAGGTGCCGGCGCCCATCCGGTAGAGCGGGCCCTGCTCGCGGCACTCAAGCTCGAATTCGCGCGTGATCGAATGGTCGGCGCGCACGAAGAAATCGGTGAGGGCAAACTGGTCGCTGGCGGTGCCGCGCAGGCCGACCGTGTTCCAGATGTCCGTCCACTGAACGTCGCCGGTACGCACCAGCATGGTGCGCTCCTGCTGCACGCCGTTGGCGTCGAGGCGCGGTGAACCGTCGGCCTTGAAGATCGGGCAATGGGCGCCGAGCCAGGTCGCATGGCGGCCGCCCGAGGCGAAGGCCCAGACGCCGGTCACCTTGTATCCACCTTCACACTCGACCGCCTTGACCCGAGGGCCGGGGCCCCAGGCCAGCACGGCGCGCGGATCGTCGCCGAAGATCGCGCGGGCGACCGGGAGGTCGAGATAGGCCGCCGACATGGCGCAGCCGCCGGCCTGGCTCAGGCACCAGGCGGTCGAGGCGTCGCCGCGAGCGATCGTCTCGATCACATGGAAGAAGGTCATGGGATCGGTCTCGATCCCGTTCGACGAGCGCGGCAGCAGCAGGCGGAACAGCCGCGCCTCGTGGAGCTTGTCGAGGAGCGCCGGTGGGAGCCGGCGCGTCTCCTCGATCTCGTTCGAAGCGGCCTCGACAGCCGGCCGGACCGCCTCGGCACGGGAGATCACGGCCGGGTCGCCCGCAAGATCGGCGGCAGACGGGATCAGCGTATCCAAGACCATCCTCTTCGAACGTTTGTTGGCATCAGGCCGTCGCCAGCTCCCTGTCGATCTGCTCGATCGACTTGCCCTTGGTTTCCAGCCCGAAGAAATAATAGACCACCCCGGCCATCAGGAACCAGCAGCCGAGATAGAGAAAGGCGATCGGAATCTGCGGCAGCGGAACGTCGGGCTTCAGGTAGTTGTTCGAGCCGACGATCAGCGCCAGGCCGAGCGGCCCGATGATCTTGCCGATGCCGCCGAAGCCGTAGGCGGAGCCCATGCCGGTGGTCCTGAGATGCGAGGGCCAGACTTCCGCCGCATAGGGCCCGACGATCGCGAAGCCGCCATCGGCGAAGAAGAAGGCCAGCGCCAGGATCAGCCACAGGGCCGACATGCCCATGATCGTGGCATTGTAGTTGTAGCCCGCCAGGATGATGAGCACGCCGGCACCCAGCCCGATCAGCCCGCCGCCGGCCCGCCGTCCGATCGTGTCGGACAGGTAAGCGAAGGAGAGGCGGCCGAGGAAGCCCATGACCGTGAGCAGGATCATCATCTTGGCGGCTTCCTGCGGCGTCACCTTCAGAAGCAGCACGAACAGCGAGGGCGCCCACAGGGTGACGCCGTAGACGCCGGTCTGGGCACCGGCATTGCCGAGCCAGGAGACGAGCAGGCTGCGCGGATACTTGAAGAGGTCGAACCAGCTGACCTTGGGCGGCTCGACCGGAGGCGCCTTCGGCAGCGGCAGTTCCTCGGGCTTCATCTGAAGCGCCCAGGCCAGCGACTTGCGGGCTTCCTCGTAGCGGCCCTGGCGGACCAGCCAGACCGGCGACTCAGGCACCCACAGGCGCACCAGCAGGACCAGGAGCGACGGCAGCACGCCGATGGCGAACAGCAGGCGCCACTGGTCGGCGCCCATGAAGGCGCCCAGCACGGCGCCGAGGCCGACGCCGAGGGGGATCACGCAGGTGACGAGGCCGCCGACCCAGCCGCGCTTGCGGGCGGGCACGAACTCCTGGACCAGCGGAAGGTCGACGCAGTAGAGGCCACCGACGCCGAAGCCCACGAAGAAGCGCATGATGGTGATGTAGATCCAGCCATTCTCCGGCGTGAAATAGAGCAGGCCGGTGGCGATCGAGAAGTTCAGCACGGTGCCGATGAACACCTTGCGGCGGCCGATGCGGTCGGCGAGCCAGCCCCAGATATAGGCACCGAGGATGGCGCCGACGCCCGACGACAGCAACACGATTGCAGACTGTCCGAAGGTGAGTTTCCAGGGCCCGATCAGGAAGGCGAGAACGAAGCCGATGAGAAAGTAATCGAAAAATTCGAGGGCATCGCCGATCACTGCTGCAGCGATGATCTTCTTCTGGTTGCCGGTCAGCTTGGTCTGCCGGTCGAGAACGTCGAACATGGCATTTCCCCTGTGCGCTTTTGTTTTGGGGCGCCTGTCGCGCACTTTTCAGCGCGTCCCTGCCCGTCACGCTACGCCCCGGGTTACCGCAACTGCAAGGCTGCGACCGCCGCCGTGTTTGCCCGTCGAAATGCATCGCTGCATGACTGCCCCCACCTTTGCTAAGGAGTAGAGGACCAGAGGGGGAGATTCGTCATGCACTGGACCGATCGCCGGAAACGTTTCCGCGCGCTGCTCGCGGGCGACCGCTGTATCCATCCGGGCTCGGTGTTCGATCCGATCTCCGCGCGCATCGCCGAGGATCTGGGCTTCGAGATCGGCATGTTCGCCGGCTCCGTCGCCTCCCTGACGGTGCTGGGCGCACCCGACCTGATCGTGCTGACCCTGAGCGAGTTCGCGGGCCAGGCCTATCGCATCAACCGGGCGGGCAACCTGCCGCTCATGGTCGATGCCGATCATGGCTATGGCAATGCACTGAACGCGCGCCGCACCGTCGAGGAGCTGGAGACCGCGGGCGTCTGCGGCCTCAGCCTCGAGGACACCGAGCTGCCGACCCCCTACGGCACCACCGCGCCGCGCCTGATCTCGATCGACGAGGGCGTCGGCAAGATGAAGGCCGCGCTGGGCGGCCGGCAGGATCCGGACCTTTGCATCGCCGGTCGCACCAGCGCCGTGATGATCACCGGCCTCGACGATGCGATTGCGCGCGGCAAGGCCTATGAAGCGGCCGGCGTCGATGCGCTGTTCTTCGTGGGCGTGCGCACCCGCGCCGAGCTCGATGCGATCTCCGAAGCGACGACACTGCCGATCATCCTGGGTGGCGTGTCAGGCGACCTCACCGACCTCGCCTATCTCAGCGCACGCCGCGTCCGCATAGCCCTGCAGGGACACCAGCCTTTCGCCGCGGCGGTCAAGGCGACCTACGAGACGCTGAAGGCACTGCGTGAGGGCACGCAGCCCTCGAAGCTGCAGGGCGTGGCCAGCGCGGAACTGATGAAGAAGGTCACGCGCGACGCCGACTACACGCGCTGGACGAAGGATTTTTTGGGCTGAGCGAAGCTCAGCCCGTCGGGATCAACGTCACGGCGACTCCGTAGGAATGGGAGTCGCCGCCCAGGATGACGCCGCGCAGCGGGCTCACGTCGGAGAAGTCGCGGCCCCAGGCCACGGCGACATGATCCTCGTGCGCGACCAGGTCGTTGGTCGGGTCGAGATGGACCCAGCCGGCGGCCTCGCCGCACCAGACCGCCACCCAGGCGTGGCTCGCATCGGCGCCGCGCAGCGCGATGTCGTCCTTGGAATTGATCGTGCGGATGTAGCCCGAGACATAGGCCGCCGCGAGGCCGTGGGCGCGCAGCGCCGCGATCTCGACATGGGCGAAGTCCTGGCAGACGCCGGCCTTGCCGGCGAAGACATCTGCAAGCGGTGTCGAGATATCGGTGGCGCCGGGATGATACTCGAAATCGGCCTTGATGCGCGAGGTGAGCTCGCGCGCCGCTTCGAGGATCGGCCGTCCCGCCGTGAAGGACTTCGCGCCGTAAGCCCGCAGCGCCTCGACGCTCGGCACCAGCGGCGACTCATGGATGAACTCACTGGCCTCGACCGGCTTGGGAAATCCGTCGCCGAGAAGCGAGGCGCGGATGTCCTCCCACGGGGGCGTCGAAGCGGCCGGTGGCGGCTCGGGGAAGCGCACGTCGACCTCGGCCCTTACCTCGATGTCGAAGCGCGTATGCGGCTTGTCGATCCGATAGATGTCGATGAGGTTGCCGAAATGGTCGACATGCTGCACGGAAAGCGCCGGCAGCGGGCTGGTGACGATGCTGATCGAGCTGACGTCCTGCCCCGGGAAACTGCGGGCACGCAGATGCGCGATGTGGTGCGCTGAATCCACCGTGCTGGCGTAGCTGTAGGTCGTGCGATGCGAGAGCAGGTAGTGCACGCTCAGTCTCCACCCGGGGAGCCGACGGCCTGGGCGGCCGGCACATGCGAGAAATAGGCGCGCGTGATCGCCTCCGAAAGCTTGTCCAGCTGCTGCTCGGTGTCGGAGGCGACGTCGCGCAACATCGCCAACGCCAGTCCTTCGTGGCGCCACGCCTGCTCGTCGCCGCCGAACTGGCGCACGACGGTCTCGAGATCCTGCTCCAGCGACTCCGGCAGCGGGGCAACCCGGTAACCCGACGAGTGGGCAAGGTAGTCAAGATGGGCCTTGATGGCGCGCAACTGGAACACCAGGCCGCGTGGATTGGCGTCGTCGAGCATGACGAGGTCCAGCACCGGCGCGGGCTGGAGCTGGCCGAGATAGCGGGTGCGGTAGGTGATCGTGCTGTCGCACAGTTCGAGCGCGAGCCGCATCGCGGCGTCCCAGTCGATCGGCGAGACCATGAAGGGACCGAGCGCGCCGTTCAGCACGTGCAGCGCGCGTTCGAGGCGGCGGCCGAGGTCGAGGAAACGCCATCCCGTGCCGCGCGTCATGTTCTCCTGTGCGAGGCCCGACAGCGTGGCGACGAAGCGCACGATCTCGTCGAGGGCGGCGAGCAGGCGGTCGAGGTTGCCGCGGGCCGCCAGCAGGCGCTTGCGCACCTCGATCATCTCCGGCCCGGCGGCGGTGGTCATGTCGATCGAGAAGCGGTCGCGCATGGTGGCGGTGAGCCGCTGGATGCCGTCGAGCACGGTGGCCAGGCCGCGATCGTCGGCAGCAACGGCTGCCAGGCCCTGCTGGAACAGCCCGCTCTCGGGCGGCGCCAGGGCCGAGCTGTGGTCCATGAGGTTGGCCTGGTCGAGCAGCCGGCCGAGCAGCCGGAGTTCGATCGCGTCGCGCGGGCCGACCGCGCCCTGCGCCACGCGTGACGCCGTCGTGCGCAGGAGCCGCGCATCGTTGTCGAGGCGCTCGATGTAGCGGCCGAGCCAGAAGAGATTGTCGGCGACGCGGCTCTGCAGGTCCGCGGTGCCGCGCTCGACGCTGAGCTGGTGGAAGCGCCGGGTCGTGGGCAGCTGGACGTCGGCCGCGTCCTCGGCCAGCACCCACACGTCCTTCAGCGTGCCGTGCAGGCGGGACAGCGAGCGCAGCGCGGTGTCGCCGTCGGGCTCGCGCGCGAGGCCGCCCGGCAGCACATGATAGGTGTCGTGATCGGCCACCACGAAGACGCGCAGCACCACGGCGGACGGCACGAGCGCCTTGCCATCCCATTTGGGCGTGAGCGACGGCGTCATCGGATACTGCGCGACGAACTGGCCGGGATTGGCGCGGATGCGCTCGACCAGCGCCTTGCGTTCCGCCGCTTCCAGCATGCCGACGACGATGGGCTCGCGGTCCTGGCCGAGGCAGGGGCGCACGATCATGAGGTCGAGATTGGCCAGGGCGAAGCTCAGCGCCGAGGGCTCGCCCAGCCACCAGACATCGAGCGACGGCAGCTGGAGCGTCTCGCTCAGCAGGTGCTGGCTCAGCTGTTCGAGGAACGGCATGATCGCCGGCGTCTCGACGACGCCGGATCCCAGCGCGTTGGCGAGCGAGATCGCGCCGCTGCGCGTGGCCTCGACCAGGCCCGTGACGCCGAGCGCCGAATCGGCGCGCATTTCGAGAGGGTCGGCAAACGAACTGTCGAGGCGCCGCAGCAGGACATCCACGGGCCGCAGGCCGGCCAATGTCTTGATCGACACCTGGCCGTCGCGCGCCACCAGGTCGCCGCCCTCGACGAGCGGGACACCCAGTACGCGCGAAAGATAGACATGCTCGAAATAGCTCGCCGACAGCAGGCCCGGCGTCAGCACCGCCATGTTGGGCTGCGCCACCGAGGCCGGCGCCATCGAGCGCAGTGATTCGTGCCAGCGGTCGACGAAGGGCCGGAGATGGCGGACCGGGATGGACCGGAACGCCTCGGGCAGGCTGCGCGCCAGCACGCGCCGCATCTCCAGCGCATAGCCGACGCCGGCGGGAAGCTCGGTATGGTCGGCCATCACATGCCAGCGCCCGTTGCTCAGCCGGACGAGATCGACGGCATAATGGCCGAGATAGGCTTGCGGTGCTGCGCCGTCCTTAACCCGGGCCGGGCGCAGGAAATGCCGGTTGGCGTGGACCAGCATCGGCGGCAGCAACTGCTTCTTCAGCAGGTCCTGCGGCCCGTAGACGTCGGCCAGCACGCGGTCGAGCAGGCGGGCACGCTGGATCACGCCGGCTTCGATATGAGACCACTCGTCGGGCGCGATGACCATCGGCAGCGGGTCGAAGGTCCAACGGGCCGCGGCCCGATCGTCCACCAGATTGACGGTGGCACCTGATTCGTCGAGCTGCCGGCGCGCGCGTTCGACCCGTTCACCCAATCCGCCCGGAAGCGAGCGGATGATGCTCAGGATGCCTTGCCAGTGATAGCGGATCGACTTCTGGCCGGTGACCAGTTCGTCGTACGCGCTTGCCGGCGACGAAGAGAGGCCGCGCAACGACTCCATGGGCCCGCAACAGAATGGTAATGTGGGAAGCTTCGAGACGGCCGAACTATAGGCCCTAGGCCCGTCGCAGGTCGAGCGTCAGAGGGTGCTCCGGATTGTCGAGCGGACGCGGTTCCGGCGACGTTCCACCGGTATGGCCGATGGCAAAGAAGCGTACGCGACGACGTGCCTCGGCCTCGTTGGCGTTGACCGGAACGCGGTCGTAGCTGCGGCCGCCTGGATGGGAGACGTGATAGGTGCAGCCGCCGATCGAGCGGCCGCTCCACGAATCGTGGATGTCGAAGGTGAGCGGGGCGTGCACGCCGATGGTCGGGTGCAGCGAATTGGCCGCCGACCACGCGCGATAGCGCACGCCGGCGACATATTCGCCGGCCGTGCCGGTGGCGCGCAGCGGCAGTTTCCAGCCGTTGCAGGCGATGACATGGCGCTGGTCGTTGAGGCCCGCGACCTTGACCTGCAGGCGCTCGACCGTGGAGTCGACATAGCGCACGGTGCCGCCGCCGCCGGGCTCTTCGCCCAGCACGTGCCAGGGCTCCAGCGCATGACGCAGCTCGAGTTCGAGACCGCGCTGCGCGATTTCGCCGAGCCTCGGGAAGCGGAACTCGAAATGCGGCGCGAACCAGTCCGGCGCAAAGTCGTACCCCGCGTCGCCGAGATCGGAGAGCACGTCGTTGAAATCCTGCCAGACGAAGTGCGGCAGCATGAAATCGTCGTGCAGGCGCGTGCCCCAGCGGCTGAGCGGCCGTTCGTAGGGGCGTTCCCAGAACTTGGCGACGAGGCCGCGCAGCAGGGCCTGCTGCGCCACGCTCATGCGCCAGTGCGGCGGCATCTCGAAAGCCCGCAGCTCCAGCAGCCCCCGCCGGCCGGCAGCGGAATCCGGCGTGAACAGCTTGTCGATGCAGAACTCGGTGCGATGCGCATTGCCGGTGGCATCGACCAGCAGGTTGCGGAACACGCGATCGACCAGCCAGGGCGGCGTCTGCCGGCCCGGGGCGATCTGCTTGAAGGCGATCTCCAGCTCATGCAGCGCATCGTTGCGCGCCTCGTCGACGCGGGGATGCTGGCTGGTCGGTCCGATGAACAGGCCCGAGAAGAGATAGGAAAGCGAGGGATGGTTGAGCCAGTAGCCCAGCAGGCTCTTCAGCAGGTCGGGCCGGCGCAGCATCGGCGAGTCGGCGGCCGATGGTCCGCCCAGCACGAAATGGTTGCCGCCGCCGGTGCCGGTGTGGCGGCCGTCGATCATGAACTTCTGCGCGCCCAGCCGCGTCGTGCGCGCTTCCTCGTAGACGATCTCCGTGCGCTCGACGAGATCGGTCCAGTTCGCCGAGGGATGGATGTTGACCTCGATCACGCCGGGATCGGGCGTGACGCTGAAGTTCAGGACCCGCGAATCGTTGGGCGGCGTGTAGCCTTCGATGAAGATCGGCTGGCCCTGCTCCTCGGCCGTGTCCTCGAGCGCCGTCACGAGGTCGAGATAGTCCTCCATGCGCTCGGTCGGCGGCATGAAGACGTGGAGATGGCCGTCGCGCGGTTCGAAGGCCATGGCGGTGCGCACCATGCCGGCGGCCGAGGTGCCGACGGCCGGACCCAGGCCCGTATTCGGGGCCAGGGCGCGCCGCCACGCTTCGCGCCGCGCCTCGGCGTCGCCGGCCGCATCGGCGGCAAAGTTGGGCTCCTGGCGACGCAGCACCGGCGCGCGCCGGAAGGCATCGAGCGGCGGCAGATCGGGATGCGGCGCCATCGGATCGGGCTGGACGATGATGTCGGTGTCGCCGGGTGCCGCCCAGGGCAGCGAATCGAGCGGCAGCCGGTAGCCGATCGCGGAGTCGCCGGGGATCAGGTAGCACTTTTCGGTGCGCAGGAACCACGGACCGCTCTTCCAGCGAGGGGCGTGTCCTTGTCCATTGCTGCGCCCGTTATGGTCGCGAATAACCGGCAGCACGTAGCCGACCGAGCTTTCGAGGCCCTTCTCGAAGACGCGCGCCAGGCGCTCGCGCTCCATCGGATCCTTCACCTTGGCCTCGTCGACCACGACGTTGCTCGGCAGCCGCCGTTCGCGCCACAGATAGTACCAGGTGTCCTCGTAGGCCGGGAAAAGGTAGTCGGGATCGAGCTGCAGGCGCTGCGCGAAGGCCAGCGCAAAGCGGTGCGCGGCCTCGACGGTGGCGCCGACCGGCTTGGACTCCAAGGCGTAGAGCTGCTGGTTGCGCCAGATCGGCTCACCATCCTTGCGCCAGTAGCAGCCGAGCGCCCAGCGCGGCAGTTGCTCGCCGGGATACCATTTGCCCTGGCCGAAATGCAGCAGCGGGCCGGTCGCAAACCGATGGGCGAGCTTGCGGAACAGCACGCCCGCCAGTCGCCGCTTTTCGGGGCCGAGCGCCAGCGTGTTCCATTCCGGCCCGTCCATGTCGTCGACCGACACGAAGGTCGGCTCGCCGCCCATGGTGAGGCGCACGTCCTGCTTGCCGATGTCGCGCTCGATCGCCTCGCCGACCTTGAGCAGGGTGGCCCACTGCTCCTCGGTATAGGGCTTGGTGGTGCGCGGCGTCTCGCGCACGCGCGACACCGTCATCTCGTGCTCGAACTCGACTTCGGCCTTTTCCAGCGCGCCCTCGATCGGCGCCGCGCTCGACGGCTCGGGCGTGCAGGCGAGCGGAATATGGCCTTCGCCGGTCAGCAGGCCGGAGGTCGGGTCGAGCCCGATCCAGCCGGCGCCCGGAAGATAGACTTCGCACCAGGCATGGAGGTCGGTGAAATCGTGGGTCGGCCCCTCCGGCCCTTCGAGCGGCTTCTCGTCGGCGACCAGCTGGATCAGGTAGCCCGAGGCGAAGCGCGCGGCGAAACCCAGGTGGCGCATGATCATCACCAGCAGCCAGCCGGTGTCGCGGCACGATCCCTTGCCGAGGGCGAGCGTCTCCTCGCAGCTCTGCACCCCGGGCTCCATGCGCACGATGTAGCCGATATCCTGCTGCAGGCGGGCGTTGAGGGCGACGATGAAGTCGATGGTCCGCGGCTTCTCCTTGCGGTCGACCTTGGCCAGCCAGGCCGTCAGCTTCGGTCCCAGCGGTTCCAGCTTGCGGAACGGCGCGATCTCCTCGGCCAGCGAGGGGTCGTAGGCGAAGGGCCAGGTTTCGGCCGAGGGCTCCAGGAAGAAGTCGAACGGGTTGATGACCGACATGTCGGCCACCAGGTCGACCGTGACGTCGAACAGGTCGGTCTTTTCGGGAAACACCAGGCGCGCGAGGTGATTTCCCTGCGGATCCTGCTGCCAGTTGATGAAATGCTCGGCCGGCGTGACCTTCAGCGAATAGGAGAGGACGGGCGTCCGGCTGTGCGGCGCCGGCCGCAGGCGCACGATCTGGGGCCCCAGCTCGATGAGTCGGTCGTACCGATAGGTCGTCCGATGATGCAGCGCGACTTGGATGCTCATGACGGCCTGCTGTTTCGCTCCGAGACAGACTAAGCAAGGCACATGCCACTAAGCAAGGAAGTGGCGCTATGCTTCTGCCATGATACTTTTTTGACCGGGCTGTTTCACCATGACCAACTATTTCGATCTGACGGGCAAGGTTGCCCTCGTCACCGGCGGCAGCCGCGGCCTGGGCTACCAGATGGTGAAGGCCTTTGCCGCCCATGGTGCCGACGTCTTCATCACCAGCCGCAAGCTCGAAGCCTGCGACAGGGCCGCCGCCGAAGTACGGGCGATGGGCCGCAAGGCCGCGACCCATGCCTGCAACGTCGCCAACTGGCAGGAACTCGACGGGCTGGTCGACGCGGCCTACGCGGCCTTCGGCAAGGTCGACATCCTGGTGAACAATGCCGGCTCCTCGCCGCTGGCGCCCTCGTCGCTGGAAACCTCCGAGCAGCTCTTCGACCGCATCGTGTCGCTGAACTTCAAGGCGCCGTTCCGCCTGATGTCGCTGGTCGGCAGCCGCATGGCGGCCGGCGAAGGCGGCTCGATCATCAACGTCTCCAGCGCCGGCGCGCTGCGCCCGCGGCCGCAGATCGCCCCCTATGCCGGCGCCAAGGCGGCGCTCAACGCGCTGACCGAGGCCTTCGCCGTCGAGTACGGGCCGAAGGTGCGGGTCAACACCATCTCGCCGGGCCGCTTCCTGACCGACGTCTCCAAGGCCTGGCCGGAGGAGCACAAGGCCAACCCGACGGCGGCGCTGAAGCGCAGCGGCCAGCCGGAGGAGATCGTGACGGCGGCGCTCTATCTTGCGTCGAGCAAATCGAGTTTCACTACCGGATCGCTGGTCCGGGTCGATGGAGGAATCGCATGAAAATGAAAGCTGGCGTTCTCACGGTCTGCGGTGCGCCCCGCCCCTTCGCGAAGTCGAAGCCCATCCATGTCGTCGAGGTCGATCTCGATCCGCCGGGCGAGGGCGAGGTCCTGGTCAAGGTGGGCGGCGGCGGCCTCTGCCATTCCGACCTGTCGCTGATCAACGGCGACCGGCCGCGCCCCGTGCCGATCGTGCTGGGCCATGAAGGTTCGGGCGAGATCGTCGAAGTGGGAGCGGGCGTCCACGACGTGAAGGTCGGCGACCATGTCTGCTTCACCTTCAACGTGAGCTGCGGCCGCTGCCGGCGCTGCCTCGAAGGCCGCCCCTATATCTGCGAGCGCTCGATCAGCCCGCGCGCGGCCGGTCAGCTCCTGTCGGGCCATCATCGCCTGCACATGGACGGCAAGCCGGTGAACCATCACTCGGGCGTCTCCTGCTACGCCGAATATGCCGTGGTCGATCGCGGCTCGATCGTGGTGATCGACCGCAGCCTGCCGCTCGATGTGGCAGCGCTGTTCGGTTGTGCCGTCGTCACCGGCGTGGGCGCTGTCGTGAATACCGGCAAGATCGAGCCGGGCAGTTCGGTCGCGATCGTCGGCCTGGGCGGCGTGGGTCTCAGCGGCCTGATGGGCGCGGTGCTCGCGGGCGCCGGCCGCATCGTGGCGATCGATCTTTCCGACGAGAAGCTCGGCCTCGCCCGCCAACTCGGCGCGACCGATACGGTGAATGCCAAGGACGTCGATCACGTGCAGCAGGTGCGCGATCTCACCAATGGCGGTGTCGATTATTCCTTCGACCTCGCCGGCACCATCAAGGCGATGGAGACCGCCTATCTCGTGACGCGCTGGGGCGGCACGACGGTGACGGCGGGCCTGTCGCCGATCGCCGCCGACTTCGCATTCAAGCAGAGCGGCCTCGTCAGCGAGGAGAAGACGATCAAGGGCTCCTACATGGGAAGCTGCGTGCCGGTGCGCGACATCCCGCGCTTCATCGCGCTCTACCAGCAGGGCAAGCTGCCGGTCGACCGCATGGTCAGCCAGCGCATCGGCTTCGATGAACTGAACGAGGGCTTCGACCGGCTGCAGGACGTCGCCACCGTGCGCCAGGTTTTGGTGCCGCACGGATAGGTCGGACACACAGCCGCCAGGGGCGGTCCGCCTCGATTATCGAATGAGCGAGAGGATCAGGCCTCTCCAATTTGCCAGAGGCGGCGTCGGTTGCCGCGGGATTTTTGCCTTGTCGTCGATCCGCCGGAGCTTGATCGCGTTCTCGGCCCAGGACGCGGCATCGAATTGCCTGGCTTCGTCGGCGCTCATCGGGCCGCCCTGTACCTCCAGGCTTCTCTTCGATGCCGCCGAGAGGCCGTTCCAGTAGTCCTGGTCGACGGCACAGAGGTAACGCTTCGCTTCGACGTGCCAACGCACTGGCTCGGCCACCGAGGGGGGGAACAGGGTCTGGAGCCAATCCGCTCCGATGCTCTCGTGGCGCAGATTGGTGCGAAGAAAGTCGCCTTGTCCCGCATGCTCGCGAACGAGCAGATGGCCGATGTCATGAAACAAGGCAGCAATGGTGAGGGCAGCGTCGCAATCCCGGGCGGCCAGTGCCGCACTTTGCAAAGCATGTTCGAGCTGGGTAACGCCGGGATCGTATCTCGTGGCGCCGTGCTCGGTCAGCCACGCGAACAGATCGTCGACAAATCTGCCTGGATCCCCCTGAGTTCGATGTGGCAGTTGAGAAGGCCGGGGCATCGCTTCACGCATTGCGGCCTCTGAAATGCCCGATGGTGCTGATCCGCACGCGGTCATCGCTCGCGTGAGCCTGCGCAAGGCGGTCGGCTCGTGCGCGATAATAGGACGCGCGCTGATCGCCCTCCGATGCGCGGTTGTAGGTCAGATAAAGGGCACGTCGCGGGAGGTTCGTCATGTTGGGCCCTGAGCGATGCGGCACCAGGGACGAGAACAGAACCATGCCTCCGGCCGGCACCGGGGCGGGAACCCACTCCAGTGCTTTCTCCAGGTCGGGAGGGAGGCAGCCATCACCATTGTCGGGCAGCAGCCCTTCGAAATCTCCCCGCGCGAACTCGAGACACCCGTTCTGCTGGGTCATCCCGTCAACGGCGATGAGGCAAGTCACATGATGCTGGATGTATGCATAAGCCATCGCATCCTGGTGGGGATTGAAGCCGGCACCGCCCGGTAACTTATAGTTCAGCTTCTCTTTGTAGATGATTGCCGGCTCAGTCAGCACTTCTCCAACGACCTGGGGAACTGCGCCTTCGCAGATCAGGCGCCGCAGCTCGGCGTGGTCTTCCAGAAAGCGTTCGGTTCGACAAAGCGTGCGCCCGGCGACTGTCTGCTCGAAATAGTGCAAACGCTGCTCGTCCGCATCTGGAGACTGTGCGAGCTGGTCGACCCAGTCATCGAGCGACTGGCGGGCTTCGCGTGGCAGGGAATTTTCCAGGACCAGCCAGCCAAAGGTATTCCAATGATCGATCTGCTGATTGTTGAGGATGGGTGACATGTCGGGATGATGACCGTTGAACGTCCGATCTCCCAATCAGTCTTTCTTATGGGACTCATAGCAGGCAGTCACACAGGCCTTCATCGGGGTGCAACATGAGGGCCTTAGCCTTCGTTGATGATCGCGCGATTCGCTTCGATGATCCGGCGGTGGCTCGGCAGGGAATTGGTGATCGACGGTCGGCAGATCTACATCGTCGATGATGGTGTTCTCGCCGATCGGGACGCGCCAATGACGCCGCTCGACCACGTCCTCGCAGCGTTCCTGCGGACGAGAAGCGGGCAACCTCTTGAAGTGGCACCCATACGGGCCTGGTCCCTGGCGCAAGAGAAGATCGCGCTGGCAGCCATCGTGATCCGCCAGTCACGGCTTTCGGGCATCGACGTCCTGGATGCCGGCCAGCTCGGTCGATTTCTCGAGGAAACCAAAGAAGCTGCGTCAAAGGATGCGCTGCAGGACCTGGCCCGGAGATTCAGGCAGAAATGGCAGGAGGCCAACTATCTCGCCTATGTCCATCTGAGGGCGTCGGCCTCTGCCACCGTGCTGTGAGTCGGCCGTCATAAGACCTTCTCGGCTCTATGCTCTGGTCAAACTTATGATTGTCGCGGGATCGGCCCGCAACTGCGCGGGCCCTGCAACAGCTCGAGCGAGATTCGATCGTGGCGACCAAACCGAGACCCGGCGCAAAAGCGGCTGTCACCCTGCGCCAGCTGCGCGCCTTCCTGCTCACTGCCGAAAATGCCAGCGCCTCGATGGCCGCGCGGAGTTTGGGGGTCACGCAACCCGCCGTCAGTCAGCAGCTGCAGGAGCTCGAAACGCTGCTGCGCGTGCGGCTGATCGAACGGGTCGGCATCCGCATGCTGCCGACGCGCGCCGGCCGCGCGCTCATCGAGCCCGTGCGGCGCGCCTTTGCCGCCTTCGATCAGATCGAACCGGCCATTGCGCCGTTCCGCGAGCCCGATACGGGGCTGGTTCGCCTGGGAACAGGGGCTACGGCCTGCATTCATTTCCTGCCGGAGCCGCTTGCACGCACGCAGGCACATATGCCGAACCTGCAGATCGTCGTACTGACAGGCAACACGCCCGATATCGTCTCTGCCGTCGAGGAAGGCGCAATCGATGTCGGATTGGTGACGGGAGACGAACTCAGGACGAATCCGTCAATTCACATGGAGCATGTGTTCGACGAGGAGCTGGTCGGCATCCTGCCGAAGAAGCTGGAGCTTCAGCTGCCTCTCATGCCGCAGCCGCAGGATCTGGCGCATTTGCCGCTGATCCTGTTCGATCCGGCGGGCCGTACTCGCGACATCATCAACGGCTGGTTCCGGGCCGGGGGAACGCGCCCCATCCCCGCCATGGAACTGGGCAGCATCGAGGCCATCAAGATGCTGGTCGGTGCGGGGCTGGGCGTGTCGCTGGTTCCCGATATGGCGACACGATCATTGCCAGCGTCGGTCGTCCGCCGGCGCCTGGCGAAGCCTGCACGCCGGCACCTTTCGCTGGTCATGCGGACCGACAAAGTCCTCGACGCCGGGCTGAGGGCCCTGCTGGGCGAGATTCGCGCGTCAGCGCAATTGCTGAAGAAGCCTCCCGCATGATCGTGCCCGGATAAGAAACAGCGGCACCTTCCGATAAGCCCGGCCATTGGCTTTGTTATCGAAGCGTATTCTCCGGCGCTTAGTCTTCGCGCATCGACTTTTTCGCGCGCAAGGAGACAAGGTCTTGAACCAACCGAACAGCACGCCCGGGCTCGACTCGGCGCCCGGTCCCATCGGCGGCCAGCTGGCTTGGAAGAGCGCCGATCTCGCGACCGACAAGTCCTGGATTCACCGCCTGACGGAGCAGGAGGTAGCCGAGCTGGAAGCGGCGGCCGATCACTCCAGGGCCGTGGCGGGTGACATTCTCGATCTGCGGCGCGAACACTTCCCGCTGCCGACCCTCGCCGCGAAAGTCGCGGTCCTGCGCGCCGATATCATGGATCGCTACGGATTCGGCTATCTGCGCGGCCTGCCGGTGCACAAATACGATCGCGACACGGTCATGCGGATGTACTGGGGGCTGGCCTCGCATCTCGGCGACGTTGTCCCGCAGAATCGCAACGGTCACATGATCGGACACGTCATCGACATCGGCACCCGCGTCGACGACTACAACAAGCGCCTGACCCAGACCTCGGCCGGCCTGTCGTTCCATTCCGACTCCTGTGACGTGGTCGGCCTGTGCTGCCTGCATACCGCAATGGAGGGCGGCGAGAGCGCGCTGGTGAGCGCCATTGCCGTGCACGACGAAATGATGCGCCGTGCACCCGATCTCTGCCGCACGCTCTACCAGCCGCTCACCGTCGATCGCCGGGGCGAGGTGCCGGAAGGCAAGTCCCCCTGGATGCGCATTCCGTTGTTCATGTGGCAGCACGGCACCTTCACCGGCTACGCACCGCTGCTCGAGTATCTCAACTCGGCGCGCCGCTTCACCGATGCGCCGCCGATGACCGACCAGCAGTGGCAGGCGGCCGAGCTGTTCTTCTCGATCTGCAACGACCCGGCCTTCTCGGTGAAAATTCCGTTCGAGGCGGGAGACTTCCAGTTCGTGCACAATCATGTCGTCTTCCATTCGCGCACGCCGTTCGAGGACTGGCCCGATTCAGCAAAGAAGCGCCACCTCATGCGCATCTGGATCTCGCTGCCCGACGGCCGCGAGCTGCATCCCGCGATCGCCGAGCGCTGGGTCCATATCGAGCGCGGCACGGTACGCGGCGGGGTCAACATTCCCAACCGCCGGGCGCTGACCATTCCAATGGAACCGATGACGCCAGCCTTTGCGTGATTATGCGTTTGTGTCGGGGGTAGCGTGCCAGCTCTGAGCCTGCGAGGCGTTTCCAAGTCGTTCGGTTCCGGGACCGTGCTGGCGGACATCGATCTCACCGTCGAGGAGGGCGAGATCGTCAGCCTGCTCGGCCCCTCGGGGTGCGGGAAGTCGACGTTGCTGCGGATCATCGCCGGCCTGGAGCGTGCCGACACCGGCGCCGTGCAGATCGGGCCGCGCGACGTCTCCAGCCTGCCGCCGGGCGCCCGCAATGTCGCAATGGTCTTCCAGTCGCTGGCGCTCTATCCGCATCTCACCGGCCGGCAGAACATCGCGTTGCCGCTGCGCGCGCGACGGCTGACCCGGCTGCAACGGATGCTGAGCCCGTTGCGGCTCCTTCCGTCGGTGCGGGCGATCGAGCGGGAGATCGACGCCTCGGTCGACAGCATCGCCGGCCGGCTAGACATCAGCGGCATGATCGATCGCGTGCCGGCGCGGCTGTCCGGCGGCCAGCGGCAACGGGTGGCGATCGGCCGCGCGCTGGTGCGCGACAGCCGGCTGCTGCTGCTCGACGAGCCGCTCTCCAGCCTCGATGCCAAGGTACGGGTGCAGGCGCGCGACGAGATCGTGCAGATTCAGCATGCTTTCGGCATCGCCTGCGTCTTCGTCACCCACGACCAGGGGGAGGCGCTGGCGATCTCCGACCGCGTCGCGGTGATGCTGGAGGGTCGCATCGCTCAGTTCGGCACGCCGGCCGAGATCTATCGCGATCCCGCCTCCCTCGCGGTCGCACGCTTCGTCGGCACGCCGACGATCAATGTGCTGGACGGCTCCGCCGATGCAGCGGGGCGCGTACACGCTGCCGGCTTCGCCTTCGATGTCCGGCTCGGCGCCTCGACCGGCCAGAAAGTGAGCGTGGCGGTGCGGCCCGAACATGTGCGGATCGTCACGGGCCATGACGAGAGCAGACCCGTGCTGCGGGTCGTGCGCGTCGAGGATCACGGACATGACGGCCTCGTCCATCTCGCCGATCGGGAGGGCAAGGACGCTCTTCTCGTTGCCCGCGCCGGTCGGGCCCTCGCATTCCGGCCCGGCGACGAAGTCCGCGTCGCGATCTCGGCCGATGATGCACTTTACTTCGCCGAGGACGGCACGCGGCTTGCCCGGCTTCCCGTCACGATCGCGGCCTATGCACGTGGCTGAGGCGCAGTCTCCGCGTTGGCGGGATTCCATTGCCGGTCCCTACCTGATGCTCATGCCGGCGGTTCTGCTGCTGGTCGTGATGATACTCGTGCCCCTCGCGCTCGTGGCCGCCACCGCCTTCACCGACTGGCATCTGGGCGGTGGTCTCCCGCAGTTCGTGGGTTTGGAGACCTTCCACGCGCTGCTCGAGGATCCGGACTTCCAGGTCGCGATCTGGAATACCGTTCGCTATGTCGGGTTTGTCGTGCCCCTGACGACCCTGGTGGGCCTAGCCGTGGCGCTGCTGATCGCCGAATGCGGGCGCGGGCAGGCTCTCTACCGCATGATCTTCTTCCTGCCGTCGGTGGCGACGCTCGCGGCGATGGCGGTCGCCTGGCAGATGCTGCTCAGCCCATCGGTGGGCGCCGTGCCGCAAGTGCTGCGCCTCCTGGGCTTCGCGCCCGGCAACTGGCTGCAGGATCCGCACGCCGCGCTGCCGACCCTGGCGATGATCGGTATCTGGAGCGAGGCAGGGTTCGCGATGCTCTTCTTCCTGGCCGGCCTGAAGACCTTGCCGCACGAACTCAAGGAGGCGGTGGCGCTGGACGGAAGCGGGTCGGTGCTCGACCGGCTATGGCATGTGACCTTGCCGCATCTCGCGCCGATCACGGTCTTCGTTCTGGTCTTCAGCACGATCCATGCGCTGCGTGTGTTCGACACGGTCGCGATCATCACGCGCGGCGGTCCCGAGAAGGCGACTTTGGTCGTGCTCTACTACATCTACCAGGAAGCCTTCTCTCTCTTCCGCACGAATCTGGCTGCGGCGGCCACGGTCCTTTTCATCGCGGTGGTCCTGGCGCTGAGCCTGATCCAGCTCTACGCCACGCGGGCGGGGCGCGCCCGATGACCGGCGCCCGCCTCGCCGCACTCGCGCGCCATGTCGTGCTTGCGAGCGGCGCCCTGCTGGTGCTGCTGCCGCTGCTCTGGGCGATCCGAATCTCCCTGCTCCCGGCGGAGGACGTGTTCTCGCCGGAGTTCCGGCTGCTGCCCAGCCGTTGGATCGGCCTCGAGAACTATGCGCGCGCGCTCAGCGCCTCGCCGCTGCTGCACTTCCTGGCGAACGGCGTCATCGTCTGCTTCGCAATCATCGTGTGCCAGGTTCTGGTCGCGATTCCCTCCGCCTACGTGCTGGCCAAGGCCCGTGTACCGGGCCTGCGCCTGATCTGGCTCGCCGTGCTGGTGGCGCTCGTGGTTCCGCCGGCGGCGCTGGCGCTGCCGCTCTTCATCATGGCCGCGCAGGCAGGGCTGATCGATACCTTTGCCGGCCTCGTGCTGCCGTGGACGATCTCTCCGCTCGGCATCTTCCTGCTGCGCCAGGCCTTCCTCCGGGTTCCCGACGAGATGATCGAGGCGGCACGCCTCGACGGGCTGGGCGAGGGCGAGATCCTGGTGAGGTTGCTGGTCCCCATGGTCTCGCCTGCCATCGGCGCGCTCGTCATTCTCTCTTTCGTGGCGCATTGGAACGACCTCCTGTGGCCCTCGGTGGCGGTCACGTCCGGGACCATGGCGACTCCGCCGTTCGGCGTGATGCTGTTCCAGGTCCAGGAGATCGGCTCCGACTACGGACCGTTGCTGGCGGGCGCTCTCATGATCGCAGCACCGTTGCTCGTTCTGTTCGTGCTGATCCAGCGGCGCTTCCTCGACGGCATGACCTGGCTGGGCTCCAAATGATGCCCGCTGTTTCCCCGAATTCCATCCTCCACAACGAGCGAGCTGTTCGATGAAACGTCTGTTCTTCCTCTTGTCCACCACGCTGCTGCTCGCATTTGCGGGCGTGCGCGGCGCCGGCGCGGTCGAGATCACCGTGCTCTATCCGCAACCCTATCTCTACCAGGCCCCGATCGAGGAGATCGTGAAGGCCTTTGCCGAGAAGCGGCCGGACATCAAGGTGAAGCTGCTGGCGCCGACCAAGTCCTATGAGGAGGCGGCGAGCGCCGTCCTGCGCGGCGCCGTGACGGGCAGCATGCCGGACGTCGCCTTCAATGGTACCAACCTCATGCACCTCTTCGTCGATCGCAAGCTTGCCGTTCCTCTCGACGCCTTCGTGGCGAAGGAGCCGGACTGGGCAAAGCAGGGCTACGTTCCGGGCATGATCTCGACCGGCCTCGTGAACGGCCAGCTCTACGGCATGCCGTTCGCGCTCTCGACGCCGATCCTCTATTTCAACGCCGACCTGGTGCGCAAGGCGGGTGGCGATCCCGCCCTGCCGCCGAAGACCTGGCCCGAGATGCTCGCCCTTGCGAGCAAGATCACCGATGCGGGCAGCAATACCCAGGGCGCCTACCTGCTGTGGACGACCACCGGTAACTATCTCTGGCAGGAGCTGCTCTTCACGCACGATGGCCAGATGCTGTCGCCCGACGGCAAGAAGGTGGGCTTCGACACGCCGGCCGGCCTCAAGACCTTCGAGATCCTGCGTGATCTCGTGAAGGAGGGCGGCATGCCGAACCTCACCGACGAGCAGGCCACGCAGGCGTTCATTGCGGGCAAGATCGGCTTCTATCTGGCTTCTTCGGCGCGCGTGAACAGCTTCATGAGCCGGATCGGTTCGCGCTTCGAGCTTGGCACGGCGCCGTTCCCCAGTCCTCGGCCCGACTCGAAGATCGTCTCGGGCGGTGCGACGATGATGGTCCTCGCCAAGGACACGGCCAAGCAGGCGGCGGCCTGGGAGTTCATCAAGTTCGCGGCCGGCCCGATGGGCCAGACGATCATGGTTCGCCATACCGGCTACATGCCGTCGAACCAGATCGCGATCGATACGCCTGAGTTGCTGGCCAACTACTACGCAAACAATCCCAACATGCGGACGGCCATCTCGCAACGGGCGCGCACGACGGCGTGGCTCGGCTTCCCGGGCGAGAACAGCCTCAAGGCGATCCAGGTGATCTACGACGCCATGGAGTCGGTCGTGGCGAGCAAGGCCACGCCGGAAGAGGCGCTGAAGCGGTCCGCCACGCAGGTGCAGGCGCTGCTGCCAAAGTAGCTGTCAGCGGGGAGAAGACGATCGAGGGCTCCTGTATGAGAAGCCTTGCCCATGTACCATGGAGTGGTACATGGGGACATGCGAAGGTCGCCTGAATGATCTCGAGTTTCCAGGACGATTGGCAGAGAACGGATTTTGTCGATGATGTCAGGTCCCGGCATATCCCATCCGATCTCGACAGCCGTTTGTTCCAGAAACTCCAGATGATCGACGACGCAACGAGCGATCAGGATTTGAGGGTGCCGCCGAGCAATCACTTCGAGACGCTGCGCGGCAACCTTGTGGGTTTCACTCGATCCGCGTCAATAAGCAGTGGTGCCTGGTACTCCGGTGGGAGTCGCAACGAGGTGAGCACGCCCTCTGAAGATCGCAGCGTGACGATCGGTCGATGTCCATCACGATAGCCGTCGAAACGCCGCTGCAGGACGAGGTGCGCGCGCGGACGGGTTGGCGATCGCATGCGGGGCGTTGAAGCGGCATGCCGGCGGCGTCGGCGAGGTGAAGCGCATGTACACGCGGCCCAGCCATCGGGGCCGCAGGATCGGCGATCAGATGATGGCGCGCATCGAGGCGATGGCGCGGGAAGAGGGGCTGAAGCGCCTCGTGCTGGAGACTGGCGACCAGCACTACGCTGCCTGGAAGGTCTATGAGAACGCGGGCTTCGTGCGCTGCGGCCCGGTGCTCGACTATGCCGACGTCAAATGGTCGGTGTTCTACGACAAGAACATCGCCGGCTGAGTTACTCGGCGGCGGCGTAGATGCGGTCGAGGTCGCTGTCGTCGTAGGCGTATTCGGTCGAGCAGAACTCGCACTTCACCGCGACGCGACCGGTCTTGTCGCGCAGGTCGTCGAGTTCGTCGCGCTTGATCGATTGCAGCACGCGGTCGATGCGGTCGCGGCTGCAGCGGCAGCGCGCCGTGAACGCGCGGCGCTCGAAGACGCGCGGCTGTTCCTGATGGAACAGGCGGTGAAGCAGGGCCGTGCCGGGCAGCGCCGGATCGAGCATCTCCTTCTCGGTGGCCGAGGCCATCAGGATGACCGCCTTGCGCCAGTCGTCCTCGCGCTGTTCGGCGTCGACGTCGAGGCGGCCGGCGTCGAACTCGGGCATCTGCTGCACCATCAGCGCCGAGGCGTGCCAGTGATGCTGGCCGTCTGAGTTGCTGCGGTGTGCGGTGATCTTGATTCCGGTCGGCAGCTGTTCGGACTGGCGGAAGTAGGTGTGGGCGCAGTCGGCCAGGGTCGCGCCCTCGAGCGGCACGACGCCCTGGTAGCGTTCGGTGTGCTGGCCCTGGTCGACAGTGAAGGTGAGGCGGCCCTGGCCGAACAGCTTCGGGATGTAGCCGGCCGGCACGTCCTCGTTACCGCTGCCCAGCGCAATGGCGAGCTTCCAGGAATCGAATTGCGCATAGCCGCGCAACGCGCCGTCGCTGGTGAGGTCGGTGACGAGCAGGCGGATCGGTCCATCGCCCGTGAGCTGCAGGGTGAAGATGCCATCGTATTTCAGCGAGGTGGCGAGCGTGGCGCACAGCACCATCGCCTCGGCGAGCGGCCGCGCCACGGCAAGCGGATAGCCGTGGCGCTCGATCACTTCGTCGAGCGCGGGTCCAAGTCTGACCAGCCGGCCGCGCACGCCGAGCGCGTCCAGTTGGAACGGAAGGACGCGGTCCCAGTCATCGGCACTCATGCTCCCTCCACCGTCATAGGGGGGAGGGCTGGGGAGGGGGAAAGCAACGCGATGAGAAGCGGTAAGGAGACGATCATACTGGGGCTTGCCCCCACCCTAACCCTCCCCCGTATGACGGGAGAGGGAATTGTTGGTTAAGACAGGCACCAGGCCAGGATGCTCTTCTGCGCGTGCAGGCGGTTCTCGGCCTCGTCGAACACGACCGACTGCGGACCGTCGATCACCTCGGCGGTCACTTCCTCGCCGCGATGCGCGGGCAGGCAGTGCATGAAGATCGCGTCCTTCTTGGCCTGCTTCATCAGGTGCTTGTCGACCTGATAGGCGCGCAGCAGGTTGTGGCGTCGCGCGGCGCTCGGGCTGTCCGGATCCTCGTCGCCCATCGACACCCAGGTGTCGGTGACGACGCAGTCGGCGTCCTTCACCAGCTTCTCGGGGTCGTGACCGATCGAGATGCGGCCCTTCGACTTCTCGGCCCACTGCACCACGTCGGCCGGCGGCGTCAGCTCGTTCGGGCAGGCGATGCGCAGTTCGAAGTCGAACTGCACGGCCGCGTGGATCCACGACGTCGCCATGTTGTTGCCGTCGCCCGACCAGACCACCGACTTGCCCTGGATGGGGCCGCGATGTTCCTCGTAAGTCATGACGTCGGCCATGAGCTGGCAGGGATGCGTCTTGTCGGTCAGCCCGTTGATCACCGGTACGGTCGCATACTTCGCCATCTCGAGGAGCTTATCCTCGACGGTCGTGCGCATCATGATGATGTCGACGTAACGGCTGAGCACGCGCGCGGTGTCGGCGATGGTCTCGCCGCGGCCGAGCTGCGTGTCGGTGCGGCCGAGCATGATCGTCTGGCCGCCAAGCTCGCGCATGCCTACTTCGAACGACACGCGGGTGCGTGTCGAGGGCTTCTCGAAGATCATGGCCAGCGTCTTGCCGGTGAGGGGCTTCTCGTGCCCGCCGTCGGAACGCGCCTTCTTCATCGCCTTGCCGTGATCGAGGATCTGGCGAAGCGTCTTGGGATCGACCTGGTCGAGGTCGAGGAAGTGCTTGGGTGCTGCCATGGCCTACTCGGCCGCTTTCGGCGCCGCCTCGAAGGATTCCGCCGCCTGCTCGAGAATCGCGATGCCCTCGTCGAGCGCCGCCTTGTCGGCGATCAGTGCCGGGAAGATGCGGACCACGTTCTCGCCGGCCGGCGGAACCAGGAGCCCCAGCGACTGCAGCTTGTTCACCATGTCGCCCACCGTCACCGACGGGGCGCACTGGATGCCCTGCAGGAAGCCCATGCCGCGCTGCTCGACGAACACCTTGGGGTGCTTCCTGCAGAGCTCCTGGAGCTTGCCCTTGAGGTACTCGCCCTTTTCACGCACGTCCTCGATGAAGCCCGGCGCCAGCAGGACGTCGAGCACCGCGTTGGCGACGCCGGTGGCCAGCGGGTTGCCGCCATAGGTCGAGCCGTGCGTGCCGGGGACCATGCCGACCGCCGCCTTCTCGGTCGCCATGAAGGCGCCGATCGGGAAGCCGCCGCCCATGCCCTTGGCGATCGCCGCGACATCGGGCTTCACGCCCGACCAATCGTAGCCCCACAGCTTGCCGGTCCGGCCGAAACCCGTGTGGATCTCGTCGTAGAACAGCAGCAGGCCGAACTCGTCGCAGATCGCGCGCAGGTCCTTCAGGAACTCAGGCGTGGTGGCGCGAATGCCGCCTTCGCCCTGGATCGGCTCGACCAGGATGCCGGCGGTCTCGTCGTCCACCATGTCGCGCACGACGTTGGTGTTGTTCAGCGGCGCGTGCAGATAGCCGGGCGCCGGCGGGCCGAAGCCTTCGAGGTACTTCTCGTTGCCGGTGGCGGCGAGCGCGTTCAGCAGGCGGCCGTGGAACGCCGCCTGGAAGCAGATGATCTTGTACCGCTTGGGCTGGCCGTTCATGTACTGATACTTGCGGATCAGCTTGATGCCGCCCTCGATGGCCTCTGCACCGGAGTTGCAAAAGAACATCGTGTCGGCGAACGAATTCTCGGCCAGCCGCTTGGCCAGCTTCTCGCCGTTGCCGACCCGGAACAGGTTCGACGTGTGCCAGAGCTTGGAGCCCTGCTCGGTCAGGGCCTTGACCAGGTAGGGATGGCAGTGGCCCAGCGCGTTCACGGCGATACCGGACGTGAAGTCCAGGTAACGTCGGCCGTCCACCGCGTAGAGATAATTGCCCTCTCCGCGTTCGAACACGACGTCCTTGCGACCGTACGTCGGCATCACAGCCGTAATCACAGCGAGCCTCCCTCAAAAACCAAAAAACCCCCGCCGTTCCGACGATTCCGGGATGGAAACTCCGGGCCTTGGCGAGGGGCCGGCACTATCTTATCCGGGTCCGGGTGTGTCAACTTGGGCCGGACAGCCCGGAGGCACACGCCTTGAGGGGTTTTGACCCCTCTGCTAGGAGACCCGCCTTCCGATGAAGTTGCTGCCGACCCGCAATTCCACGCTGCCCCTGCATCGCGCCGGCTTCACCTCCGTGCCCGCGATGCTCGACTATGCGGCGAAGGGCGAGACCGGGGTGACCTTTTTTAATGCCAAGGGCGAGCAACTTTCGGCCTTGTCATGGCGCGAGGTCCGCGACCGGGCGCAGGTCGTCGCGCGCAAGCTGATCGGTGCGGGATTTGCGCGCGGCGAGCGCATCCTGATCACGGCCGATACCTGGCCCGGCTTCTTCGACTCCTTCTTCGGTGCGCAGTATGCGGGGCTGCTACCCGTGCCGGTGTCGATTCCCGTCGGCATCGGCGGCAAGGACGCCTATCTCGACCAGCTGCGCCGCCAGTTCGCCGCCTCCGGCGCCGTCGCCGCGGTCGGCCTCGACGATCTCGCGGGCTACCTGGCCGATGCGGCGCAGGAGTTTCCCGCCGTTCGTCTTCATGGCGGCGTGGACGTCATCCATTCCCTGCCGGAGAAGCCCGTCGACCTGCGGCCGCTCGGCGCCGACGATCATTGTTACATCCAGTTTTCATCCGGCAGCACGCGCCATCCTCACGGTGTGCAGATCACCCAGCGCGCCCTGATGGCCAATCTGGCCGGCATGGTCGGGTCGGCAGGACTGGGCGTCGTCGAGGGTGATCGCGCGGTGAGCTGGCTGCCGCTCTATCACGACATGGGCCTGATCGGCTTCCTGATGGGGCCGATGTCGAGCCAGCTCTCGATCGACTATCTGACGCCGCGCGACTTCGCGCGCCGGCCGATGCAATGGCTGAACCTGATCTCGCGCAACCGCGGCACGATCTCCTACAGCCCGAGCTTCGGCTACGACCTTGCCGTCCGCCGGGGCGCGGCGCAGGTGCCGCCCGATCTCGACCTGCGCTGCTGGCGTCATGCCGGCATCGGCGGCGACATGGTGCGGGCCGACGTGCTGGAGCGCTTCGCCACGACCTTCGAGCCGTATGGCTTCGACAACACCGCCTTCATCCCGAGCTACGGCATGGCCGAGGTCTGCCTCGCCATCACCTTCTGTCCGCACGACACCGAAGTCCGTACCGATGCCGTGGACCGCACGGCGCTGGCCGAGAGACAGCGGGCGGTGCCGGCGGCCGACCCGTCCGACAGCCAGCGGGCGCGGCGCTTCGTGATCTGCGGCCGCGTGCTGCCGGGCCACCGGCTCGAAGTGCGCGGTCCCGACGGCACCGTGCTGGCCGACCGCGAGGTCGGACGCATCTTCGTGTCGGGGCCCAGCGTCATGCCGGGCTATTTCGGCGAGCCCGAGGCCAGCCGGGAAGTCCTCTTGGACGGTTGGCTCGATACCGGTGACCTCGGCTACATGCTGGACGGCGAGATCGTCGTCACCGGCCGCGCCAAGGACCTGATCATCGTCAACGGCCGCAATGTCTGGCCGCAGGACATCGAATGGGCGGTCGAGGCCAAGCGCGTCGTGAAGAACGGCGATGCGGCGGCCTTCTCCATCGATACAGGCGAGGGCGAGCGTGTGGTCGTGGCCGTGCTGGCGCGCGTCTCGGGCGACGAGGCGCGGGCCTCGCTGGCGCGCGACGTGGCGGGCGCGGTGCGCGAGGCGATTGCCGTCGACTGCGACGTGGCCCTCGTGCCGCCGACCATGGGCCTGCCGACCACCTCGTCCGGCAAGCTGTCTCGCGCCCGGACCAAGGCCAACTACCTGGCCGGCCTCTACGCGCCGAAGCCCGAAGCGGCCTGACGGCTCGCCATGGCCAAGCTGGTCGCCGTCACCGGGGCCACCGGCTTCGTCGGACCGCATCTCGTGGCAGCCCTCGCCCGCCGCGGCTGGCGGTTGCGTCTCCTGGTCCGGCGATGGACCCCGCTGCCCTCGCTGGCCGGCGTCGATGCCGACCTGATCCTGGGCGATCTCTCCTCCGAGGCCGCCCTTCGCCAGCTCGTCGACGGGGCGGACGCGGTGGTCCATGCCGCCGGGCTGATCAAGGCCCGCATGGACGCCGACTTCCTGCCGGTCAACCGGGACAGCGCCGCGCTCCTCTCGGCGCTGGCGCCCGACGCCCACATGGTCCTGCTCTCGTCCCTGGCCGCCCGCGAGCCGCAGCTTTCTGCCTACGGAGCGAGCAAGCGCGCGGGAGAGGCAGTCGTCGCCACCCGCAGTGGCCCGTGGACGGCCGTCCGCGCCCCGGCGGTCTACGGGCCGGGCGATCGGGAGACGTTGGCCTATTTCCGAGCGGTGAAGTCGGGTATTGCGCCGCAGCCGCGGCTTCCGTCCGCCCGCCTGTCCCTCATCCATGTCGCCGACCTCGCCGAGGCGTTGGCACTGACCGTCGAGCGTCCGCCGCCGAACGCGACTTACGAGATCGACGATGGCCGGGCCTATACCTATGCCGACATGGCGGCCGCCGCGGGCGAGGCGCTGGGCCGCCGGCCGTGGCGGATCGCCGTGCCGCGCCGCGTCATGGCTTGTCTCGCAGAGTGGAACGCGCTGCGGCAGGCCCTGGGTGGGGAGACGCAGATCCTGACCCGGGGGAAGGTGAACGAGATCTTCCATCCGGACTGGTCGGTCGCGGACCGAAGGCTGGCCGCAGCGATTGGCTTCCAACCTCGTTATGACCTGAGGTCCGGCTTCCACGACACCATCTTGTGGTACCGGGCGAAGCACTGGCTATAGAGCGTGTGAAATACGGCGTAACAATTTGTCATTTCACTAGGAATCCCTGTTTCTGGCACAAGGTGGCCGCCCACCCCCGGGCCTTGGAGAGCGTCTTGCGCACTGCCCATCAAATGATCGTCGAAACTGACGGCATGACCGACACCCTCGAACGCGCCCGCATCAGCGGACAGTCGCGTGGTGAAGTCATTCGCGAGATCTGTCGTCACCTGGTGCCCTTCCAGACCGGCGAGCGGCCGATCACGGGCGACACGGTGATCGCCAAGGACCTGACCATCGATTCGCTCGCCATCATGGACATGGTGATGGAGCTCGAGGATCACTTCGACATCTCGATCCCCATGAACGTGGTGGCCGAGATCCATACCGTCGACCAGCTCGCCGACACCATCCAGAAGCTCTGCGCCCGGCGTTAGCCATGGGCCTGTTCGATCGGTATGAGGGCCTGCTCGAGGCCTATCGGGACGTTCGGACCACCGGATACGACCCTTTCCAGATTCGCATGGAAAGGGTCTTGTCGCCGACCGAAGCGATCATCAACGGCCGCAAGACGCTGCTGGTCGGCACCAACAATTATTTCGGCCTGACCTTCGATCAGAGCTGCATGGATGCCGCCATCGACGCGATCCGCGCCGAGGGCACCGGCACGACCGGCTCGCGCATCGCCAACGGCAGCTACACCGAGCACACGGCGCTCGAGCAGGAAATCGCCGAGTTCTACGGCAAGAAGCACTGCATGGTCTTCACGACCGGCTACCAGGCCAATCTCGGCCTGATCTCGACCCTGGCGGGCGAGGGCGACCAGCTTCTGATCGACGCCGACAGCCATGCCTCGATCTACGACGCCTGCAAGATGACGCAGGCGGAGGTCGTGCGCTTCAAGCACAACGACCCGTCGAGCCTCGAGGCGCGCCTGCGCCGGCTGGGCGACCGTCCGGGCAATCGCGTGGTCGTCCTGGAAGGCATCTATTCGATGCTGGGCGACAGCGCGCCGCTGCGCGAGTTCATCGATGTCTGCAAGAAGTACGGCGCGTACGTGATCGTCGACGAGGCCCATTCGCTGGGCGCGCTGGGCGAGCACGGCCGCGGCCTCTGCGAATCGACAGGCGTGATCGACGACTGCCACTTCATCGTCGGTACCTTCTCCAAGACCTTGGGCGCCATCGGCGGCTACTGCGTCTCGGACGATCCCGACTTCGACATCCTGCGCGTCACGGTGCGCTCCTACATGTTCACCGCCTCGCTGCCGCCGTCGATCGTGGCGTCAGTGCGCCAGGCCTTGAAGGTGGTGAAGGCCAAGCCGGAGCTGCGCACGCAGCTCTGGGCCAACGTCGCCACGCTCTACGAAGGCCTCGCCGCCAAGGGCTTCAAGCTCGGTCCCGAGCACGGGCCGGTGGTCGGCGTGCATCTGCCCGACCGCATGATCGCCATCGGCTTCTGGCGCGCCATGCTCGATGCCGGCATCTACGTGAACGTTGCAGTGCCGCCCGCGACGCCCAACGGCGTGTCGCTGCTGCGCTGCTCGGTCTGCGCGGTCCACACGAAGGAACAGCTCGAGCACATGGTCGAGGTCATGACCGGCATCGCCCGTCAGTTCGGCGTTCTCGACGACCGCACGCTCCGCGTGGCAGGCGGCGCCCACTAGGGCGCACCCGCCATGTTCACCCTCGCGCACCTGTCCGATCCGCATCTGCCGATGCCGCAGGCGCGCGTCCTCGATCTGCTGGGCAAGCGCGCCACCGGCTATTTCAACTGGTGGCGCAATCGCGTGCAGCTCCACCGCCCCGAGGCGCTGGCCGGCATCGTGGCCGACATCAAGGCGCAGAAGCCCGACCATATCGCACTGACCGGCGACCTGGTGAACATCTCGCTGCCCGACGAATTCGCCCGCGCCTCCCAATGGCTGGCGACCCTCGGCGCGCCCGACGAGGTCACGGTCATTCCCGGCAACCATGACGTCTACGTCGCCACCCTGTGGCGCGAGGGGCTCGGCCTGTGGGGCGCCTACATGGCGGGCGACGGCCAGCCGCCGGCCAACGACTTCAAGGTCTTTCCGACGGTGCGCCGGCGCGGGCCGGTGGCGCTGGTCGGTCTCAACAGCGGGCTGCCCAAGCCGCCGCTGCTGGCGACCGGCACCTTGGGCGACGCGCAGATCGCCGCCGCCGAGAAGTTGCTGGCGGAGCTGGGACGAGAAGGGCTGTGCCGCGTCGTGATGATCCATCATCCGCCGCTCACCACCGAATCGCGCTTCAAGCGCCTGACCGATGCGGCCGCCTTCCAGGCGATGATCCGCCGCGTCGGCTGCGAGATCGTGCTGCACGGTCACAACCATCGCAGCGAGGTCGCGCGCATCATGGGACCTCGAGGAGCCATCCCGGTGGTCGGCGTGACCTCGGCCTCGGCGGCGCCCGGCAGCAAGTACGGCCGTGCGCGCTATCATCTGATCGGCATCGAGCGCGAGAGCGGGGGGTGGCGCATCGCCGTCGACATCCGCGCGCTCAAGGCCGACGGCACGGGGTGCGAGCCCGACGGCCGGATCGTGTTCAACAGCGGCGCACCGTCCGCGCTGGCAGCGTGAGGCGGCAATGGCTTCGTCCGACATCATCGTCAGTCCGGTCGAGTCCAAGGCCGAGCTGAACGCCTTCATCGCGCTCCCCAAGCGTCTCTATACCGGCCACAAGGGCTACATCGCGCCGCTCGACGTCGAGCGACGGGAAGCCTTCACGCCGGGCAAGAATCCGCTGTTCGAGCATGTCGAGGTCCGCTTCTTCCTGGCGCGCCGCGCCGGCAAGGTGGTCGGCCGCATCTCCGCGCAGATCGATCGCGCCCATCTCGAACGCTACAAGGACAGCACCGGGAATTTCGGCTGCCTGGCGGCGGAAGACGATCCGGCGATCTTCGCAGCACTCTTCGCGACGGCCGAAGCCTGGCTGCTGACGAAGGGCATGGTGCGGGCGACCGGCCCGTTCAGCCTCTCGGTCAACGAGGAGGTGGGCCTGCTGGTCCACGGCTTCGACAGCCGGCCCGTCCTGATGGTGCCCTACGATCCGCCCTATGCCGGGCCGAGGGTCGAGGCCTGCGGCTATGCCAAGGCCAAGGACGTGTTCTCGTACGATTACGACGTCCAGAACGCGCCCCAGACGATCGGCGCCAAGCTGCTGGCGCGCGGCGGCCTCGAGGGAAGGGTCAAGGTACGCACGGCCAACATGAAGATGTTCGATGCCGAGGTGCGCACCCTGGTCGGCATTTTCAACGATGCCTGGAGCGACAATTGGGGCTTCGTGCCCTTCACCCAGGCCGAGATCGACCATGCGTCCAAGGCCTTCGGGCCGGTGATTGTCCCTGAGCTCGCGGTGTTCGTGGATGTCGACGACGAGAGCGTCGCCTTCATCGTGGCGCTCACCAACCTCTACGAGGCGGTCGAGGAATTCGGCGGCAAGCTCGGCCCGATCAACCTCGCCAAGCTCCTGTGGCGGCTCAAGATCGCCGGCGTCGGCAGCACGCGGGTGCCGCTGATGGGCGTGAAGAAGAAATTCCGCAACCATCCGCTGCTGGGCGCCGGCCTCGCCATGATCGCCATCGATACCCTCAGGGCCAACGGCAAGCGGCTGGGCAAGACTTCGGCCGAGCTGGGCTGGATCCTCGAGGACAACAAGGCGACCAACAACATCATCCGCTCGGTCGGCGGGGTGCACTACAAGACCCACCGCATCTACGAGAAGGTGCTGGCGGGGTGACATCGACGACGCCTGGACCGGCTTCTCCAAGCCCAGCCCCAAAGCCACCCTCTGCCTTCGCGCCGCTCGCCAACCGGTCGTTCCTGGCGATGTGGATCGCCAACCTGATGTCCAATGTCGGCGGCTGGATGCAGACCACGGGCGCCGCGTGGGAGATGACCAGCCTGACGCAGGAGCCGATCTTCGTGGCCCTGCTGGCCGCCGCCGGCACCCTGCCGATGTTCCTGTTCTGCTTCTTCGCCGGCATCCTGGCCGACCGCTTCGACCGCCGCCGCTACATCATGTGCTGCCAGGTCTGGATGATGGGCGTGGCCGCGACCCTGGCCGCGCTGGCCTTCTTCGGCCTTCTCAATCACTGGAACCTGCTGGCGCTGTCCTTCTGCATGGGACTGGGCAACGCGATGAACGCGCCGGCCTGGCACGCCGTGGTGCCGGAGATCGTCACCGGCCCGCAGCTTCGCCCCGCCATCGCGCTGAACAGCGCCGGCTTCAACCTGGCGCGCACCGTCGGTCCCGTCATCGGCCAGTTGCTGCTCAGCCTGGTCGGCGTCTTCCTGCTCTTCGCCATCAATGCCTTCACCTATGTCGGCGTCATCCTGGCCATGCGGGCGTGGAAGCGGCCGGCCGAGGCGCGCGCGGCCCAGCGCCGCGAGACCCTGGGCGAGGCGGCCCGCGCCGGCATCGCCTTCGTTCGCGGCTCAGGGGAACTCCGGGCGATCTTCGCGCGCGGCCTCTGCTTCTTCGTGCCGGGCATCGCCATGGGCACCTTGCTGCCGGTGATCGGCCGCTTCGAGCTCGGCCTCGACGAATTCACCTTCGGCATCCTCTACGGCGTGTTCGGTGTGGGTGCGGTCACGGCGGCCTTCGCGCTGCCCACGGTCAACCGCCTGCTCGGGGCCGATCGCGCCAACATCTGGGCAATGGGCGTCTCGGCGGCTGCCACCCTGGTGGCGGCGCTTGCGATGACGCCGATCGTGGTCGGCGCCGTCGTCGCCATCAACGGCGCTTGCTGGATCACCGTCATCGCCAACAACGGCGCTTCGGTGCAGATGATCCTGCCCAACTACATGCGGGCGCGCGGCATGGCGGTCCACCAGATGGTGTTCTTCGGTGCCATGGTGCTGGGCGCGCTGCTGTGGGGGAAGATCGCCAACTTCTTCGACGTCCGCACCGCGCTCATCGGCTCGGTGGTGATGCTGGTGCCGCTCACCGTGCTCGCCGCCTCGATCAAGCTGCCGGGATCGTCATTGCCTCGTGTCTGAAGCGCCACACGCCTGACACGCATGTGCCGCTTCGACCACAAGCGGCGGACAAATTTCCAAGGCGGGGCAGATTCTTCTTGTAACCAGGTCGATTAGTTGTAGATAGCGTTCGTACAAGACGCCCAACGCACGTGCCGCTGGCCCTCTGTGGTTACGCAACGACGGAAAGTGTTCTTTTTGGCAGTGCCGGTTAATTCGCCTTCGAGCGATGAGTGCCGGGTCCGGGAAGGAGCTTCTGAGATGGTTGCACACCGCGCGGGGCGCGTTCCCCGCTATTATGTCCTTTGCCCGACACTCGCTCGGGCCTCCTTCCTCGCTCAGCCGCATAAACGGATTTTAGCTCAGTCGAGTATCGGCTGACGTATCGCGCCACGCTTGGCGCCGTACGTCGTTGTTCGATCCTTTTCCGACAGAGTGACTATCCATACGGGGAACCCCCCAGCGATGACCGAGCGTATTTTCCGCTATCTCCGCGAGCAGCAGCCCGAGACGCCGTGCCTCGTGATCGACCTCGACGTGGTCGAGAGCAATTTCCGGCGCATGCGTGAGCTGCTGCCGACGGCGCACATCTTCTACGCCGTGAAGGCGAACCCGGCCGCACAGGTGTTGGCTCGTCTAGCGACGGCCGGCTCCAAGTTCGACACGGCGAGCCGCGGCGAGATCGAGCTGGTGCAGGCCGCCGGCGTTGCGCCCGACCGCATCTCCTTCGGCAACACGATCAAGAAGGAAAAGGACATCGCCTGGGCCTACCAGCAGGGCGTGCGCCTGTTCGCCTTCGACAGCGAGGCGGAGCTGCAGAAGCTCGCGCGCGTGGCGCCGGGCGCCCGCGTGTTCTGCCGCGTGCTGGTCGATTGCGGCGGTGCCGAGTGGCCGCTCAGCAAGAAGTTCGGCTGCGCGCCGGAGATGGCCAAGGACCTGCTGCGCAAGGCCAAGGACTGGGGCCTCGACGCCTACGGCATCTCCTTCCATGTCGGCAGCCAGCAGACCGACCTCGAGCAGTGGGACAAGGCGCTGGCCCAGGTCTCGCAGATGTTCTTCGCGCTGGCCGAAGCCGGTGTGGACCTGCGCATGGTCAATCTGGGCGGCGGCTTCCCGGCGCGCTATCGCGCCGAGGTGAGCGGCATCGAGGCCTATTGCGATGCGGTGACCCGCGCGCTGGTGCGCCACTTCGGCAACCACATGCCCGAGGTCATCATCGAGCCGGGCCGATCGATGGTGGGCGATGCCGGCGTGATCCAGAGCGAGGTCGTGCTGGTCTCACGCAAGGCGCAGGGCGAGCGCAAGCGCTGGGTCTACCTCGATATCGGCAAGTTCTCCGGTCTCGCCGAGACGATGGACGAAAGCATCAAGTACCGCCTGCGCACTGGCCGGGACGGCACGCGCATGGGTCCCGTCGTGCTGGCCGGCCCGACCTGCGATTCGGCCGACATCCTCTATGAGAAGACGGAGTACAAAATGCCTCTGTCCCTGAAGCCGGGCGACAAGGTCGAGATCCTCTCGACCGGCGCCTATACGACGACCTACTCCTCGGTCGCGTTCAACGGCTTCGCGCCGCTCAAGGCGGTCTGCATCTGAACTGACACAATTCGGGCGTACGGACGACGGGGCCTTGAGAAAGGCCCCGTTGCTGTTTTTACTGAACGTTGCACGAAAGAACGGAGACGCTGAAATGGCGAAGAAGACCGCGCGCAAGCCCGCCGCTAAGAAGTATCTCGATTTCCATGGCCGCCTGGTCATGGTGGGCTTCGGCTCGATCGGGCAAGGCGTGCTGCCGCTGATCCTGCGCCATATCGGCATCAAGCCCGAGCAGATCACCATCATCACCGACGACATGCGCGGCGGCGAGGACGAGGCGGAGCGCTTTGGCGTCGAGTTCATCGAGAAGCGCCTCACCGAGTCCAACGTCCGCTCGACCCTGGACAACCGGCTGGGCCAGGGCGACTTCCTGCTCAACCTCTCGGTCGAGGTCGCCTCGACGGCGCTGATCGAGCTTTGCCAGAAGAAGGGCGTGCTCTACCTCGACACCTGCATCGAGCCGTGGCCGGGCGGCTATTCCGATCCCAACCTGTCGGTCTCGCGCCGCTCGAACTACGCGCTGCGCGACACGATGATGAAGCTCAAGTCGCGTCACAAGGGCGGCACGACGGCCGTGGTCGCCCATGGCGCCAACCCGGGCCTGGTCTCGCACTTCGCCAAGCAGGCGCTGGTCAACATCGCCCGCGACACCGGCGTGAAGACTCCCGTGCCGACCACGCGCGAGGGCTGGGGCAAGCTCGCCCAGCGCCTGGGCGTCAAGACGATCCATATCGCCGAGCGCGACACGCAGGTCTCGGCGATCCCCAAGGAAGTGGGCGAGTTCGTCAACACCTGGTCGATCGACGGCTTCATCTCCGAGGGCGGCCAGCCCGCCGAGATGGGCTGGGGCACGCACGAGAAGGCGCTGCCGCCCGACGGCAAGCGCCACACCTTCGGCTGCGACGCGGCGATCTACCTCAATCGCCCGGGCGCGACGACGCAGGTCCGCACCTGGACACCGATCGAGGGACCGTTCCACGGCTTCATCATAACGCACAACGAGTCGATCTCCATCGCCGACTACCTGACCGTCCATGACGGCAGGAAGGTCGTGTATCGCCCGACCGTGCACTACGCCTATCACCCGTGCGACCAGGCGATCATGTCGTTGCACGAACTCACCGGAAAGAACCTGAAGCAGCAGAAGCACCAGCGCCTGATCGTCGACGAGGTGGTCTCGGGCCGCGACGAGCTCGGCGTGCTGCTGATGGGCCACAAGAAGGGCGCCTACTGGTACGGCTCGCAGATCGACATCAACGAGGCGCGCAAGCTCGCGCCCTACAACAACGCGACCTCGATCCAGGTCGTGGCGCCGGTGCTCTCGGGCATGATCTGGGCGCTCGAGAACCCCAACGAGGGCATCGTCGAGGCCGACGAGATGGACTTCGCGCGCAACCTCGAGATCTGCATGCCCTATCTCGGCCCGGTCGTCGGCAAGTACAGCGACTGGACCCCGCTCGAGGGCCGCGGCGAACTCTTCCCCGAGGACCTCGACAAGTCCGACCCCTGGCAGTTCAAGAACTTCCGGGTGGTGTGATCGGCCGAGCACAGCTCGGCCGCTTGAGCGTCAGGACATCGCGTTGCGATGTCCGGGAGCGCCGGAAGTGACTCCATTTCATCCGGAAAGACGCTAGTGCGCAGCGACTCTACTGGAGCCTATCTCGGACCCGCCGGGGGTGATACCTGACCCGTCGCGATCAGCCCCTTCAGCAATGCGACTGCGCCGCATTGCTTGGACTCGGCATTGGCATCGTACTTTCCGTCGGCCACGAAGCGACCCTTCGCATAGAGGTCGGTGCACGCCCATACATACGGTGAATTGACGCCGTAATGCCGATAGCCAAGGCCGTTGTAGCGTTCCCAGACGACAAGCATTCCGGCAATGCTCCAATCGTTCCACTTGTCGTAGCGATTGATCGCGATGGCATCCATCGCACTTTCTTCCCAGCTGAACGGCGGTTTGCCTTGGGCCGGTCGTCCCGCCGGCACGCGGACCGTACGGGCCGTCAACGGATCGCCGTTATGCAAGTGCGCATCGAACCTGAAGTCGGCTTCCAGGCCATGAATGATGGCGAGGAAGTACCAGGGCATCGTCGTCGACTTCGTGAGTCGTTCATACCGGGCGCGATTGCTCAGGATCTTCTTGACGCTTTGCGCGACGATTTCCTGGCGTGCCGCAGGAACTCGCGCACTGTCGAAGCGCTGCTGGTACTCCTGGCGAAGTAATCTCGAGAGGACAGCGTTTTCATACTCGAGCTGCGCGACCTGGCTTTCGCGCGTCACCGCCAGTTCGCGGAATATCCATGTTGCCGTGCCGCCGAGCGCCAGGATGATTGCGGCTATCGCGCTTGCCGCGATCGTTTGACGACGGCGCCTTCGGGCGAGCTCCTGTGCGGCGCGGAGCTCACGCCCTCTTGCCTCTCTCTCCTCGACCTCGCTCAGGGCCGGTAACGCCGTGCTTACTTCAGGACTTGCCCGCTCCGTCTCGCCGAACCGGCTGCCAAAGCGAGCCTCTCCGGGCGAACCATCGCTTTTGACAGAAGGGGGAGTGCGATCAGCCACGTCGTTACCGAGCCGGCTTTGCGTGCCGACATCGCAAATGCCTATTCCTCATTCTCTCTCCTCGGCCGTACTGGCGAGCAGGGTCAGGATCGCGGTCAGGCCTCACCTGGTCGCCTATTGGAACGGACGACGCGACCGGAGACAAGGGCTCTGACCGTGTTGGGTGGTCGCAACAACCGCTGAATGTCTCGATCTACGGCAACTACATCCAAGGGCTTCAGCAGGGACCGACAGCGCTGGCAACGGCTCTGAATGCCGGATGTCCGGAGCGGTCTCTATCGCTTTGGCGCTTCACCGACGAAAAGCGTGCGCCCGACAATCTCGCTCGTGCCGTTGTTGCCCCCGATCGGCTTGCCTTCGCGAATGATGGACTGCGGGCCGGCGCCGTCGTTCCAATCGACCGTCGACACGGTGCCGTCGCCGTTGACGGCCAGCTTGGCCTGCATCGACGAAGCGCCGCGGGGAATGGCGCGCGCGAGGCCGAAATCCTGCCGGCCGCCGCCTGTCGTCGCCCCCGGAACCTTGAAGGCGAGGAGCGCGACGATGGCGGTCGACCCCTTTATTGCCTGGGCTTCGGGACTTTCGTTACCTATTAATTCGATGATCTTGATATAGGCGGCCTCGATGTCCTTGCCCGGCAGCGTGATCTCGTGGACGCCGGGGGTCGACGGAACCTTGAACAGGCCCTTCTGGTCGGTGGTTGTTTGCGCGACGCTGCTGCGGGCCTTGTCGGTCGAGATGATCGACAGGCTCGGCGCGGCCTGGTTGCCCTTCTGCTCGACGAACAGGTTGCCCCATCGATCGAAGATGGAGCTGCTGGTGTTGTTCGCCTGCAGGGCCAGAATTGCGACGATGGCGGTCGTGCCCTTGATTCCGGCGGGCTCGCCCGCCGGTGACGTCGTGCCGGGATTCGAGGTCGTGCCACCCGGCTGCGCAGTTGTTCGTTGCTCGTTGCCGCGAATCGTGGGGGTACCGGTCTGCTGAGAGGCGAAGGGGGGGATCGGATTCGGCGCCGCCGTTGGCATTTGCGGTGCCACGACGGGAGCCGGCGCGGCCGGGGCGATGCGCGGCTGAGGCGTCATCGGCGCTGCGCCGGGACCGGGGCCCATTGCCCCTTGCGACAGGGCCGGGGTCGCTGCCAGGACAATGCCGGCAGCAAACAGCGCGGACAGTCTCATGACAGCACCCCGCGCCTGAAGATCGAGAGATGTATCCATGCTCATGATTGGCCCCTGAGTTTATTCGTCGAACGCGACCTTACGCAGATGGGGCCAGTCCCGCACCCAGCAACAGCGATGATCGAAGTCCGGCACGACGACCAGCTTCGCCGACGGACCGAATTTTCCGACCGCCGACGCGATCGACGCGACGGGCACGACCTTGTCTGCCTGTCCGGCAAAGGCTATCTGGCGCACGTTGGAAAGGCGTTCAGCATAATCGAGCGGAAGTTCCGATCCGTCGAGCGGCGACAGGCCGAGGCGGCGCGTCCAGTCCGCCACGTCGAGCGGCGACGCGATGGTGACAAGAAGCGAGACGTCTTTGCGGCGTGCCGCCACGAGTGCCGCGATCACGCCGCCGCCTGAGTAGCCGACCAGCACCAGTGGCCGGTCGGGCGCCCTCGCGCGCTCGGAATCGATGGCGTCATCGATGGAGGCCACGACGTCGGCGCCGAACCTTCCCGTCGTCCAAAGCCGCACGCTGCAGCGCGGATCGCCCCGGCCGGGCGCGAACTGGCAGGGCCGTCCGAGGTAGAGCACGGCCGGTCCCGGATCGGCGGCGGCCAGTCGCAGCGCCAGCGGATCGACCGGCGTCGGATCCGACGACGGCGTGCGTGCGTCGAGATAGGCCAGCCCATCGCCCTCGACATAGACGAAGAGCGGGCCGGGTTTGCCGTCGTCGCGCCGATAGATCAGCAGGTCGAAGGTCGAGCCTTTCGACGCCACCGTTTCGAGGCCCGCCACCTGCGCGATGCCGGCGGCGGTCGCATCGCGTCCTGCGCCGCCTTGGCCGCACGCAACAAGCATCGCCGCCACGGCGGCGATGCTGGTGAGGCGAAGGCCGATAGCGCTCGCGGCGGCCATGACCCTGCTTTACCGCGTGCTTACATCCATCAGGATGTTGTTGACCTCGATCGTGCCGGGAGCACCCTTGCTGGCACGATCCTGGAGAGCCTTCAGCACACCCTGGTTGACGGTGGTCGCGCCGGAATAGTTGTTGCCCCCGCTGAGGGTAAGCGTGCCGGTGCCCACTTTGGTCAGGCTCTGTGGCAATTGCGGGCCGTTGCCCCAATCGACGTCCATCAGATTGCCGTCGCGGCCGACCCGCAGATTGGCCTTGAGGGTCTTCACGGCACTGGCCGGCAAGGACGCGGTGAAGACCACCGGCGTGCCATCGGTCTTGAGCGCGATGATCGCAATCACGACCAGCAACTCGATCAGCGTCTTCTGCGGGGCCGGCGTGTTCGGCCCCACCGTCGACTTCAGCGCCGAGGCGAGGTCTGCGCCGTTGAACTCGACGATCGTATTGCCGATCGGTAGCTTGCCCAACGGCGCCACGCCCTGGCTGTCGCTCCGCACCTGCATGACGCCCCCTGGACCGCTTGCCGTCACGCCGACGTTCGGAAGCTTTGCCTGTCCGTCGGTGAAGGGCGGCGGGCCGCCGGCGGGACCGGGGATCGTGGTTCTTGCGCCGGGACTCGGGGCCGATCCGAGCCCCATGAAGGCAAGACGGGTCTCGCCGGACGGATTGCGTTGGGCGAGATCTTCGAACACTTTCAGGTCCGTCTGCCCGTCGCCGTTGACGTCGCCGACGGCCACGTTGACCCCGATGCCGTTGCCCCAGTTGACGGCGGACACCTGCCCCCTGGCATCGACGTCGACCCTGATCTGCAAGGTCGGCGCATCGTTGACCGGCGTGACGACGACCGACACGAAGCGCCGGGCCCCTTCGCGCACGCTCTGCACGGCCGGCAGCAGCAAGCCGAGGGCGACCGGCTGATTGCCGGTTCCGGCCCCCAGGTCCTTCTGGTTGACGCTGAGATCGTAGCGGCCCTGGCGCAGTGGGCCGAGCGACACGACGCCGTTGGCGTCGGTGGTGACCTGCCGCGTACCGCCGGGGCCGCGCACGCCGACGCCGATCCCGGGCAGCGCCCTGGTCGGTGTGTCGGTGAAGGGTGGCGGGCCGCCGGCGGGACCGCGGGTCGTGGTTCTTGTGGCGGGAGCCGGCGCCGCGGGGATGGGTGCGATGGTGGGTGCCATCGTGGGGGCCATGGGCGGCGTCGGCGCGACGACGGGAGGCGGTGCCGCGGGCGGCGGTGCGACACGCGGCGCCACGTCCACGGGCCTGGGCGTCATGGCCCCTTGCGAGAAGGCTTGCGAGGGCCAGCCCCCGAGACCGGCCAGGAGCATCATCCCGGCCGCGCACGCAACCTGTCGGTTCATTTCTGTCTCCTCGAAGATCGAGAGGTGAAAACCAAAATCAGAATCGCAGGCTGAGCCGCACGCTGCCCGACCACGACGACAGGGCATAGCGCCCGATCGAGTTGTAGCCGGCATCGATCGAGGCCCAGATCGCGTCGTTGAGCGGGATCGTCGCGCCGGCACCGACGGTGCCGCCGGTATAGCCGTTGGCGCCGCTGCCGGTCGGCGCGTTGAAATCCTGCTCGATGGTGGCGCGGATGTAGGGCTGCCACTTGTCGAGCGGCAGGCTGATGAAGCCGCCGGCCGAGCCGCGGGTCAGCGACGTGGTCTGGCCGGGCACGACGACCAGGTTGCTGTCGGTGTAGCCGTAGCTGTTGATCGGCGAATAGAGGATCGACACCATCGGCGCCAGCACCACGGCGCCGACCTTGTAGTAGCCGTTGAGCCCGCCCTGGAAGTTCCACTGGCTGCTGCCGTAGCTCGCGTTGTAGGTGAAGCCCGAATTGGTCATCGAATTCGAGCCGCCGCTGTAGCCGGCCATCGCCGAGACGTTCCAGTGCTCGTCGAGCTGCCAGCCGGCATAGACGGTGACGCCGAACGTCGAGTTGGTCGACGCGAAGCCGCCGTTCAGCGTGCCGCTCGAGCCCTGCCACGAGCCGCTGACGCCCAGCAGGAGTTCCGGCGTGATCTGCTTCTGTACGCCGAGCTGCGCGCCATAGGTGCCGATCGTGTAGCCGCCGGTCGCCAGGCTGTTGGTGGCCTGGCCGCCGCCGGTCTGGGCCCAGACCTGCCAGCCCATCGGATCGTCGCCCGCGGCCATGCCGCTGTGCAGCGGACCGAGTTCCGTCGTCGAGCGCGGGCCGACCAGCTTCGGCCCCAGCAGCGTCTGCTGGATCACCGCGCTGATCCCCGGCAGCACGACATAGGCCGTGGTGTTGCTCTGGCTCTGGATGCCGCTGCTGACGGCCGTCGATTGCGCCGTCGGCGACGGCGATGGCGCCGCGCCGGCTGGTCCGCCGGCCGGCCCGCCGGCCCCCTGCGCGAGGACGGGAGCCGCCAGGACGATACTCGAGGCGACGGCGGATACTGCAAACAGACCTGACTTCATTGATCCAATCCTATGGTTGCTTCTTCTTGGCGCCGAGAAAGAGAATGCGGCCCACGGCTTCGCGATCGACGCTCGCGGCGGCGATGGGCTTTCCTTCGCGTTTGACGTCCGTCACCGGTGTGCCGTCGCCCCAGTCCACCAGGGCGCCGCGTCCATCCTTGGCCATGGAGATGCGGACGCGCAGCGTCTGGGCCGTCGTGTCGGGGGCATAGATGTGTTCGACCAGGTGGAGCCGGTCCTGCTCGCCGACCTGTGGTGGCCGTCCACCGGCATTGATCGCCTCGACGGCGGCGCGCGGTTCGAGCGGCAGCAGGAGCGCCACCTTGACCGGCGGCTTCGGCGGATCGCTGATCGGCAGCGTCAGCCTGACCTCGCGGACACCCGGCCGCAGCGACCCGATGTCGAAGGTTCCCTTCTCGTCGATCTTGGGAGGATCGTAGGGAGGGTCGACCTGGGGAGGATCCTCCCGCGGCGGATCATAGATGTCGACGATCTCGATGATCGGGTCCTCGGGCGGCAGCACGTCGATTTCCGGCACGATCTCGGTCCACGGATCGTCGATCGGCGGATCGGGATCGGGTGGTGGTGCGCACTGCCACCAGGGGTTGCAGGGATTCATTTGAATGAACTGCATCTTCTGGAACTTCGGGACGAACGAGACGGTGCCGATGGTCTCGACGGGCCCGCGCCCACCCCCGACATTGACCGGCCATCCGTCGCGAACCGCGTCGACCGGCGGCGTGCCGTCGCCCCAGTCCACGATCGCCCCGCCGCCGTCCCGCGGAACCGAGATCCTGGTGCGAATGTCCGTGCCGGGATCGAGGCGCGGATAGGTGTGGACGACCAGGTTGCCGCGTGGTCCCCCGCCCGGCGCGGCGGGCAGGACCAGGCTGACCGTCACGCTGGGCTGCCGCCGCTTCGCGCCGTCCGGTTGCGCACGCTGGAGGGTGGCGAACGGAAGGGTGAAATCGCGCACGCCCGCCGTGAGCGGGCCGAGGGAGAACTGTCCCTTGTCGTCGGTCCGCACCTCCGCCCGGCTGCGACCGCCGCCGTCGGTGGAGACGACGGCGACATCGCGCGCCGGCAGCAGGCCTCTCGCCGTCGCGGCCAGCGCCGTCGAACGATTCACGGCGGGGGCGACGGGTGGGACGACAGGGGGGGCGGACGGCACCGTACGGTCCCGAGGCAGCGGCGCATTCGGCTCCGGACTCTTGCCGGACCCTTCTGACGCGGTCGCCGGCGGGCGATCCGGGGGCCGGGGCGAGTCGTTGTCCGGAGTCTTGATCGCGCTGCCGCCGCTGCCGGATGTCGACGAGTTGCGTGGTGCGACGCTTGTGGGCGCTCCCGGCTGGGCGCCGGGCGATATCGGCATCATCACCGGAGGTGGTGGAGGTGGTGGAGGTGGCGGAGGCGCGACGCGAGGTTGCGGCACCATGGCGCCTCCACCGGGCGACATCGGGCCTTGCGACAGAACTGGTTGAGAGAAGAGCATGACGGCGGCAGCCAAGCAGGCAGACAGCTTCAGGCTCCGTCCGCGCGCGCGCAACGCACGGGCAGAAACACCGATTCGCATGTAAAGACGCTCTCCTGTGGCCGACCCGCGGGCGACGCGTATTAGATCATTGCACGCCAGGGATTTGCGCACAAGTAATGCAAAAAAATTACAACGACGCGCATGGCCCTCCGTTCGTCCGCGGGCCGGTCGCGGACCATCCAATAGCCGGTGGGTTAAGCCGCATGCGCAACACTCAAATACATGACATGGTTGTAACCACTTTATGAAGAATATATGATGTGAAATTCAACTAGATGGGTGCTCCATTCGTGTAATCGCGAGTGTCGTCGCGGTTTCTCATCCGGTGCTGTCGCAAGGAGTGATCGGCGCACTCGCCGCTATGCCTGAAGAGCACCAGCGCCCGGTTTTCCCGAACCTCCGGGACAGCGCATCACGTCATCGGGATGCGGCGTCGGTTCGGCACGGCATGAGCATTGCATGATCTGTGAGGGGAACTGACAGCCCGTCCGGCACAGTCCGCGGCAGGCAAACGGGGGTGACTCATGGCCCATTTGCACAAGTTTGCTTTGGTCGCGGCGATGGCATGGGGATTGGCAGCGGGCACAGCGGGGCCGGCGGCGGCCCAGACGACGCTGAGGATGGTGTCCCACGCCGACATCAAGATCCTCGATCCGATCTGGACGACGGCGAACATCAGCCGCAACCACGGCTACATGATCTACGACGTGCTGTTCGCCACGGACGCCGATCTCAAGATCCAGCCGCAGATGGCGGAGAAATACACCGTCTCCGACGACAAGCTCACCTACACGATCACCCTGCGCGACGGGCTGGAATGGCACGACGGCAAGCCTGTCACGTCCGAGGACTGCATCGCCTCGATCAAGCGCTGGGGCGCCCGTGACGGCTACGGGCAGGTGCTGATGAAGGCGACGGCCGATCTCAAGGTCGTCGACGACAAGACCTTCACCCTCACCCTGAAGGAGCCGTTCGGCCTCGTGCTGGAGGCGCTGGGCAAGGTGGGTTCCAGCACGCCCTTCATGATGCCCAAGCGGGTGGCCGACACCGACCCCAACAAGCAGATCGAGGATTACACCGGCTCCGGTCCCTTCATCTTCAAGAAGGACGAATGGAAGCCTGGAGAGCGGGTGGTCTACGTCAAGAACACGAAATACAAGCCGCGGCCCGAGCCGCCGTCGATGATGGCCGGCGGCAAGGTGGTCAAGGTCGACCGGGTCGAATGGCTCGCCATCCCCGATCCCAACACGGCGGCCAATGCGCTGATCGCGGGCGAGATCGACCTGATCGAAACGCCGCCGCCCGATCTCTTCCCGCTGCTGCGGGCCGCAAAGAATGTCGAACTCTACGGCTGGAACGCGCTGGGGTCGCAGGCGCTGATGCGCTTCAACCACCTGCAACCGCCGTTCAACAATCCGAAGGCGCGGCAGGCGGCGATGTATGCGCTGGCCCAGGAGGACCTGCTGCGGGCGCAGTATGGCGAGCCCGAGATCTACAAGCTGTGCAACGCGCCGTTCATCTGCGGCGCACCCTACGGCAAGGAGTATGGCGACTTCCTGATCAAGCCCAACCTCGAGAAGGCGCGGGCGCTCCTGAAGGAGTCGGGCTACGACGGCACGCCGATCACGATGCTGCACCAGACCGATCTCGCCTCGTCCAACCAGTTCCAGCCGGTCGCCAAGCAGCAGCTCGAGCGCGCCGGCTTCAAGGTCAACGTGCTGGCGATGGACTGGCAGACCGTGATCTCGCGGCGCGCCCGCAAGGAGCCGCCGGCCCAGGGCGGCTGGAACGTCTTCTTCACCACCAACATCACGATCGACGTCGACAATCCCGGCACCAGCAACTTCGCCGCCGCGACCTGCGACAAGGCGTGGTTCGGCTGGCCGTGCGATCCGGAGATCGAGACGCTGCGCACCGCCTTCTTGAAGGAAGGCGATCCGGCCAAGCGCAAGGAGATCGGCCTCGCGATCTCCGACCGCGTGATGGACCAGGGCGTCTACGTGCCGATCGGCCAGTACAAGGCCTTCGGCGCCTACCGCAAGGACCGGCTGGAAGGATGGCTGCCCGGTCCGGTGGCCATGACCTGGAATATCAGCAAGAAGAACTGAGCGGCGTCTTCCTCAGCGTCTGACCGACCAGAGCGGCAGGTCGAACGGCGCGCTGGGGCCCGGGATGTTCGCCGGCAGCGGCGTGTAGGGCGCACCGGCCCGCACGCCGGCCAGGACGCCGGCGTCGAATTCCGGCTCGCCGCTCGAACTGACGATGGTGGCGGCAAGTAGCCTGCCGTCGCGCGCAATGACGATCCGCACCACCGTCACACCTTGCCGCTTGTCGGTCTTCGGCTGGTATGTGTAGCCCACGATCCTGCGCAGGATCTGGGCGAGATAATTGTCCGCGACCTTGGCGCGCGCGTAGGCATCCGCCGGATTGACGAAGCGATGTTGCGATGGCGGTTCGGCGCCGGAGCTGGAAGGCGGCCGCGTCGAGGGTATCGTCGAGAGCGGTGAGGGCTTCAGCTCGGGCTTCGGCGCGGGCGGCGTCGGCCGCGGCGGCGCCGCGAGCGCCTGCTGCTGCGGCATGGGCTTTGGCGTCGGAGCAGGCTCGGGCGGCTTGGGGAGCGGCTGCGGTGCCGGTGCTGCCTGTTGCGTGGGCGGCGGCGGAGGCGGAGGCGTCGGCGCGTTCTTGAGGCCCAGCTCCGTCGGTGGCTCGGGCGCTGGCTTCTCGGCTGGTGTTGGCGTGGGCGCCGGAACGCGCGCAGGCGCAGGGGGCGGCTCGACGCGCGTCTCGACCGGTGGCGTCGGCGCCGCCGCCGCGACTTCCGGCTCGAAGGTCGGCTCTTCCTTGCTCTCGGGCGGCGGCGGGGGCGCCGGGGGCGCCTTCGACACCTGGTCGGTCGGCGGCACCTGGGTCGGCCTGTCTGCCGTGGTGGGGGCCGGCGGGCGCACGCCGAGATTCATCGGCGGCAGCGTCTGGGGAAGCGGGACCTGCTTCGGCTGGGCCGCGGGCGCCTGCGGCGGCGGTTCGGGTGGCGGCGGCTCCGGTGGTTTGGGCTGCTCGAACGAGACGTTGATCACGTCCTCTTCCGCGGGCACCGCCGGCTTCTGCTGCGACAGCCACCACAGCGCCGCCGCGACCAGCGCATGCAGCAGGATCGCCATCGCCAGTGCGAAGGGCGACATGCGGTCGGAACGGTAGGAGAAGGCGCTTACGGCGTGGGCCACGGGTCGTTCTACAGGATTTCGCCTCGATGCTCGGTGTCCTCGGTACGAGAGGGGCGGGCCTGGGTGTGCCTAGGATCGGGACGCTTGGCCAGTGTAGAGGAAAAGCGCGCGCGTCCTCTGCGGTTTCTTGTCCGCTACTTCGTTGGAAACATGGGCGAAATTACGGGATGAAGAACAGGAGGGTCAGCAGGACGAACAACGGCACGAGGATGCCGCACGACCAGGCCATGTAGCCGAAGAAGCTCGGCATGCGGATGCCCGCCTCCTCGACCACCGCCTTGACCATGAAGTTGGGCGCGTTGCCGATATAGGAATTGGCGCCCATGAACACGGCACCGCAGGAGATCGCCGCCAGGGTGCCGGCGAGCGTCCCCATCAACAGGTTGGCGTCGCCGCCGGCCAGGTTGAAGAAGACGAGATAGGTCGGCGCATTGTCGAGGAAGCTCGACAGGATGCCGGTCAGCCAGAAATACCAGATGTCGTCGGGCTGGCCGTCAGGGCCCGTCACCAGCGCGACCAGCGGCGCCAGGGCGCCTTCCTTGCCGGCCTTGAGGATGGCCAGCGCCGGCGCGATGGTGATGAAGATGCCGGCGAACAGCTTGGCGACCTCGGCCATCGGCCCCCAGCTGAAGCCGTTGGCGGCGCGCGACCCGCGGGAGGTGAGGCGCAGCGACAGGAAGCAGAGGACCACCAGCGCCAGGTCGCGCAGGACGTTCTGCAACTCGAGCGTCACGTGGAAGACGGTGAAATGGACGCCGGGATTCCACGTGCCGCTCGCCAGGACCGCGCCGACGATGGCCGCCAGCAGGATGATGTTGACGCCGCCCTCGATGCGAACAGGTGTTTCCGGCGTGGGATCGGGCGTCTTTCGTCCTTCCTTGCGGTACCAGTAGCTGTCGATGGCGTAGAAGAGCGCCAGCAGCACGATCGCGCAGACCAGCATCTCGGCGAACAGGTGCTGTGTCGTCCAGAAGAAGCTGACGCCCTTCAGGAAGCCCAGGAAGAGCGGCGGATCGCCAAGCGGCGTCAGGGCGCCGCCGATGTTCGACACCAGGAAGATGAAGAAGACAAAGACATGGATCTTGTGCCGCCGGTCGTCGTTGGCGCGGATGATCGGCCGGATCAGCAGCATCGAGGCGCCGGTCGTGCCCATCCAGCCCGCCAGCACCGTGCCGATCGCCAGGATCGCCGTGTTCATAGACGGCGACCCGTGCAGGTTGCCCTTGATGTGGATGCCGCCGGTCACCGTGAACAGCGCCAGCAGCAGTACGATGAAGGGGATGTAATCGAGCAGCAGGAGGTGGATGATTTCGTAGATCGCGGTCGGCACGCCGTAGATTGCGGCGAAAGGCACGACCACCAGCGCCGCCCAGACTGCCGACACCTTGCCGAAATGGTGATGCCAAAAGTGCGGCGCGGCGAGCGGCATGATCGCAATCGACAGCAGGATGCCGACGAACGGGATCATCCAGAGGAGGCTGAGGTGCCGTCCGTCGATCGCCGGTGCATCGGGGCTGGCCGCAAAGGCGGGCAGCGCGACGCCAAGCGCCAGGGCGCTCGCCAGAAGAGTTTTGATCTTCATCAGCCCATGTAGGTTGCGGTGACGCCGCCATCGACGGTGAGCGTATGTCCATTGACGTAGCTCGCTGCCGGGGAAGCCAGGAAGATCGCGGCGCCGGCGATCTCCGAGGGATCGGCCCAGCGCCTGGCCGGGCAGCGCAGCCGCAACCTCTCGCCGGCCGGCGAGGCAATCAGGGACTGGTTGGTCTCGGTCGCGAAGAATCCGGGCGAGATCGCGTTGGAGGTGACGCCGGTGGTGCCGAATTCTGCCGCCAGCGCGCGGGTGAGGGCGGCCAGGCCGGCCTTGGCCGCGATGTAAGAGGAGGCGCCGGGCGCGGCATGCGTGGCGGCGATCGAGGTGACGAGGATCAGCCGTCCCCAGCCGCGCTCGACCATGCCCGGCATCACCAGCCGGATCAGCGCCTGCCCGGCCGACAGGTCGGTATCGATCAGCCGCGCGAAATCGTGGGATTCGATCTCGGCGAAGGGGCGGCGGTCACGCTCGCCGACATTGTGGATCAGGATGTCGATCGGGCCGGCACGGTCGATGGCGAGGCCCATGGCCGTGCGGTCGGCCATCTCGAACACCACGCCGTCCGTCGCCCGTCCCGCCGCCCGCAGTTCGGCCAGACGCGGCGCCAGCCGCTCGTGGGAGCGGCTGTGCAGCAGGACGCGGGCGCCGGCTTCGGCCAGGCCCTTGGCCATCTCCCAGCCGAGGCCGCGGGCGGAGCCGGTGATCAGCGCGGTGCGCCCGTCGAGGCGGAATTTATCGGGAAAGGTCGACATGGATCGGGGCATTCGGCTATTGCGACGCACCGAGTTAGCTTCGGATTCGTTCATGCTGCAACTGCCTAACGTCATCGGTCATCGCGGCGCCATGGCCTACGCGCCGGAAAACACGCTGGAGTCCTTTCGCGAGGCTCATCGGCGCGGCGCCACCTGGGTCGAGATCGACGTCAAGCTGACGGCGGACGGCGTGCCCATCGTCATGCACGATTCGTCGCTGAAGCGGACGACCGGCGTCGACCGGCTGGCGTCCGAGCTGCGCGCGTCCGAGCTGCCGCCGTCGGTACCGACCTTCGAGCAGGCGATCGCCTGTTTCGGCGAGCTGGGCCTGGGCTGCAACGTCGAGATCAAGCCATGCGAGGGCCGCGAGGCCGAGACCGCGAGGATCACCGTCGACTTCTTGCGGCGGCTGTGGCCGGCCAAATTGCCGGCGCCGCTCCTGTCGAGCTTCAAGGATGCGTCGCTTGCCGCTGCTCGCGAGGCCGCGCCGGAATTCGCGCGGGCGCTGCTGATCGACGAGCTGAAGGACGACTGGCAGGTGCGGGCCGAGGCGGTGTCGGCCGCCGGCCTCAACACCAACGGCAAGCGCCTGACGGCCGTCCGCGCGGTCGAGATCCGCAGGGCCGGCTTGACGCTCAGCGTCTATACGATCAACGACGGCGACGTGGCCCGGGCGCTGGTCGGCATGGGGGTCCATTGCATCATCACTGATGCGCCGGACGTGATTCTGGCCGCCCTCACCTAATCTTGTCCTTTGGGGTTGCATTCGCTGCGAAGTGTTGGTGGACTGTCATCAGACCGCAATAAAAGAGACACATCACAGTCTTGCGGCCCGCCGATACATCGCCGGGGATTTTTCTGGGAGGTTTGTTCGATATGACACGGATTCTGCTCTCTTCCGTCGCGGCCGCGGCGGTTCTTGCGAGCGCGTCGACCGCGTTCGCTCAGACCGAAATTCAGTTCTGGCACGCGATGGGCGGCAACCTGGGTGACACGGTCAATGCGCTGGCCGAGGGCTTCAACAAGTCCCAGACCGAGTACAAGGTGAACCCGGTCTACAAGGGCTCCTATCCGGAGACCCTGACCGCCGCGATCGCGGCCTTCCGCGCCAAGCAGGCCCCGCACATCGTGCAGGTCTTCGAGGTCGGCACCGCGAACATGATGGCCGCCAAGGGCGCCGTCTATCCGGTCTACCAGCTCATGGCCGATGCCAAGGAGCCGTTCGATCCCAAGGCCTTTATCGGCCCGGTCTACGGCTACTACTCGACGACCGACGGCAAGCTGCTGTCGATGCCGTTCAACTCCTCGACGCCGGTGCTCTACTGGAACAAGGAGCTGCTGCAGAAGGCGGGCCTCGATCCGAACAAGCCGCCGAAGACCTGGCCGGAGCTGGGTGAGATGGCCAAGAAGGCCGTCGCAGCCGGCGCCAAGTGCGGCTTCACCCCGCAGTGGCAGACCTGGACGATGATCGAGAACTACGGCGCCTGGCACAACCTGCCGTATGCGACCAAGGAGAACGGCCTTGGCGGCACCGACATCGAGCTGAAATTCAACGACGCCCCGCGCGTGAAGTTCATCCAGATGCTGGCCGACTGGGGCAAGGACAAAACCTTCGTCTATGGCGGCCGCGAGGGTAAGTCGACGGCGCTGTTCACCGCCGGCGACTGCGCCTTCCACGTTGCCTCGTCCGGTTCGGCCGCGGGCATCGACAAGGCGCTCGGCGGTTCGGAGAAGTTCGGCATCGCCATGATGCCCTACTCGCCCGACGTCGCGCCCAAGCCGCAGAACTCGATCATCGGCGGCGCCACCCTGTGGGTGCTGCAGGGCCGTCCGGCGGCCGAGTACAAGGGCGTCGCCAAGTTCATGACCTACCTCGCCAGCACCCCGGTGCAGGCCAAGTGGCACCAGGAGACGGGCTACGTGCCGATCACGACGGCCGCTGCCGAAGCGACCGACAAGGAAGGCTTCTACAAGAAGTTTCCGGGCCGCGAGGTCGCCGTCGAGGAGCTGACGCTCAATCCGCCGACGGGCAACTCGAAGGGCCTTCGCATCGGCAACTTCGTGCAGATCCGCGACATCGTCGACAGCGAGCTCGAGGCGGTGTGGTCGGGCAAGAAGGACGCGAAGACCGCGCTCGACGACGCCGTGAAGGCGGGCAACGAGCAGATCAAGCGCTTCGAAGCGGCCAACAAGTAAGACCCTTGCCGTTGCTTTCCCCCTCCGGTCCTTCGGACCACCTCCCCCGTTTGACGGGGGAGGCAGAGAAGAGGAAGGCTAGCCTTTCAAATCCCCTCCCCCGTCACACGGGGGAGGCCGGGAGGGGGAGGGCTACAGGCTAGCTCGATGGAAAAACGCGTCACCTTCAACGAGCGTTGGCTGCCCTATCTTCTGGTGGCGCCGCAGATCGTCATCACGCTGGTGTTCTTCTTCTGGCCGTCGGGCCAGGCGATCTACCAGTCGGTGCTGGTCGAGGACGCGTTCGGCGGCAACACCAAGTTCGTCTACCTCGACAACTTCCTCCATCTCTTCCAGGACTCGGGCTACTACGCCTCGGCGCGGCTCACCCTCGTGTTCAGCGCGCTGGTCGCATCGCTCGGCCTCGGCCTGTCGCTGCTGCTGGCGGTGATGGCGGACCGCGTGATCCGCGGCGCCACCGCCTACAAGATGTTCCTCGTCTGGCCCTATGCGGTCGCGCCCGCCGTGGCCGGCGTGCTGTGGGGCTTCCTGTTCAACCCGTCGGTCGGCATCGTCGCCTGGATGCTCCAGGGCATCGGCATCGAGTTCAACTATGTGACCAACGGCAACCAGGCGCTGCTGCTGGTCGTGATCGCCGCCGTCTGGAACCAGATCAGCTACAATTTCCTGTTCTTCCTGGCCGGCCTGCAGTCGATCCCGAAGTCGCTGATCGAGGCCGCCGCCATCGACGGCGCGGGGCCCGGCCGGCGCTTCTGGGACATCATCTTCCCGCTGCTCTCGCCCACCGGTTTCTTCCTGCTGGTGGTCAATATCATCTACGCCTTCTTCGGCACCTTCGGCGTCGTCGATGCGCTGACCAAGGGCGGTCCCGCCAAGTCGACCGAGATCCTGGTGTTCAAGGTCTACAATGATGGCTTCCGCGGCCAGGACCTCGGCGGCTCCTCGGCCCAGTCGGTGATCCTGATGCTGGTGGTGATCCTGCTGACCTTCGTGCAGTTCCGCTTCATCGAGCGCCGGGTGCACTACTGATGGTCGAGAACCGCCCCTGGCTCACCTTCCTGAGCCACTTCGTCGTGCTCGTGGGCGTGATCATCATCGCCTTCCCGGTGTGGATGACCTTCGTCGCCTCGACGCACGACCAGCAGACCATGCTGCAGTCGCCGATCCCGGTGCTGCCCGGCCCGTACCTGTTCGAGAACTATGCGAAGGTGCTGACCGAGGGTTATGGCAGGGTCGGCAACACGCCCGTCGCGATGACGCTGACCAACAGCCTGATCATGGCGCTGGGCATCACCATCGGGAAGATCGCGATCTCGATCATCGCGGCCTTTGCCATCGTCTACTTCCGCTTCCCGTTCCGCATGACCTTCTTCTGGGCGATCTTCGTCACGCTGATGCTGCCCGTCGAAGTGCGCATCGTGCCGACCTACGGCGTCGTCGCGTCGCTGGGCATGCTCGATTCCTATGCCGGCCTCATCATCCCGCTGATCGCCTCGGCGACGGCGACCTTCCTGTTCCGGCAGTTCTTCCTGAGCGTGCCCGACGAGCTCACCGAGGCGGCGCGAGTCGATGGTGCCTCGCCGATGCGCTTCTTCTGGGACATCCTGTTGCCGATGAGCCGGACCTCGATCGCGGCGCTGTTCGTGATCCAGTTCATCTACGGCTGGAACCAGTATCTCTGGCCGCTGCTGATCACGACCAAGGAAAGCTTCTACACCGTCGTCATGACGGTCTCGCGCCAGGCCAACGTGGTCGATGGGGTGCCGAGCTGGAACCTGCTGATGGCGATGGCGATGCTCGCCATGCTGCCGCCGGTCCTGGTCGTGGTGTTCATGCAGCGCCAGTTCGTGCGCGGACTCGTCGAGACGGAGAAATAACGGTCATGGCGCAAGTCCACCTGCGCGGCGTCAAGAAGAGCTACGAGAAGCTCGAGGTCATCCACGGCGTCGACATCGAGATCGCCGACGGCGAGTTCATCGTCATCGTCGGACCCTCGGGCTGCGGCAAGTCGACCCTGCTGCGCATGGTGGCGGGGCTGGAGCGCATCACCGGCGGAACGATCGCGATCGGCGACCGTGTGGTCAACGAGCTGGAGCCCAAGGATCGCGACATCGCGATGGTGTTCCAGAACTACGCGCTCTATCCGCATTTCAGCGTCTACGAGAACATGGCCTACGGGCTCAAGATCCGCGGCCTGTCCAAGGCCGAGATCGACGTGCGCGTCCAGAAGGCCGCCAAGATCCTCGAACTGGGCACCTTCCTGCAGAGAAGGCCGCGACAGCTCTCGGGCGGCCAGCGCCAGAGGGTGGCCATGGGCCGCGCCATCGTGCGCGAGCCGGCGGTGTTCCTGTTCGACGAGCCGCTGTCCAACCTCGACGCCAAGCTGCGCGTGCAGATGCGGCTCGAGATCAAGCGCCTGCAGCGCGAGCTCGACGTCACCTCGATCTACGTGACCCACGACCAGGTCGAGGCGATGACCCTGGCCGACCGGCTGATCGTCATGAATGCCGGTGTCGCCGACCAGATCGGCACGCCCATGGACGTCTACGAGCGGCCGGCCTCGGTCTTCGTCGCGGGCTTCATCGGCTCGCCGGCGATGAACTTCCTGGCGGGCAAGGTCTGCGAGGGCAGCCGCGCTGTCGAGCTGGCCGGCACCGGCGCCGTGCGCGTCACCCTGCCGATCGGCCTCGCCACCACGGCGGCTCCCGGAACGCCGGTTGCCGTCGGCATCCGGCCCGAGCATCTGCATCCGGCCGCCGACGGCGCGCTGGAATTCGAGATCGAACTGGCCGAGCCGCTGGGCGCCGACACGCTGCTTCACGGCCGCTTCGGCGAGGCGCGCGAGCTGGTCACCGTCCGCCAGGGAGGCCATGTCCTGGCCAGGCCCGGCGAAAAGCTCCGCTTCAAGGCCGATCCCGGACATCTCCATCTGTTCGATTCGCAGACCGGCAAGCGCATCCCCGACGCCGCATGACACGCCTCGCCCGTATCGAACAGGCCGGGCGTCCGCGCGTCGGCATCCTGGACGGCGAACAGATCCGCCTCCACGAAGGCACGATCTTCGATCCCGGCCCGGCGACGGGCGAGGTCGTCGCGGCTGTCGACGCACGCTGGCTGACGCCGACCGAGCCCACCAAGATGGTGGCGCTGTGGAACAATTTCCGCGCCGCCGCCGAGAAGAACGGCTGGGCGATCCCGGCCGAGCCGCTCACCTTCCTGAAGGCGCCGAACAGCTTCGCCGCGCACGGCCAGCCGATTCCGGTGCCGAAATCCTATGACGGCCGCGTCGCCTACGAGGGCGAGCTGGGCATCGTGATAGGCAAGACCTGCTCCGGTGTCTCGGTCGAAGACGCCGCCGACCATATCCTGGGCTACACCTGCGTGAACGACGTCACGGCGATGGAACTGCTGCAGCGCGACCCGAGCTTCGCGCAATGGACACGGGCCAAGAACTTCGACGGCTTCGGCGTGTTCGGGCCGGTCGTCGCAACCGGCCTCGATCCGGCGTCGCTCACGGTGCGCACCCTGGTCAACGGCCGCGAGCGTCAGAACTACCGGGTCGACGACATGATCTTCCCGCCGGCCGAACTGGTCAGCCGCATCTCGCAGGACATGACCTTGGTGCCGGGTGACATCATCGCCTGCGGCACCTCGCTGGGCGTGCTGCCGATGAAGGCCGGCACCGTGGTCGAGATCGCCATCGACGGCATCGGCACGCTGCGCAACCAATACGGCTGAGGGGCTCGACCATGTCCGAGACAGAAGAGCAATCCTTCCTCGAGGGACTATTCGACAACAACCGCGCTTGGGCGAAGCGCATCGAGGAGCAGAATCCGGGCTTCTTCGACAGGCTGGCCAAGCAGCAGGCGCCGCGCGTCCTGTGGATCGGCTGCTCCGACAGCCGCGTCCCCGCCAACGAGATCATCGGCATGCTGCCGGGCGAGGTCTTCGTCCACCGCAACGTCGCCAACCAGGTCATGCTGGTCGACTTCAACTGCCTGGCCGTCCTGCAATATGCCGTCGAGGCGCTACGGGTGCGCCATGTCATCGTGTGCGGCCACTATGGCTGCGGCGGCGTGAAGGCCTCGCTCAAGAACCATGAGCTCGGCCTGCTCGACAACTGGCTGCACGATATCGCCGCGCTGGGCCGCCGCTACGAGGAGATGATCGTCGCCCAGCCGCACAAGGCCCAGCAGGTCGATGCCCTGTGCGAGATCAACGTCATCGAGCAGGTCCGCAACGTCTGCGAGACGTCGATCGTCCGGCAGGCCTGGCGGCGCGGCCAGGAACTGTCGATCCACGGCTGGATCTACGGCATCCAGGACGGGCTGCTGCACGACCTGCACGTCACGGTGAGCGAGGCCAAGGCGGCCGGGAAGACGCTGGCCGACGCACTGGCCGCGCCGCGGCTCCAGCACGGGAAACGCTGAGGCGCTCCGGCGCCGCTGCCCGGCCCGCCCTTTCCATTCACTTCATCGGGCCGTTCACTTCATCGGGAGCTTGGTGCCGCTGGCGGCAAGTTTGCTATGGTCGGTCGCCTTCCTTCGTCGGGCGAGACTCAGCGGAAGCCGATGCGATGAACTACATAATACTGGGTATTGTCGTGGTGTTCGCGCTCGCGGGCGCCTTCGTCGGCTGGCGGCGGGCAACGGCCAATATCTACAATCCACCCGGAAATCATGACGTCCCGTTCGGGACGACGCGTCGCGAACATTTCCGCACCCTCACGCGCAGGTATCGGCGCTGGCGGATCCCGCTGACCCTTGCCTATGCGGTGGGGGGAGGCGCATTGGGCTTCGGCATATTGATGGTATATGCCGTGTTCATCCGGCGATGAGGTGGTTTGTCTGGCCGGCATGCTGAAGCGCGACGCGGTGGTGGGGAAAATCGGCAGATGAGCATCGGGCTATCGATCAGGAACAACCTGATGGCGGTTGCGCTTGTCGTCTCTCTTGCCCTTCTCTGCTCACAGATCTCCGTCCGCGTCCGCTACGAATTCATAGAGTTCATGTACAACGCCGAATTCAAGACGTTGCAGGGACTGGCCCTTTACCCCGAGTTCCAGAACCGCATCCTGCCCGCGGCTCTCCTGTCGGCCCTGCGATGGCTCACGACGGACGTCTTCGCCGACCGGTCGATCTGGTTCCTGTCCCGGTTCGTCCAGGCGCTGGCTGGGTTTCTGGTGCTCTATGCGGTCGTTCTTGATTTCTCGGGCAGCCTGATGCGGGCGGTCCTCGGCGTGGTGCTTGCCAGCTATGCCTACCTATGGACGCCGATGACCCACCCCTGGGAATTCACCAGCGACTTCTTCGATATCATGTTCATCGCGGTGATCGTCCATCTTGCCCTCGCCGAGCGGGCGTTCAGATCGGCATCGTCCATTCCGTCACGAACTGGCGATGGCTGTTCCATCCGACCGGCGTCCTGCCGATGATATTCGCGATCCTGCTGGTGTTCTGCGGAGCCCTTGCGTGCCTTCCCGGGCCGTGGACCGCCGACCAGCGTGGGCTCCTGCTGGCGGCCGTCCTTTGCGCCTTGCCGACCGGCATTTTCGGGATCGCCGCCGAATTGCGGGTCTGGCTGCCAAGCCTGACGATCCTTGTGATCCTGATCGCCTGCGGGCGGGAAACGTCCGACCGCAGCTGGCTCCTTGCCATGACCCGTCTGGATCCCAGGAAAACGGGCGCCGGGCCTTGAGGCCGGCGTTACGGCTCATCGTCTTTGGCGTCGATCGGGCATGCGCGAAGGTAAACCCACGCAACAAGGCCCGAAGCCGTCTCGACCCTTGAACGCGCGTAGTTGGGCGGTTCGTATGCATCAGCCTTCGCGAGGTCGGCATTGGTTATCTGGAACACCGTGCCGCCCACACGGTCGGTCTCATTGCCGGACCGGTGCACGAAAGGCTCTCGACTGAAGCCAATGAGGGCGTCCGGCATTCCCGTCAATCGACGGCCGAAGATCTTCTCCTGGACCGCCGGTTGTTGGAAATCGCCACAGGCGAACAAGTATTGATCCACGCCGCTCATCTCATTGTCTCCTATGAGACGCCAAAGATGTGATGTACGTCCCACATGGACCACTGAGTGAAATCAATTCCGTTAAGGCGTTCCATGCTTTTCTGCACCTACAACATCCACTATGGCGTCGGCTCCGACGGCAAGTACGACGTGGCCCGCATCGCCGATGCGGTGGCCGAGGCCGATATCGTCTGCCTTCAGGAAGCCGTTTCCGGTTGGGCGCAGAACGGTTTTGCCGACCAGACCACCGAGATCGCCGGCCGGCTCAACCGTTATTCCTGGTATCACGGCGCCATGGAGTCCGACGCGAGCGAGGTCGGTGCGGATGGGCGGATCGTCAACCGCCGCCGCAGCTTCGGCAATGCCGTGATCTCGCGCTGGCCAATCGCCTGGGCGCGCGGCCATCTCCTGCCCAAGACGCAGCTCGTCAACCAATTCGACCTGCAGCGCGGCTTCGTCGAGGCCGCGATCGAGACGCCGGCGGGACCGCTGCGCGTCTACAGCGTCCATCTCAGCCATGTCGGACCGCAGCAGCGGCTGCCGCAGGTCCGTTCGCTGATGGAGACGGTCCTGAATGCCGAGCGGATCGGCGCGACTTGGGACAGCGAGGCCGGCGATAAATTCATATTCAAGGATCGTCGGCCCGACGTGCCGCGCGCCGCCATCCTCGCAGGCGATTTCAACTTCACGCCGGCGCAGCCGGAATATCCGCTGGTCTGCGGCGACACGAGCTATTACGGCCGGCTGGGTACGACGATGCACCTGGCCGATGCCTGGATCGCCGCCGGCAACAGCGAGGAGGAGGTCGATTCCTTCCCGCATGAGGGCCGCATCGACCATGTCTTCGTGACCCACGACCTGTCGCCGAAGGTCAAGAAGGCGTGGATCGGCTACGGCATCGCGGCCTCCGACCACTGGCCGGTCTTCGTCGAGTTCGACCTCCAGCAGGCCGTTGAAAACGTCGGAGTTCCTGGCGAACAAACGAAATAAACGAAATAAACGAAACGGACGAATCGGGGGCGGCGGCCCCTGAATCAGGTGTCGTGGCGACCGTCGACGGATCGCACGACGCACCGGAAGCCGACATGGCTGGTCGTCGTGTCGATCTGCTCGGCGTGGCGCGCGGCCGGACGGTAGCGTTTGCAGTAGCTGGGCGCGCAGAGATGCGAGCCGCCTTTCAGCACCTTGCGGGGAATCCGCAGCCGGTCGCGCGGGTCGTAGCTTTGCTCGATCGTCGCGCCGCGCGGATTCTCGGGTACGCAGCAGGCCTTGCCGGCGTCGGGCGCGTGCTTGGCCGAGTACCAGTCGACCGTCCATTCCCAGACATTGCCGATCATGTCGTGCACGCCGTAGCCGTTGGCCGGGAAGGCGCGCACCGGTGAGGTCCGGGCAAAGCCGTCCTCGCGCGTATTGTCGACCGGAAAGCGGCCTTGCCAGGTGTTGGCCATGTGCCGGCCGCCGGGCGTCAGCTCGTCGCCCCAGGCGAACTCCGCATCCTCGAGACCGCCGCGCGCGGCGAATTCCCATTCGGCTTCGGTCGGCAGTTCCTTGCCGGCCCACTTCGCATAGGCCTCGGCATCGCGGAAGGCGATCTGCACGACCGGATGGTCGTCGAGCCCGCCGATATGGCTGCCCTTGCCGTAGGGCCGCCGCCAGGTGGCGCCGAAGGTGAAGCGCCACCACTGGCTCCAGTCGGCGAGATCGACCGGCTTCGAGGGCGGCGTAAAGACCAGCCCGCCGGCCTTGAGCATCTCCGGCCGCGCGCCGGGATAGTTCTTGGGATCGGGATCGATCTCGGCCCAGGTGACGTGCCCCGTCGCCCGGACGAATTCCTTGAACTGCGCGTTGGTGACGGGCGTGGGATCGATCCAGAAGCCGCCGACCGTCACCGTATGGGCCGGCGCTTCCTCGGGATAGTGCTTGTCCGACCCCATGCGGAACGTGCCGCCGGGGATGCGGATCATGCCGGTCGTCGGGTTGGGGGCGCTCTGGTCTCCCATGACACCTCCCTTATCGGCACTTCCGGCCGGCGTGCCAAGCGGCCCACCGACCGGGGTCATGTCGTCAGTTTACACCCCTCAGTTCACGCCTTGCGGCGGGGTGGTGAGCTTGTCCATCACGCCCTGCAGGTTGAACGAAGCCGGGCGCTGCCTCGGCGGGAATTCCGCCAGGGTCTGGATGTAGCGGCCGACGAAGGCCTGGGCCGGTACCAGCAGGAAGATGCGGTCGAGGCGCCAGCGGCCGTAGCCCATGCCTTCGTGGTCGGCGCGCTCGAACGGATCGGCCTTGAGGTCGAACAGCTTCGGTACGCGGAGCGTCACCATCGGGTCCTGCCAGACGTCGAAGCCGTGGCTGCGTTGCTCCATGAAGGCAAGCTTCCACTTGTCGTAACGCAGGCCCGCCAGGCCGCCATCGTCGGTCCAGTAGAAGAACTCCTTGCGCTTGCTGCCCGTGCCGTCGCGCAGCAGGTCGCGCTGGTCGTAGCCGTCGAGATGCACCTTGAAGGTCTTGGCGCCGAAGGTGGCGCCGGCCATCAGCCTGGCCTGCAGGTCGGTCTCGCCGACCGCGCCCAGCAGGGTCTGCAGCCAGTCCTCGGCCGAGAAGATCTCGTTGATCTCGGTGCCCGGCTTCACCAGGCCCGGCCAGCGCACCATCGCGGGCACGCGATAGCCGCCCTCCCAGTTGGTGTTCTTCTCGCCGCGGAAGGGCGTGGTGCCGCCGTCGGGCCAGCTCATGACCTCGGCGCCGTTGTCGGTCGTGTAGATCACGATCGTATTCTGGGTGATCCCGAGATCGTCGAGCTTCTTCAGGAGCTGGCCGACATGGCCGTCATGCTCGACCATGCCGTCGGCATAGACACCGAGGCCGGTCTTGCCCTCGGACGCGGGCTTGAGATGCGTCCAGATATGCATGCGGCTGGCATTGGACCAGACGAAGAACGGCTTCCGGTCGCGGTTGGCGCGGTCGATGAAGTCGAGCGAGGCGGCGAGGAACTCCTCGTCGACCGTCTCCATGCGCTTCCTGGTGAGCGGGCCGGTATCCTCGCACTTCTGCTTGCCCCACTTGCCGAAGCGCGGATCCTCGCCCGGCGTGTCGTTGGGCTGCGCCGTGCACTTCAACACGCCGCGCGGGCCATACTTGGCCTTGAAGGTCGGGTCCTTCGGATAGTCGATGTTCTCGGGCTCTTCCTCGGCGTTGAGGTGGTAGAGGTTGCCGAAGAACTCGTCGAAGCCGTGAACGGTCGGCAGGAACTCGTTGCGGTCGCCGAGATGGTTCTTGCCGAACTGGCCGGTCGCGTAACCCTTGGCCTTCAGCAGGTCGGCGATGGTCGGATCCTTCTCCGACAGGCCTTCCGACGCGCCGGGCAGTCCGACCTTCAGGAGGCCGGTGCGGATCGGCGACTGGCCGGTGATGAAGGCCGCGCGTCCCGCGGTGCAGGATTGCTGGCCGTAATAGTCGGTGAAGATCGCACCCTCTTTGGCGATCCGGTCGATGTTGGGCGTGCGGTAGCCCATCATGCCGCGATTGTAGGCGCTGATGTTCCAGAGGCCGACATCGTCGCCCATGATGACGAGGATGTTGGGTTGGGCCGGTGCCTGTGTCGGTGCCGGTGTTTGCGCGCGGGCGGGCAGGGTGCCTCCCGCAAACCCGGCCAGCAGCGCCGCCGCTGACAGAAGCCGGCTCATCTTCGACTTGAACATTGGCTTTCTCCCCTTGCGTGGATCGGGAGGGGAAATTCGTCCTGACGGCGATACGGAACAACAGGGGGAACGATACGCTTCCCGTATCACCGACCCCTTCCGGCGAGGAATTCTACCTCAGCTCGAAGGGGTAGATCACCTTCCAGTCGTTCTTCATGTCGACGATCGTCCAGCCACGGCGCAGCGCCTCGTCCCAGGCCTTGTCGAGCTGGCCGACCGGCGAGGGGCGGTCGTAGGCATATTCGCGCACGGCGTCGGTGTGATGCACCAGCCCCATGAAACGCGCGCCGCTGCCGGCCGCCGTCCATTCCAGCATCTGCTGGTCGCCGTCGGAATTGCCGAAGGCCAGGACGGGACGCCGGCCGATGAAGCGGTTGATGCCGACCGGCTTGCCCGGCCCGTCGTCGATGAACTCGACCTTGGCCTCCTTCATCAGGACCGGCGTGCCGTCGGGCCTCAGCTCGAACTTGGTGACCCCCGATGAGCCCACGACCTGCTCCGGCGGAATGCCGTAGATGCGCTCCGTCCACGGCCGCATGAACTCCAAGCCGCCACCGGAGACGATAAAGGTCTTGAACTGATGCGCGCGCAGCAGGGCCAGCAGCTCGATCATCGGCTGGTAGACGAGGTCTGTGTAGGGCCGATTGAAGCGGGGATGGCGCGCCGTCGCGAGCCAGTCGACCACCGTCTTCGTGAACTCCTCCGTCGTCATCCCGGTATGCGAGGCCGCAATCACTTCCACCATCGCCTTCACACCCATCGCCGCCAATGCAGCCCGGTCGTCGGCCAGCACCGAGCGGAAGGGCTCCTGCGTGCGCCATTCGGGATGTTGGGCGGCCAGCGCCTTTATCCGATCGACCGCGAAGGCCACCTGGAAATAGACCGGCTGCTCGGTCCACAAGGTGCCGTCATTGTCGAAGCAGGCGATGCGCTCGGGCACCGGCACCCAGTCGCGGCTTCCCGCCGTCGTGGTACGCGCGATGAAATCGAGGATCGATCGCTTCACCGGCCCGTCGTTCCACGAGGGTAGCAGATCGGCCTGCGCGAAGGCCGGCCGGCCGGCGGCGGCAACAAGGGTCGCCGCCATCGCTTGCATCAATATCCGGCGCTTCATCGCGGCCTCCAGTATTGCCGGATGCTACTTCGTCAGCCGCTCCGAGGCGACCCGGATGCGGCCGCTGCGGCGGGCTCTGTCGAGCGCCTCATGGTCGCGCTCGGTCTGCTTGGCATAGGCCAGCGAGAAGGTCGCGATGGCTTCGTCGAGGGCTTCGCTGTTGCCGCAATAACCCGCGATAGAGGCGGCATCGCCCGACTTGGCGTGCGCCAGGGCGAGGCCCCAGCCGCACAGCGCGCAATATTCCTGGAAGGTGGATACCCTTTCGCTATCCCCCTCGACCATGTCGATCCCGCCCTTCATGTCGGCGAGCTGGCGGACATAGAAATGGAAGTCCTCGATATGGCCCCAGCCGAGGAAGATGTCGGGTGAGCCCTGGATCATGCGCTGGCCGTCGACGACCCGGCGTCCCTGATTGTCGAAGGGCAATACGTAGTCGGAGTAGGGCGCCAGCACGGAACGCTGCGCCTGCTTGACCTGCAGGAACAGCGGATCGTCGTTGTCATTGCCCATCAGCAGGACCACCCAGCAGCCGGTACCGACACTGCCCACGCCCACGACCTTGCGGGCGACATCGACGATGCGGTAGCGCGCCAGCAGACGTCGGCGATCGTAGGACAGCGACTCGAGGTAGGAGTTCAGCATCATGTCCAGCGCCTGTGCGATCGGCACGCCGGTCTCGGTATGGGTCTCGCGGACGATCAGCGGCGCGGCCTCGACGATGCGATGTTCGCCCGCGACGAACTCGGTCATCTTCTCGAGCACCCGCTGGTGGCCCTTGGCGCGGGCCTTGTCGATTGCTTTCGCGGCGTTCTTGCGCGCCTTGGGTGACAGGCCGGACAGCACGGCCCGCTCGTCGATCCGGTCGTACCAGGTCGCGAGATGGCTCATTTCGGCATAGCGGCCGATATGCTCGCGATAGGATCGCACGGTCCCGGCGGCAGCCTGTTCGGCCTCCTGCTTGTCGCCACCCATGAAGCGCACGGCGACGGCGGCACTGGCGGCGAGGCGCTTCAGGTCCCACTCCCAGGCGCCGGGAAACACCTCGTCGAAATCGTTGATCGCGAATACCAGGTCGCGCTCGGCCGATCCGAAGACGCCGAAGTTGGAGACGTGCATGTCGCCGCAGGCATTCACCTGCAGGCCCGTCACGGGCGTCGTCGCGAGATCTGCCGCCATCACGGCGGCCGAGCCGCGCAGGAAGGCGAAGGGCGAGGACAGCATACGGGCGAATCGCACCGGCACGAGCTTCTGGGCGCGCGTCGCGTTCTGCGCTTCGAGGATGGAGATCGGATCGGGCCGGTCGCCGGTCTGACGGAAGGTGGCGTGGTCCTCGCGCGGTACGGTCTTGCGCAGGGCCTTGCCGGTGGCCTTGCGTTCGGCCACCGACCGTCGCGGTGTCGTGAAGCGGCCGAGCGTTTCTCCGGTGGTGGTGGAAATCATGGGGGCGAACGGCTGGTCGAGGGCGGGTCGCGGGGCTTCCGTCGTCATCGTCAAACTCCAGGGCGGCCCGACGCCGCGCGGTTGGAGACTAGTCGATCGCTTGATCAGGGACGGGGGCGCTGTCGATGCAGATTGCGTATCGAGCGGTTCCACAGGCCTCCCGAACCGGCGTAAGGTGCCGCCTTCAGCCAAAAGGAGACAGGGATGAGCGGCAAGGTCCGGAATACCCAGGGGCGCGGTCGACTGTACGACAATGTGCTCGACACGATCGGCGATACACCCTGCATCCGGATTAACACCTTGGGGCCAAAGGGCGTGACGATCTACGCCAAGGCCGAGGCTTTCAATCCCGGTGGCTCGGTCAAGGATCGCCTGGCCGTCAACATCATCGAGGCGGCCGAACGCAACGGCACCCTGAAGCCCGGCCAGACCGTGGTCGAGGCGACCAGCGGCAACACCGGCATCGGCCTCGCCATGGTCTGCGCCCAGAAGGGCTATCCGCTGGTCGTCACCATGGCCGACAGTTTCTCGATCGAGCGGCGCAAGCTGATGCGCATGCTGGGCGCCAAGGTCATCCTGACGCCGCGCGCCCAGAAGGGCTTCGGCATGTACCAGAAGGCCGTCGAACTCGCGAAGGCGAACGGCTGGTTCCTGGCCCATCAGTTCGAGACCGAGGCCAATGCCGAGATCCACGAGACCACCACGGCGCGCGAGATCCTGGCCGACTTCAAGGGCAGCCGGCTCGACTATTTCGTGAGCGGCTACGGCACCGGCGGCACCGTGACCGGCGTGGCGCGCGTGCTGCGCAAGGAGCGGCCGGAGACGAAGATCATCCTGTCGGAGCCGGCCAATGCCCAGCTCATCGGCAGCGGCAAGCCGCAGGAGCGGGCGGCCGACGGCTCGCCCGCGGTCAGCCATCCCGCCTTCGAGCCCCACCCGATCCAGGGCTGGACGCCGGACTTCATCCCGCTCGTGCTGCAGGAAGCCATCGACAAGAAGTATTTCGACGAGCGCCTGCCGATCGCCGGCGCCGAGGGGATCAAGTGGGCCAAGGCGCTGGCGCAGAAGGAAGGCATCTTCACCGGCATCTCCGGCGGCTCGACCTTCGCCGTGGCGGTGCAGGTGGCCGAGAAGGCCGCGCCCGGCTCTGTCATCCTCTGTGTGCTGCCCGACACCGGCGAGCGCTATCTCACCACGCCGCTGTTCGAGGGCATCATCGACGACATGGACGAGCAGGAGATCGCCATCTCCAAGTCCACGCCCGGCTATCAGATGGGGTAGGGCTCATTGGAGCGCGCCACTCCAGTGGCGCTCATGCGTCGTAGATCAGCAAGACACGAGCGCCACTGGAGTGGCGCGCTCCAATGAGCGTCACTCGCGGTTGGTAAACCGGGCGTTGCCCAGCCCGGTGCCGATCGTCATGACGCCCCAATGCTCGACGTCCTTCATGTTGGGCACTTCGCTCAAGCCCTGAACGACGGCGTCGTTGTGGAGCTGGATGAAGATGTCGTGGCCGCCGACCTTGGGAAGGTGGGCGGACAGGGCGGCGGCGAGGTTGAAGCCCTTGCCCTCCCAGTTGCCGGGCAGATTCTGGCCGCCCTTCAGGATGAAGCCGTGATCGTCGATCAGGCCGGGGCAGCCGATGCCCATGAAGGGCGCCAGCTTCATCTTCTCCTCGGTGGCGCGGTCGATCAGCTTGACCAGCATGGCGGCGATCCTGGCGATCGCCTCGTCGCGGTCGGGCTCGTCGTCGGCGTGGCGCCAGACCTGGCGCTTCCAGACATCGGCTTCCTCGATCTCGCCACGCTTGTCGGCGTTGAGCTCGATCACGCCGACGCGCACGTTGGTGCCGCCGATGTCGACGGCGAGGATCGCGTCGTGTCCGGCCATCACCCAGCTTGGTGCGAGATGCACGGCGCCGATCAACCCCGCCTCGTCGGGATGGTTCTGGATCGCCACGAGTTCGATCTTCACGCCTTCGGTCGCCAGCATGATGGTGGCGCGCCCCATGGCCAGCTCGCCGATGCGGCTCGCGATCATGCCGCCGCCGATCACGATGCGTTGCGTGTCCTTCCAGCTTTCCAGCCGCAGGAAGCGGCGCACGACCGTTGCCAGCTCGCCGGCGAATTCCTCGACCACGGTATGGATGAGGCCGGCCGCGACCGGATCGCCGCTGTTCAGCATCTTGTCGAGCTTGGACTTGGAAATCTCCTCCATCGGCACGTCGCCGAACGGGTCCTCGCCACGTTCCTTCAGCCGCTCGCGCCAGTCGGCCAGGATGGCGCGGAAGGCGCGACGGCTGGCGCGGTCGCCCACGAAGCCTTCCTCATCGCGCAATTCCTCGTTGTAGGTGTCGACGGTGACGGCGGGCAGAACGCGGCCGCCATGGTTGAGAACGGAGGGCGCCTCGGCGGGCGTGGCGTCTTGAGCTTCCGGCTTCACGCCCATGCGCATTTCTCCTCGTCAGGTCCCTTGAACGGATCGGACAGGGAGAAAGTTCCCCTGCGACGGGATTGCACCGCAACATGACGGCCGGACGGGCGTTGTGGCGGCGATGAAACTCTTCAAGTGCCAGAGCTGCCAGCAGATCCTGTATTTCGAGAACGATGTCTGTGTGAAATGCGGACACAAGCTCGGATACGTCCCCGAAGCCGCGACCCTGTCGGCGCTGGAGCCGGAGGGCGATCTTTGGCGCGCGCTCGCCTCCAAGGACGTGCTCTACCGGTTCTGCGCCAATGCCCAGCAGGCAGCCTGCAACTGGCTGGTGGAGTCGACCTCGCCGGAGACCTTCTGCCTGTCCTGCCGACACAACCGGACGATCCCCGACCTCACCATCGGCGACAATCTGGCCAACTGGCAGAAAATCGAGATCGCCAAGCACCGGATGTTCTATTCGCTGCTGCGCTTCAAGCTGCCGACACCGACCAAGGCCGAATCGCCGGAGGCGGGACTGGCCTTCGATTTCCTGGCCGAACTGCCGCAGGCGCCGAGGGTCATGACCGGCCACGACAATGGGCTGATCACCCTGGCGCTGGCCGAGGCCGACGACGCGGCCCGCGAACAGAACCGTATCGCCATGCACGAGCCGTATCGCACCTTGATCGGCCATTTCCGGCACGAGATCGGCCACTATTACTGGGACCGGCTGGTACGCGACGGCGGCCAGCTCGACGCCTGTCGTGCGCTTTTCGGCGACGACAGCCAGGATTATGGCCAGGCGCTGCAGAACCATTATGCCAACGGTGCACCGCCCGACTGGCAGGATCACTTCGTCAGCCAGTACGCGACCGCGCATCCGTGGGAGGATTTCGCCGAGACCTGGGCGCACTACCTCCACATCGTCGACACGCTGGAGATCGCGCGGGCCTTCGGCCTCTCGACCCAGCCGCGCCTGGCCAAGGGCGAGGAGCTGGACGCCAGCGTCGACTTCGATCCCTATCGCGCCGCCGAGATCGGCCAGCTGATCGACAGCTGGCTGCCGCTTTCCCTGGCGCTCAACAGCCTCAACCGCGCGATGGGCCAGCCCGATCTTTATCCCTTCGTGCTGTCGCAGCCGGCGATCGAGAAACTGGGCTTCATCCATAAGCTCGTGCATAGCGCCAACGCACCGGTAGTACCCGCGACTTAACTTACTTCAGCGGTGCTTCTGCTGGCGGTAGTGATCGGCCAGCGCGTCGCGGCCGAAATCGGCGGCGAGGTCGCGCCACACGGCGTGGATGTGGTTGGCGCCGTTCTGCGTGTTGTCGTGCTCGATCAGGGTCGCGGGGCCGTGCACACGGAAGTAATGCGCCTCGCCCGGTGTCAGCGAGCCCGCCCAGGCGAATCGGAATGTCGCGAGCCCCTGTTCCATCACGCGCTGCTTCTGCTGGGCCAGCAGGTCGGCGGCGAGCGTGCCCAGGAAACGGTCCATCAGCGCCTCGATCAGCATGCGTTGCGCACCGGTCATCTCGCCCAGCAGCAGGCCCTTGGGGTTGCCGAGATCCTGCTCGCGCTGTGGTGTGGCCACGATCTCGCCGAACGAGCGGTTGGCGATGGTCGCCGCCTTGCGCTGCTGGTCGTTGAGGCCGGCCATGATCTGGCGTGCGAGATCTTCGGAAGCGCCGAGCAGGCGGAAGCCGCGATGGGGTCCGTCGCGCACCGTGGCGGGATGGGCGCCGGTGAAGAACGGCGTGACCGCGACCTGACCCGTCGTCGGTAGTGCCACGTTCAGCGACAGGTGGTGCCCCTCGAAGCGCCAGCCCCAGGGGAAGCGGCCGGGCGTGCCGAACACCGAGACGTAGTAGCGGTCGGGATCGCGGAAACTGCCCTGCTGTTCGCGCAGCGCGCCTTCGAGCAGGCGCACGCCGTCGAGCAGTTCGAGGCCGCGCTGGTTCAGCACCGAGGCGAACAGCGCGCGGGCGGCGTCGGCCTGGTTGGGTCGCATCTCACCCAGGGTGAGGCCCGAGCGGCTGCGCGGGATGTAATGCCAGTCGAGGCGATTGCCCGACTCGAAGGCGATCATCGCCTTCTGGCGCTGGCCGTCGTCGAGCGAGAGGAGGAAACGATTGGCGGCGTCGGCGATGCGCTGGGCGGCATCGACCGTTTGGGCGCTGGCCGCGCCGAACGGCAGCAGGGCCGCCGCCGCCAGCACGGTCCGCCGGGTCGGCGGGCCGTGGTGATGGTGATGCGGCTTGTGAGAGTCCTCGTCGTGCGGGTGCCAGCCGTCGTGCGGCATGGCAGCTCCGTCAGGTCGAGGTCTTCGGGTACTTCAGGGTGCAGCCATAGGCGCGGGTCGAGGAATCGGCGACCTGCTTGCCGGCCTGCACCTCGCCCAGCGCGACGCGGACATACTGCGTGGCCTTGGGGATGTCGGAGGCGTTCGACGACGGGATGGAATCGATGCCGCCCTTGTAAACCAGCGTGCCGTTGGCATCGATGATATACATGTGCGGCGTCACGGTGGCGCCATAGGCGCGCGCGACCTTGCTCTGCGGGTCGAGCAGCACAGCGGCCGGGGCGGCGTTGCGGCTCTTGGTGAGGTCGTTGGCCTGCTGGGCCGTCACGTGGCCCTGTTCGCCGACGGCGGACGAGGCGAGGGTCAGCCAGACGATGCCCTTGCCGGCGGCTTCACGCTGCTGGTCCTGCATGTTGTTGGACGTGTAGTGCTTGCGCACGTAGGGGCAGTCGTGATTCGTCGTCTCGAGGACGACGATCTTGCCCTTGAGATCGGCCAGCGACCAGGTCTTGCCGTTGCTGTCGACGCCGGTGAACTGCGGCGCGGGCTTGCCGATGTCCGGGCTCGACGTGGCGAAAGCGGCGGCAGGCGCCAGGGCGAGCGCGGCACCGCCCAGCATGAGGGAACGACGGGGAACATTCAGATTCGACATGCTTACCTCCTAACGCTTGGCTTGCTGGATTGACGACAACTCCGAGAGGATCAGAGACTCGGTGAGCACCTGCGGCAGGATCTTCGGTCGATCCGTCCCCGGTGCCCAGAACAGGTAGAGCGGCACCCCTGCCCGGCCGAGTTCCTTCAGGACGCCCGTGATCTCGGCATCACGGTTGGTCCAGTCACCTTTGAGTTTGACGACGCCCGCCTGCTCGAAAGCCTTCCGGGCGGCCGGCGTTTCGAGTGCGACTCGCTCATTCACCAAGCAAGTAATGCACCAGGCGGCGGTGAAGTCCACGAAGACCGGCTTGCCGGCGGCCACGGCCTCGGCCATGCGGGCGCGCGAGAAGCGCTCCCAGCCGTCGAAACTGACGCCGGCATTCGGACCGCCCGACGCCGAGGCGGCGGTCGCGGGACTGTCGTCGAGCTTGAGGGTCGCGGCGAAGGCCAGCAGGACGGCGGCGGCCGCGAGCCCGCGGCGCACCCAGGTGCCGGCCGAGGCGCCGCTGCCGATCCGCAGCAGCCAGATGGCGAAGGCGATCAGGATCATGCCGCCCAGTGCATAGAGCACACCGTCGGCGCCGGTCTGCTGGGTCAGCACCCAGATCATCCAGACGGCGGAGGCATACATCGGGAAGGCGAGGAACTGGCGCAGCCGATCCATCCAGGCACCGGGCCGCGGCATCAGCCGCTGCAGGGCCGGAGTCATCGACAGCGCCAGATAGGGCAAAGCGAGACCCAGGCCCATCGCCAGCAGCACCGCGACGGTGGCGGGCGCGGGCTGGCTAAGTGCAAAGCCCAGCGCTGCGGCCATGAACGGCGCGGTACAGGGCGTCGCCACGATCACCGCCAGCACGCCGGTGAAGAAGGCACCAGTCGTGCCGCCGCGGGAGACCAGACCCTGGCCGACGCCGGCGAGGCGGTTGCCGACCTCGAACACGCCGGAGAGGTTGAGGCCGACCACGAAGAACAGGTAGGCGATCAGCAGCGAGAAGACCGGCGACTGGAACTGGAAGCCCCAGTTCACTTCGCCGACGGTCGAACGGATCGCGATCACGAAGCCGGCCATGGCGGCGAAGGAGACGAGGACGCCCGCCGTATAGGCGATGCCGTCGCGGCGCATCGCACTCTGCTCGTGGCCGGCGAGGCGCGCGAAGGCCGCCGCCTTCATGGCCAGCACCGGGAAGACGCAGGGCATCAGGTTCAGGATCAGGCCGCCCAGCAGCGCGAACAGCAGGGCCTGCGCCAGCGAAATCTCCTCGGCGCCCACCGCATTCGCGAGCGACCCCGACGCAGCCGTCGTCACGAAGGCGGGATCGAGCCTGGCCGAGAGATCGAACGCCTGCTTCACGCTGCCGTCGGCGGTCTTCTCGGTGAGGACCAGAGTGCCCGCGAGTTCGGCCGGCATTGCCGCCTTGGCGTCGCCCTTCTTCAGGGGAATGCGGATGCCCTCGGCCGTAACCGTGGCCTCCTGCTTGGCCATGGTGGCGACGGGGCCCCATTCGGCCGGGAAGAAATAGATGTCGCTGACCGCGTCCGGCTTCAGGCCCTTGGCCTCGACCAGCAGGGTCGGATCGCCAGCCTTCGACACGCCGTAACGCGCGGGCCAGGGGCTCGCGGTCGGCACCGCGCGGCGCGCCTGTTCGAACAGAGCGAGCGTGGCGGGCGGCGCCGGTGTCGCGGCCGAGCCGCTCGGCAGCACCAGCTCGAACTTGCCCTCCTCGGGGATGCAGACATCCTCGCAGACCAGCCAGTTGGCTTCGGCGGCGACGGTCAGCGGGCCCGAGAGGTTGGCCGGCGGCGTGATGCGCACCAGCAGCACCGACTCGTCCTTGAAACCGTAATTGATGACGCCGCCGATATCGAAGCGTGTCGGCGCCGGCCAGACGATCGGATCGGCCTTGGCGCCTTCCGGCAGTTTCCACGCGATCTCGGTGGGCAATCCCGATTCGCCCGGGTTCTTCCAGTAGGTGTGCCACTTGGGCCGCAGGGTCTGGCGAAGGCCGACCCAGAAGGGCTCGCCGGGCTTCACCGTCGCGACTTCGGACACGAGCTCGGCGCGCACATTGTCGGTTTGCACGACAGTCTGCGCAAAAGCCGGGCTTGCCAGCAGAACGAGCAGAAGGGCGAGGAAACGCGTCATTGCCTTCCTAAGTGACCTCCGCTCGTGGCGCTGGCAAGGCAATCCAGATCAAGCCGCCGTGATATTTTGCCCGATATCCCGTGACCGACTAAGGTCTTGGTTGCACTGGAGAATTCATGTTGCGGCTGGATGAACGGCGTCTGATCGGCGCCTTGGACGAGCTGGCTTCCATCGGCGCCATCGAGGGGGGCGGCTGCGCCCGGCTGGCGCTCACCGACGAGGACAGGATCGGGCGCGACCTGGTCGTGGGCTGGATGAAGGCGCTGGGGCTCGCCGTGACGGTCGACGCGATCGGCAATGTGATCGGCGTGCGCGCCGGTGCGGAGAACCTCGCGCCCGTCATGACCGGCAGCCATATCGACACGGTGCGCACCGGCGGGCGTTACGACGGCAATTACGGTGTGCTGGCGGGGCTGGAGGTCGTGCGCGCACTGAACGAGGCCGGCGTGACGACGCGCCGGCCGATCGCGGTCGCCTTCTTCACCAACGAGGAGGGCGCGCGCTTCCAGCCCGACATGATGGGCAGCCTGGTCTATGTCGGCGGCATCGGGCTCAACGAAGCCTATGCGGCCGCCGACAAGGATGGGGCCTCGGTCGGCGACGAGCTGCGCCGCATCGGCTATCTCGGGGCCGTGAAGCCCGGCGCGCTGAAGCCGCATGCCTTCGTCGAGCTGCATATCGAGCAGGGTCCGATCCTCGACGAGGAGAAGGTGCAGATCGGCGTGGTCGAGAGCGTGCAGGGCATCTCGTGGACCGAGTACACCGTGACCGGCGTGTCGAACCATGCCGGCACGACGCCGATGCGCCTGCGCCGCGACGCGGGTTACCTCGCGGCCTCGGTCAATCTCTTCGCCCGCAAGCTCGCCTGGGAGATGGGCGGCGACCAGGTGGCGACGGTGGGCTCGCTGGCGCTGCGGCCCAACCTCATCAACGTCGTGCCCAACCGCGCGATCTTCTCGGTCGACCTGCGCAACACCGACGAGGCCAAGCTCAAGGAAGCCGAGGCGCGGGTTACGGCGCACATTGCCGAGGTCGCGCATGCCGAGCGTGTGGAGGTCGAGGCCAAGGTGCTGGCGCGTTTCGAGCCGGTGATCTTCGACTCTGGGTTAGTCGACCGGGTCGAGCATCATGCCAAGGCATTGTCGCTCAGCACGCGGCGCATGCCGTCGGGCGCCGGTCACGACGCGCAGATGATGCAGCGCCTCTGCCCGACGGCGATGATCTTCGTGCCCTCGGTCGCGGGCCTCAGCCACAATGTGAAGGAACACACCGAAGCGACCGACCTCGCGGCCGGCGCTCAGGTGCTGCTGAACGTGATGCTAGAACTTGCCGAGAAATAGGCTCGGCAGGGCGAGCGAGAAGGCCGGCACGTAGGTCACCAGCAGTAGCGCCATGATCAGCGCGCCGTAGAAGGGCCAGATCGTCCGCATCACCTGGCCGACCGAGATTCCGCCGATGGCGCAGCCCACGAACTGCGTCGTGCCGACCGGCGGCGTGTTCAGGCCCAGCGCGCAGTTGATCAGCATCAGCATGCCGAACTGCACCGGGCCCATACCGTACTGCATGCAGATCGGCAGGAAGATCGGCGTGCAGATCAGGATCGTGGCCGCCATGTCGAGGAACGTGCCCAGCACGAACAGGATCACGTTGACCAGCAGGAAGATCACCCACGGATCGGTCGACAGCGCCGACAGCGACTTTCCGGTGAGATCGGCCACCTCGTAGAGCGTGATCAGGTAGCCGAAGGTGTTGGAGACACCGATCAGAAGCAACACGATGCCAGTGGTCTTCACCGCCTTGGCCGCGGCCTTGAGGAAGTTGGTCCAGGACAGGCTGCGATAGACGAAGATCGTGAGCGCCAGCGCATAGATCACGGCGATCGCGGCCGACTCGGTGGCAGTGAACACGCCGCTCAGGATGCCGGCGAGGATGATCGCGATCACGAACAGGCCGGGCAGCGCGGCGGCCATCGACCACAGGACCGCGTTCCAGCCCGGGAAGGTGCCGGCGGGGTAGCCGCGCCGGATCGCCACCAGATAGGCCGCCACCAGCATGCAGGCCATCAGCAGCGCCGCCGGGATCATGCCGGCGAGGATGAGCGCGGTGATCGAGACCTTTCCGCCGGCGGCCAGCGAATAGATGATCATGTTGTGGCTGGTCGGCATCAGCGCGCCGACGAGAGCGGCATGCGTCGTCACGTTGACGGCGTAGTCGGCATCGTAGCCTTCCTTCTTCATCATCGGGATCATGACCGCACCGGTCGCCGAAACGTCGGCCACCGGCGAGCCTGAGACGCCGCCGAACAGGGTGCAGGCCACGACATTGGCCATGCCCAGCCCGCCGCGCACATGGCCGACCAGGCTCTTGGCGAAGGAGACGATGCGGTCGGCCACGCCGCCATAGAGCATCAGCTCACCCGCGAAGATGAAGAACGGGATGGCGAGGAAGGAGAAGATGTTCATGCCCGATGTCATGCGCTGGAACACGACGGCGAGCGGCAGCCCCTCGTAGAGGATGGTGGCGACGGCGGAGAGGCCGATGGCGAAGGCCACGGGCACGCCCAGCAGCAGGCAGAGCACAAAGACGATACAGAGGATGGTCAGGGCCATGTCAGTACCAGGACGGCTCGACATCCTCGCCCCGAAGGAGGGCGATGATGTGCTCGAGCGAGAAGAGGGCGATCAGGATGCCGGCAATGACCAGCGGCAGGTGGTTGATGCCTTCGGAGAATCCGAGCGTGGGGATCTTGTAGGCCATGACCGATTCAGCGAGCACGCCGCCATTCCACGCCATGATGAGGCCGAACGTGCCGACCAGAACGTGGATGACGACCTCGAGCTTCAAGCGCAGCGCGTCGGGCACGAGGATCAGCAGCGATTCGAGTCCGATATGGCCCGCGTCGCGGACGCCGACGGCGGCGCCCAGCATGGTGACGTAGAGGATCAGGACCAGCGCCGTGCTCTCGGCCCAGATCGGCGTGTCGTTCAGCACGTAGCGACCGAACACTTGTAGCCCGACCACGGTGACGATGCCGATCAGGCCCGCCACCGCGAGATACATGCACCAACGCGAGACCGTCGCGTTGAACGCCGTCAGCGCCCGGAACATGCGCTAGGGCGTCGCCTGGATGCGCTTCACGAGGTCTTGCAGCTTCGGGTCGGCCGCGAATTTGGCATAGACCGGCGCCATCGCGTCGGAGAACGACTTCTTGTCGACGTCGCTCACGACCTGTGAGCCCGCCGCCTCGACCGTCTTGCGAGCCGAGGCCTCGCGCTCGTCCCACAGCTTGCGCATATAGGGAACCGATTCCTTGGCGGCGGTGCGGATGACGGCCTGGTCTTCCTTCGAGAGGCCGTCCCAGACCCGCTTGGAGAAGACGAGGATTTCCGGCGCCATCGAGTGTTCGGTCAGGCTGTAGATCTTGGCCGCCTCGTAGTGGCGGGAGGATTCGTAGGACGGCCAGTTGTTCTCCGCGGCGTCGACCACGCCGGTCTTGAGCGCGGTGTAGACCTCGGCATAGGGGAGCGGCGTCGCATTGGCGCCGATCGCCTGCATCATCGCCACCCACATGTCCGACTGCTGCACGCGGATCTTCATGCCCTTGGTGTCGGCCACGCTACGGATGGCCTTTTTGCCGGAATAGAAGGAGCGCGAGCCGGAATCGTAGAAGCAGAGGCCGATGAAGCCCTGCGCCTCCATGGCCGCCAGGATTTCGTCGCCGATCGGCCCGTCGAGCACGCGCCGCATATGCTCGGTCGACTTGAAGAGGAACGGCAGCGAGGGGACGATGGTCGCCGGCACGATGTTGTTGAACGGCGCCACGTTGACCCTGACCATGTCGAGCGCGCCGATCTTGGTCTGCTCGATCGTATCCTTCTCCGAACCCAGGGTGCTCTGGCCGAACACCTTGATGCTATGCTTGCCGCCGGTGCGTTCGTTGATCAGCTTGCCCATGTAGGCCACGGCCTGCACGGTCGGGTAGTCGAGCGGATGGACGTCCGAGGACCGGAATTCCTTGGCCTGGGCGGCCGTTGCGGCAAAAGCCGCGAGAAGACCGATCGCAATGCGGGTCAGGATCATGGTTTCCTCGCCTAATCGTTATTGTTAAGTTGTCTGACAACTTGAGCGACGCTAGCATCCGCCCCGATGGCCGACAAGCAGCCCAAGAACAATCTTGCCGAGCAGGTGATGGTGCGGCTGAGCGCCGACATTCGCGGTGGCCGCCTTACGCCCGGCACGCGGCTGCCGACCGAGCAGGACCTGACGACGGAATTCGGCGTGAGTCGCACCGTGGTGCGGGAAGCCGTTGCGGCGTTGCGCGCCGACGGGCTGGTCGTGACGCGCCGTGGCTCCGGCGCCTATGTCGCCGATCCGGCGGCCGGACCCTTTCGCATTGTGCCGCCGCGCGCGACGTCCCTGTCCGATATCCTGAATGTCATGGAGCTGCGGCTGGCGGTCGAGGTGCAGGCCGCAGGGCTCGCCGCTGAGCGTGCCGGCCGAAAGCATCTTGCGTCGATCCGCGCGACGTGGCGGGACATCGACGCCGCCCTGCAGCGCGGCGAGGGCGCCGTGGCCGAGGATTTCGCCTTTCACAGTTCGATCGCCGAGGCCACTGGCAACGACCAGTTCCCGCGCTTCCTGGCCTATCTCGGCAGTCACGTGATCCCGCGCCAGAGCGTGCGGCTCAAGGTCGACACGCCGCAGGAGCGCCGTCAGTATCTCGAGCGCATCCAGACCGAGCACGCGCGCATTGTGACGGCGATATCCAACGAGGACCCGGCCGAGGCACGGCGTGCCATGCGCGACCATCTCACGCGCTCGCTCGAGCGATATCGGAAACTGGCAGGAGGAAACAAGAATGGCCGACGCTAACAACGCTTCACGCCGCATCGTCTTCACCGGCGCCGCCGGCGGCATCGGCACCATGACTCGGCCTTTGCTGGCCAAGCTCTATCCGGGACTGGTGCTGAGCGATCGGGTGAGACCTGCGGACCTGCTGCCGTCCGAAACCTTCGTCGCGGCCGATCTTACGAAGCCCGACGAGGTGGCCGCGGTGCTGAAGGGGGCGGACAGCGTCATCCATCTCGGCGGCCATTCGGTCGAAGGCACCTGGGACCAGATCCTGCAGGCCAACATCATCGGCTGCTACAACGTCTTCGAGGCGGCGCGTGAAGCCGGCGTGAAGCGGATCATCTTCGCCTCGTCCAACCATGCGATCGGCTTCTACCCGCGCAAGAAGCGCATCGGCACCAATCTCACGGTGAAGCCCGACAGCCGCTACGGCGTCAGCAAGGTGTTCGGCGAGGCGCTGGGCTCGCTCTATTCCGACAAGCACGGGATCGGCGTGACCTGCCTCAGGATCGGCAATGTCGGACCCATGCCGCTCGACGTGCGGCGGCTCTCGATCTGGATCTCGCCGCGCGATCTCGTGCAGCTCTTCCAGATCGGGCTCGACCATCCCGACCTGCGCTACGAGATTTTCTACGGCGCGTCCGACAATGCGGCGGGCTGGTGGGACAATTCGCGGGCCGAGAAGCTCGGCTATCGTCCGCAGGACAAGGCCGAGGACCATCGCGCCCACGCCGAGGCGGAGCAGGCAAAGATCGGACCAGATCCTGTCGGCGATCTCTTCCAGGGCGGCACTTTTTGCTCGGCTGAATTCACCAACGACGTGAAGCGCATCCTCTCCTAGAGGCTATACTCGTCGCCGAAGAGGTGACGATGACGCGTGTTCTGACTGTCGGTGCGGCGCAGATGGGTCCCATCCAGCGCAGCCATTCCCGCCGCGACGTGGTCGAGCGGCTGATCGCCCATCTGCGCGAGGCCAGGCGCATGGGCTGCGATCTCGTGGTGTTTCCCGAGCTGACGCTCACCACGTTCTTCCCGCGCTGGTGGATGCAGGACCAGGCCGAGATCGATTCCTTCTTCGAGCAGGAGATGCCCTCGAACGAGACGGCGGCCTTGTTCACCGAGGCCAAGCAGCTCGCAATGGGTTTCTGTCTCGGCTATGCCGAGCTCGCCAACGAGGAGGGCCGCATCCGGCACTTCAACACCTCGATCCTGGTCGAGCGTGACGGCAGCATCGTCGGCAAGTATCGCAAGGTCCATCTGCCGGGTCATGCCGAGCACGAGCCGGAGCGGCCGTTCCAGCATCTGGAGAAGCGCTACTTCGAGGTCGGCAATCTCGGCTTCCCCGTGGTCAAGGCGTTCGGCGCCAACATGGGCATGTGCATCTGCAACGACCGCCGCTGGCCCGAGACCTATCGCGTGATGGGCCTGCAGAATGTCGAGATGGTGCTGTTGGGCTACAACACGCCATTGCACAACGCGCCGTCGCCCGATCATGATGAGCATTCCTGGTTCCACAACCAGCTCTCCATGCAGGCCGGCGCCTATCAGAACGGCACCTGGGTCGTCGGTGTCGCCAAGGGCGGCACCGAGGAAGGCGTGCCGTCGCTGGCCGACAGCATGATCGTGGCACCCTCGGGCAAGGTCGTGTCGCGCGCCGCCGGCGATGGCGACGAGCTGATCGTGCATCGCTGCGACCTCGATGCCGGCCGGAGCTACAAGACGACGACCTTCAACTTCGCCGTCCACCGCCAGCCGGATCAGTATCGCATGATCGTCGATCGCAAGGGTGCGCAGGATCCGGTTTGAAGAGAAGCGAAAGGTCCCTCGCTGCGCTCGGGATGACAATTTTGTTGAGATTGGCGCCGTGCGCCGATGCAAAAAAACGCTGTCATCCCGAGCGTAGCGAGGGACCTTTCGCTTCCCTGTTACCCTCCGTAACGTCTTGCACTGCCTCCACTATCTCCCTAAGTGACCTTGCGCCCGGCGGGGACGACCCCGCCTTCGATGGGCAAGTGTCGGGACGGCCCGGCTTCTTGCGAAGGGTGCGTCCCATGGCTTGGTTCATTCTACTGATCGCCGGTCTTCTCGAAGTCGGCTGGGCGACGGGTCTCAAATACACCGAAGGCTTTACGCGCCTCGTCCCCACGGTGCTCACCGCCGGGTCGATGGTCGTGAGCGTGATCCTGCTCGGCATCGCGCTGAAGACGCTGCCGGTCGGTACCGGCTACGCGGTGTGGACGGGTATCGGCGCCGTCGGGACGGCGATCCTCGGCATCTACCTGTTCGGCGAATCGGCCGACCTGCCGCGCCTCGCCTCGATCGGGCTGATCGTGGCGGGCATCATCGGCCTCAAGCTCACCAGCGCCGGCTGACGCTCAGACGACTTCGCTCCTGGCGAAGTTCCCGTAGCTGCGGTCGGGCGTGCCGCGGAACAGCGACATGTGCGTGTGGGTGGCCACGAACGGGTCGCCCACAGCCTTGCGTCCCATCACCGTCGTGGTGCGGCCCGGCCGGTCGAAGCGGTCGCCGTTGGGATAGAAGCCGTAGGACTGCCACACGCCCATGCCGACGGCGGTCAGCCGGTCGGCCGAGACGATGGCCTCGATCTTCGAGAGGTCGTAGCGGAACTCGCGGATCGTGCCCCAGACGTTGCGCCACTGTTTCTGCTCGGCCAGCTCGCGGCCATGCATGAAGTCGGTGAAGGTGCCGAAGGCGATCATGTCGTCGGCGAAGATCGGCCGCGCGCCCTCGTAGTCGACGGCGCGGCAATGCTTCGACAGCGTGTCGAACCACTGGCGCACGGCGGCGAGATCGTCGGCGCTGACGGGGGTACGAAGGTTCATCGCAAGGCTCCTAGAGTCCGAAACGTTGCCAGAGCGCGCGCTCCTCGAGCGCGGCGAGGGTGGCGGGGCCGATACTCTCGATGCCACCGCCCAATCCGGTTTGCAGACCGAAGCGCGACAGCAGGCGGCGGCGCGGCCCGATGACAGGCAGGCGCACCTTGTCGCCATAGCGGGCCTGCAACGTGCTGCGCAGTTCGCCGAAGCCGTCGACCAGGCCATATTCGAGGCCGCGCCTGGCCGTCCAGAATTCGCCGGTGAACAGCATGCTCTCGTCGCCCTTCAGCAGCTTGCCGCGCCGCTCGCGGACCCAGTCCTTGAAGCCGTCATGGATTTCCGCCTGCAACCGCTTCAGGCGTTCGACATCGTCGGGCTGCTCGGGCCGAAAGGGATCGAGCATCGACTTGTTCTCGCCCGACGTATGGACGCGGCGTTCCACGCCGATGCGCGCGATCAGGTCCTGGAAGCCGAAGCCCGAACTGATGACGCCGATCGAGCCCACGATCGAGCTCGGGTCGGCGATGATCTCGTCGGCGGCGCAGGCCAGCCAGTAGCCGCCCGACGCGGCAACGTCCTCGACGAAGGCGATGACGGGGAGGCTCTTCTCCTTGGCATGCAGCCGGATGCGCTGGGCGATCAGCGCCGATTGGACGGGCGAGCCGCCGGGCGAGTTGAGCGCCAGCGCGACGGCCTTGGCGCCCTTCGTCTCGAAGGCGCGCTTGAGCAGCGGCGCGACCGATTCGATCGAGAGGCCGCGGCTGCCCAGCAGGCCGCCGGAGGCGATGACGCCCGAGAGACGAACGACGGGCACGATCGGCCCGCGGCGAAAACGATTCCTGATCCAATCCAGCATGCCGGGCACTGTCGCGGCGGCGCTTCTAGAAGGCAAGCGGCTGGCCGTGGCGCAGGATGGCCTCGGCCTCGTCGGTGTAGCCGCCCTCGGGCCGATGCAGCACCAGCGGCGGGGCGTCCCGGCGGTGCAAATCGGCGGCACGGCGCGCGCGAACGAGGACGCGAGCGGCAGGCGGCAGGCGCTTCACCGTGACGTCGCCCCAGCCAAGGCGGGCCAGCATGCCCACGATCTCTTCCAGGCGATCGCTGCGATGGATCGCGAGCAGAGTGCCTGCAGGTTTCAATCCCTCGGTCGCTACGGCCAGCCAGCGTGCGAGATCAGCACTCGATTCGACGGTCGCCAGCGCCTTGCTGCGATCGGGTGAAGGATCGGCGACGGCGGCGGGCAGGTAGGGCGGGTTCGTCGCGACATGGTCGAACAGGCCAAGGTCGGGAGGCAGGGGCCTCGCCAAATCGTGAACCAGCGTTCGGACGCGATCGCCCGCGTGATTGAGCGCAACATTGCGCTCGGCCAGCGCCGCCAGGTCCGGTTGCAGCTCTATGCCGGTCACATGACAGCCCGTCACGCGCGCGGCGATGCAAAGGCCCACGGCGCCGACACCGGCCCCCAGATCGAGCACGGTTTCGCCAGCCTGCGCCTCGACGGCGGCGGCCAGCAGGACGGCATCCACCGCGATTCGATATCCGCGTCGGGGCTGCAAGAGCTTCACGCGGCCGCCCATCACAGTGTTTTCGGTCGGCGCGGATTCCATGCTACTCATCTCTCACGACATCGTGTCGCAACAACAGGCTTCATCGGAGAGCTAGCCTCCCGTCATGGCAACCGTCGTCTCTCTCGAAGGCAAGCGCAAGTCGCCCGGCCTCGAACCGTTGTTGACGCTCTGCACCGACGACATGGCGCGGGTCGATCGCGAGATCGTGGCCCGCATGCGGTCGCCTGTGGCGCTGATCCCCGAGCTCGCCAACCATCTGGTCGGCGCCGGCGGCAAGCGCATGCGACCACTGCTCACCGTCGCGGCGGCACGGCTGTGCGACTACAGCGAGGGCAGCGACCGCCACATCAAGCTCGCGACCTGCGTCGAGTTCATCCATTCGGCCACGCTGCTGCACGACGACGTCGTCGATGTGAGCGCGCTGCGCCGCGGCAAGCCGACGGCCAACACGGTCTATGGCGACAAGGCCTCGGTGCTGGTCGGCGACTTCCTGTTCACGCGCGCCTTCGAGCTGATGGTCGAAGTCGGTTCGCTCGACATTCTCGGCGTGCTGTCCAATGCCTCCTCGACCATTGCCGAGGGTGAGGTGCTGCAGCTCGTCAGCCAGCGCGACATCAGCACGCCCGAGGCGACCTATCTCGAGATCATCAAGGCCAAGACCGCCAAGCTGTTCGCCGCAGCGGCCGAGGTCGGCGCCATGGTGGCCGGCCGCAACGGGCCCGAGAGGGTGGCGCTGCAGAGCTTCGGTATGAATCTCGGCATCGCCTTCCAGCTCGTGGACGACGCGCTCGACTATTCCGGCCGCGAGGCCAAGCTCGGCAAGTCGGTCGGCGACGACTTCCGCGAGGGCAAGATCACCCTGCCGGTGATCCTCGCCTTCCTGCGCGGCGGCGCCGTCGATCGCGAATTCTGGAAGCGCACCATCGAGAAGCTCGACCAGCGGCCCGAGGATCTCCAACAGGCATACAGTCTGATCGAGCGCCACGGCGCGCTTGCCGACACGCTGGAGCGGGCGCGCCACTACGGCGCCATGGCGCGCGATGCGCTGGGCCTGTTCCCCAGCACGCCGCTCAAGTCGGCATTGCTCGAGGCGGTCGACTTCGCCATCGATCGCGCCCATTAGTCTCTGACCGCTGCGATGGCTGCCCGGCACATTCTCGCCATCGACCAGGGCACCACCAGCACCCGCGCCATCGTCTTCGACGCCGAGGGGCGTCCGGTCGCATCGGCGCAGAAGGAACTGCCGCAGATCTTCCCCAAGCCGGGCTGGGTCGAACACGATCCGGAGGAGATCTGGTCGGCGACCGTCGAGGTCTGCCGCGGGGCGCTCGCCAAGGCCAAGCTCGATGCGAAGGCACTGGCCGGCATCGGCATCACCAACCAGCGCGAGACCACGGTCGTCTGGGATCGCGCCACCGGCAAGCCGATCCATAACGCCATCGTCTGGCAGGACCGGCGCACCGCCGACCGCTGCGCCGCGCTGAAGAAGGACGGCCACGAGACGCTCTTCACCGATCGCACGGGACTTCTTCTCGATCCCTATTTCTCAGGAACGAAGATCGCGTGGATCCTCGATCATGTCGCCGGCGCCCGCGTCGCGGCCGAGAAGGGCGCGCTCGCCGCAGGGACCATCGAATGCTTCCTGCTGTGGCGCCTGACCGGCGGCACGGTGCATGCGAGCGACGCCACCAATGCCAGCCGCTCGCTGCTGCTCGATATCCGCAACGGCACCTGGGACGCCGAACTGATGAAGATCCTGGGCGTGCCGGCGTCGCTGCTGCCCAAGGTCGTCGACTGTTCGGGCGAACTGGGTGTCGCGAACGCCGACATCCTGGGCGCGCCGGTTCCCATCCTCGGCATGGCCGGCGACCAGCAGGCCGCGACCGTGGGCCAGGCCTGCATCAAGCCCGGCATGGTGAAGGCGACCTACGGCACCGGCTGCTTCGCGCTGCTCAACACCGGCAGCATCGCGGTCCACTCGCGCCATCGGCTGCTCACCACGATCGCCTACCAGCTCGACGGACGGCGCACCTATGCGCTCGAAGGCAGCATCTTCATCGCCGGCGCCGCCGTGCAATGGCTGCGCGACGGGCTGAAGCTCATCGAGAAATCCTCCGACGTCGAGAAGGTCGCGGCCCAGGCCAGGGACGGACACGGCGTCTACATGGTGCCGGCCTTCGTGGGGCTGGGCGCCCCCCATTGGGACCCCGAGGCGCGGGCCGCGATCCTGGGCCTGACGCGCGATTCCGGCCCCGGCGAGATCGCCGCCGCGACGCTCGATTCGGTCTGCTACCAGACGCGCGACCTGCTCGAAGCGATGCGCGGCGACGGTGCCCAGATCGACGAACTCAGGGTCGATGGCGGCATGGTGGTCAACGACCCGCTGATGCAGCGGCTGGCCGACACGGTCGGCACGCCGGTCGAGCGGCCGGAAGTGACCGAAACGACCGCCCTCGGGGCGGCCTTCCTGGCCGGCCTGAAGGCAGGCCTCTGGCCCTCGCTGGAGGCCCTGTCCGAGACTTGGGTGCTCGACCGGGCCTTCAAGCCGGCCGAGGACAGCGCCTCGCGCGACCGCCGCTATGCCGGCTGGAAGGATGCCGTCCGCCGGGTGCGCAGTTCCTGATTGCTGGTGAGGGGCGCGGCCATTAGGTTGCGCCCGCCATGAAGACCCGCGCCAATCCCGTCTACTGCAGCATCGACACAACCGATCTTGCCCACGCCACCAAGCTGATCCAGAGCATCGCCGGGGGGCCGAAGCCGGCCGTCGGCGGCATCAAGCTCGGCCTCGAATTCTTCCTGGCGCACGGCGCGCCGGGCGTGCGCTACGCCTTCCCGATGCCGGTCCGCGCGACGGGCGTGGGCTTCTTCCTCGATCTCAAGCTGCACGATATTCCCAATACGGTGGCCGGCGGCATCCGCGCGGTCGTCGAGCTGGCGCCGACCTTCATCACGATCCATGCGAGCGGTGGCCGCGAGATGATGAAGGCCGCCGTGGAAGAGGCGGGTGCACAGGCAGCCAAGCAGAACGTCGCGCGGCCGAAGCTGCTGGGTGTCACCGTGCTCACCTCGCTCGACCGCTCCGATCTCGAATCGACCGGCGTCAACGCCGATCCGGCGGACCAGGTCTTGCGGCTGGCCTCGCTCGCGCACGAGAGCGGCCTCGACGGCGTGATCTGCTCGCCGCACGAGATCGCGGCGCTGCGCAAGCAATGCGGCCCCGACTTCATCCTGATGGTGCCGGGCATCCGTCCCGTCGGCAGCGCCGCCAACGACCAGAAGCGCGCGATGACGCCGCGCCAGGCCGTCGACCTCGGCGCGTCCAACCTTGTCGTCGGCCGGCCGATCTATCAGGCAGCCGACCCGCGCGCCGCGGCCGAGGCGATCGCGCGTGAAGCCGGCGTCAACGACCTATGAGTGTCGAGGCCAAGATCTGCGGACTGTCGACGCCGGAAACGGTCGACGCTGCGGTCGAGGCCGGCGCGGGCTTCGTGGGCTTCGTCACCTTTCCGCGCTCGCCGCGCCACATTGAATCGCTCGACCTGCTGAAGTCGCTGGGCGCGCGCGTGCCGTCGACGGTGGTGCGTGTCGGCCTGTTCGTCGATCCCGACGATGCGTTGATCGATGCGCGACTGGCGACGGGCGTGATCGACATGCTGCAGCTTCACGGATCGGAAACGCCCGAGCGTGTATCGGCACTGAAGTCTCGCACCGGCAAGCAGGTGATGAAGGCGATCAAGGTCGCAAGCCCCGCCGATGTCGATCGTGGCATCGCGGCCTATGCCAGCGTGGCTGATCGTCTGATGTTCGATGCGGCCGAGGGCACGTTGCCGGGTGGTAATGCGACGGCCTTCGACTGGACGATCCTGTCGGGCCGCAGCGTGCCGTTGCCGTGGTTCCTCGCCGGCGGTCTCACGCCGGCCAATGTCGCCGAGGCCGTGCGCGTAACGGGCGCGCGCGCCGTAGACGTTTCTTCTGGCGTGGAAGCGACGCGCGGTGTGAAATCCATCGAACTGATTCGCGCCTTTCTCGGCGCAGTGAAAACGCTTTAAGGAGCAGGCGGCATGAAGGTCGAAGAGCGGCTGAAGGAACTCGGCATCGAACTCCCCGAGCCGACCACGCCGATGGGCAGCTACGTCAATGCCGTGCGCACCGGCAACCTGCTCTACATGGCGGGCAAGGGGCCGGGCCTGCCGGGCAAGCCGCTGCCGGTGGGCAAGGTGGGACGCGACTTTTCGCTGGAGCAGGCCAATCGCCTCGCGCGCGACACCGGCCTCAGCATCCTGGCCGCCATCAAGGCCGAGCTGGGCGATCTCGACCGCGTGAAGCGCATCGTCAAGGTGCTGGGCATGGTCAATGCCACGTCGGAATACGGCAGCCAGCCGGAAGTGATCAACGGCTGTTCCGATCTCTTCGTCGAGGTGTTCGGCGACAAGGGCCGTCACGCCCGTTCGGCGGTCGGCATGGGCTCGCTGCCGCGCGGCATCCCGGTCGAGATCGAGGTGATCGTCGAGGTTGAAGAGGACGCGCCGCCGCCGCGTGCTGCTGCCGCCCCGAAGCCCAAGGCTGCGCCGAAGGCGAAGGTAGCCCCCAAGGCAAAGGCCGCCAAGAAGAAGAAAATCTAGGGCTTTTGACCGAACCCGGCCGGGACTGCTAAGCCGGCCGGTCCCGACAGGAAGAGCAATGCCCAGCACACCCAACAGTTTCCGTATCGGCCCCGACGAGCGTGGGCATTTCGGCATTTTTGGCGGCCGCTACGTCGCCGAGACGCTGATGCCGCTCATTCTCGAGCTGGAGAAGGCCTACAACGAGGCCAAGGCCGATCCGCAGTTCCAGGGCGAGCTGAAGTATCTCCTGACCCAATATGCCGGCCGGCCGAGCCCGCTCTACTTTGCGCAGCGTCTGACCGAAAAGCTGGGCGGCGCGAAAATCTACCTGAAGCGCGACGAGCTGAACCACACCGGCAGCCACAAGATCAACAACGTGCTGGGCCAGGTGCTGCTCGCCAAGCGCATGGGCAAGACGCGCGTGATCGCCGAGACCGGTGCGGGCCAGCATGGTGTCGCCACGGCCACGGTGTGCGCGCTGTTCGACATTCCCTGCGTCGTGTTCATGGGCTCGGTCGACGTCGAGCGCCAGGCGCCGAACGTGGCGCGCATGAAGATGCTGGGCGCCGAGGTGCGGCCGGTGACCGCCGGCGCCTCGACCTTGAAGGACGCGATGAACGAGGCGCTGCGCGACTGGGTCGCGACCTGCGAGAACACCTTCTACTGCATCGGCACGGTGGCCGGCCCGCATCCCTATCCGGCGATGGTCCGCGACTTCCAGTGCGTGATCGGCGACGAGGTGCGCAAGCAGATGATGGAAGCCGAGGGCCGGCTTCCCGACACGCTGGTCGCCTGCATCGGCGGCGGCTCGAACGCGATGGGCCTGTTCCATCCCTTCCTCGACGATTCGACCGTGCGCATCGTCGGCGTCGAGGCGGCGGGCCGCGGTCTCGACACCGAGGAGCACGCCGCGTCGCTGACCGGCGGCCGGCCGGGCGTGCTGCACGGCAACCGCACCTATCTCCTGCAGGACAAGGAAGGCCAGATCACCGAGGCGCATTCGATCTCGGCCGGTCTCGACTATCCCGGCATCGGGCCCGAGCATTCGTGGCTGAAGGAAATGGGCCGGGTCGAATACGTTTCGGCGACCGACGACGAGGCGGTCGAGGCGTTCCAGCTCCTGTGCAAGCTCGAGGGCATCATCCCCGCACTCGAATCGTCCCATGCGCTGGCCCATACGATGCGGCTCGCGCCGACCCTGCCGAAGGACAATCTGCTGGTGATGAATCTCTCGGGTCGCGGCGACAAGGACGTCCCGCAGATCGCCGAACGCCTCGGGATGAAGATCTGACCATGAGCCGCCCAGAAAGCCGTATCACAAAGCGCTTCGCCCAGCTCAAGGCCGACAAGCGGGCCGGGCTCGTCACCTACATTACCGCCGGCGATCCCGACACCGAGATCAGCTACCAGATTCTGAAGGGCCTGCCGGGCGCCGGCGCCGACCTGATCGAGCTCGGCATGCCGTTCACCGATCCGATGGCCGACGGTCCGTCGATCCAGCTCGCCGGCCAGCGTGCGCTCAAGGCCGGCATGACGGTCGAGAAGACCTTCGAGATGGTCCGCCGCTTCCGCAAGGAGACCGGCGACAACGACACGCCGATCCTGCTGATGGGCTACTACAATCTCGTCTACCAGCGCGGACCGGAGAAGTTCTGCAAGGATGCGGCTGCGGCCGGCGTCGACGGGTTCATCCTGGTCGACCTGCCGCCGGAAGAGGCCGACGAGCTGAAGCCGCACGCGACGGCCAACGGCCTCGACACTGTCCTGCTGACCGCGCCGACGACCGACGACGAGCGCCTGCCGGCCGTCCTGAAGTTCGCCTCGGGCTTCGTCTACTTCGTGTCCGTGCTGGGCATCACCGGCACCAAGTCGGCGACGGAAGAGGCGGTGCGCACCCATGTCGAGCGCATCAAGCGTCATACCAAACTGCCGGTGGGCGTGGGCTTCGGTATCCGCACGCCCGAGCAGGCGGCGGCCGTGGCGCGCCATGCCGATGCCGCCGTCGTGGGCACCGCCATCATCGACCACGTCAAGGCGGGTCTCGACGACAAGGGCAAGGCCAAGCCCGAACTGGTGCCGGGCGTCTTCGCCTACATCAAAGCCCTGGCCGATGGTGTGCGCGGCGTACGGAAGGCTTAGATCCGGCGCTTCGTTGCTGGAGCGCACTCTTTGATCTAGTCTTCGCGCATGGACATCGTTGTGCCGACGATCGACGAAATGGCTGTGGGCATCAAACGCGGTGTAGCTGCCGCAGTGAAGGATGCCCACGCGCGCGGCCTGCCTGTTTTCGTCTCCGATGAGGCGACCATTTACGCCATCTATCCGGATGGCCGACGGGTCGCAGTAGAACATCTTCCTGTTCAAAACGCCGAGTGACCAAGCCTTACTTCGTGGTCCTCGCGGGGCCCAATGGGGTTGGTAAAACGACATTTGCGCACGCGAATCTCGACGAATTCATCGAGGCAGGCGCATTCCTCAATGCGGACGACATTGCCCGCAGTATCAGGCCAGATGACGTAGCTGCTGTTGCAACGACCGCGGGTCGTAAAATGCTCGTCGAGCGGCGTTCCCGTTTGACGCAGGGTCATTCGTTCTGCGTCGAGACCACTTTGGCAACGCGGACACTGTTGCGCTTTGTCGAGGAAGCGAAGGCTGCTGGATTTCGGACGCGACTGATCTTCTTGTTTACCCCGTTTCCTCAGTTGAACGAGCTCCGGGTGAAGCAGCGGGTGATGGCCGGCGGGCACAACATCGCCACCGAAACGATCAACCGACGACATCGTGCTGGTTTGATGTTGCTGGCCGACTATTGGGACGCTTGCGACGAAGCTGTCCTGTTCGATGCGCGAACCGAGCGACCCCAGGAAGCGCTGGTCAAGGATGAGGGCGGTACGAAGATCGTCGATTGCTTCGGCTGGACGTGGCTGCACATGCGATTGAACGCACTTGGCGCGCGCGTTCCGGTCGTTACGCCTTAAGGCCTAATCGTCGAAATTGAGATCGGCGACGTAAGGGTTGGTCTTGCGTTCCCAGCCGAAGGTCGAGGTCTGGCCGTGGCCGGGGACGAAGGTGATGTCGTCGCCGAAGGGCCACAGGCGGTGGCGGATCGAATCCAGGAGCTGCTCGTGGTTGCCGCGCGGAAAATCCGTGCGGCCGATCGAGCCCCGGAACAGCACGTCGCCGACGAACGCGACCCTCGCGGGTTGGCTCACGAACACGACATGGCCCGGCGTGTGGCCGGGGCAGTGCACGACGTCGAGCGTGTGGTTGCCGAGGCTCACCGTCTCGCCGTGCGTCAGCCAGCGGTCGGGCACGAACGGCTTGTAGAGCGGGAAATTGTACTTCCGCCCTGAGTCGGGCAGGCCCTCGATCAGGAACAGGTCGTCCTCGTGCGGCCCCTCGATCTTCACACCGTAATGCTCGGCCATGGTGCCGGCGGCGGAGGCATGGTCGACATGGCCGTGGGTCAGCAGCACCTTGGTGACCTTGATGCCCTGCTGGTCGATCGCCTGCTTCAGCATGTCGAAGTCGCCGCCGGGATCGACGGCGGTGCCCTCCATGGTCTCGTCGCACCAGACGATGGAGCAGTTCTGCTGGAACGGGGTAACGGGGGCGATCATGACCTTGAGCATGCTTCCGATCTAATGCCTCCCGCGGGCCGTTGGAAGGGCGTATGCTGCCGGCCCCTCCGGCATCGATGGCAATGAACGTGCGTCTTCTGCTGTGCATTCTGGGCCTGTTCGCCCTGTCGCTGGCCCCCGCGCGGGCCCAGATCGCCACCGTGGCTTCCCCTTCCGGACCGGTTCCCGCCGGACCCTATGTCGTGGTCGACGTGGCGACCGGCGAGGCGCTGCTGGACCGCAGTGCCGGCGCGCTCTGGTATCCCGCCTCGCTCACCAAGATGATGACGCTCTACATCGTCTTCGAGGAGCTGAAGGCCGGCCGCCTCCAGCTGAACGGGACGCTTTCGTTCACGGAGAATGCGCGCACCAAGCCGTCGTCCCATCTGGGCTTGGCGCAGGGAAGGAGCATCACGGTCGAGCAGGGGATCCAGTCGCTGGTCGCGCGCTCGGCCAACGATGTCGCCACCGCCTTCGGCGAGCGCATCTCGGGCTCGGAGCCCGCCTTCGGCCAGAAGATGACGGAGACGGCGCAGCGGCTCGGCATGACCGCCACGACCTTCCGCAATGCCAACGGCCTGCCCGATCCGGCGCAGACCACGACGGCGCGCGACATGGCGATCCTCGCCCTCGCGATCATCAAGGACTTCCCGGAATATTACGGCTACTTCCGCACCAAGGAGTTTCAGCTGGGCAACCAGCGGATCGGGCCGGGCATCAAGTTCCTCGATCTCTATTCGCCCTATGCCGACGGGCTGAAGACCGGCTTCATCTGCGCCTCGGGCTTCAACATCGTGGGCAGCGCCGTGCGTGACGGCAGGCGGCTGGTCGCCGTCGCCTTCGGTTTCCGCCGCGGCGACCTGCGCGACGAGTTCCTGGTCCGCCTGTTCGACGAGGCCTATGCGCTGAAGACCGCCGGCAGCCGCCAGAAGATCTGGCAGTTGCGCAACGGCGAGGGCGGCCCGGTGACGGTGCTGCCCTACGGCGAATGCGGCGGCATCCGCTACGACATGCCGGGCGATGCGGTGTGGCTTGGCACCTTCGGCGACTGGAAGACGGCGAAGAATACGTTCGACGCCGGACAGGCCAAGCTCATGGAGATGGGCCTGGCGCACCATGGCAAGGAGTACATCCTGCCCGTCACCGCCAACAAAGTGACTAAGCAGGCCGCCATCATCGCCGATCTCGAGCCCGCGGCGGCGCAGAGACTGTGCGCCGAGTACCAGGCCCGGAAATCCTTCTGCATGGTGAAGAAACCCTCGGATTTCGTGGCGCCCTACGGCGGCTTCTGGCGCTGACCTTGGCCCACCCGCCCATTCGTGCGATACCGCGCCCATGAACTGGCTGACCAATTTCGTCCGCCCCAAGCTGCGTGCGCTGGTCGCCCGCAAGGAAGTGCCGGACAATCTCTGGGTGAAGTGCCCCAAGTGCGAACAGATGCTGTTCACGCGCGACTGGGAGGCCAATCAGGAGGTCTGCAGCCATTGCGGCCACCACATGCGGCTGCGGCCGATGAAGCGGCTGCCGTTCCTGTTCGACGAGGGCAAGTACGAGCTGCATCCGCTGCCGCGCGTCAATGCCGATCCGCTGAAGTTCCGCGACACCAAGCGCTATGATGCGCGCCTGAAGGAGGCTCAGGCCAAGGCCGAGGGCACGACTGACGCGCTGGTCGTGGCGAGCGGCCTGATGGGCAGCCGCCTCTCGATCGTGGCGCTGCTCGACTTCGGCTTCATGGGCGGCTCGATGGGCACGGCCGTGGGCGAGGGGCTGGTGATGGCGGCCGATCTTGCCGTCGCGCGCCGGGCGCCGCTGATCGTCTTCTCGGCCTCGGGCGGTGCGCGCATGCAGGAGGGCATCCTCTCGCTGATGCAGCTCACGCGCACGACCATCGCGGTGCGCAAGGTCAAGGAAGCGGGCCTGCCCTATATCGTGGTGCTGACCGATCCGACAACCGGCGGCGTCTCGGCCTCGTTCGCCATGCTGGGCGACGTCCATATCGCCGAACCCGATGCCATCATCGGCTTCGCCGGCCCGCGCGTGATCCAGGACACGATCCGGCAGGAACTGCCCGAGGGCTTCCAGCGCTCGGAGTATCTGCTGGAGCACGGCATGGTCGATGCCGTCGTGCATCGCCACAAGTTGCGCGAGACGCTGATCCGCATGGTCTCGCTGTTCATGGATCCGCTGGTCGTCGAAAATCGCGCACTCGCGGTATCGTCTTCACGCTGAAGGAATTGCCGACGTGACCGCGAACGACCCGATCGTTCAGCGTCTGATGAGCCACCATCCGAGGGTCATCACCCTCGGCCTGGAGCGCATCGAACGGCTGCTCGTGCGCCTGGGATCTCCGGAAAAGAAGTTGCCGCCGCTGATCCATGTCGCCGGCACCAACGGCAAGGGCTCGCTGGTCGCTTACTTGCGCGCCATGGCCGAAGCCGCGGGCTATCGCGTCCATGTCTACACCTCACCGCATCTCGTGCGCTTCAACGAGCGCATCCGCATCGCCGGCCGGCTGATCGACGATCACGAGCTCGACGAGATGCTGACCGAGTGCGAGGAGGCGCAGGGCGACACGCCGATCTCCTTTTTCGACATCACTACGGCGCTCGCGTACCTGGCGTTTTCGCGCGTGCCGGCCGATCTCGGCATCATCGAGGTCGGCATGGGAGGCCGCTTCGACAGTACCAACGTGATCGACCCCATCCTCTCGGCCATCACGCCGATCGGCTACGATCACACGGGCTTCATGGGCGACAAGCTCGAGGGCATCGCCTGGGAGAAGGCCGGCATCATCAAGCGCGCGACACCGGCCGTGATCGGCCGCCAGCGCGAGGTGAGCGCCCAGGTCATCGAGACCGAGGCGGCCAAGATGGCCGCGCCGCTGTTCCGCATGGGGCGCGAGTGGCAGGTGACGCCGCAGGAATCGGGCTTCCGCTACGAAAGCGATCTCTTAGCGCTCGATCTGCCCGCGCCTGCGCTGGCGGGCGCCCACCAGATCGACAATGCGGCGACCGCGGTCGCCTGCATCGAGCGCCTGCGGGCGGCGCGTTTCGACATCGGCGAGGCCGCGATCCGCAAGGGGCTCGCCTCCGTGGAATGGCCGGCGCGCCTGCAGCGTCTCACCAAGGGGCCATTGCCGGGCTCGATGCCGCCGGGCTGCGAACTCTGGCTCGACGGCGGCCACAACGAGGATTGCGGCATCGTGCTCGGCCGCATGGCGGCGGAGTGGGCGAAGGAGCCGGCGGCGCTGCCGCTCTACCTCGTTTTCGCCATGCAGACGACCAAGGACGCTTCGGGTTTCCTGCGGCCGTTGGCGCGCTATGCCACGGCCGCGCGCGCGGTGCCGTTCCCCGAAGGGCACGCCGCCTACACGCCGCAGGAGGCCTGCGCCAAGGCGGCCGATGTCGGCCTCGATTGCGCCCCCGCAAACGACATCGGCGCGGCGCTGGAAGACCTGTTGGCCACCCAGCCCGCGCCGATGCGCATTCTCATCTGTGGTTCGCTCTATCTTGCGGGCGAGGTCCTCGCCCGCAACGGCTGAGCCCGGATCGGATCAGACGACGGTGTTGATCCAGCTCACCAGCTTCTGCTTCGGCTCGGCACCGATCTTGGTGGCGGCGACCTGGCCGTTCTTGAACAGCAGCAGGGTCGGGATCGAGCGGACGCCGTAGCGCGTCGGCGCCATCGGGTTCTCGTCGATGTTGATCTTCACGACCTTGAGCTTGCCGTCCATCTCCTTGGAGATGTCTTCCAGCGAGGGGCCGATCATGCGGCAGGGGCCGCACCATTCGGCCCAGAAATCCACGAGGACGGGCGTGTCGGACTTCAGGACTTCCTGCTCGAAGGAAGCATCGGTTGCTTTGACGGTCATGTGTGGGTTCTCCAAAAAGTCTACTGGCCGGTCAGTGGGCCGGCGCCGCCCTTGGACTGGAAGCTAGGAACGCACGCACCCCGAGTCAAGATGCGTCGGTATAAGGCATTGATTTGTCTAGGGTTTTAGCGTCGAGCTCCATGAGGCGCGGAGCCGCCGTCCAAAGCAGGAAGGCCCTGACCGTACGACCGGGATAAATCCGCTGCAACAGCGCGCGGTAGAGCGCGAGCTGGCGGCGATAGACCAGCGCCACGCCCTCGGACGATTCCGGCGGCGGGCGATTGGTCTTGTAGTCGACGATCAACACTTCCGTGGCCGAGACGGCCAGCCGGTCGACCTGGCCGCTGACGGTGAAGGTGCCGCGCGGCGTCTGTACGGTGCCGATCAACGGCACCTCCGCGCGCGATCCCGGGGCGAACAGGGCGGCATGCGCCGGCGCCTCGGTGACGGACAGAGCCTCACCGGCCCATTGCTCGATGTCTTCCGGCGCGAGCCCGTGCGCTGGCTGCGCGAGGAAGCGGCGCGCGGCCGCGGCGCGTTCCGACGCGGGCAGGCCGGGCAGATGACGCAGCAGGTCGTGCAGCAGCAGGCCGCGCTGCCAGCGACGGGGATCGTCGGCGAGCAGCGGACTGTAGGCGCGCGGCTGGGCGGCGGCCTCGTCGGGCAGCGGCTGCGAGGGCGCCAGCGGCGTCGGCGGATCGGGCTCGCCCGGCGCCGGCTCGGTCCACCAGTCGGGCAGCGGCGCCTCGTCGGCGATCGGCAGCTCCGGCTGCTCGGCTTCGACGATATGGCCCTCGTTGATCAGCTCGTAGCCGTCGCCTTCCCAGCCATCGATGGCGAGCGAGGTGAAGTCGAACCGGCGAGCCACGGCGCGCGCCCGGACAGGCAGTCCGGCAGCATCGTCTCCCGCCTCGCTGCTGGCGCGCAGACCGGTCTCGATGCGTTCGTACCAGCAGCCGCGATCGGGCTTTCTCGATCCGACCCAGCCGCCGACATAGAGCCGGTCCTCGGCGCGCGTCATGGCGACGTAGAGCAGCCGGTTCTGTTCTTCCAGCGCACGGTCGCGCGCTTCGCCGCGCCAGGCACGCGCGGCTTCGTTGGCATCGTCGGTGCGCGGCAGCCAAAGGCGGGCCTCACCCTCGGAGCCCGCCAGCAGACGCTCGGAATCGCGCGGCACCCGCGTCGTGTCGGGTAGGTAGACGATCGGCGCCTGCAGGCCCTTGGAGGCGTGCACGGTCAGGATGCGCAGCTCGCGCCGCCGGTTCTGGTCGAGGTCGCGCTTGATCTCTCCGCCGCCGGTTTCGAACCAGCGCAGGAAACCCTGCAGCGAGCCGCCTTCGATGCCCTGGTACTGCAGCGCGCGCGCCAGCAGCTCGTCGATCGGATCGGAGGCCTCGCGACCGAGCCGCTCCAGCAGCCGCCGCCGCCCGCCCTGTGGCCCGAGCACGCGGGCGAAGAAGTCGAAGGGCGTGTCGTAGTCGGCGTGCTTCAGCCAGTCGGCCAGGGTCGCGTAGGCCGCCGCGAAGGGTGCCTCGTGCGCGCGTTCGCGCAGGGCGCGCCAGAGATGGCCGGGGCGCTTCCACGCCAGGATGAAGAGCTGGTCCTCGTCGAGCCCGATCAGCGGCGACTTGAGAAGCGCCGCGAGGTTGAGGTCGTCCTGCGGCAGCAGGACGAAGCGCGCCATCGCCAGCAGGTCCTGGATCGCCAGTTCCTGGCCGAGGTTGAGCCGGTCGACACCCGCGACCTCGACGCCCTCGCGCTTCAGCGCGCGCACCAGGGCGTTCACGAACTCGTTGCGCCGCCGCACCAGCACCATGAAGTGGCCGGCATGCAGTTTCTCGCCGTCGCGCGCGCGTCGCTCCGTGGCGATCAGGTGCTTGGCGTGCGCGGCAATCAGGCGGGCCAGGCGTTCGTGCGGCAGGCCATGCGCCGCGCTGCTCCCGGCCCCTTCGATGTCCGTCGTGTCGGCCTTGTCCTCGCCGGCCTCGACCAGCGGCCACAGCTCGACCCGGCCGGGCTCGTTCTTGCGGCTGGGCAGGTGGACGACATCGCCCGGCTCGCCGACGCCCTTCGCAGCCTCGATCTCGCCGAACACCCAGTCGACGGCATCCAGCACGGCCGGCGTCGAGCGGAAGGAGACGTTGAGTTCGACCGGCACGAAGATCCGGTCGGCAACGCGGCTGCGCTCGTCGAACCATTCGCGCATTTCCTTCAGCTTGCGCGGATCGGCGCGCTGGAAGCCGAAGATCGACTGCTTGGTGTCGCCGACCGCGAAGATCGTGCGGCTACGCCCGACCGCGCCTTCGCCCACGAAGAACTCCTCGGTGAGGCGACGGATCACTTCCCATTGGTCGGGATTGGTGTCCTGCGCCTCGTCGACCAGCACATGGTCGATGCCACCGTCGAGCTTGAACAGGACCCAGGCGGCGCTCTCCGCGCTTTCCAGAAGACGGCGCGTGGCGACGATCAGGTCGTCATAGTCGAGCACGGCGCGCCGCCGCTTGGCGCGCGTGTAGCGGTCGGCGACGTCGAGGCCGAGCCGCAGCAGGGCAAGGGTCAGCTCGACCAGCGCCTGTCCCTGCGCGCATTCGAGACGTTCGGCCTCGGCCGGGAGGATGTCGACGATGCCCGGCAGGCGCTTCTGTGCTGCCTTGGTCGCCAGCGTCTTGCGCACCTGTCCTTCGGTGGTGAAGAACACGCTGCGATAGGCGGGGCTCAGATCATTGCGGTCGTCGGCCAGCCAGCTTGCGATCTTCTGGCCGTTCGGCGCATCGGTCTTGCCGCCGGTTTCGATCATGGCCCGCGCCGCCTCGCGCAGGGCGGCTTCGTCGAGCGGCGCCGCACGCTCGCACTTCAGTTGACGGCGCAGCCGCTGCCCGAGTTTCGCGAGACCGGCTTCGTCAACGACATGGGTCAACAGCCAGGCGCGTTCGCTCAGCAGCCGCATCATCAGCTCGGAGTATTCGGCGATCGAGACCTTGGCGGCGACGGTGGCGAGGGCGGCGGCCAGCGCGGGTGGCGCGTCGCTCTGCGCCAGATCTTCCATCTGCTCGTCCTGCACGCGTCGCAGGATGGTCAGGGCCTCGGCCTCGTCGAGGATCTCGAAGCCGGGCGCGACGCCCGCTTCGAGCGGGAAGCGTTTCAGCAGCGCCTGGCAGAAGGCATGGATGGTGAGGATGTTGATGCCGCCCGGCGCATCGAGCACGCGCGCAAACAGGCGACGCGCCACGACCCTCCGGGCCGGGTCCGGTGCCTTGTCGATCAGCCTGGCGATGGCGCTGTCGAGCGTCGCCTCGTCGCCCAGCGCCCAGCGCCCGAGCTGGTGGGCGAGGCGGTTCCGCATCTCGGCAGCCGCCGCCTTGGTGAAGGTGAGGCAGAGGATGCGCTCGGGCTTCACCCCGTCCAGCAGCAGCCGCGTCACGCGGTCGGTGAGGACCTTCGTCTTGCCGGTGCCGGCATTGGCCACGACCCAAGCCGAATGATCGGGTGTCGTGGCGCGCCGCTGCGCTTCGGTCGCGAGGGCGATGGCGTCGAGCACGTCGCTCATTCCTCGCCGCCTCCCGCCGTCGACCATTCGGCGACCCGCTCGAGATGAGCGTAGTCGTTGAAGTAGGGGCCATAGGCGGGCCAGGGCAGCGCCGGATAGGGCGTATTCGGATTGGCGAAGTGGTCGGCCATCTTCTCGACCAGCGCCATCATCGCGGCCACCAGTTCGTCGCTGCCCTTGATCTCGCTCACCTTGCCGCCGTCGCCGAGGCCATTGGCCTGCCAGTAGGAGAGGTGCACGGTCTCGGCCTTGCCGGTGATCTTGTCGAAGCCGCCGCGCTCGGCCATCGCCGCCTCGAGCAGAAGCTGCGGCGCAAACAGTGCGTCGAGTTCGTCCTTGGTCGGCACGCGGCCGGTCTTGTAGTCGATGATCTCCCAGGCGCCGTCCCCCAGATCGTCGACCCGGTCGGCGCGCGCCTCGATACGCAACGGGCGCGAGGCGGGTCCGACAGTCATCGCGGCGTTGCTCTCGCTGGTCAGCAACCTGGTCCCATTGGCGCGGCGCGCATTTTCGTGGGCAACGAACCAACGCGCGAGGCGCTGGAAGCGCGGCCACCAGAAGGCGCGTTCCGCCGGCGCGGTCAGCAGGTCGGCGAGGTGCTTCTCGCCCAGCTCCTCGAATTCCCGCACAGCGTCCGGCGGAAGGATTCCAGACGGATGCCTCTGCAGGAATTCGTCGAGAGTCTTATGTAAGGCATTGCCGCGATCGGCCGCACCCAGTTCGGCCTCCAGCGGATCAAGTGCTTCCAATCCCAGGATGCGCCGCGCATAGAGCCCGTAGGGATCGCGTCGCCACTGCTCGACGCTGGACACGGACAGGCGCGTGGGTCGTGCTTCGAGGGGCGGTCGCGGCTCGGGCCGCAGCCAGGGCGCGTAAGTGTCCGGCCGGTCGATCGCCTCGGCCCAGGCGACGAAGCTGCGGCGGCCGCGCTGGATGTATTCCGGGACCGGCGCCGAGCCGGGCTCGTAGCCGAACAGGGCATCGAGGCGCGCCAGCCAGCGCGACGGCACGGTGGGCGCGCCGCCTTCGCGCTCGGCGCGCGTCAGCAGCACCCTCTCGGCGCCGAGGGCCGCCACGAAATCGTGCGCCGACAGACCGATACGTCGCTCGGGCTGCTGCAGGCCGAGATCGTTGCGCATCGGCCGGTTGATCCAGGGGCCTGTCTCGACGGAAGGCGGCCAGGTGCCTTCGTTCAGGCCGCCCAGCACCAGAAGGTCGGCGCGCTGCAAACGCGCTTCGAGCGGACCCCAGATCGAGAGGCGGGGATGGCGGCCGAAGGCCGGTCGGATGGTCTCGGGCTCCAGCATCGCCGCGAGCAGCCCCGGCCATTCGCCGGACGCGATGGCCGGCCGGTTCGACCAGGCGGTGCGCAGGCGGCCCAGCACGTCGGCCAGCGCAGCGCCGGCATCGCCCGACCACAGCGTCTCCACCGATGCGATCTTCTCCGCCGCGGCAACAGTCGCATCGAGCATCGCGTCCGGCGACGCATCGCCCTGCATCAGTTCGACCAGCGTTGCGGTCGCTTCATCGAGCCGGTCGATCACCGTCTGTACGGCGGCGCGGTCGGCGGGATCGCCGAACTTCGTCTCGTCGACGCGGGCGCGGATCGACGCCAGCCCCGGCGCCGGCTTCAGCCCGCGCAGGCATTTGCGATCGAGGCGCCGCGTTGCATCGAGAACGGCGGCGCGTTCGATGCCCAAGGTGCACAGCGGATGTTTCAGCAGAGCCAGCAGCTCGACCGGCGCGAAGCCTGCGTCGACCGTGGCGATCAGCGCATGAAGGAGGCCCGCTGGTGCCGTGTCGGCGAGCGCCGTACCGGCCGAATCGTCGATGTCGATCTGCCAGCGCTTCAGCTCGGCGGTGACCCTTCGCGCCAGTTCGCGGTCGGGCGTGACCAGTGCGGCCGTGCGCGACGGTGTGTCGAGGACGCTGCGCAGGGCCAGCGCCACGACCAGCGCTTCCTGGTGCGGCGTCGCGCAATCGGCGCGGGTCACATGCTCCAGCGACGCGGCCTCCGGTTTCACCCAGGCGTCGCTGGTCTCCGCCGGCCGCATCAATTCGGTGATGAGGAAATGGCGCGCCGAGCCGCTCGTGGCGCCGGGCCATTCCATCACATCGGCGCGTGTGTGGCCGAGCGCCGTCAGCAGTTCGCGCAGGCCGTATTGCGGATGCGATGGATCGAGCGCGTCCCAACTCGCTTCATCCATGTCGTGGTCGAGGCCCGGCAGGACGACCGCACCCTGCGGCAGGTCGGCGATGGCGGCGAGAAGGTCACGCGTTGCGGGCTGTGAGCCGGTCGAGCCCGCGGCGATCACCGGAGTCGAAGGCGGGTTTGTGCGCCAGCGTGTGGCCTGGTTACGGATCGCCATCGTGCGCCGCTCGATGGCGTCGATCTGTCCACGCGAGGCCAGCATCTGCGGCCAGTGCTCGCCGACGATGGCGAGGAATTTCAAGGTGCGCTGCCAGTGGCTGGCGAAGTTGCCTTCGACCAGTCCTTCGAGCTGGCTGAACGAGACGCCTTCGATCGCCAACTCGTCGAGCAGGCGGCCGAGCTCGCGTGCAAGCTTCAGGGCCTGCGCCGCCGACTGCGCGATGGGATGGCCCTGGTCGTCGGTGAAGGCCGCGACCAGTTGCGCCAGCAATGCCTCGCGCTCGGCGGGATCGATGGCGGGTGGCAGGGTGAGCGCATCGCCTTCGCCCGATGCGATTTCCCATTCGCCGTCGTCGACATCGCCGAGCGGCGCCATGCGCGGCAGGATCGTGGGTGTTCCATCGGCCGCGCGCAGGAAGGCTTCGCGGAGCGCACGCACCGAGCGCCGTGTCGGCAGCAGGATCAGCACATCGGCGAGGGAGAGCGGATCGCCGCCATGCTCGGCCAGCACCACCCGCGCCAGCTCGTCGGCGAAGCGACGCTCCGTGCCGATGGTGAAGAGGCCCTTCATCCCAGCACGCGTTCGGCTTCGGCGAGCGCGGCCGGCGTGCCGACATGGAACCAGTCGCCGTCATGCACGAGGCCATGGAGGCGGCCCGCCTGCTCCGAGCGCGTCCACAGTTTCAGCAGCGAGAAGGGGCCTTCGGGCGAGCCTTTGAACAGGCGCGAATCGCAGACCGAGACGCTGGCGAACATATAGGGCGCGGTCTCGGCCGTGCCGCGATGGCGGATCCTGCCGTCGGGCTCGAGGTAGTAGTCGCCGCGATCCTTCTCCTCGCGGCCGATGGCCTTTGCCAGCGGATGGAGCAGCAGCAGCGCGTCCATGCGATTGGGGTCCCATGCCTCGGCCAGGCGGCCCAGCATCGATTCCGGTCCGTCGCGCCACAGCCCGTCGCCGTTCAGGACGAAGAACGGCGCATTGCCGAGCAGGGGCAGCGCATTGCGCACGCTGCCGCCGGTTTCGAGCAGCCGGTCCTCGCGGATGATACGGGCGCGGCCGCCGAGCCGGTCGGCGATCTGGTTGCCGAGATGATGCACGTTGACGACCACGTTCTGCACGCCGCTGCGTTGCAGCCGGTCCATCGCACGCTCCAGCATCGAGCGGCCGGCGACGGGGATCAGCGGCTTGGGTGTCGAATCGGTGAGGGGCCGCATGCGCTCGCCGCGGCCCGCCGCCAGGATCATGGCGTTGCGGATCACGACGTTGCTCCGATGCGGCGCAGCGCCGGCGGCAAGGTGCGGTCGACCCAGCTGCGCAGCGGCGTCAGCGCTTCATGCTGCAGGGCGCGCTCGAACATGCGCCAGACCCGTGGCAGGTGCTGTAGGTAGTCGGGCTTGCCGTCGCGCCGCAGCAGGCGAACGAACAGACCGATGATGCGGGCATGGCGTTGCGCGGCCATCAGCGCGAAGCCGGTGCGGAAGCCGGCAGCATCGGCGATGCCCGCTTCGCCGATGTAGCGGTCGAGGCAGGCGGCATGGACGGCGGGCGCCACGTCGCGGCGCGCATCCTCGATCAGCGACACGAGGTCGTAGGAGGGATGGCCGCGCTGCGCGTCCTGGAAGTCGAGCAGGCCGCACGCCTTCACGCCCGGTCGCGACGGCAGCCACAGGAGATTGTCCTTGTGATAGTCTCGCAGCAGCAGCGTTTCGCCGGTCGCAGGAAGTGTGGCCAGGCATTCGCGCCAGGCGGCGACGTAGCGCGCGGTCTCCTCAGGATCCGTCGGCTTGCCGGTCGCTTCCGGCAGGTACCATTCGGGCAGCAGCATCGCCGCCTCGATCAGTGCGTCGCCGGTGTAAGCGCCGAGGCCCGGCAGCAGGCTGCGTTCGCCGGCCCGATAGATCTCGACCAGCACGTCGGTCGCGCGGCTGTAGAGTTCGCCTTCGTCGCCGCCCGCCGCCAGCACGCGCGCATAGGTGTCGTTGCCGAAATCCTCCAGCAGCAGGAAGCCATGCTCGGCGTCCTCGGCGAGGATCTCCGGTGCGCTGAGGCCGAGGCCGATCAGATGCCGGCCGATCCGCACGAACGGCCGCACGTCTTCCTGCGGCGGCGGCGCATCCATGACGACCGCCGAGCCGCGCGGCCGGCTCAATCGGAAATACTTGCGGAACGAGGCATCGCCCGCCAGCAGCCGCTCGCCGGCATCGCCCCAGCCGGCGCGGCTCACGAACTCGGCGCGCATCAGGTCGCGTTCAGACTTCGCCAAAACGGGATTCTCCTTCCAGGGTCGCGAGGCGGCCTTCGCCTTGGATCGACAGGCTGATGGTGAGCCGCTCGCGCGGCAGCAGGGGGCCGAGTCGCTCGGCCCATTCGACCAGCGCCACGCCGTCGACGCGCGCCTCTTCCCAGCCCAGCTCGAAGACCTGCTCCGGCTCCTCCAGCCGGTAGAGGTCGAAATGCCAGAAGCTGCCGCGCGGCGTTTCGTAGACCTCGACCAGCGTGAAGGTGGGGCTGGGCACGATCAGCGCCGGTTCTCCCGCGGCGGCGCGCAGGATGGCGCGCGCCAGCGTCGTCTTGCCGGCGCCGAGACCGCCTTCGAGCGCCACGACGTCGCGCGGCCTCAGGCGGTCGGCCAGCGCCGCGCCCAGCCGCTCGGTCGCGGCCTCGTCGGGAAGGGACAAAGAAAAAGTCGGCATCTTTCGATGCCGACTTCTTAGCACGGGCCGCTGTGGGCCGTTGCGAACCGCCTAGTAGCGGTAGAGGTCGCCCTTGAACGGGCCGGCCTCGGGCACGCCGATATACTTGGCCTGGTCGGGGCGGAGCTTGGTCAGCTTGGCGCCGACCTTCTCGAGGTGGAGCGCCGCGACCTTCTCGTCGAGGAACTTCGGCAGCGTGTAGACCTGCTTCTCGTACTTGCCCGGGTTGGTCCAGAGCTCGATCTGGGCCAGCGTCTGGTTGGAGAAGGAAGCCGACATCACGAAGCTCGGATGGCCCGTGGCGTTGCCCAGGTTCACCAGGCGGCCTTCCGACAGCACGATGATGCGCTTGCCGTCGGCGAACTCGACCTCGTCGACCTGCGGCTTCACGTTGTGCCACTTGAAGTTCCGGAGCGAGGCGATCTGGATCTCGCTGTCGAAGTGGCCGATGTTGCAGATGATGGCGCGGTGCTTCATCGCCTTCATGTGGTCGAGCGTCAGCACGTCGACGTTGCCGGTCGCGGTCACGAAGATGTCGGCCTTGGGCGCCGCCTCTTCCATCGTCACGACCTCGTAGCCTTCCATCGCCGCCTGCAGGGCGCAGATCGGATCGATCTCGGAGACCATCACGCGGCAGCCGGCCTGGCGCAGCGAGGCGGCCGAGCCCTTGCCCACGTCGCCGAAGCCCGCGACCATCGCCACCTTGCCCGACATCATCACATCGGTGCCGCGGCGGATGCCGTCGACCAGCGATTCACGGCAGCCGTAGAGATTGTCGAACTTCGACTTTGTCACCGAGTCGTTCACGTTGATGGCCGGCCACAGCAGCTTGCCTTCCTTGGCCATGTTGTAGAGGCGATGGACGCCCGTCGTCGTCTCCTCGGTGACGCCCTTGATCGAGGCGCCGAGCTTGGCGTACCAGCCGGGCTTTTCCTTGTTGGTCTTGAGGATCGCCTTGTAGAGGACTTCCTCTTCCTCGTTGGTCGGCTTCGAAACCAGCGACGGATCCCTCTCGGCACGCGCGCCGAGATGGACCAGCAGGGTGGCGTCGCCGCCGTCGTCGAGGATCATGTTCGGCTCGCCGCCGTCATGCCATTCGAAGATCTTGTGGGTGTAATCCCAGTATTCCTCGAGGCTCTCGCCCTTGATGGCGAAGACCGGCGTGCCTGCCTTGGCGATCGCCGACGCGGCATGGTCCTGCGTCGAGTAGATGTTGCACGAGGCCCAGCGCACGTCGGCGCCCAGCGCCTTCAGCGTCTCGATCAGCACGCCCGTCTGGATGGTCATGTGCAGCGAACCCGCGATTCGCGCGCCCTTGAGCGGCTGCTTGGGCCCGTATTCCTTGCGGATCGACATCAGGCCCGGCATCTCGGTCTCGGCCATGTCGAGTTCCTTGCGGCCCCAATCGGCGAGCCCGATATCCTTGACGATGTAGTCCTGAGCCATGTGGCGCTCCTTGCTGTGCCGGTTTCGGCAGGCGGCGAAATGTGAAAGCGGGCGTGTCTTAACAGCGGCGCGGGACCGCCTCAACGCGCCGGATCAACATATAAGCAAGAATTTATGTCGGTATGCGTGAGCCTTTATGCGCGGCTCACCGCTCGCTCAATCTTCGCCGAATTTGCCTTCGACGAGGGTCGAGATGGCGGCCATCGCGTCCGCGGCCTGCCTGCCCGAGCAGATGACCTCGATCGAGCTGCCGATGCCGGCGGCCAGCATCATCAGGCCCATGATCGAAAGGCCGGACACTTCCTGGCCCTTGTAGGCAACGCGGACGACCGCGTCGAACTGGCCCGCCGTGCGGACGAACTTGGCGGCGGCGCGGGCGTGCAATCCACGCTTGTTGGCGATCGCGAGGTTTCTCTTCAGGGCGCCGATGCCGGCCGCCGCGCTTGAGGCTGCATCGCTCACGAAGCTTCCTTGGCGAGGATGCGGGAGGCGACGGTGATGTACTTGCGGCCGGCTTCCTGCGCCATGCGCACCGCCTCGGCGATGGGCCGCGTGCGGACGCTGGCGAGCTTCACCAGCATCGGCAGGTTGACGCCGGCCAGCACCTCGACCCGCGCCTGTTCCATGATGGAGATCGCGAGATTGGAGGGCGTGCCGCCGAACATGTCGGTCAGCACGATCACGCCTTCGCCCGTTTCACAGGCCCGGACCCTCTCGAGTATTTCCCCGCGCCGTTTTTCCATGTCGTCGTCGGCCCCGATGCAGACGGTCGACATGCATTGCTGCGGACCGACGACATGTTCCAGCGCGGCTTTGAATTCCTGCGCCAGATTGCCGTGAGTCACGAGTACGATACCAATCATTCTGTGCTCTACCCTGCGCCAACGGCCTCCCCGGCCGCCCCGACGTCCCGGTGCGAGAGAGTGACCGACCGGCCCGCGCTTCGCAACCAGTCTGCAAGCTGCTCGGCCAATGCTACCGACCTGTGCTTACCGCCAGTGCACCCGATGGCGATGGTCAAATAGCTCTTGCCCTCGGCATCGAAACGCGGCAGCAGCGGCCCGATCAGGGCCTGCAGATTGTTTACAAACGGGCGGTAGTCGGGGTCGGTTGCGATGAACGCCGCCACCGCCGGATCGCGGCCGGTGAGGGGCTTCAGTACGGGATCGTAGTGCGGGTTCTTGAGGAACCGCGCGTCGAACACCAGGTCGGCCTCGCGCGGCAGGCCGCGACGAAACGAGAACGACATCACGGAAATGCGCGTCCCGGCGCTGAGGCCGAGGCCAAAATGGCCGGCGAGGATCTGCTTCAGCCGGTGCGGCGAGAGCGACGAGGTGTCGATGGAGACGTCGGCGGATTCGCGCATCCAGCCGATCTGCCGCCGCTCCTCGATGATGCTGTCGACCACCGGGCGGTCGGGCGCCATCGGATGGGGGCGGCGCGTTTCGGTGTAGCGCCGCTGCAGCGTCTCGGAGTCGGCCTCGAGGAACAGCAGCCGGGCGGCCAGGCCGGGATGGCTGCGCAGTTCGCCGATACGCGCCACGAGCTTGCGGGCGTCGAAGCCGAAGGTGCGGGTATCGATGCCGAGGGCGAGGGGCCGGGCCTTTTCGCCGGCCTCGCCGCCGGTCGAGCGCATCAGATCGTCGAGCAGCGGCAGCGGCACGTTGTCGACGGCGACATAGCCCAGGTCGTCGAGCACGTTCAGCGCCGTTGCCCGGCCCGCGCCGGACAGGCCGGTCACCACGACGAACGGACGGCGCGTGTCGTGCGTCGTGTCAGGAGAGGAAGAGGTGGAATTGTCCGGCATGAGCTACGCGTGCCGGATCATGCGGCTGCGGTTTGCGCGAGGGCAAGGCGCAACTTCGCAGGGGCGGATACCTCGAACGGAGCAAGGGCCAGGACCGGCAGGTCGACCCCCAGCAGATTTTCACGGGCCGGATCGGGCAGGCGTTCGATCCGGTCGGACGGCACGAGATCGACCAGGAGCGCGACCGGCACCCGCGCGAGGAGCTGGCCGCGGCCGAGCTTCACGATCCCGACTCCGCGGACTTCCAGCAGGCCGACAATTGTACCGGGCGGTGTGCCGACGAGGCCGCTTCCCTGTTGAACCAGCGCGGTCTGATCGTCGGCGACCAGCCGCGCGCCGACTTCGATGAGACGAAGCGCGAGATCGGACTTGCCGGCGCCCGAAGGCCCGCGCAACAGCACGCCGCGCCAGTTCCTGCCGATCCGCAAGGCGACGCAGGTGGCATGAACGAAGGTCGTGACCTTGACCGCCACGTCAGAGGATCACTTGCGACCGCTGGCCGCAGGCAGCCGGACGGTGAAGCGTGCGCCCAGCACCTTGCCGTCGGGACCGTGCCGGTTGGTGGCGGCGATCGTGCCGCCATAGGTCTCGACGATCTGCCGGCAGATCGACAGGCCGAGGCCGGAATGCTGGCCGAAATGCTCGGTCGGACGCTCCGAGTAGAAGCGCTGGAAGATCGATTCGAGATTGTCCGGGGGAATGCCCGTGCCCTCGTCGTCGATGGTGACCACGAAGGGGCCGTTGCGCGGCTCGCGGCTCAGTTCGACGAGGATGCGCGAGCCCTTCGGGGCGAAGGACAGGGCATTGTCGATGACGTTGCGGAAGACCTGGCCGTAGCGGCCGTCGTGGCCGTGCGCCACGAACGGCGGATTGGCGGCGACGCGGAACTCGACCTCGACGCCGGACTTCTGGCTGGCCGTCACCGCATAGTGGTGGACCATGTCACGCAGCAGCTTGTCGAGGTCGACCGGCCTCACCTCGCCGCGCATCAGCTCGGCGTCGAGCCGCGAGGCGTCGGAGATATCTGAGATCAGCCGGTTGAGCCGGTTGATGTCGTCCATGACGATGCTCATCAGCTTGGCGCGGCGTTCGGCGTCGAGATTGGGATGTCCCGCCATCTCGATCGCCGATCGCAGCGACGTCAGCGGATTCTTGAGCTCGTGCGCGACATCGGCGGCGAAGCTCTCGATGGTGTTGATGCGCAGCCACAGCGCCTCGGTCATCGAGCGCAGCGCGTCGTTCAGGTCGCCGATCTCGTCGCCGCGCTTGCCGAGGTCGGGAATCTCCGGTCGGCTCTCACGCGCGAGGCGAACCTCGTCGGCGGCGCGGGCGAGGCGCACGATCGGCTGCGTGATCGTGCCGGCGAGATAGAGCGACAGCAGCACCGTGATGCCGAGCGCCGCCGCGGCGATGGTCAGCATGTCGTAGCGGACCTCGCGCAGCGAGGCCGCGATGGCGCGATTGTCGCGCGTCAGGAGGAGGGCGCCCAGCACCTGCTTGTAGCGCTGGACCGGCACCGCGGCGCTCAGCATCAGCCTTCCGTCGCCGGCGCTGCGCACGGCCGAGGCGTTGAAGCCGCGCAACGCGCTCGCCGCCTCGGGGAAGTCGCGCAGGGTCGGCACCGGCTTGTCGATATATTCGGGATAGTGATCGACGCGGGAGAGCTGGCGGGCGATCCATTCGCTGATGCGCTCTCCGATGCTGGGTTCGGCATCGGGCTCGACCGGCACCTCGGGCGGCGGCAGCGGCACGACATGGATGCGGCCCACCTCGTTCAGCATCGCCGAATCGCCCAGCAGCTCGCCGGTCTCGCTGAACAGGCGCGCGCGCACGCCGGTCGGCCGCACCAGCCGCGTCAGCAGCTGGCGGGCCGCCTCGGTGTCCATGCGGTTCACCGTGGTCTCGCCGCCGACCACCGCGACCTCGCCGATGCCGGCGGCCACCATCTCGCCCTGCACCAGCAGCGAGGCGAGCTCGGTGTCGATCAGCTCTTCCTCGTAGTCGCTGAGGTAGACGGCGCCGAGGGTCAGCAGCGCGACCGGGATCAGGTTGAGCAGCAGGATGCGCCGCGTCAGGGGCGAATAGCCACGGCCGCTGCTGCGCCGCCGGCGCAGCAGTGATGGCGACTCGGCAGCTCCCATCGTCGCCGGTGCCCTGGGCACCGCGCGTGGGAAAAATCGACCGAGCGCCGTGACGAGCCGGGCGCTTAGAGTCTGCCGGCCGTGCCGATCCGCTGCGGGATCAGGAGTCGCGGTATCGATATCCGATGCCATACAGCGTTTCGATCTGCTCGAACTCGCCATCGACCTCGCGGAACTTGCGGCGGACGCGCTTGATGTGGCTGTCGATGGTTCGGTCGTCGACGTAGATCGTCTCGCCGTAGGCCGCATCCATCAGCTGGTCGCGGTTCTTCACGTGGCCGGGCCGCTCGGCGAGCGACTTCAGGAGCAGGAACTCGGTGACCGTGAGGTGCACCTCCTTGCCCTTCCAGGTGCACTGGTGGCGGCTCGGGTCGAGGACCAGCTCGCCGCGCACGATGCGCTCGGCGGCGGCTTCGCCCTTGGCGCCGCCGACATCGGCGCGACGCAGCACGGCGCGGATGCGCTCCAGCAGCAGGCGCTGCGAGAAGGGCTTGCGGATGAAGTCGTCGGCGCCCATGCGCAGGCCCAGCACTTCGTCGATCTCCTCGTCCTTCGACGTGAGGAAGATCACCGGGAACTGCTGGGTCTTGCGAATGCGGTTCAGGAGTTCCATCCCGTCCATCCGCGGCATCTTGATGTCGAAGATACCGAGGTCCGGGGGCGCCTGGTTGAGGCCTTCCAAAGCCGACGCACCGTCGTTGTAGGTCTTGATCTGGAACCCTTCGGCTTCGAGCAGCATCGACACCGAGGTGAGGATGTTGCGATCGTCGTCGACGAGGGCGATGTTCTTGCGCACGGCGTGGCTTCTCCTGCAGCGGACAACGGCAATTGGACCATGCTATCACAGACCGGGCCGTCGCCGCCGCCTCCCCGGTCCATAATACTCAACGAATAATTGCGGCTTTTTTGATCCGAAAATGACCCAGAACGACATGCCCCGCACCGTGCGCGGCCTTTTGCGAAGCCTCGACCGGGCTTCCCTCGCGACCGCCCTGCCAGGCGAACCGGCCGGCTGGCCCTATGCCTCGCTGGTGCTGGTGGCGGTCGACCACGACCTGTCGCCGATCCTGCTGCTGAGCGATCTCGCCGAGCATACCAAGGCGATCCAGGCCGATGGCCGGGTCTCGCTGCTGTTCGACGGCACCGCCGGTCTCGACCAGCCCCTGACCGGACCGCGCGTGACCGTTCTGGGACGCGCCGAGCGGACCACCGACGAGCGTTTGAAGGCCCGCTTCCTGGCCCGCCACCCCGACGCCGCGCTGTATGCCGGCTTCAAGGATTTCGCCTTCTATCGCATCGCGGTCGAGCGGGCCCACCTGGTCGGCGGCTTCGGCAAGATAAGCTGGATCGGTGCCATGGAACTCGCGCCGCCGCAGGCCGCCGGCCTTGCCGAGGCCGAGCCGGGAATCGTCGGGCACATGAAAGAGGACCACGGCGACGCCGTCCAGCTCTACGCCGAGAAATTGATCGGCCTGTCGGGCAGCGGCTGGAAGATGACCGGCATCGATCCCGAAGGGATCGATTTGCGGCTCGGCGGGCAGGTCGCACGCCTCTCCTTCGAAGTACCCCTGCAAGCCGCTGGCGAAGCGCGCAAGGTTTTGGTGAGCTTGGTCGGCAAGGCACGTGCCGTGGCCTGAGGTAAGTGCGTACGGAGGCAACGGTTTCGCGCCGCAGCATTCTTCTCGCGGTTGCGAAGACCGATTCACACTGTCGCCGACACTAACTTGTCGCAAGGGGCTTGCCTCCTTTCGGTCCTGCCAGTAGCGCATGGGGCAAGAACACCTTCGCCATTCGGATCGGCCGGAAAGCAGGAGAAACGCAGTGCATCAGGCGGGCTTCATCGTACCCAAATTCGGACTGGAAGCGCTCGGACTGAAGAATCTGAGCAACGTCTACTGGAACCTCCAGGTTCCCGCCCTCTATCAGGAAGCGGTTCGTCGCCATGAAGGCGTGGTGGCCGATGGCGGCGCGCTGGTGGTGCGCACCGGCATCCATACCGGCCGCTCGCCCAACGACAAGTTCATCGTCGAGGATTCCGAGAGCAAGGGCCGCATCGACTGGGGCAAGACCAACAAGGCGATCACGCCCGACCGCTATCGCGCCCTCTACAATCGCATGATCGCTTATGCGCAGCGCCGCGACCTGTTCGTGCGCGACTGCTGGGCCGGCGCGGATCCGGCGCATCGCATCGGCGTGCGCGTGGTGAACGAGACGGCGTGGCACAATCTCTTCGCCCGCAACATGTTCCTGCGGCCCAGGCCCGAGGAACTCGAAGGCTTCAAGCCGGAGTTCACGATCCTGAACCTGCCGGGCTTCCAGGCCGATCCCAAGCTCGACGGCACGGCGTCCGATTGCGCCATCCTGGTGAACTTCACCGAGCGGGTCGTGGCGATCTGCGGCACCTGGTACGCCGGCGAGATCAAGAAGTCGGTGTTCACCATCCTGAACTACCTGCTGCCGGACAAGAACGTGCTGCCCATGCACGCCTCGGCCAATGTCGGTCCCAAGGGCGACGTCGCGATCTTCTTCGGCCTGTCGGGCACCGGAAAGACCACGCTGTCGGCCGATCCGACGCGCACCCTGATCGGCGACGACGAGCATGGCTGGGCCGAGGACAGCCTCTTCAACTTCGAGGGCGGCTGCTACGCCAAGGTGATCAAGCTCAGCCGCGAGGCCGAGCCCGAGATCTATGCCACCACCGGCCGCTTCGGCACGGTGCTCGAGAATGTCGTGATCGATCCGGCGACCGGCCGCCTCGACCTCGACGACGGCACCTATACGGAGAATACCCGCGCCTGCTATCCGCTCGACTTCATCCCGAACACCTCTCCGACCGGCATCGCCGGCACGCCGGAGAACATCGTGATGCTGACGGCCGATGCGTTCGGCGTGCTGCCGCCGATCTCGAGGCTCTCGCCGGAGCAGGCGATGTACCACTTCCTTTCGGGCTACACGGCGCGCGTCGCCGGCACCGAGAAGGGCGTGACCGAGCCGCAGGCGACCTTCTCGACCTGCTTCGGCGCGCCGTTCATGCCGCGCCATCCCACAGTCTACGCCAAGATGCTGGGCGAGAAGATGGCCAAGCAGAATGTGAAGTGCTGGCTGGTGAACACCGGCTGGTCGGGCGGCGGTTTCGGCGTCGGCGAGCGTATGTCGATCCGTCACACCCGCGCGATGGTCCGTGCCGCGCTGGACGGCACGCTGGCCGCGGCCGCCTCCACGACCGATCCGCACTTCGGCATGCAGGTGCCGAGCGCCTGCCCGGACGTGCCGGGCGAGGTGCTGAATCCGAAGACCACCTGGAAGGACAAGAAGGCCTACGACAGCGCCGCGCGCGACGTCGCCCAGCGCTTCGAGAAGAACTTCCAGCAGTTCGAGAGCCACGTCGACGACAAGGTCAACAAGTCGGCCATCCGCGCCGCCGCCTGAGACGTCATCGCCTAAGCGCGGCGGACATCCTATGATGTCCGCCGCGTGAGCCCGCTTTCCGACACTCCCTCCACTATCGCAGCCCGCCGGCCCTGGCGGTTGCCGCTGGTCGCGGCGATGGCGCTTGCCTTCGTCTCGCTCGCGCTGATTTCGGGCATCGCCTACATCGTCGTGCTCGCCGGTGCGACCGGCACGGCCGAGCGGCTGCTGGTCGACCACGCGGCCCGTGTGGTCGATGCCCAGGTGGCACTGGTGCGAAGCCGGCTCGATCCGGTGGGCGAACAGCTTGAGCTGATCGCCAAACTCGCCGCCGCGGGCCGTATCGACATCGAATCGCCGGTCGACGTGCGCGAAGCCCTGGCCGTCATGATGCAGCAGGTGCCGGCCGTCTCGGCGGTCGGCTTCGCCACGCTCGACCTCAAGCTCCATCGCGCCATTCGCGAGCCCGACGGAAGGATCGAACGCGACACGATCTCGCTCGTCGACCAGCCGCAGGGGATGGAGCGCTTCCGCCAGCTTCAGACGGCACAGAATACGTTCTGGGGCGCGTTGTTCTGGAGCGAGGCTTTCAAGCAGCCGGTGGTCAACGTGCGCACGCCGGTGCGGCGCATCGACAATGCCTTCATCGGCGGGCTGATCGCCACGGTGGCGGTGGGCGATCTCTCCTATCTCATCGGCGATCCGAAGATCGGCGGCGACACCAGCTACTTCATCCTGGTCGGTCGCGACCAGGTCCTGGCGGCGCGGCGCCTGATCGATCCGCGAGGGCTCGGCCTTTCCGAGCAACGACCGCTGCCGACGATCAAGGAAGTCGACGATCCGGTGCTGGCCAAGATCTGGGACCCGCCGGTGCGTTCGCCGCGGATCGACCGGGCGCTGGGCTCGCTCGGCCATATCGTCGAGGAGGGCGGCCGGCGCTGGATGTTCGTCTATCGCGAGCTGAAGCGCTTCGGGCCCGATCCATGGATCGTCGGTCAGTATTTCCCGGTCGAGGACGCGACCGGCGATCTCGACCGGTTGACCAACGGCGCCATCGTGGGCGCGGCCACGCTGGCCGTGGCCACGCTGCTGGCGCTGTTCATGGGCCTCAGCATGGCGCGCTCGATCCGCACGCTGACCTCGGCCGCCGAATCGATCGAGCAGCTCAAGTTCGACCAGCCCTTCCATCGCCGGTCGCGCCTGCGCGAGATCGACGATGCCGGCCACAGTCTCGACAAGGCGCGCGGCGCGCTCAAGTGGTTCGGCGCCTACGTGCCGCACCGTCTCGTCTTCCGGCTGATGGAGATGGGCGAGGAGGCGGTGGCGTCGCGCCGCCGCGACGTCACGGTGATGTTCACCGACATCGTGGGCTTCACGCCGCAGGCCGAGGAACTGCCCGAGCAGGAAACGGCCGACATGCTCAACCACCATTTCGCCCTGCTGGGGGCCTGCATCGAGAACGACCACGGCGTGATCGACAAGTATATCGGTGACTGCGTCATGGCCGTGTGGGGCGGGCTCTCGAAAATGGAAGACCATGCCGACCATGCGGTTCATGCCGCGCTCGAAATGGGCCGCGTGGTGCAGGAGGACAATCGCCAGCGTGCCGCCGCCGGCCAGCCGCCGGTGCGCCTGCGCGTCGGTCTGCATTCCGGTCCGGTGGTCGTGGGCAATATCGGCGCGCCCGGCCGGGTCAACTACACCGTGGTCGGCGATACCGTGAACGTGGCGCAGCGCTTCGAGCAGCTCGGCAAGGAGTTCATGCGCGACGATGAGGACGTGATCGTGCTGGTGAGCGGCGACACGATCGAGGCGATGAAGCACCCGGAGGTTCTGGGGACATTGCCGACGCCGGAGCTGCGGCACATGAAGGGCCGGGAAGAACCCGAGCAGGTGTATCGCCTCATGTAACGGGCGCCTCATGTAGCGGGCATGTGCTGGACGGGAGATAGTCTTCGCCGTTAGTGTGCCGCCGTTCTTTTCGGTGGGTCTTTCAAGGGACGAGTAGCACATGGAACGACGCAGACTTCTTGCATTGTCGACAGCCGCGCTCGTCCTTGCTCCCTTCGCAGTCCGCGCCCAGGAGAGCAACAAGCCCTTCACCACCGAACAGCTCGACCAGATGCTGGCGCCCATCGCGCTCTATCCCGATGCGCTGCTGTCGCAGGTGCTGATGGCCGCGACCTATCCGCTGGAGGTCGTCGAGGCGGCACGCTGGTCGCAGGCCAATCCCAACCTCAAGGGCGATGCCGCGGTTGCGGCCGTCAAGGACAAGAGCTGGGACGTCAGCGTGAAGTCGCTGGTCGCCTTTCCGCAGACCCTGCAGATGATGAGCAACCAGCTCGACTGGACCCAGAAGCTCGGCGACGCGATGATCGGCCAGCAGAAGGACGTCGCGACTGCGGTCCAGCGCCTGCGCGCCAAGGCCGAGGCCGCCGGCAACCTGAAGTCGACGCCGCAGCAGAAGGTGACGACGCAATCGAGCGGCGGCGCCACTGCGATCGTCATCGAGCCGGCCAATCCGGAAGTGCTCTACGTTCCCTACTACAATCCGGCCTGGGCCTACGGCCCGTGGCCCTATCCGTCCTATCCGCCACCCTATTATCCGCCGCCGCCCAATTACGGCGCGGCGCTGATGACCGGCATGATGTTCGGCCTGGGCGTCGCCGCAGGTGCCGCGATGTTCGGCGGCTGGCACTGGGGCTATGCCGGCGGCGGCTGGGGCGCCAGCTACACGACGGTGAACGTCAACCGGGCGACCAACATCACCAATAACTTCAACGCCGACCGCTATCGCAACGGCCAGTGGAGCCACGATCCGGCGCATCGCGACGGCGTGCCGTACCGCACGCCGGCCGAGCGGCAGGAGTACCGTCAGAACCGTCCCGATGCGCAGCAGCGCGAGCAGTTCCGTGGCCAGCTCGACGGGCGCGGCAACTACACGCAACGGCCCGCCGAGAACCGCCCTGCCGAAAACCGGGCGGCGGAGAATCGCAACTGGGAGAATCGCGCCGCAGGCAATCGCGGTGCGTTCGACGACATCAACCGCGGCGGCAACGGTGCCAGCCGCGACTTCGACCGCGGCAGCCAGTCCTGGGGCAATCGCAGCTGGAGCGGCGGCGGTGATCGTTTCGGTGGTGGCGGCGGTGACAGGTTTGGCGGAGGACGGCGATGAGCGGCTCGATATTCCGGCGGGGCCTTCTCGCCCTTGTCGTGCTCGCGGGCTTTGCGGGGGCGCTGGCAGGGGGCGCGATTGCCCAGCAGGCCACCAAGGTCCAGGGCTTTCCGACGGCCGAGGCGGCCGCCGACGCCTTCACCGACGCCGTCCGCAAATCCGATGTGAAGACCCTGGGCACGTTGCTCGGGCCGCAGTGGCAGGAGTTCGTGCCGACGACGTCCGAACAGGTCAAGGCGCGGCGTGCGGCCTATCTCGCGGCCTGGGACCAAAGCCATGAGGTCAAGGTCTCCGGCGACAAGGCGACGATCGTGGCCGGCAAGGACGGCTGGACGCTGCCCATTCCCATCGTGAAGGACGGCGCCGAATGGCGTTTCGATGCGGAGGCGGGCTGGCGCGCGATGCGGCTCCGCCAGATCGGCCACGACGAAGCCGCCGTGGTGCAGACGATGCTGGCCATCGTCGACGCCCAGCGTGACTACGTCGCCCTCGATCCCATGAAGGTCGGCTCGCCGGTCTATGCGCGCCGCCTGCTCAGCTCGCCCGGCCGCATGGACGGGCTCTACTGGGAAACCAAGCCCGGCGAGCCGCAGAGCCCGCTGGGGCCGGCGGTCGCCCGCGCCCAGGCCGACGGCAAGTCGCCGGACGGCCATTACGGCTACTACTTCCGCCTGCTCTACGGACAGGGCGCGGCGGCGCCGGGCGGCGCGCGCGACTACATCGTGAACGGCCGCATGATGGGCGGCTTTGGCGCCATCGCCTGGCCGGTGAAGTATGGCGTGACCGGCGTGATGACCTTCATCGTCGACTACAAGGGCGAGGTCTACCAGCAGGATCTCGGGCCGGAGACGGCGCAGCGTGCCGGTGTGATTAACACCTTCAATCCTGATAAGGGTTGGGTGAAGGCGGATATGACGCCTCCGTAACGGAAGCAGCGTGGTGTGGGGAGAGATTTGATGAAGACGAAGATCCTGACGTTGATCGTGGCTGCGGGCTTCCTGGGTGGCTGCAACACCAGCAACCTGTCGGACGGCCAGACCGGTGCGCTGGTCGGCGCGGCGGCCGGTACCGGCATCGGCCTGGCGACCGGCGGCAGCTTCGGCGCGGTGGTCGGTGCCGGCCTGATCGGCGGCGCGGTCGGCTATATCGGCGGCACCGCCATCGGCAACAGCAAGTAAGGGAGACCCAGATGACCTCGAGGTTTCTCCTCTCGCTCGCAGCCCTTGTCGCCGTCTCGGCCTCCGCCCAGGCCCAAACGCCGGCTGCAATGCCGCCGCTCAATTTCGACCAGGCGGCCTACATCACCTGCCGCGAAGCGCATGCGATGAACCCGGAAGCCCGCAAGGCGCTGTCCGTGTTCCTCGCCGAGCATTCGGCGAGGGTGCGCGGCGTCATGATCCCCGACGGGGAGCAGGGCGCCCAGCTCGCCCATCTGGTGCGCGGCGGCTGCACCCTGTCGCCGGACGCCTATCTGTTCACGGTGGTCGACCGCGCCATCGTGGCCGAGAGCTCCAAGCTGCCGAAGCGCAAATAGTCAGGTCAGCTTGATCATGACGTGCTTGGCATAGGCCGGGCGCGTCATGAGCCGCTCGTACCACGCCCGGACGTTCTTCAGGTCCGGGCGTTCTATTTCCAGCGCATACCAGCGATGGATGAAGCAGCCGACCGGGATGTCGCCCATCGTGAAGTGGCTGCCGGCCACGTAGGCGCGATTGGCGAGATGGCCGTCGAGGCGGCTGTAGAGCTTCCCTGCTTCGTCCGCGGCCTTGTTGATGGCGCCCATGTCGCGCTTCTCCGGCGGCGTGCGGATCAGGCCCCAGAAGGCGATGCGCATGACGTCCGAGATCGTGCTGAGCTGCCAGTCCATCCAGCGGTCGGCTTCGCTGCGCAGGCCGGGATCGGTGGGCCACAGGCTGCCGGCGGCATATTTGGCGGTGAGATAGCGCACCGCCGAATTGCTCTCCCAGATGATGCGGCCGCCATGGTCGATGGTCGGCACGACGCCGTTGGGGTTCATGTCGAGGTACCATTTCTGGTCGTTGCCGCCGAACGCCCCGCCGACATCCTCGCGCTCGTACTTGAGCCCGCACTCGTCGGCGGCCCACAGCACCTTCATCACATTGATCGAATTGGCGCGGCCCCAGATCTTCATGGCGTTCCCTCTTGATGACTCACGGAACGAGCATACTCCAAGATTGTCATCCCGAGCGCAGCGAGGGACCTTTGTTGTGACCTAAAGGTCCCTCGCTGCGCTCGGGATGACAGTGGGTGTGTCGGCTGGCGAGTAGCGTCAGTGCGCCGCCGCCCAGTTGTCGCCGACGCCGGTATCGACGACCAGCGGGACGGTGAGCGAGGCGGCGCTTTCCATGATCTTGCGCGTCACGTCCCTGGTCTTGTCGAGTTCCTTCTCGGGCACCTCGAACAGCAGCTCGTCGTGGACCTGCAGCAGCATCCTCGCCTTGAGCTTCGCGGCGGCCAGCGCGGCCGGCAGGCGGATCATGGCGCGCTTGATGATGTCGGCGCCGCCACCCTGCAATGGCGCGTTGATCGCGGCGCGCTCGGCGAAGGCGCGCATGCCCTGGCTCTTGTCGTGGATGAACCTGAGGTGGATCTTGCGGCCGAACGGCGTCAGCACATAGCCGTGCTTACGCGCGAAGTCCTTGGTGCGGTCCATGTAATCGCGGATGCCCGGATAACGCTGGAAGTACTTGCCGATATAGTCCTTCGCCTCCTGCTGGCCGATGCCGAGCTGGTTGGCCAGGCCGAAGGCCGAGATGCCGTAGATGATGCCGAAGTTGATCGCCTTGGCGCGGCGCCGCATCAGCGGGTCCATGCCCTTCACCGGCACGCCGAACATTTCGCTCGCCGTGATGGCGTGGATGTCGTCGCCGCGCGCGAAGGCTTCTTTCAGTTCCGGGATATCGGCGACATGCGCCAGGAGGCGCAGCTCGATCTGCGAATAGTCGGCGCTGAGCAGCTTGTGGCCCGTTTCGGCAATAAAGGCCTGGCGGATCTTGCGGCCTTCCTCGCTGCGCACCGGGATGTTCTGCAGGTTGGGATCGGTCGAGGCGAGGCGGCCGGTCGCGGCGCCGGTCATGTGATACGAGGTGTGCACGCGGCCGGTCTTGGCATCGACCTGGCGCACCAGCGCGTCGGTGTAGGTGCCCTTCAGCTTGGCGAGCTGGCGATGCTCCAGGATCTTCACCGGCAGCGGATGGCCTTGCGCCGCGAGATCGTCGAGCACCGAGGCGTCGGTCGCCCACGAGCCGTTCTTGTTGCGCTTGCCGCCCGGCAGCTTCTGCTCGTCGAACAGGATTTCGCCCAGCTGCTTGGGCGAGCCGACATTGAATTCGCGGCCGGCGATCTTGTGGATCTCGCCCTCGAGTTCGGCCAGCCGCTTCTCGAAGTCGGCGCTCAGCCCCTTGAGCTTCAGCGCATCGACCTTGATGCCGGCGCTTTCCATCGTGAGCAGCACCGGGATCAGCGGCCGCTCGATCGTCTCGTACATCGATGTCACGCGCTCGGGCACCAGGCGAGGCTTCAGACGCGCCCAGAGCTGCATGGTGACGTCGGCATCCTCGGCGGCATAGTCGCGCGCCTTGTCGAGCGGCACCTTGTCGAAGGTCACCTGCTTGGCGCCGCTGCCGGCCACGTCGGAGAACTTGATGGTCTTCTGGCCAAGATGCAGCTCGGCCAACTCGTCCATGCCGTGATTGTTCTTGCCGGCGTCGAGGACAAACGAGATCAGCATCGTGTCGTCGACGGGGCCGATCTCGATTTCGTGCCGGCGGAACACCGCCATGTCGTACTTGATGTTCTGGCCGACCTTCAGCACCGCCGGGTCTTCCAGCAGCGGCTTCAGCTTGGCGAGCGCCGTCTTGAAGGGGATCTGACCGTCCAGCAGCTTGCCGGCATCCTTGTCGCCGCCGTCGCCTAAAAGATCGAGAGCGCCTTGCACGGCTCCGCCGGGGACGCGATGCATCAGCGGCAGATAGGCCGCGCGCCGGCGCGTCGAGTTGACGTCGCCCCACGGGCCTTCGAGCAGGGCCAGCGACACGCCGACCAGGCCGGCATTGTTGGAATCGAGCCCGTCGGTCTCGCAGTCGAACGCCACCGTGCCGGCCTTGGTCGCCTCGGCGATCCATTCATCGAGCAGCTTCTCGTCCTGGATCAGCTCGTAGTCGGCGGTCGTGAAGTCGCGGTTGGGCTTCTTCGAGGCGGAGGCGGCGGGCGCCGGAGTGGGCTCGGCCTTCTTCACGGGAGCGGGCGCGGAGGCCGGGACGACCGGTGCGGTGGCTTCGCCCAGCTCGCTGGTGAAGCGCTGCAGCAGCGTCCTGAAACCCTGCTGCTCCAGCCAGGGCAGCAGCACGTTGGGATCGGGTTTGCGCTTGTCGAACGAGTCGGGATCGGCCGGCGCGGGCACGTCGTCGCGCAGGGTCACGAGCTGCTTGGAGATGCGGATCAGCTCGGCATTGTTCTCCAGCGATTCGCGCCGCTTGGGCTGCTTGATCTCCTTGGTGCGTTCCAGCAGCGCTTCGAGGTTGCCGTACTCGTTGATGAGCTGGGCCGCGGTCTTGATGCCGATGCCCGGTGCGCCCGGCACGTTGTCCGTCGAATCGCCGGCCAGCGCCTGCACGTCGACCACCTTGTCGGGCGTGACGCCGAACTTCTCGAACACCGCTTCGGGCCCGAGCTTGATCTTCTTGATCGGGTCCATCAGCTCGACGCCCGGCCGCACCAGCTGCATCAGGTCCTTGTCGGACGAGACGATGGTGCAGGTGCCGCCGGCTTCGAGCGCCATGCGGGCGTAGGTCGCGATCAGGTCGTCGGCCTCGAAACCGTCGAGCTCGCAGACCGTGACGTTGAAGGCGCGGGCGGCCTCGCGGATCAGCGGGAATTGCGGGATCAGGTCTTCCGGCGGCTCGGGCCGGTTGGCCTTGTACTTGTCGTAGATCTTGTTGCGGAAGGTGATGCTGCCGGCATCGAGGATCATGGCGATGTGGTCGATCTCGGGATTGTCCAGGAGATCGGCCACCAGCATGCGGCAGAAGCCGAACACCGCATTGATCGGCGTTCCGTCCGGCCGGTTCATCGGCGGCAGGGCGTGATAGGCGCGGAACAGGTAGCCCGAGCCGTCGATCAGGTAGAGGTGACGGAGCGGCTTGTCGCCATCCGCCGGGGTCGTCGCGGGAACCTTGGATTTCGCCATGCCCAAGGCCTAGCACGCTCGGCCCTGCGGCGGGAGGTGGGGCTGTGTTACGATCGGTGCATGGCGATCGTTCTTTCCGAGAATTTCCGCGCGCTGTTCTACGCGCCCTTCTATGCCGCCCATGCCAGCGGTGCCTTCAAGCGGGCCGGCGTCGAGGTCGAGCTGCGGCCCTCGCCCGATCCGCTGGAAGCGGCCCGGGCGCTGCGCGCCGGCGAGGTCGACGTGATGTGGGGCGGGCCGCTCCGGGTCATGATCGCGCGCGACAAGGACCCGGGCTCGGACCTCGTCTGCTTCTGCGACGTGGTGGCGCGCGATCCGTTCTTTGTAATCGGCGCGAGGCCGCGCCCGGACTTCAAGCTCGCCGATCTCCTGTCTGTGAAGCTCGCGACGGTCTCCGAGGTGCCGACGCCCTGGGTCTGCCTGCAGGACGATCTGCGCCGCGCCGGTGTCGATCCCGCGAAGGTCGATCGGATCACCGACGAGAGCATGGGCGAGAACGAGACGGCCTTGCGCGAAGGCAAGGTCGATGCCGTGCAGGTCTTCCAGCCATACGCCGAGCGATTGGTTTCCACGGGCGCCGGCCATGTCTGGTATGCCGCGGCCAATCGCGGCCTCACCGCCTATACGACCCTGGTGACGCGGCGCGGTACCCTCGTCGACCGAGCCGACGACCTCGCGCGCATGATCCGGGGCATGGACGCGACCCTGAAATGGTTTGCTACAGCGCCGTCCCTCGAGATCGTCGATGTGGTGCAGTCGTTCTTCCCCGACGTCCCGCGTGACCTGTTCGCCGCCTGCATCGACCGCTATCGCGCGCTCGGCCTGTGGGGACCCGATCCGGTCATCCGGCGCGAAGGCTACGACCGGTTGCACACTGCCATGCGCTCGGACGGCATCCTGTCACGCGACATCGCCTTCGACGATGTGGTCGACACGAAGCTGGCCCGTCACGCGATCGGCGCGTGAAGACGCAGATTCAGCCGAGTTCCTTCAGGTAGCGCTCGACAGGCGCCAGCGCCTCGAGATGCGGCATGCCCCGCACGACCTCGTCAGGCCGGCACCAGGGATAGGGTAGGGCTGTGATCCAACCCATGATGCTGGCGAGTTCCGTAGCCGGAAGGACTTCCATCACATCGATGGTGATGACCAGCTTCTCGACCAGGCATCTTGCGTCGGACGAGAAGCGCCAGTCGTAGAGCCCGCTGCCGACCCGGACGGCACCATCGCTTCTCGCCGACATGGCGACGAGCCACGGGCAGGTGAAATGGTGTCGATCGGTCTCCGTCGGCCGCTTCAGGCCGAACGTATGGACATTCTCGAAAGCGGTCGCGAAGCGCCGAACGAGGATTTCCTCGAGTTCGGGCAATCCGCTGGCCGTGCTCGGGAAGGAAATGGCGTCGGTCTTCACCACCATTTCGAGTTGGGCATCTTCGGCGAAGGCGCGGCGCATCAGGAACGGGCGGCTGCCGTCCTTGGCGTGGAAGTACGTGGTGACGGCTTCGAGGGGGCTGGACATCGGGATCAGCCTAGATCGTGGCGCTGGCTCTTGTCATGCTGACGGCCTGAAACATCAGGGGAGATGGAAATGGCGTTGTACGAACTCAGGACCTACACGCTCTATGTCGGCAAGATGGGCGAAGCGGTGAAGCTCTATCAGGAGTTCGGCTTCCCGGCGCTCGACAAGGGCGGCCATGCGAAGAACCTCGTCGGCTATTTCCAGGGCGATACCGGCACCATCAACCAGATCGTCCATCTCTGGAAGTTCAACGACGATGCCCATCGGCGCAGCCATTGGGCCGCCGTCTTCGCCGATCCCGCCTTCATGGACGGGTTCGCGGTCAAGTTCCGTCCGCTGGTGATGAGCCAGGAAGTGAAGCTGCTGAACGCCGCGCCGTGGGGCCCGCATCCGTAAGGCGCTGCACTATTCAGGCTTGATGCCCTTGTCCTGGATGATCTTGCCCCAGCGTGCCGACTCCGCGCGCACGAAGGCGGTGAATTCGGCGGGCGTGTTGCCGCCGGGCTCGGCGCCCAGCGCCGCCATCTGCTCCTTCACGTCGGTGCTCTTCAGCGCCTTCGCCACTTCGTCGTAGAGCTTGCCGGCGATGGCGGGCGGCGTGTCCTTCACCACGAACAGGCCGTTCCAGCCAACCACCTCGTAGCCCGGCAGGCCGGACTCGGCGATGGTGGGGATTTCCGGCGCGAGCGCGGCGCGATGATCGGTCGTCACGCCCAGCGCCTTCAGCTTGCCCGACTTCACCAGCGGCAGGGTGCCCGGCATGTTCTCGATCATGAAGCTCAACTGCCCGCCGACGAGATCGGCCAGGGCCGGCGCGCCGCCGCGATAGGGAACGTGCGTCACGTCGATGTTCGCCATCGAGCGGAAGAGTTCGGTGGCAAGGAAGGGCGTGCTGCCGACGCCGCCCGAACCGTAGTTGAGCTGGCCGGGCTTCGATTTCGCGAGAGCGATCAGCTCGGCCACCGAGTTTGCCGGCAATGACGGATGCGCGACCAGCAGCAGCGGCGCGGTGTTGACCAAAGTGAGCGGAATGAAATCCGTCATCGGGTCGTAGGGCATCTTCGCCAGCAGGAACGGATTCACCACCAGCGACGGGTTGCCCATCAGCATCGTGTAGCCGTCGGCCGGTGCCTTCGCGACGACGTCGGCGCCGATCGTGCCGCCGGCGCCCGGCCGGTTGTCGATCACGATCGGTTGGCCGAAGGCGGGACCGAGATGCGCCGAAAGCAGACGCGCCATGATGTCGAGCACGCCGGCACCGGCGGGAAACGGCACGACGATGCGGATCGGGCGGTCGGGCCAGATCTGGGCGAGGGCGGTGCGCGCAAGTGGCGCCGTGGCCAGGGAAAGCGCCAACAGGCGGCGCTTGGACAAAGACAGCATCGGGCACCTCGAACGGACCGGTCAATTCTAGAGCACTGCACCCGGCGTGCCATCCCGCCCTGCGAGGCATTCGCAAAAACCCGCGACGTTCCGTGCCTTGCGAGGCGCGGAGCAGGGGATTATCTACCGCTCGTCATCGGGGAGTAGCCGGCCTCACCCCAGAGGCGGATGTGTCAACAGACTTGGTTCTTCGGAACCATGGCGCATTCGGCGACCGACGGTCCTTCACGGGCCGCGCTTGGCGAGACCTTTGGCTTCCAGCACTTTCACCCGCGGGATCGGGCAGTGCCGGGAGTCATTGGTTCGTGCTCGGTCCCGCTACGTGAATCGCCCGTGGAAGCCTTTCTTGTTTCAACAGGACTCGTTGCTGTCGCCGAGATCGGGGACAAGACGCAGCTCCTGGCCATGATCCTCGCCACCCGCTATCGCCGGCCGGTCCCCATCATCCTGGGTATCCTGGTCGCGACCCTGGCCAACCATGCGCTCGCCGCCTGGGCCGGCGCCGCCGTCGCGGCCTGGCTCGGCCCCGACGCGATGCGCTGGATCCTGGGCATCATGTTCCTCGCCATGGCCGTGTGGTGCCTGATCCCCGACAAGGCCGACGAAGGCCCGAAGGTCGCGGGCGCGGCCGGCGCGTTCATCGCCACGGCAGTTGCCTTCTTCCTGGTCGAGATCGGCGACAAGACGCAGATCGCGACGGTGGCGCTGTCCGCGCGCTTCAACGATCTGGTGGCCGTGACCGCCGGCACGACCTTCGGCATGATGATCGCCAACGTGCCCGCGGTGCTGTTCGGCGATGTACTGTCGCGCAAGGTGCCGCTGAAGCTCGTGCGCTCGCTCGCGGCGGCCTCCTTCGTCGTGCTGGGCCTGCTTGCCCTTTTCAAGCTCGACATGGGGTTGATCGGCGCATGATCGATGACAGGACGATGTCACACGGGGTGAACGTCGTCCTTGTTCTCGCCACACTCCTTAGCGAACTTCACACCCTGCGAAGCGACCAAACGGCAGCCCTCAAGAGCGAAATTTGCACGCCGAAGTCGCATAGGGGGATCCGAAACGCTTGAGAAATGCATCCGCGCCGGGAAACGGGCTGCGCGGAAACGAATTTGTGCGCCTTGGGCGCCGACAGGTGGAGAGCGTAGATGCGTAAGGGAAATCCTTGGACGGTAGCGGCCCTTCTCCTCGTTGCGCTGACCCCCGCTCTTGCGGGCTGCAAGGAAACGTCGGCAAAGGCCGAGCCTGAACCCACGCCGCCCGAGGTCGGTGTCGTCACCGTGACGCCGCAGCCGCGCACGATCGTGCGGGAACTGCCGGGCCGTATCGCGCCGACGCGCGTCGCCGACGTGCGACCGCGCGTCTCCGGCATCGTGGTCGCGCGCCTGTTCAACCAGGGCAGCGACGTGAACATGGGCGACGCGCTCTACCAGATCGATCCCAAGCCCTTCGAGGTCGAGCTGCAGGCCGCCGAGGCGGCGCTCGAAAAGGCGAAGGCGGCGCTCGATCTCGCGGTCCCGCAGGCCACGCGCTCCACGGCGCTCGCCAAGACGCAGGCCATTTCCACGGCGCAGCACGAAATCGCCGTCGCCACGGTGGCCCAGGCCAAGGCCGAGGTCGCTGCCCGCGAGGCCGACGTGGCGCGTGCGCGCCTCAATCTCGACTATGCGACGATCCGCGCGCCGCTCAGCGGACGCATCGGCGCCGCCCGGGTCAGCGAGGGCGCGCTGGTCGTGCAGAACGATGCGACCAACCTCGCGACCATCCAGCAGCTCGACCCGATCTATGCCGACTTCACGCAGTCGGTCGGCGAGCTCAACAAGCTGCGCCGCGCCCTCGAAGCCGGCGAGATGGAGCGCATCTCACAGGACGCGATCAAGGTGAAACTGCTGATGGACGACGGTTCCATCTATCCCCTGACCGGCAAGCTGCTGTTCTCCGAAGCACATGTCGATGCCTCGACGGGCCAGGTGACCCTGCGTGGTGAGTTCCTCAACCCCAACCGCGAGCTTCTTTCGGGCCAGTATGTGCGCGTCCTGATCGAGCAGGGTGTCGACAGCGACGCGATCAGCCTTCCCGAGCAGGCGATCCAGCGCAACGGCGGCGGCGGCAGCGAGGTGTTCCTCGTCAAGGACGACAACCGCGTCATCGTGCAGCCGGTGCGGCTCGGCCCGGCGCAGGGCGGCCAGTGGCTGGTGCTCGACGGCCTGAAGGCGGGCGACCGGGTGGTCGTCGACGGCTTCCAGAAGTTCGCGGCCGGCGACAGCGTGAACCCGCGCACGATCAGCGCGGAGGCGTCATCCGAAGGCTCCGCCAAGACCGTCAGCGCGACGCGGTGAGCAGCGACTCATGCCGAGTTTCTTCATCGATCGTCCGATCTTTGCCTGGGTCATTGCGCTCTTCATCTGTCTGATCGGCTCGATCTCCATTCCGCTGCTGGCGATCGCGCAGTATCCGATCATCGCGCCGCCTTCGATCTCGATCAGCACGAGCTATCCCGGCGCGTCGCCCGAGAATCTCTACAACAGCGTCACGCGCCTGATCGAAGAGGAGCTGAACGGCGCCTCTGGCATCCTGAACTTCGAATCGGCCAGCGATTCGCTGGGCCAGGTCGAGATCATCGCGAACTTCGTGCCCGGCACCGATCCGGCCATGGCGTCGGTCGAGGTGCAGAACCGCATCAAGCGGGTCGAGGCGCGCCTGCCGCGGGCGGTGATCCAGCAGGGCATCCTGATCGAGGAAGCCTCGAGCGCGGTGCTGCAGATCATCACGCTGAATTCCACCGACGGCAGCCTCGACGAGGTCGGCCTCGGCGACTTCATGGTCCGCAACATCCTGGGCGAGATCCGCCGCATCGATGGCGTCGGCCGTGCCACCCTCTATTCGACCGAACGGTCGCTGCGCATCTGGGTCGATCCGGCCAAGCTGGTCGGCTACAACCTGACTTCGGACGACGTCACGCGGGCCATCAACGCGCAGAACGCGCAGGTCGCCTCGGGCAGCGTCGGTGCCGAGCCCAGCCCGGCGCACCAGAAGATTTCGGCATTGGTTCTCGTGAAGGGCCAGCTCGCCTCGCCCGAGGAGTTCGGCGCGATCGTGCTGCGCGCCAATCCCGACGGCTCGACCGTGCGGCTGCGCGACGTGGCGCGCATCGAGGTCGGCGGCATGGGCTACCAGTTCAACACCCGCCTGAACGGCAAGCCGACCGCGGGCCTGTCGGTGCTGCTGGCGCCGACCGGCAATGCGCTGGCGACGGCGGGTGCCGTCGAGGCGAAGATGAAGGAGCTGTCGCGCTTCTTCCCCGCCAACATCACCTATTCGATCCCCTACAACATCACGCCGGTGGTCGAAGCCTCGATCCAGAAGGTCCTGATGACCCTGGCCGAGGCCGTCGTGCTGGTCTTCGTCGTTATGTTCCTGTTCCTGCAGAACATCCGCTACACGATCATCCCGACCATCGTGGTGCCGGTGGCGCTGCTCGGCACCTGCGCGACGCTGCTGGCCGTCGGCTACTCCATCAACATGCTCACCTTGTTCAGCATGGTGCTGGCGATCGGCATCCTGGTCGACGACGCGATCGTCGTCGTCGAGAACGTCGAGCGCATCATGGCGGAGGAGGGGCTGTCGCCCAAGGACGCCACGCGCAAGGCGATGAAGCAGATCACCAGCGCCATCATCGGCATCACGCTGGTGCTGGTCGCGGTGTTCCTGCCGATGGCCTTCTTCCCGGGCTCGGTCGGCATCATCTACCGCCAGTTCTCGGTGACCATGGTGGCGGCGATCGGCTTCTCGGCGCTGCTCGCCCTCTCGCTGACGCCGGCCCTTTGCGCGACCATGCTGAAGCCCATCCCGGCGGGCCATGGGCATGCAAAACGCGGCCTGTTCGGCTGGTTCAACCGCAAGCTCGACGGCATCCGCGACCGCTACGTCACCACGGTCGGCTGGTCGTTGAAGCGGACGGGGCGGATGATGGGCATCTACGCCGCGCTGCTGATCTGCCTGTCCTGGGCGTTCGTGCGGCTGCCCGGCGGCTTCTTGCCGATCGACGACCAGGGCTTCATCACGACCGACGTGCAGGCGCCGTCCGACGCCTCGTACAATCGCACCAAGGCGGCGGTCGAGGCCGTGGAGCGCTACCTGGCCGACCGCCCCGGTGTCGACAACGTGACCTTCCTGACCGGCTACAGCTTCCTCGGCCAGGGCATGAACACGGCGCAGGCCTTCATCACCCTGAAGGACTGGTCCGAGCGCGGCCCCAACGAATCCGCCGCCGCGATCGTGGACGATATCAACCGCAAGATGGCGTCGGTTCGTGACGCCGAGATCTCGGCCCTGCAGCCGCCGCCGGTCGACAATCTCGGCAACTCCGCGGGCTTCAGCTTCCGCCTGCAGGATCGCGGCCAGAAGGGCTATCCGGCGCTGATGGCGGCCACCCAGCAGCTCCTCACCGCGGCGAATGCCAGCCCCGTCCTGCGCAACGTCTATGTCGAGGGACTCCCCGAGGCGCCGCTGGTCAACCTGGTCATCGACCGCGAGAAGGCGAGCGCGTTCGGCGTGACCTTCGAGGACATCAACAACACGATCTCGACCAACCTGGGCTCGGCCTACGTCAACGACTTCCCCAACCGCGGCCGCATGCAGCGCGTGATCGTGCAGAGCGACGCGGCCGGCCGCATGACCGCCGACGACATCCTGGCCTACAACGTGAAGAACGCGCAGGGCCGGCTCGTGCCGTTCTCGGCCTTCGCCAACGTCGAATGGTCGAAGGGGCCGACGCAGATCGTGGGCTTCAACTACTACCCGTCGGTCCGCATCAGCGGCGAGGCCAAGCCCGGCTTCACCAGCGGCGACGCCATCGCCGAGATGGAGAAGCTGGCCGGCCGTCTGCCGCGCGGCTTCGGCTACGAATGGACCGGCCAGTCGCTGCAGGAGAAGCTCGCGGGCTCGCTGGCCCCGCTGCTGCTGGGCCTGTCGGCGCTGCTGGTCTTCCTTTGCCTGGCGGCGCTCTACGAGAGCTGGACGATCCCGCTCGCCGTGCTGCTCACGGTGCCGCTCGGCATCTGCGGCGCGGTCGTCGCGGCCAGCCTGCGCGGGCTGCCCAACGACGTTTACTTCACGGTGGGTCTGGTCACGATCATCGGTCTCGCGGCCAAGGACGCGATCCTGATCATCGAGTTCGCCAAGGAGCTGCGGTCGCAGGGCAAGCCGCTGGTCGAGGCGACCCTGGAAGCCTGCAAGCTGCGCTTCCGGCCGATCCTGATGACCGGCTTCGCCTTCGTCTGCGGCGTGCTGCCGATGGTGATCGCCGTCGGCGCGGGCGCCAAGAGCCAGCAGGCGCTGGGCACCGGCGTCATGGGCGGGATGATCGCCGTAGTCGTCCTCGCTTTGCTGATGGTGCCGGTGTTCTTCGTCGTGGTTCAGCGCGTGCTGGCCCGCGATCGCGAGAAGGTCGTAGCGGTGGTCAAGGAACCGACTCACGCATCGACGCAGCCGACCTAGCGGCTCATTGGAGCGCGCCACTCCAGTGGCGCAATCATGATCATGAGCGCCACTGGAGTGGCGCGCTCCAATGAGGACGGCTTTAAGCCACCTTGTTCGACAGTCGGCCGAGTCCGTCGATCTCGATCGTCACGCGATCGCCGCGCTTCAGGAACTTCGGCGGGGTGAAGCCGATGCCGACGCCCACCGGCGTGCCGATGGCGATGACGTCGCCCGGCCGCAGCGTGATGCCGGCGGAGATCGTTTCGATCAGGGTCGGGATGTCGAAGATGAGGTCGCGCGTATTGGCGTTCTGGCGCAGCTCGTCGTTCACCCAGCACTTCACGGTCAGGTTTTCCGGATCGACCTCGTCGGACGTCACCAGCCACGGGCCCATCGGGCAGAAGGTGTCGAGCGACTTGCCGAGGAACCACTGCTTGTGCTTGCCCTGCAGGTCGCGCGCCGTCACGTCGTTGATGATCGTGTAGCCGCAGATATGGGCGTAGGCGTCGGCCTTCTTGATGCCGCGGCCGCCCTTGCCGATGACCAGGCCGAGCTCCGCCTCGTAGTCCACCGAGTCGCTGACGCCTTCGGGGTAGCGGATGTCGGCGCCGTCGGCGATCACGCATTCCGGCGCCTTGGTGAAGATGATCGGCGCGGTCGGGATGGCGTCGGCCGCGGAGCTGGCGCTGCTGTCGAAGCCCGAGCGCGTAAACTCCTTCGCATGCTCGTGATAGTTCTTGCCGACGCACATGACGTTGCGTGCCGGGCGCGGGATCGGCGCCTCGATCTTCACGTCCGACAGCTTCAGGCCCGTGCCGGTCGGCTTGATCTTCGACTTGATCGTGTCGAGGTCGCCGGCGATGGCGCCGAGGTCGGAAACGGGGCGTCCCAGCATCTCCTCGAGCGGCCAGAAGGTCTTGCCGTCGACGTCGGCGAGGGCGGCCTTCGTGCGGCCCTCATGGGTGATCGTAGCGAGTTTCATTGTGCTTTCGGTGCCTCGGCGTTGTTGCCCCAGCCCTTCTTCTCGGCATCGAAGAACGAGGCGAAGACCTTGCGGATCGTGCTCTCGCCGATGTCGCGCGTGATGAACACGACGCGGCTCTTGCGGTCGTCGCCCTCCGGCCAGGCGTCGAGCGTGGCTGGCGGGTGGAAGACATGCTGCACGCCGTGGATCACGACGGGCTTGTCGGTATCCTTGACGTTCAGGATGCCCTTCATGCGCAGGAGGTCGGGACCGCGATAGGTCACCAGCGCGTCGAAGGCGGCGGCCACGGTCGACCAGCTCATCGGCTCGTCGAAGGTCATGCAGAAGGAGCGGATGCGGTCGTCGTGGCGGTTGACGTCGTGCGGATCCTGCTCGCTGTGGCCGTGGTCGTGTGAATGGCCGTGATCATGTCCATGGTCATGGCCGTGATGATGGTGGCCATGCCCGTGATCGTGGCTGCCCTCGTAGGCCTCGGCCTGCAGCCACTTCTTCACATCGGCGCTCTTGGTGTCGGGATTGTAGAGACCGGCATTGAGGATCTGGTTGGGATCGATCTCGCCCGTCGCGACCGTGTGGAACGGCGCACCCGGATTGAGATGATGCAGCCGGTGCTTCAGCTCGGCGAGCTTGGGCGCGTCGGCGATGTCGACCTTGGTGAGCAGGATGCGGTCGGCGACGGCGGCCTGCTTCACGGCCTCCTCGTGATTGTCGAGCGTGCTGGCGCCGTTCACGCCGTCGACCGTCGTCACCACGCCGTCGAGGCGGTAACGCGAGGCGAGCAGCGGATCGGTCATCAGTGTGTGCAGGATGGGGGCGGGATCGGCGAGGCCGGTGGTCTCGACCACCATGCGCTTGAACGGCGAGACCTCGCCGCGCGAGCGCTTGAGGAACAGCTCGCTCATGGTGCGCACGAGATCGCCGCGCACCGTGCAGCACAGGCAGCCCGAGTTCAGCGTCACCATGCCTTCGTCGTCGGACTTCTCGACCAGCAGGTGGTCGAGGCCGATCTCGCCGAACTCGTTGATGATCACGGCGGTGTCGGCCAGCTCGGGCCGACGCAGCAGCTTGTTCAGCAGGGTGGTCTTGCCGCTGCCGAGGAAGCCCGTCAGCACGGTGACGGGGATGCGCTGCTCGGCGGCGTTCTGCGTGTCGCTCATGGGGGAATCCTGTGGGATGTATCCTGTAACGGGGGATCACGCCCGCCAGAAGCACTCGACCTTCCTGAAATCCTTCCAGGCCCGCTCCAACCTGCGGCGGCGGCGCTTCTCGCCGCTCGTCGCCTGCCTGGCGAGAACCTTGAGCGCCGCGGCGATGTCCTCGTTGGGACGGGCGGCCATGGCGATGTCGGCCAGCATGGCGGCCGCCGTCGCGCGATCGTTCAAGGCGCCGAGCGCACCCTGCAGGCGCGTCGTCGCTTCGATATAGGGCTTGGCCGCGGGCGAGGCAAAGGCGGGGCTGAGATAGGTCGCCGCGTAGCGCAGCTTCTTGAAGCCGATGCGCAGCTCGTGGAGCTGCTTCTCGTCCATCTGGTCCATCAGGCGGCCGCGGCGCACGACCTTGTCATGGCGCTTGTCGAGAACCGTACGGCCGAATTCGTCGAGGCGCAGGCCGCCGTCGATCCCGGCCGAAGGCGGGGCGGCGGCGAAGGCGCCGAGCTGCTGGTCGAAGGAGTCGTAACGGGCGCTGCCGAGCGCGGCGCGGGCGCGTTCCATATGGACTTCGGCGACCCGGGCGGCCACGCGCTTCACGAGCGGCGGCACGTCCGTCACGCTTTCCGTCAGAAATACATGCAGGTCGCGTGCGGGGCCGCACTCGCCGGCCAGCCATCGGGCCTCGGCCGAAAGCCCCCGGACCTCCGGGCCGTCCATGGCGGGGCGGAACACGCTGAACGCCGCGCGCAGGCGGCGGAACGCCACCCGGGTCTGGTGGATGCCGATCGGCCGACGGCTCTTCAGAGCGATGACACGATATTTCGCAAGATCGGCCCGGCAGGAGGCGGCAATCAATCGAAGGGCGACATCAGGAGGGGTATCGGCGGCAGGCTTCGGTTGGCGGGCGGACATGCCGGCCGACCGTAGCGACGCCCGGAGAGCGGGCAACCCCAAAGAACGACAGTATGGTTAAGGTTTTATGTCACTCTGAAGTCCCGATTGGCTCCCCCCGGCGGATTTCGCTGGCCGGCCCGACACTTAGCGGTCGGCTCTATTGCCGTCTTTGCAGTGGCGGCGACCGGCCGCCGTGGCCTAGAATCGTTCCATGAGTATCGATGCGGCGGCCTTCAAGAAGGGCATGCGCCACCTTGCGGCGAGCGTAACCCTGATCACCACTCGGGTCCGGGATCAGCGGGGCGGGTTGACCGCCACCGCGGTCTGTTCGGTCTCGGCCGAACCACCCCAGATCCTGGTCTGCGTCAACAAGACGGCGAGCGCCCACGATCCGATCGGCGAGGCCGGCTTCTTCTGCGTCAACATCCTGTGTCCCGAGCATCGCAAGCTCGCCGAGCGTTTCGCCGGCATGGACGGGATCGAGGGCGACGAGCGGTTCAATGACATGGGCGAGTGGACGACGCTCACCACGGGCGCGCCGGTCCTGAAAGGGTGCCCGGTATCGTTCGATTGCAAACTGGTCACCGAACTCTCGGCCGGCACGCACACGATCTACATCGGCGAGATCGTCGACGTGGCCTTGCACGAGACCAACCTGCCGCTTCTATACGCCGACGGCACTTTCGTTCACGGCGAGGCCCTGAAGAAGGCTGCACAGGCGGCCTGACGAAGGCGGGGTTGCACCCCAGCGCCAACCCACTATGTTCGCGCCCGCCCGAACGGGCGCCTGCTGGGGCGTCGCCAAGCGGTAAGGCAGAGGATTTTGATTCCTCCATTCCCAGGTTCGAATCCTGGCGCCCCAGCCAAGCGCCCCGCCCGAGGGCTTCGACGTCCGTCTGCTGTCCTGGATGAACTGCTCGAGAGCGACAAGGTCTATGAACTTTCTCAAGAATACGCTTCTGGTCGTCGTTCTCACCGCCATTTGCGCCCTTTGCCTCGAAGGCATGACCCGGCTCTTTCTCGACACCGGCATGCTCTACGAACTCGAGATGTGGCGTTACGCACGCCACGTGAAGGTGCGCGACATGAATCCCGACCTCGGGCATCGCCATCGTCCCAATGCCGAGGCCCAACTGATGGGCGTCGGTGTGACGACCGATTCGCACGGGTTCCGGTCGTCGGAGATCCCCGACAAGGCGCCCGCGGGTGTGGCGCGCATCGCCTTCGCCGGCGATTCGACGACCTTGGGCTGGGGCGTGGCGCAGAACGAAACCGCCGCGGCCCGCGTGACAGCCGCGCTGCTCGCCGAGGGCCGCAAGGTCGACAGCTACAATCTCGGCGTCGGCAACCACAACACGCTGCAGGAGCTCACGCTGTTCCGCGAGAGCGCCGCCCAGCTGAAGCCCGACATCATCGTGCTCAGCTACTTCATCAACGATGCCGAGCCGGTGCCGACCTACAACCAGACCTCGTGGCTCGACGAACATTCGGCGGCCTGGGTCGTCTTCAAGTACCGCCTCGACTCGCTGATGCGCCAGTTCGGCGAGGCGCCCGACTGGAAGCGCTACTATCGCGAACTCTACAAGGATGACGCCGCCGGCTGGCAGCAGACGCGCAAGGCCATACAGGGCTTCGCGACGACGGCACGCGAGATGGGCGCCAAGCTCGTCGTGTTCAACATTCCGGAGCTGCGCGAGTTCAAGCCCTATCCTTTCCCCGAGGTCACGGCCAAGGTGAAGGCCGATGTCGAAGGGCTGGGCGTGCCGTTCTTCGATCTCTTGCCGACGGTCGAGAATCTCGATCCCCCGACCTTGTGGGTGACGGTTCCCGATCCCCATCCCAACGGCACTGCGATGGCGGCCTTCACGACGATGATGGTGCCGGAGCTCAACACCCTGCTGGACGGGCTGTGCAAGGATCAGGGCAAGGGCTGCAAGTAGCCGGGTTCAGTCCGCGTAACCGCCGAGATGCTCCAGCAGAAGCTCGTTGACCCGCGCCGGCACCTGGTCGGCGGCATAGTGGCCGACGCCGGGTAGAACCTCGAACCGGTAAGGCGCGTCGATGAACTCGCCTGTGCCCTCGGCGGCAGCGCGGCCCACCGTGTCGTCGGCATCGCCCCAGAGATAGAGCGTCGGCACCTTGATCGGACCGAGCGGCATGCGCTCGCCGCGGGCGCGATACCAGGCGAGCGCCGCCTCCATCGCCGCCGTGTTGCCGAGCACGGAAAGATGCAGGTCGATCGCCTCCTTCGGCACGCCTTCCTTCGCATGCCGCTTGCGCAGCCAGGCGCAGTCGTCCGCCAGGACCTTCGGCACGGCATCGGGTTGGAGGAACGCCTGGTGATGGCCGGAGCGCCGCTTCTGCTCGCCGTCGGGCATGGCCAGCGCGCGCGCGAAGGACATCGGATGCGGCCGCGACAGGATGGTGAGGGAGCGCAGCTTCTCGGGATGGCGGAACGCGATGGCCCAGGCGAGGCTCGCGCCCCAATCGTGGCCCACGAGATGGAAACGCTTGTCACCGTGCCCGACCGCCGAAGCGATGTCGAGCGCGTCGCCGGTCAGCTTGTCGAAGCGGTACGAATCGAGATTGGCGGGATCGGGCCGGGCGCCGGCCGAATAGCCGCGCTGGTTGGGCGCCACCGCGAAGTAGCCGGCCTCGCCCAGCACCGGGACCTGCGCCTTCCAGAAATGCCGCGACACGCCGAAGCCGTGCAGCATCAGCACCAGCGTGTCGCTGTCCTTGCCTGCCACCGATACGTCGAACACCAGGCCGGGCGCGGTCTCGATCTTTCGCACTTCCATCACGTTCACTCTCCTCCGCCGGCACGGCCCCACTTCGTCTCGAGTCGGCGCCAGGCGCGGGCGAGCCGCGCAGTGCGATCCTCGAACAGGTCGGGGGCGGCTTCCTTGCCGAGCAATGTTTCCTCGACCGCATGATGGGATCGTGTGCCGCCATCGGCCAACAGATGTTCGATCTTGACGCCGCGCTCTGCGAGACGGCGCGAGACCAATACGGTGCGATGACAGTCTAGCGGTTCCTTTTCGGCGCACATCAGGCAGAGCGTGGCGTCGTTCGCGCCCTCCACCACGCGATCGAGGCCCGCCTTGAACTCGGGCCGCGCGGCGAGCTGATCGTAGCTGCCGCCGGCCGCGGGCTTGCCGCCGAGCGCGGCGCCTTCATGCACGTAGGCGATGCCCGCCTCGGCCAGCGACCGGGCGAGGTTCTTCTGGCCGAACTGCGGATGCCGGCGCGACCAGGGCGTGGAGCGCACATCGACCAGGCGCTCGACGCCGCCCGCCTTCAGCAGCGCCACGAAACGCTCGATCGTGTGGTTGGAATGGCCGATGGTCTTGACCGGTTTCATGCGAGGCGACGCACCTGATCGATGAAGGCCAGCGTCGCGGCCGAGGCTTCGTCGCGGCGGCAGGCGAGGTTGAGCGGGACCTTGATCGCGGGCCGTCCCGTCAGTGGGCGGTAGGTTACACCCTCCAAAGGCAGGCGGCTAAGAGAGGCCGGCACGATGGTGATGCCGAGGCCGGCCGCCACGAGGTTGAGTGTCGAGACGATGCGCGGTGCCTCCTGGCTGACATGCGGGCTGAAGCCGGCCGCGCTGCAGGCCGCGATGATCACGTCGTAGAGGCCGCGGCCGTCGGCGCGGCGGTAGAGGATGAAATCCTCGGTCGCGAGATCCTTGAGCGTGAGCTTCGGCCGGCGCGCCAGACGATGGCGCGCGGGCAGAGCGGCGGCCATCTCCTCGTGCAGCAGCTCCTGCACCGCGAGGCCCTGCGGATCGGTGAGGCCGGAGCGGATGAAGGCGATGTCCAGCCGTTCGTCGCGTACCGCGGCCAGCAGGTCGCCCGAGCTGTTCTCCTCCAGCACGAAGGAGACATCGGGCCGCTCGCGGCGGAACTCGCGGATGGCGCGCGCCACCAGCGGATGGAACGGCGCGGAGGTGGTGAAGCCGACGGCAATGCGTCCGGTCTCGCCGCGCGCCGTGCGGCGCGCCTTCACGGTTGCGCGCTCGACGGCGGCCAGGATCGCTTCTGCGTCGGCCAGGAAGGAGCGGCCGGCATCGGTCAGGCTGACGCCGCGCGGATGGCGCAGCAGCAGCGGCGCGCCGATCTCGCGCTCGAGCGCGCGGATCTGCTGGCTGAGGGGCGGCTGCTGCATGTGCAGCTTCTCGGCGGCGCGAGTCACATGGCCCTCGCGGGCGACGGCGACGAAATAGCGGAGGTGTCGCAGTTCCATTGAGATATCCAAAAAGTATCCAATTGCCATTTATCATATATTTGAACACTGCATAAGACGACCCTAGCGTGCGGCCATGACGATATCGATGGCTCTGGGGCTCGGCCTCCTGATGGTGTTCACCGCTTTCCTGTCCGGCATCTTCGGGATGGCGGGCGGGATGGTCCTGATCGGCGTGCTGCTGTTCGTGCTGCCGCTGCCCGTGGCCATGGTGCTGCATGCGGTGACGCAGATGGCGTCGAACGGTTGGCGCGCGCTTCTATGGCGGCAGCACATCCAGTGGCGCATCACGGTCTTCTACGTGATGGGCTGCTTCATCGCCGTCGGCATCTGGTCGCTGACGCTCTACGTGCCGGAGAAGGCGATTGCGCTGCTGATGCTCGGTCTCTCACCCTTCCTGCTGCGGATCGTACCCGAGCGATTGCTCCCGGCCACCCTGGGCCCCGCGCAGGCGCTGGGCGCCGGCGTCGCCTGCATGGCGCTGATGCTGCTGACGGGCGTGACGGGTCCGCTGATGGACCAGATGTTCCTGCGCTCTCAGATGAATCGGCGCCAGATCGTGGCGACCAAGGCCTCGTGCCAGGTGTTCGGCCACGGCTCGAAGCTTCTCTACTTCGGCGCGCTGATCGAGGGGGCGGGATCGGTCGAGCCGTGGGTGCTGGTCATGGCCGTCGGCGCCTCGATGCTCGGCACCTCGCTCGGCAAGACGATCCTCGAACGCCTGTCCGACGGCCAGTTCCGTACCTGGGCGGGACGACTCATCACCGTGCTGGGTCTCTACTATGTCGGCTACGGCTTGGTGCTGCTGGCGGGGATTGCCTAAGATGGCACGTGGACATTCCAGCAGGCTTTCGCGAACTCACTGAGGCGACCGGTTTCACCGCGGCCAACGGCCCGTGGTTCGAGAAGGTCGAGGGCAACAGGGTCTGGCGCGGCTTCATGCCCGGCCCGCAGCATGCCAATGCGCTGGGCATCGTGCATGGCGGCATGATGGCCGCCTTCATCGACGCGGCGCTGGGATCCGTGATCTATCACGCCATCGACCGGCGCTGCGTCACCCTGAAGCTCACGCTCGACTATCTGACGCCGGCACGGGTCGGCGACTGGCTGGAGGCCACGGGCGAGTTGCTGGGCCACGACGAGCATGTGGCGCAGGTGAGGGGCCGTCTCTATGGTCCGCGCCACGATGTTCTGGCCGGGCTGGGCGATTTCGCGCTGCTGCGGCCGGGACGCCCTTTGAGAGTCCGGAGCTAGCGTGTCTTCTTCCGAAATTCCCGACAATCCGCCCGAAGGTTTCAAGCTCGTCGATTTCGCCCGCGGCCGGCCCGAACCCACCTTCAACACCCATATCGGCAACATGTACGCCAAGCGCGGCGAGAAGGGCACGCGCGACGAGTTCGTGCTGGCGATCCGAGTCCAGCAGAACATGTGCAACCCCGCCGGCGGCCTGCACGGCGGCATGATGATGACCCTCGCCGATCTCGTCGGCACGATGGGCGGCGGCTATATCGCGGGCCTGCGCAAGTTCCTGCCGACCGTCAGCATGACCTTCGATTTCGTGGCACCGGCGAGGGTCGGCGACTGGGTCGAGGGCCGGCCGGAGCTGATCCGCCAGACGCGGACGCTGCTGTTCACCAACATCTACCTGACGGTGGGCGACCAGAAGATCCTGCGCGCCTCGTCGATCGCCAAGATCTCGTCGGGCGACGGGACCGGCTACACGAAGACGGACGCTAGCGCCCCGGCGGCCGCGACCTGAGGGACGATTTCAGGAAGTCGACGAAGGACGTGACGCGGGCCGAGATGCCGCGTCGCGCCGGCACCAGCGCCAGGATATCGGCGTCCTCGAACGACCACGGCGCCAGCACGCGCCGGAGCTCGCCGCGTTTCACGAAGGGCGCCGCGTCCCACTGCGAGCGCAGCAGGAGGCCGAGGCCGGCCAGCGCCCAGTTGCGCACGACCTCGCCGTCGTTGCTGGTGAGCGTCGGCGTCACGCGCACGGCACCGGCGCGGCCGCCGCGCTTGTGACGCCACAGCGTCACGTCCTCGTTGTTCTCGCGCAGGCAGAGGCAATCGTGCTGCAGCAGGTCGCGCGGATCCGCCGGCGTGCCGCGCCGATCGAGATAGGCCGGCGCGGCGCAGACCCAGCGATCGTTGCGCGCCAGCACATGCGCCACCCAGGTCGAATCGCGCACCGCGCCGATATGGACGACGACATCGGCATCCTCGCTGTCGGTCCACGGCCGCTCCGAGAGATCGAGCGTGACGCGGATCGACTTGTGTCGTTCGGCGAAGCGGGCGACGAGCGGCGCGACGTGGAGGCGGCCAAACCCGAAGGGTGCGACGACCCGCAGCGGGCCCGCGAGCGCACCGCCCTCCTGGCCGAGCAGGTCGGTCAAGGCGCCGATCCGGGCCAGCACCGCCTGCGCCTCGCTCACCAGATGCTCGCCCTCGCCCGTGAAGCGGACGCGGCGCGAACTGCGCACGACGAGGCTGACGCCGAGTGTCTGTTCGAGCTTCTTGAGGCGCAGCGAAAGCGCGGGCGGCGTGACGTTGAGCGACCGCGCGGCGCCGCTCAACGAGCCGGTCCGCGCCAGCGCTTCGATGAACTGCAGGTCGGCGAGCGAGATCATTCAGTTTTCCTTAACTGAACTGTTGATCCGATTTAAGCACCAACGGCCTGCCGCTTGCTACGGTTACGGACATGACGACTACCTTTCCCAAAGCCGTGCTGTTCGACCTGCTGACGGCGCTCCTCGACTCCTGGACCCTGTGGAACGACGTGGCGGGCTCGGAGGCCCATGGCCGCGCGTGGCGGGCGGCCTATCTGCGGCTGACCTATGGCTGCGGCTGCTACGTGCCCTACGAACAGCTCGTGCGCGAGGCGGCGGTGGCGACCGACCTTCCGGCCGACGCGGCGGATGCGCTGGAGGCACGGTGGCTGGAACTGCCGCCGTGGAGCGGTGCGCAGGTCGCGCTCGACGCACTGGCAGGCCGCACGAAACTCGGCGTGGTCACCAACTGCTCCATCCGGCTCGGCCGACAGGCGGCGGAACGCCTGCAGGTCCAATGGGACTGCATCGTTACCGCCGAGGAAGCGGGCTTCTACAAGCCCGACCCGCGCCCCTACCGCCAGGCCTTGGCGTCCCTGGGCGTCGCGCCCGGCGAGGCGGCCTTCGTCGCGGGCTCCGGCTACGACCTGTTCGGCACGTCGGCGGTTGGCCTCAGGACCTACTGGCACAATCGCGTCGGTCTCGCCCGCCCCGACGGCGCGCCACCCGCGGCGCTCGAGCGGCCGACGCTCGACGATCTTCTCCTCTGGCTGGAAGGACGTTTGTCATGATCTTGCGCCGACTTCTGCTTACGCTTGCGCCGCTGCTGCTGGCGGCCACCACCGCCACCGCCCAGGGCTTCCAGACCAAGCCAATCACCCTGATCGTGCCGTTCCCGGCGGGTGGCCCCAGCGACGCGCTGGCCCGTGCGCTCGCCCAGGGCATGGCGGTCGATCTCAAGCAGACCGTCGTCGTCGAGAATATCGGCGGCGCCAGCGGCACGATCGGCCTGGCGAAGCTGATGAACGCCGCGCCCGACGGCTACACGATCGGCTTCGGCACGATCGGCACGCACGTCGCCAATGCCGCACTCTTCAAGAAGCTGCCCTACGATCCGTTGACGGGCTTCGAACCGATCGGCCTCGCCGGCACGGCGCCGCTGCTGCTGGTCGCCAAGGCAGGCCTGCCTGTCGCCAATCTCAAGGAGTTCATCGCCTATGCCGAGAAGAACAAGGCGGACATGACCTATGGCAGCGCGGGTGTGGGCTCGATCTCCCACTATGCCTGCGTCGTGTTGCTGTCGGCGCTCAAGCTCAACATCACCCATGTGCCCTATCGCGGCGTGGCGCCGGCGATGAACGACCTGATGGGCGGCCATATCGATTTCATGTGCGACCAGACGACGACCGCGCTGCCGCAGATCGCGGGCGGCAAGATCAAGGCACTCGCCGTGCTGAGCGATCAGGCGCTGCCGCAGCTCCCGGGCATCGCCACGGCGGCCAGCCAGGGCTTCGACGTCAACCTCCGCTCATGGAATGCGCTGTTTGCGCCCAAGGGCACGCCGCAGCCCGTCATGGCCCGCCTGAACGAGGCGCTGCGGGCGGCGGCGGCCAATCCCGAACTGGTGAAGCAGATGACGGCCGTGGGCGTGGATCTGCCGTCGCCGGAGGCGCTGCAGCCGGCTACCGTGACGGCGCTGATCGCGCGCGGACTGGAGAAGGACGTGCCGGCCCTGAAGGCGCGCGGCGAATATCTCGACTGAGGATTGAAATCTTGAAGCTGAAAGACATCGAGACCCCGGCGGCGCTGATCGACGAGCGCCGCATGGACGGCAACATTGCGCGCATGCAGGGTCACCTCTCGTCGCTTGGCGTGCGCCTGCGACCGCACGTGAAGACCTCGAAATGCGTCGAGGTCGCGCGCGCCCAGCAGAAGGCGGGCGCCGTGGGCATCACCGTCTCGACCTTGAAGGAGGCCGAGCAGTTCTTCGCCGCGGGCTTCACCGACGTGCTCTATGCGGTCTGCATCGCGCCGGACAAGCTCGACCGCGCGCTGGCGCTCATCGCCAAGGGCTGCGCGCTGACCTTGCTAGTCGATTCGGTGGTGGCGGCCGAGTCCGTCGTGGCGAAGGGCAAGGCGGCGAACCAGAAATTCGAGATCATGATCGAAATCGATTCCGACGGCCATCGCTCGGGCGTGCAGCCCGAGGCGCCGGAGCTGATCACCATCGGCAAGATGCTGCAGACGGGCGGCGCGACGGTGAAGGGCGTGCTGACCCATGCCGGCAGTTCCTACGATCTCGACACGCCGGCGGCCTTGCAGGCGCTGGCCGAGCAGGAGCGGGCGCTGTGCGTACGCGCCGCCGAGCGCCTGCGGGCGGCGGGCATCGCTTCTCCGGAAGTCAGCATCGGCTCGACGCCGACGGCGGTCGCCGCGCAGCATCTCGAAGGCGTCACCGAGGTGCGCGCCGGCGTCTATGTCTTCTTCGATCTCGTGATGTCGAACGTCGGCGTCTGCAAGCCCGAGAACGTGGCGCTCTCCGTGCTGACCGAGGTGATCGGTCATCAGGCCGAGAAAGGCTGGGTGATCGTCGATGCCGGCTGGATGGCGATGAGCCGCGACCGCGGCACGCAGCGCCAGAAGATCGACTATGGTTATGGCGCCGTGTGCGACCTCGACGGAAACATGATCGACGGGCTGATCGTGTCGGGCGCCAACCAGGAGCACGGCATCGTCGCGCGCCGCGACGGCACGGCTGATTCCAGTTTGGTCGATCGCTTCCCGATCGGGACGAAGCTCCGCATCCTGCCCAACCACGCCTGTGCTACCGGGGCGCAATACCCGTCCTATGTCGCGGTGACGCCAGCAGGCGATGCCACGTCCTGGTCTCGTTTCCAGGGTTGGTGAGGAACTAGACCGTCGCGCCGAAATGGCTGCCCAGGGCACGGCGGCCCGAATCCGTGAGGCGCACGGTGCGGCTGCGGCGCAGCCGCTCGGTCCAGCCGCGCTTGAAGAAGGTGTCGGCGATGGCGGCGCCCAGCGCGCCCGAGATGTGCGGCCGGCGCTCGCTCCAATCGAGGCACTGGCGCGCAAAATGGCGTGAGCTGGTCTTGCGCGCTGTGCCGAGGTCTACGCCGAGCTTGTCGCAGAACAATTCGCCGGAGGGCGTAAGCTGCCAGTCGCGCGGACCCTTGGGTTCGAGGTGGCCGCGCTGGGTCAGCGAATCGGTGACGGCGATTCCGACCTGGCCGGCGAGATGGTCGTAGCAGGTGCGGCAGAAGCGGAGATCGGGATCGCGCCGCCACGCCGCGCTCTTCGAGGCGGGCGGAGCGCGCGTGCCGGCCAGGGCCATCAGCGATTCGATGGCGTGCGCCACCTCGGACGAGGCCAGCCGATAGAAACGGTTGCGGCCCTCGGCGCGGGCCGCCAGCAGGTTGGCCTCGACCATGCGTGACAGGTGGCCGCTCGCGGTCTGGGCGGTGATGCCGGCATTGTGCGCGAGGTCCGACGCGGTGTGGGCGCGGCCATCCATCAGCAGCGACAGCATAGAGGCGCGCGCCGGGTCGCCCATCAGGGCGGCGATCTCGGAAAGGGCGTTCACGGTGGTCATGGCCGGACTCTATGCCCGGTTGTTCGCGCTCGCCACGGTCAATGGTTCGGCCGTCACCGAAGTAAGTTGTCATCCTGAGCGCAGCGAAGGATCCTTCGCTGCGCTCAGGATGACACGGAACTTAGCGCCACTTCGGATTGGCGATGGCGATCTTGTCGGCGATGGTCGCCTCGAGATGGGCCATCAGCGCGGCGTCGCTTTCGTCGCGCTCGCCGGTGCGCAGTTGGCGCGCCAGCTCGTGGTTGAGTTCTTCGAGCGTCGCGTCGCGGCCGAGCAGCTTGGTCAGGCGCTCATGCTCGCGCGCGTCGGCGTCTGGGCCCAAGCGCACCTCGCGTTCGAGGATGGCGAGCGAGTTCACCGCGACCCTCATCTGGAAGCCGAGCCGCGGCTCGGTGCGGTCGAGCGCGGGCGTCGCTTCCTCGCGTAAAAAGTCGGCGATGGCGGTCAAAAGCTCGGCGGCGGTGGGACGGTCCTGGGCCACGGTCAGGCTCCCTGCTTCAAGAGTTGCAACAGGTCGACTTCGGTCTCGACGGCGCGGCGGCCGATCGAGGCATGCTCCATCGATTTGATCGAGCCCGAGAGATGCTTGAAAGCCTGGTTGAGGCAGATGACGCCCCAATGGACGGTACCGAAGACCTCCCACCAGTGCGCGCGAACCGGATCGACCTTGCCGCCGCCGGCGCGCTCGTAGGCGGCCCACAATTCCTCGCGGCTGCCGAAGCCGCCGGCCGGCTTGTCGATCGAGCCGAAGCGCCAGCTCTTCACGCAGAGCCAGCCCAGATCCTCCACCGGATCGCCGAGATGGGCCAGTTCCCAGTCGAGGATGGTCGTGACGCCGGTCTCGTCGACGAGATAGTTGCCGGTGCGGTAGTCGCCATGCACCAGCACCGGCTTTTCCAGTGCCGCGGGCTTGCGGCGGTCGAGCCAGGACAAGGCCAGCTCGAACACCGGCTGCGGCCGGCCCAGCATGTCGAGCGAGCGGCGCAGCTCCGCAATATGGTCGGCGGCCTCGCGCCGTACGAGGGTCGGCAGCGTGGCGGGATCGGTCGCATGGATGCGCGCCAGGATCTCGCCGAGCTGGCCCGCGATCTTGCCGCGCGCGGCCTCATAGGGCGCATCGCGCAGCAGCTTGCGCGCGATGGCGATGCCGCCAAGGCGGCGCATCACGTAGGCATCGCCCAGCCCGTCCTGCGGGGTGAGCTCGAACAGGGGCTCCGGCGAGCGCACGCCGGCCGCATGGGCGGCTTGCAGCACCCGGAACTCGGTGGCGCGGTCGATCGCGACGGCGCGCTCGCGGTCCGTCTTGCCCTGGGTCGGCGGGTCGCGGCGCAGGATCAGCGGCTGGCGCTCGCCGTTGACCAGCGCATCGAAACTCCAGGTCTGGCGCGAGGCGCCGCCGGACTGGCGGCTCAGCCGTTCGATGGTGGCGGGGGCGCCGAAATGGCGGCTGGCCGCCTCGGCGAGGACGCGAGCGACGGTTTCTGTTTCGGTCGACGTGTGAACGCTCATTTACCGGGACTGTGGCACAGGCCCCGCCGCATGGTAAGAGGACGCGCCAATCGGAGAGAAGATCACCAGTGTCGAATGCTTTCGCGGCCATGAACGGCCTCTTTCTGGAAGACCTGAAGCCCGGCATGTCGGCGATGTTCGGCAAGACCGTGACCGAGGCGGACATCATGGCCTTCGCCGGCGTGTCGGGGGACACCAATCCCATCCACCTGCATGACGGCTTCGCGCGAACCACGCGCTTCGGCCAGCGCATCGCGCACGGCATGCTGAGCGGCAGCTTCATCTCGGCCGTGATCGGCACCAAGCTGCCGGGGCCGGGCGCGGTCTATATCTCGCAGACCATGAACTTCATGGCGCCCGTCATCATCGGCGAAACCATCACGGCGGTGGCCACCATCACCGCCATCGACGACAAGCGCCGCCGCGTGACCATCAAGACGCAATGCCTGAACGGCGACAAGGTCGTGATCGACGGCGAGGCGGTCGTGCTGGTGCCGCGGCGCGACGCGGCCTGAGCCCGTGAATTCCGAGCAAGTGGCATGATCCCGACGTTCGACGACTGGCGTTCCGTACCGTCCGAGTGGCGGGGCGGCGTGGTGGCGCTTGGCAATTTCGACGGCGTGCATCGCGGCCACCAGGCGCTGCTGGCGCATGCGCGAGAGCAGGCCGCGCCGCACGCCGCGCCGGTCGTCGCCTTCACCTTCGAGCCGCATCCGCGCGGCTTCTTCGTGCCCGACACGGGACCGTTCCGCCTCACCCTGGCGCCTGCGAAGACGCGACTGCTCGCCGAGTATGGCGTGCAGGCGGTGCTGGCGCAGAACTTCGACGCGGCCTTCGCGAATCTTCCGGCCTCGTCGTTCATCGACGATGTTCTGCTGAAGGGCCTCGGTGCGCGCCACGTCGTGTGCGGCTACGACTTCACCTTCGGCGCGCGGCGCAGCGGCAACGTCGAGATGCTGCGGTCGCAAGGCCAGGCGCGCGGCTTCGGCGTCTCGGTGCTCGACCCGGTGACGCATGAGGGCGAAATCTATTCCTCGACCCGCATCCGCGAGGCGCTGCGGCATGGCTGGGCGAAGGAAGCCGCCGAGCTGCTGGGCCACGGTTGGGAGATCGAGGGCACGGTCGAGCTGGGCGACCAGCGCGGCCGCACCATTGGATTTCCCACGGCCAACGTGAACCTGGGCGAGCACCTGCGCCCGCGCTTCGGCGTCTATGCCGTCCGCGCGCTGGTCGACGGCATCTGGCGCAACGGCGTCGCCAACCTCGGCAAGCGCCCGACCTTCGGCAAGCTGCAGGAGAATTTCGAGGTCCACCTGTTCGACTTCGCGGGCGACCTCTACGGCAAGGTCCTGCGGGTGGCGCTGGTCGACTTCATCCGCCCGGAGATGAAGTTCGCCGGCCTCGACCAACTCAAGGCCCAGATCGCGGCCGACGGACAGGCGGCGCGGAAAATCCTCTCGTAACGGCCGATCCCGGTCGCCGGCTAACGAGGCGGCGGCGCCAGGCCCGACAGGAGGCCGGCGCCGGTTTCGGCCACCAGCGCCTTGAAGGCGGGCGTCTCCGGTCCGCTCAGCAGCCATTCGGCATAGGCCAGCCAGATCTTGGCGCCGCGCTTGCGGGCGACCGCGGCGGCTTCCTCGGCCGTCACGCGGGCGCGATCGGCGAGGCCGGCGCGCAGCTGCACCCAGGCGAGGTCGGCCAGCATGCGGGCCTCGTTCTCCATGCCGGCGTGATGCGCGCGCGCGAAATGCAGGGCCTCGCCAATGGTCGTGGTCGCTTCCGAATGCTCCCCGCAGACCGCCTGGCCGAGGCCGCGGAAGGCGCGGCCATAGACGACGAGATAGGGGTTGCCGCTCTTCTCAGCGAGACGATGCGCCTCGGTCGCATGCCGGGCCGCGATGCTGCGGTCGTTCTGGCCCCAGGCGATGTCGGTCATGGTGCCATGGCCCAGCACGCGATGCATGGCGTCCACGGTGGCCTCGTCGCCGTCGATGAGTTCCATCGCGAGCGCGCGCGCCTCGTCGAACCGTCCCATCATCGCCAGGATCTTGCTGCGCATGCCCTTGGTCCAGGTCAGGACGCGAAAGCCGAGGGTCTCCTGGTCCTGCTCCTCGACCTTGTCGGCGCCGGCCAGGGCCGTGTCGTTGTCCTCCAGCGCGCGCCGCAGGTCGCCGGCGAGCCAGTAGGCGTGACAGCGGATCGTCGTCAGTACGATGTGGAGGCCTTCGTGCTGCTGCGGATCGACCAGCGCCAGCGCCTCGTTCACCTTGGCGAGATAGTCCATGGCGGATCCCGAGCTCGCCAGCGAACGTGCATAGGCGGCCGTCACCAGGGTGATCGCCCGCATGTTGCCCAGCGCGCGCGCGATGCCCAGCGCCTCGATGTAGTAGGGCTCGACGTCGGCGGCGGTCAGGCCCTCGCGCCAGGCGAAGTTCACGATCTGGCCGCTCGCCATCAGGAGCGGATAGCGCGCCGGTCCCTCCAGGTTGAGGCCGACGAGCAGGCGCCGCACCCGCTTCCAGGCATCGAGCGCCTGCTCGGGATCGCGGGTGCCATGCCACATCGCCGACCTCATGCTGTATGACGCGGCCATCGCGGCGTTGCCGGCTTCCTCGAGGTGATAGGCAATGAAGCCAGCCTGTGCGCCGTTCGGGTCGGGCAGGCTCGTCTCGAGATCCTTGGCGATCTCCCCGTGCAGGGTGCGGCGGCGATCCGACACCAGCGATCGATAGACGACCTCCTGGACCATCGGATGCCTGAAGGCGAAGCCGCCGGCGACGGAGTTGCCGGCTTCATAGACCAGCCCGGCCGTCGAGAGGCGATGGAGCGCGGCGTCGAGCAGGCCGGAGGCGATGCCGGTCACGTGCGTCAGCACCGGCACGGCGAATTCGCGGCCGATCACGGCAGCGGTCTGCAGCACGGTGCGCTCCAGTTCGGAGCGGCTGTCGACGCGCGCGGCGACGATGGCTTGCACGTCATCGGGAATGAGCTTCATCTCCGGCGTGCGCAGCAGGCGGTAATCGCCGGGAACTCCCGCAAGATTGCCGCTCTCGGCGAACTTGCGCACGAGTTCCTCGATGAAGAACGGATTGCCTCGCGCCCGATCGGCGATCAGTGGCAGGAGCGGTTTCACCGTCTCGTCGTTCCCCAGAAGATACAGGGTCAGCTCGTCCGCCGCGCCCTGGCGGAGCGGCGTCAGCGAAATCTGCTCGTAGTGTTCGAGCTTCATCCAGGGTGCGGTATAACCGGGCCGGAAGTTGACGAGCAGCAGGATGCGTGTGCCGGTCAGCGTCTCGGCCAGCACTTCGAGAAGCGACTCGCTGCCGCTGTCGAGGTAATGAAGATCCTCGACCAGGAGAACGGCGGGCGACTCCCGGGTCCCGAGGCGCACCAGCCGGCGGAAGATCATGTTGAGGCGCTCGCGCCTTGCCACCGGATCCAGTTTCTCCTGCGCCGCGGCGCTATCGGCGAGACCGAGGAAGTCGGTCAGCAACGGCAGCTCCGCCACCATCTCCGCACCGAACTGGTCGAGGGTCGCCGCCACCTTCTCGCGGGCACGCGCGGCGGAATCCTCGAACTTGATGTCGAAGTAGCTCTTCATCATGTCGATGACCGGCTCGAACGGCGTCGCCCGGCTATGGGCCAGTGCACGTCCTTCCAGGACGCGTATGTTTGCGGCACGGCATCGCTCGACGAATTCGAAGCACAGGCGGCTCTTCCCCACGCCGGCATCGGCGACGAGACCGATGGCGCAGCCGTCGCCTTCCCTCGCACGTTCGAGCCCGCTTTCCAGCAGGGCGAGTTCGCGATCGCGGCCCACGAATTCGGACCGGTTCTGTTCGGCGCTGAAGCGCAGGCTGGTCCGGCCGCGACGCAACCGGGTGAGGAGGAAGACCTCCATCGGGGCGGACAGTCCCCGGATGGGCCGCTCGCCCATCGACTCGACGGAAATGAACCGCCGCGCGCTGCGCACCGTGGCCGGCGAGAGGGCGATCCCGCCCGACGGCGCCAGACGCTCGAGGCGGCTGGCGACGTGGACGGTGATGCCGGTCGCGTCGAAGGTCTTCGACAGGTCGGTCGTGATCGTGCGGGCCAGCACCTCGCCGGAATGAATGCCGACCCGGATCGGCAGGGCTCCGCCCGGCAGCGCCTTGACGGCGTCCTGCATCGCAAGCGCCGCGCAGCAGGCCCGCACCGCATGATCTTCCTGGGGAGTGGGCGCGCCGAACAGCGCCATCACGCCGTCGCCCTGGAACTTCACGACCGAGCCCTCGAAGCGCTGGACGGCCTCGCGCATGGCCTGGATCGCCGGCGCCAGCCGGCGGGCCGCTTCCTCGGGATCGAGCGCTTCGATCAACGTCGTCGAGTCGGACACATCGGCAAACAGGACGGTGATCTGCTTGAGTTCGGCCTCAACGGGTGGCGGCATCCTCCCCGCGGCGGCCTCGGCCAACGGCTGGCCGCATTGGCTGCAAAAGCGTGCCGCGGGAGCATTGGCGGTGGTGCAGGAGGGACAGGTGTTTGCGAGCGCCGCGCCGCATTCGACGCAGAAACGGGCGTCTGTATCGTTATCCTTATGGCAGATTGAACAGCGCATGGAATTCGATAGCCTCGATCCAGTGCTCCTAGGCAAACCTACTCCGAATAGGCTGCTGAGTCGCCTCTCCGATGCCCGGATGCGCCGCGTCGAGGGCGTGGTGCAACAATTCAGGAACGCTTTTCCCGAGATCGAATACGACATCCTGTGGTCGTCGCGCGTGTGCAACGCGCAGGCCTTCGTTGAGGAGGGTGGTCGGCGGGTCCGCCTCTATGGCGGACTTGCCCGGCACAAGAGTGTGTCGGTGGCGGCGATCGCATGGGTCGTGGCCCACGAAACCGGTCACCATCTCGGTGGCCCACCGTTTCACCCGCAATTCCCGTGGATCAGCTCCGAGGAACGCGCGGATGCATGGGCCGCTTCAGTCGGTCTGCCAAGGGTCTTCGGCCGGCGTCTTGCGAAGCGCTATACCACTTTTGGGCGAGGCGAAGCCTTGAGGGCGGTTGCATAATGCAGAAACCTTGCAAGAGCGGTATGATTTCCCTGCGGCAATAGAACGGAGAACTGCAACGGGAGATCGCCATGGGAATGTGGGTCATGAGCGGGAACATCGCCCGCTTGATTGCGAAGCTTGACTGGAAGTTCGGCGACACGGGACTGCCCAAAGTCCGTTCGGTCGCCGCTCGCAAGAACCGCTTCAATGGGACTCTACGCCTGCAACGCATTGCGCGGCTGTTCCGCGTATGGCCTGGCGGCCCTGCGGCCAGCGGCAATCAAAGTGCCCGGTTCTGGTATGGATTCCTGAGGTGGCTGCACACCCAGCCGAATGCTGCGACGGGCACGGGATCCATGGTCGCAGACGACATCATCGCGATGATTCGCATCGCCATCAATGACCAGCACTGTCGCGCGCTGAACTTCGTCGCGATCGAGGGGGCCGATGTTCGCGTGACGGGGATCTCGATCCCTGCGCCGAAAGTCGGCGACCCGCAGGCCTACATCCGGACCATTCTTCTGCAGACGGTCGAACACGGTGCGGACAACGAGCCGGAGCCGTCAGCGACCGGCCAGGATCCGTCGGGCGAGGATATTCCGGACCCGACGGCCACCCCCGTCGCTATGATGGCGGGGACGGTTGCGACGAAGAGCGCCGCCAGGAGGAAGAAACGCTAGACCGGAGGGACCGGGCTTGAAGGGGGCAGCGTGTGCCGCTGCCCCGCCTTGACCCTCCCGACCCCCATCCCTAGATTGCCGGCCCTATGTTTATCGGGGCCTCCCAGGAGCGAATTATCCGCCCGGTCCGCTGATCGCGGCCGGGCCGTCCTGTCTGTTCGCGGCCGCCTCACGGACTGCCGCCATCGCTCCTCCTAGTGCCGAGTTCCTTGTGACAACTGATTATAAAACCAGCGTTTTCCTCCCGAAGACCGACTTTCCCATGCGCGGGGGCCTGCCGAAGAAGGAGCCCGAGCTCCTGAAGCGCTGGGCCGACATGAAGCTGTGGGACCGGCTGCGGGCCGAGAGCCGGGGCCGGCCGAAGTTCGTGCTGCACGACGGCCCTCCCTACGCCAACGGCAACCTCCATATCGGCCATGCGCTGAACAAGATCCTGAAGGACCTCGTTTCGCGCACCCAGCAGATGCTGGGCAAGGACAGCCATTACGTGCCGGGCTGGGACTGCCATGGCCTGCCGATCGAATGGAAGATCGAGGAGCAGTACCGCGCCAAGAAGCAGGACAAGGACCAGGTCCCGGTCGTCGAGTTCCGGCGCGAATGCCGCGCCTTCGCCGACCACTGGATCACGGTGCAGCGCGAGGAGTTCAAGCGCCTCGGCGTCGACGGCGACTGGGACAACTACTACTCGACGATGAAGTACGAGTCCGAGGCCGTCATCGTGAAGGAGCTGGGCAAGTTCCTGCTGAACGGCGGCCTCTACAAGGGCTCGAAGGCGGTGCTGTGGTCGGTGGTCGAGAAGACCGCGCTGGCCGAGGCCGAGATCGAGTATCACGACCACACGTCCGACACGATCCATGTGCGCTTCCCGGTCGTGAAGTCGAGGGGCGGCAAGCTCGACGGCACCTCGATCGTGATCTGGACGACGACGCCCTGGACCATGCCGGGCAACCGCGCGCTCGCTTACGGCAAGGACATCCCCTACGTGGTGGTCGAGGTCGTGGCCGCTGCCGACGACAGCAAGGCGAAGGTCGGCGAGAAGCTGCTGCTCGCACGCGAGCTGGTCGACGCCGTGGCCGAGGAAGCGAAGTTCACGCCGAAGATCGTGAGCGAGATCGCGCCGGAGGATCTCGAAGGTCTGATCGCTGCCCATCCGTTCCGCGGCATGGGCTTCGAGTTCGACGTGCGCCTGCTGGCCGGCGATTTCGTGACGGCCGATGCCGGCACCGGCTTCGTGCACATGGCGCCGGGCCATGGCGCCGACGACTACGAGCTGGGCGTCGCCAACGGCGTCGAAGTGCCCGACACGGTGGCCGAGGACGGCACCTACTATCCGCACGTGCCGCTGTTCGCCGGCAAGCGCGTCTATACGCCCGAAGGCAAGAAGGGCGATGCCAACCGCACTGCCATCGCGCTGCTCGATGAAGCCGGCAAGCTGCTCGCCTCGGGCCGCATCACGCACAGCTACCCGCATTCCTGGCGCTCCAAGGCGCCGGTGATCTTCCGCAATGCGCCGCAATGGTTCATCGCCATGGACAAGCCGATCCCCGAGATTGGCGGTACCTTGCGCGAAAAGGCCTTGGCCGCCATCGACGCGACGCGCTTCGTGCCACGCGCCGGCTACAACCGCCTGCGCTCGATGATCGAGACGCGTCCCGACTGGAACGTGTCGCGCCAGCGCGCCTGGGGCGTGCCGATCGCGGTGTTCGTCGACAAGAAGACCGGCGAGCCGTTGCGCGATGCCGAGGTGATGGGCCGCATCGTCGAGGCGTTCCGCGCCGAGGGTGCCGATGCCTGGTTCGAGAGCCCGCCCGAGCGCTTCCTGGGCAACAAGTACGATGCCGCCGACTTCGAGCAGGTGACGGACATCCTCGACGTCTGGTTCGACTCGGGCTGCACGCATGCCTTCACGCTCGAAGGCAACGACCAGCTCAAGTGGCCGGCCGACCTCTATCTCGAAGGTTCCGACCAGCATCGCGGCTGGTTCCATTCCTCGCTGCTCGAGAGCTGCGGCACGCGCGGCCGTGCGCCCTATGACGGCGTGCTGACGCACGGCTTCACGCTCGACGAGCAGGGCCGCAAGATGTCGAAATCGCTGGGCAACATCACGGCGCCCCAGTCGGTCTGCGACCAGTACGGCGCCGACATCCTGCGTCTCTGGGTGGTCGGCACCGACTACACCGAGGACCAGCGCATCGGTCCGGAGATCCTGAAGCACCAGGCCGAAGCCTATCGCCGCCTGCGCAACACGCTACGCTACCTGCTGGGCAGCCTCGACGGCTATTCGGCGGACGAGGCGGTGGCCCATGTCGACATGCCCGAGCTGGATCGCTGGGTGCTGCATCGCCTGGCCGAGCTGGACGGCGCGCTGCGCCGCGCGGTCGACGATTTCGACTTCCACACGATCGCGACGGAGCTGCACAACTTTTGCGCCGTCGATCTCTCGGCCTTCTACTTCGACATCCGCAAGGACTCGATCTACTGCGATGCGGCCGGCTCGCTGCGCCGCCGTTCCGCGCGCACCGTCATGGCCGAGGTCTTCTCGTTCCTGACGGCCTGGCTGGCGCCCATCACCTGCTTCACGGCCGAAGAGGCCTGGCTCGCACGGCCGGGCGACATCCCGGACGGCAAGGCCGAGAGCGTCCACCTGCGTCTCTTTCCGACCATCCCGGCGGCTTGGCTCGATGCCGCGCTCGGCGAGAAGTGGAAGACCGTGCGGGCGCTGCGCCGCGTCGTCACCGGCGCGCTGGAGCTGGAGCGCGCCGAGAAGCGCATCGGATCGAGCCTGCAGGCCGCGCCGCACGTCCATGTCTCGCCGGAATACATGAAGGCGATGGAAGGTCTCGACCTGGTCGAGATCTGCATCACCTCCGGCGGCGATCTGGTCGAGGGCGAGGCACCGGCCGGCGCCTTCACCCTGCCCGATGTGCCCGGCGTCGCTGTGGTCCCGAACCCCGCCGAGGGCACCAAGTGTGCACGCTGCTGGCAGGTTCTGGAGGAGGTCGGCAAGTCGGCCGCCCATCCGTTGATCTGCCGGCGCTGTGAAGAGGCGGTGTCGGCATGAGGCCGATCGATCGCCAGGCGATGGCGCTGCTCGCCATCACCCTGGTGGCGGACCAGGTCTCCAAGCAGCTCCTGCTGGGCTTCCTGATGAAGGCCGGCACCATCGTGACGGTGATCGACGGGTTCTTCCGGCTGGTGATCGTGTGGAACCGTGGCGTCAGCTTCGGCCTGTTCGGTGGCGACCAGGCACTGCCGCCCTGGCTCCTCTCGGGCGTGGCGATCGCCGTCTGCATCGGCCTTTTCCTGTGGCTGCGACGAACCGACCGACCCCTGACCGGATGGGGCATCGGCCTTGTCATGGGGGGAGCCATCGGCAATGTTATCGACCGCGCCCGGTGGGGAGCGGTGTTCGATTTCGCCGATTTCCACATTGGCCAGTGGCATTGGCCGGCCTTCAATGTCGCCGATGCGGCGATCGTCATCGGCGTAGGACTCATGCTCATCGATTCGCTGCAAGGCGAAAAGAAACCGGCGCCCTGAAGCGGCCATGATCGGCGGACAAAAGATTATCAAGGACGGATGATGAAACCGACTCTCCTCCCGATTCCATTGGCTCTCCTGGCCTGCGGCACGCTCGCGCTGGGCGGCTGCAGCGCCTTCGAAAATCTCGGCGGCGCCAAGAAGGTGTCGCCCGACGAGTTCAAGATCGTCTCCCATTCACCGCTGACCATGCCGCCCAACGCCGAGCTGCGCCCGCCGCGGCCGGGCGAGCCGCGCCCGCAGGAAGTGACGCCCGCCGACCAGGCCAAGGAAGCGCTGTCGCCGGCGCTGGCCGGTCGCACCCAGGCCCGCGTCAATGCTGGCCCCGATGCGCCGCGCTCCGGCACCAGCTCCGAGCAGGCGCTGGTCGCCCGCGCCGGCAAGGGCGGCATCGATCCCAACATCCGCGGCCAGGTCAACACCGACACCAAGACCATCGCCGAGAGCGACAAGTCGTTCATCGACGGCCTGATCTTCTGGCAGGACACGCCGCCGTCGGGCGTGGTGATCGACCCGACCAAGGAACAGCAGCGCATCCGCGACGCCCAGGCGTCCGGCCAGCCGGCCACCGGACCGACGGCGACGATCACCCGTCGCAAGCGCGGCCTGCTCGAAGGCATTTTCTGAGTTCGATGCCGCTCACCGGCCGCCGCGCCCTGCTCGGCGGCCTCCTCGCGGGCGCGGCCCTCTCGCCGCCCGGCCCGGCGCTCGCGAAGCTTTTTGCCGTCGAGAAGCGCAACGCCGAGACCTTCACGCTTCCCAACGGCCTGCAGGCCATTGTGCTGCCGTCACGGCGCGCGCCGATCGTCACCCAGGTGGTGGTCTACAAGGTGGGCAGCGCCGACGAGACGTTCGGCCATACCGGTGCCGCGCATTTCCTCGAACACATGATGTTCAAGGGCACTGACAAGGTGCCCAGCGGCGAGTTCTCGCGCATCGTCTCGCGCAACGGCGGCCGCGACAACGCCTACACGACCTTCGATTCGACCGGCTACCACCAGACCGTCGCGCCTGAGCAGCTCGAGCTCGTGATGCGCATGGAAGCCGACCGCATGACCAACGTGCACATCACCGAGCGCGAGATCGTGCCCGAGCGGCAGGTCATCCTCGAGGAACGCCGCATGCGCACCGACAACGTGCCGGCGTCGCTGCTCGACGAGGCGGTGCGCGAGCAGCTCTACGGCCGCCACAAGCCCTATGCCATGCCGGTCATCGGTTATGTCGACGACATCAAGCGGCTGGGCGTCAACGACCTCCTGGGCTTCTATCGCCGCCACTACACGCCCGGCAACGCGATCCTGATCGTGGCCGGCGACACCACGACCGAGCAGGTGCGCAGGCTGGCGGAACGGTATTACGGGCCGATCGCCAACCGCAAGATCGAGCCGCGTACCCGTCCCTCGCAGGGCGGCACCGACCTGCCGCAGAAGGTGATCCGCGCCGATGCGCGCGTTGCCGAGCCGCGCTGGTCGCGGCTGTGGCTGGCGCCGTCCTATCGCGTCGGCGAGACGAAATACGCCTATGCGCTGCAGGTGCTGGCCCGCCTGTTCGGCGGCACCGAGACCAGCCGCCTGTCGCGGGCCCTGGTCGAGGAGCGCAAGGTCGCCCTGTCGGCCTGGGCGTCGTATAGCCCGGCGAGCCTCGGCCTCACCTCGTTCGACATCGGCGTTCATCCCGCGAAGTCGAGCACCCTGGCCAACGTCGAGGAGGCGGTGACGGCCGAGATGAAGAAGCTGCTCGATGGCGGCGTCACGGCCGAGGAGGTCGAGCGCGCGCAGAACCAGCTCCTGGCCGCCGCCATCTACTCGCAGGATTCGCTGGCGAGCGGCCCGCGCATCTACGGCACGGCGCTCAGCACCGGCAGCACGATCGCCGACATCGACGCCTGGCCGCAGCGCATCTCCGCCGTCACGCCGGCCGAGGTGCTGGCGGCGGCGCAGCATGTCTGGCGCGACAACGGTGCGGTCACGGCGCTGCTGACGCCGGCCGAGGGCGCCCGGTGAAGCGGCTGCGTCTCCTCGTGGCGGCCCTCGCCGGCCTGTTCGTCCTGCTGCCCGCCGTGGCGGGCGCGATCGAGATCAAGGAAATCACGACACCGCTCGGCATCAAGGCCTGGCTGGTCGAGGACAAGAGCACGCCCGTCGTGGCGCTGTCCTTCTCCTTCTCCGGCGGCACCGCCACCGATCCGGCGGGCCAGGCCGGTATCACCGACCTGATGGCAGGCCTGCTGACCGACGGCGCGGGCTCGATGAATGCGCAGGCCTTTCGCCAGCGCCAGGAGGATGCCGCCGCGTCGCTGGGCTTCAACGCCTCGCTCGACCGGCTGACCGGTTCGCTGCGCGTCCTGTCGGCCAACCGCGACGAGGGCTTCGAGCTGTTGCGGCTTGCGATGACCCAGCCGCGCTTCGATCCCGACATGGTGGCCCAGCGCCGTGCCCAGACCATCGCGGGCATCAACCAGGCGGCCCAGCGTCCGGGCTCGGTGGCGAGCCGCACCTTGATGGAGACGCTGTTCGCCGGCCATCCCTATGCCGCCGATCCCGACGGCACGCCCGAGGGGCTGGCCGCCGCCACGCCCGACCTCCTGAAGAAGCGGGCCGGGGAACTGCTGCTGCGCAACAGCCTGATCGTCTCGGCGGTGGGTGACATCAGCGAGGCCGAGCTGGCGCGCCAGATCGACCGCTCGTTCGGCGTTCTCCCGGCGGGCACGCCGCCGGCGCTGCCGCCGCAATGGGTGCCGCCGACCAGGCCGCGCACCGTCGTCGTCGAGCGGCCGGTGCCGCAGAGTTCGGCGCTGATGGCGCTGCCCGGCATCCCGCGCGACGATCCCGACTGGTATGCGGCGACGGTGATGAACCACGTGCTGGGCGGCGGCGGCCAGCAGTCGCGGCTGTTCAACGAGGTGCGCGAGAAGCGCGGCCTGGCCTACAGCGTGTCGAGCGGCTTGCGAACCTACAAGCGCGCCTCGCTGCTGGTGATGTCGACGGGCAGCGCCAACGAGAGGGTTGCCGAGGCGATCAAGGTCATTCGCGCCGAGATGGGCCGGATGCGCAACGAGGGCATCACCGAGGCCGAGCTGACCGACGCCAAGACCTACCTGACCGGTGCGCTGGCCCTGTCGCTCGATTCGTCGGGCTCGATCGCGGGCCTTCTTCACTCCATGCAGATCGACGGCCTGTCGCCCGATCACCTGACGCGGCGCGCGGCCCTGATCTCGGCGGTGAAGCTTGAGGACGTTCGCAAGGTCGCGCGGCGCCTGCTGCGCGACGAACAGCTGACCACGGTCGTGGTCGGCAAGCCGGTCGGCGTCACGCCCGAACCGTAAGCAAGAACCGCAGGAATAGTCCGGGGATCAGCTCGCATGTTCTACAGCCACGTGATCGACGACGCGCTCGAAAGCAAGGTCGGCAAGAACGGGTTGCATCGCGCCGCGCTCGATCGCGAACTCGCCAAGGCTTCCAAGGCGCTCGACACGTTCCGGCAATGGAAGGCGGACGGCACCCTGCCGCTGCTCAGCCTGCCCGGCACGCGCGACGACCTGGCACTGCTGAAGCCGCACGCCGCGCGCTTCGCGACGTTCGAGCATGTGATCGTGCTGGGCACCGGCGGCTCGAGCCTCGGCGGCCAGACGCTGGTCGCGCTGAAGGACCAAGGCTTCGGGCCTCTGCAAGGTCACCCGAAACTCTGGTTCATGGACAATGTCGATCCCTCGACCTTCACGGAGCTGGCGGCTCGCCTGCCGCTCGCTCGCACCGGCCTGATCGTCATCTCCAAGTCCGGCACCACGGCCGAGACGCTCACCCAGTTCCTGACCCTGCTGCCTGAGTTCGAGGCCAAGGTCGGCAAGGACAAGCTCGCGGACCACGTCATCGCCATCACCGAGCCCAGCGACAATGCGCTGGGCCGGCTGGCGGCCCGCATCGGCTGCCCGATCCTCGATCACGATCCCAAGGTGGGCGGGCGCTTCTCCGTCCTGTCGCTGGTCGGCCTGCTGCCCGCCATGATCGCCGGGCTCGATGTCGGCGCGGTGCGCGAGGGCGCGGCCAGCGTGCTCGATCCGGTGCTGCAGGCGAGCGACGCCAACGATCTCGCGCCGGCCGTCGGGGCGGCGCTCTCGATCGGCCTCGCCAAGGAACGCGGCATCGGCACCACGGTGCTGATGCCCTATTGCGACCGGCTGGGCTATTTCGGTTTCTGGTATCGCCAGCTCTGGGCCGAGAGCCTGGGCAAGGGCGGCAACGGCACCACGCCGGTGCGCGCCATGGGCACCGTCGACCAGCACAGCCAGCTCCAGCTCTATCTCGGCGGCGCGCCGGACAAGATGTTCACGGTGCTGATCCTCGATACGGCGGGCAAGGGCCGGAAGATCGCGCCCGAGGCGCTGGGCGGCGACAAGGCGCTGGCCTATCTCGAGAACCAGTCGCTGGGCGACCTGCTGCTGGCCGAGGCCGATGCCACGGCCGCAACCCTGATCAAGAACGGCCGGCCGACGCGCATCATCCGGATCTCCACACTCGACGAAAGGGTGATGGGCGCACTGATGATGCATTACATGCTGGAGACGATGTTCGCCGCCCATCTGCTGGGCGTCGATGCCTTCGATCAGCCGGCGGTCGAGGAAGGCAAGATCCTGACCCGCCAGTATCTTTCCGCAAGGCGTAAGTCGTAAACTGATGGCGCCATGAGCGCCTCCCGCACCCTGCGTCGCCTGCCCTCGACGCTCGTCAATCGCATCGCCGCCGGCGAGGTCGTCGAGCGTCCGGCCAGCGCCGTGAAGGAGCTGGTCGAGAACGCAATCGACGCCGGCGCGCGCCGCATCGCGGTGACCCTGAAGGAAGGCGGCCGCACCTTCATCTCCGTGGTCGATGACGGCGCCGGCATGTCGCCCGACGAGCTGCGTCTCGCGGTCGAGCGCCACTGCACCTCAAAGCTGCCCGACGACGACCTGACCGACATCCGCACCTTGGGCTTCCGCGGCGAGGCCTTGCCGTCGATCGCCTCGGTCAGCCGCTTCACCATCACATCGCGCCCCGTGGGTGCCGACACCGCCTGGAGCCTGGAGATCGACGGCGGCGCCAAGGCCGAGCCGCGGCCGGCGGCGCATCCGCAGGGCACGCGGGTCGAGGTGCGCGAACTCTTCTTCGCCACGCCGGCGCGGCTCAAGTTCCTGAAGGAGCCGCGCACCGAATCGGGCCATGTCGCCGATGCCATGCGCCGCCTCGCCATGGCCCATCCGTCCGTCGCCTTTCGGCTGGAAAGCGAGGAGCGGGCGCTGATCGACCTCGCCGCCGCAAATCCATCGCTGCTGTCGGGCGACGCCGCGCGGCTGGAGCGGCTGGCCGCCATCATGGGCCGCGAGTTCGCCGACAATGCCGTGGCGATCGACGCCAACCGCGAGGGCTTCCGGCTCACCGGCTTCGCCGGCCTGCCGACGCTCAACCGGCCGACGGGCCAGCACCAGTATCTCTTCGTCAACGGCCGCCCGGTGCGCGACAAGCTGCTGGCCGGCGCGGTGCGCGGCGCCTACCAGGATTTCCTGGCGCGCGACCGCCATCCGATGGTCGCGCTGTTCCTCGAGGCGCCGACCGAGATGGTTGACGTCAACGTCCATCCGGCCAAGACCGAGGTCCGCTTCCGCGACGCCGGCATCGTGCGCGGCATGATCGTCGGTGCCTTGCGCACCGCGCTCTCGGCGGCCGGCCATCGCGCCAGCACGACCGTGTCCGATGCGGCGCTCGGCGCGTTTCGCCCGCATACGGGTTTTGCAACGCCGCTACCGATGGGCGGCGGTGGATACAGCAATGGTGGCTATTCGTCGGTGCCGCGCGGTCTCGCGGAAGCGGCGATGCAGTTCATGGCGCCGCTCGATGGTTTGTCGGCACGGGTCGAAGAGCAGCCTGCGAACATCGCGCCCGGCAACTATCCGCTGGGTGTGGCGCGGGCGCAGCTCCATGAGACCTACATCGTGGCGCAGACCGACCAGGGCGTCGTGATCGTCGACCAGCATGCGGCACACGAGCGTCTGGTGCACGAGCGATTGAAGAACCAGCTCGAAGCCGAGGGCGTGAAGCGGCAGGCGTTGCTGCTGCCGGAAGTCATCGAGATCGGCGAGGACGGCGCGCGCCGCCTGACGCAACGCGCCGCCGAGCTGGCCGACATGGGCCTGGTGCTGGAGCCGTTCGGGCTGGGCGCCGTCGTGGTGCGCGAAACGCCGGCGGTGCTGGGCGAGGTCGACATACAGGGCCTGGTTCGCGACCTGGCCGACGAGCTTAGCGAGATGGGCGATCATCTCTCGCTCAAGGAGAAGGTCGAGGAAGTCTGCGGCACGCTGGCCTGCCACACCTCGGTGCGGGCCGGGCGGCGGCTGACCGTCGAGGAGATGAATGCGCTGCTGCGCCAGATGGAGGCGACGCCGCATTCCGGCCAGTGCAACCATGGCCGCCCGACCTATGTCGAACTCAAGCTGGCCGACATCGAGCGGCTGTTCGGAAGACGATGAAGAAGTTTCTCGCGCTGCTCCTGATCGCCGGCGTCGCGGCATCTACGGCGTCGGCACAGAACCGCGCGCCGGCACCGCCCAGTGCCGTGCCGCCGTCTGGAACACCGACGCCCGCGCCGGCGTCGCCGCTCGACGGCACGTGGCGCGGCACCAGCGACGGCGGCTCGTGCAACGCGCCGCTCGATTATCTGCTCACCATCGAATCGGGTTTCGTCGACGGCTCGGCCTACGACACGACCGCGCGCGGCCCGGTGCCCAACCCGAACAAGTCGGCGCCGCCGCCGCCCGGTCCCGGCCTGTGGCAGATCCACGGAGTCGTCAAGGCCGGCGCGGCGTTCAATCTGCTGAGCGTCGCTTCGGTGAAGGGCACGGATCACCGGCGCATGCAGCTCACCGCGCGCGGCGATGCCTCGGGTCTCGTCGTCACCGAGAACAGCGGCTGCAAGCGGACGGCGCGGCTCACCCGAAGCTGACGAGCCCCAGCCGCTCGCGCCGCAGCCAGCGGACGAGCAGCAGCAGCGCCACGACGGTGAGGCCGGTGGCGAGACCGATCCACAGGCCGAAGCCCGCCAGCCCGCCCTGGAAGGCGAGCCCCACGCCCAGCAGCAGGCCGATGCACCAGTAGCCGATGCCGGCATAGACCATGGGCACCTTCGTATCGTGCAGGCCGCGCAGCATGCCGGCCGCCACCGCCTGGCCGCCGTCGGCCACCTGGAACAGGGCGGCGACCAGCAGGAAGCTCACGGCCAGCTCGATGACCGCGGCGTTGGCCGGTGCATGGAGATCGAGGAACACGCCGACCAGTTGGCGCGGGATCAGGATCATCGCCAGCGCGGTCAGCGCCATGAAGCCGACGCCCATTGCATAGGCCGTCCAGCCGGCGCGACGGATGCCTTCCTTGTCCTGCGCCCCGAAAGCGCGGCCGACCCGCACGGTCGCCGCCTGCGCGAGGCCGAGCGGCACCATGAAGGAGAGCGAAGCGAGCTGCATGGCGATCGAGTGCGCCGCCAGTGCTGCCGCACCGATCAGGCCCATCAGGAAGGTCGCACCGTTGAAGACAGCGACCTCGAACACCAGGGTCGCGCCGATCGGCAGGCCGAGATGCCACAGCTCGCGAAAGCGCGGCCCGTCGGCGCGCCAGAAGCGGCCGAACAGGTGGTAGCGCCGGAACTTGCGGTCGGTGAGCACGACTGCCGCCATCACCCCGAACATCACGAAGTCGGCGAAGGTCGTGGCGTAGCCCGCGCCGACCAGGCCGAGCTTGGGCAGGCCGAGATGGCCGAAGATCAAGGCCCACGCCCCCACGGCATTCACGATCACGCCGACGATACCGGCGGCCAGCGCCCACAGAGGCCGCTCCAGCGCCGAGATGAACGAACGCAGCACGAGAAAGAAGAAGAACGGCAGCAGCGACCATTGCAGGGCGCGGACATATTCGCCGGCCGCCTTGGCAAGCGCCGGCTCCTGGCCCATCGCCAGCAGGATCGCCTCGCTCTGCCACAGCACGATCCAGATCGGCACCGTGACCCCGACCGCCATCCACATGCCCTGGCGCACCGTGCGGCGCACGTCGCGCACCGAATGGCCCTTGCGGCCAAGCTCGCGCGCGATCATCGGCGCGGTCGCCGTCGTGAGGCCGAGGCCGAAGATCATGGTCGCGAAGTAGAGGTTCGAGCCCAGCGCGCCGGCGGCCAGCGCATCGGGGCCGAGCCAGCCCATCAGCACCACGTCGGTCGCCGTCATCAGCGTCTGCGCGAGGTTCGTCAGGATGAGCGGCCAGGCGAGCAGGAGCGTCGTGCGCGCCTCGGCGCGCCATGTCCCACGGTCCGTGCTCTCCGTCTGCGCCGTCGTTTCCATGCCGCGCTTATAGACGGCAGGCTGTTACGTTCACAGGTCGCAGGTAATGCGTTCCTCGCTGCCCGCGAGGAGGCGGAAGAAGGCGTCCTGCGGCTTCTCCATCACGAACATGGCGCGTGCATCGAGGCCGAGATTGAGGCCGCGCACGACGGCACCGCTGACGCCGTGGCTCACCACGACGGTGCGCACGCCGGAGGTCGCGATCTCGGTCAGCACCGCTTCGCAGCGGCGGCGCAGGTCGATATGCGTCTCGCCGCCGGGCGGGCAGTAGCCGTGCGGATCGGCGCGCCAGTCCGCCAGCGCCGTCGGGTGATCGATCTCGATCTCGGCCCAGGAGAATCCCTCCCAGCTGCCGTAGGAAAGCTCGGCAAGTCGCATGTCCTCGCGCCATTCGGAGGAGGGGAGCCCGAGTTCCTGACCGATGATCTCCGACGTCTCGCGCGTGCGCCCGAGCGGGCTGCGCAGGAAGAGGGTGGGGCCGGGCTCGCGGTCGAGTTCGGCTTTCAGCGTGCGGCCCATCGCCAAGGCCTGGACCCGCCCGCGCGGCGTGAGGTCGGAATTCTTGTGGCCCTGCATGCGGCGCTCGGTGTTCCACGCCGTCTCGCCGTGCCGCAGCATGTAGAGCGGCGCTACAAGTTTCATGAGGGGAGCTTCATGAGGTCCGCTTGAGGATCACGATCTTGGCCGCGCCGTAGCGGCGTTCGTCGATCGCCTCGAAACCGTCGGGCGCGATCATGTCCTCGTTGTGCGCCAGCTCGACGGTGACGACGCAGCCCGGGGTCATCCAGCCGTTGCTGGCGAGGGCGGTGATGGCGGCGGGCGCCTGACCCGAGCGATAGGGCGGGTCGAGGAAGACGAGGTCGCACGGCTCGCGCGACGGCGGCGGCCGTGTCGCATCGGCGCGCACGACCTTGGCAGCACCCGTCTCGCCCAGCTTGCGCAGGTTCTCGCCGATCGACTTGATCGCGTTGGCCTCGTTGTCGAGGAAGGTGACATGGGCGGCGCCGCGCGATAGCGCTTCCAGCCCCAGCGCGCCGGAGCCGGCATAGGCATCGAGTACGCGTGCATCGATCAGCGGCGAGGTGCCGCCGTCATCGTCGTCGCGCCAGCGCGCATGCATCAGCACGTTGAACAGCGATTCCCGGGCACGGTTGGCGGTGGGCCGCGTTGCATCGCCCGGCGGTGTTTCGAGCATGCGGCCGCGATGCTTGCCGCCGATGATCCTGATCATCCGCGCCGCCGGTTCTTGGCGTGGGGCGGGGCCGGCTTGGGTTTGGGCTTGGCCCAGCCTTCCTTGCGCGCCGGCCGCTTGACGCCCAGCAGGTTCTCCAGCGCCTGCGGCGGGATCTCGTCGACCAGGCCGCGTTCCAGCTCGCCGAGATGGAAGGGCCCGAAGGCCACACGGATCAGGCGCACCACCGGCAGCTCGAGATGGGCCAGCACGCGACGCACCTCGCGGTTCTTGCCCTCGGTCAGCGCGATGTCGATCCAGGCGTTCGAACGCTGCTGTCGGTCCAGGCTCGCTTCGATGGGACCGTAGCGCACGCCCTCGATGGTGATGCCGTTGGCGAGGTCCGCGAGCTTCGCCTCGTCGACAGTGCCGTGAACGCGGGCCCGGTAGCGGCGCTTCCAGCCGTTGGCTGGCAGTTCAAGCTGGCGGGCGAGGCCGCCATCGTTGGTCAGCAGCAGCAGGCCTTCCGAGAAGTAATCGAGGCGGCCGACGGTGACGACCCTCGGCAGGCTCTTGGGCAGCGAATCGAAGATGGTGCGCCGCCCCTCGGGATCGCGCGCCGTCACCATCTCGCTCGGCGGCTTGTGGTACCGCCACATGCGCGCCCGGTCGGCGGCCTGCAACGGCTTGCCGTCGACCTCGATGACGCTCTTGTCGGTGACGACGCAGGCCGGGGTCTCCAGCACCTTGCCGTCGACCTTCACCCGGCCAGCCTCGATCCAGCGTTCGGCATCGCGGCGCGAGCATAGGCCCGCGCGCGCGAGGCGCTTGGCGATGCGCTCCCCTTCCTTGACGGTCTCGCTCATCTCGCCGCCGCCGCTCCCAGGAAGGCGCGGAACAGTTTCGCGTCGCCCTCGGAGATCAGGAATTCGGGATGCCACTGCACGCCGATGCAGAAGCGGTAGGCCGGCGCCTCGATACCCTCGATGACGCCGTCCGGCGCGGTCGCGTTCACGACGATGCCGGCCGGCGAATCCGCCGCTGCCTGGTGATGCGCACTGTTCACCTGCAGCTCCTCGGCGCCGACGATGCCGTGGAGCTGCGTGCCCTTGGCGACCTTCACGACATGGCCGGGCTCGTTGCGCGGATTGGGCTGCTCGTGGGCCAGCGGGTCGGCGATCGTATCGGGGATGTGCTGGATCAGCTTGCCGCCCAGCACGACATGCAGAAGCTGCTGGCCGCCGCAGATGCCGAGGACCGGCTTGTCCTGAGCGAGCGCGCCCTTGGTCACGCCGAACTCGAAGGCGGTGCGGCGGTCCTTGGTGATCACGGTCGAATGGCGGGCGCCGCCGCCATAGTAGGAGGGATCGACATCGAAGGCGCCGCCGGTCACCACCAGCGCGTCGATGCGCTCCAGATAGTCGGCGACCCGGTCGGGCTCATGCGGCAACGCCACCGGCAGACCACCCGCCGCGTCGATCGCGTCGAGGTAGTTCTGGCGCAGCGCATACCAGGGAAACTTGGAGTATCCGCCTGGCTTTTCAGCATCCAGGGTGACTCCGATCAGGGGGCGGGGCATGCGGGCCAAGATACGCGCGCGCGCCGCCCTGCGCTACAGTGCGAGCGCTATGCCGGATGCCTCGAAGCCCACCCCCATGGACAAAGCCCTCGCCGCCGCCCGCGCCGCCGGCGCGCGCGGCGAGGTGCCGATCGGCTGCGTGATCGTGGGGCCGGATGGCGTGGTGCTGGCCGAGGCGGGCAACCGCACCGAGGAGCTGAAGGACCCGACCGCCCATGCCGAACTTCTGGCGATCCGCGCGGCCGCCGCGGCGCTCGGCTCGCCACGCCTGGTCGGATGCGATCTCTATGTGACCCTGGAACCGTGCCCGATGTGCGCCCAGGCGATCTCCTTCGCCCGCCTGCGCCGCGTCTACTGGGGCGCGTCCGATCCCAAGGGCGGCGGCATCGAGCAGGGCCCGCGCATCTTCGACCAGCCGACCTGCCACCACCGCCCCGACCTCTATCCCGGCCTCGGCGAGAGCGAGGCAGGCGAGCTGCTGCGCAGCTTCTTCAGGGAGCGGCGTTAGCTCAGGTCGACGCACAAAAAGCGTAATGGAGCGCGCCACTCCAGTGGCGCTCATATACCTCTGTATCGACGAAGCTTGAGCGCCACTGGAGTGGCGCGCTCCAATGACTACGGTTTCACGAATTTCAGGACGAACTCGTCCTTGGGCTGCGGCGGGTCGGGCGTGTTCTTGTCGCGCGGGTCGTTGGGGTTGCGCAGGAAGTTGCCCTCGGCGACCAGCCTGAAGCCGGCGGCCTCGACCTCCTTGCGCAGGAAGGCCTCCTCGATGCGGTGCAGCGTGCCCGATTCCGAGATGCCGGTGCCCGGACGGCCGGAATGGTCGGCGATGACGTAGAAGCCGCCCTTCTTCAGCGCCTTGAAGGCGGCTGCGTTCATCTTCTCACGGTCGACACCCAGGAAGCCGAGGTCGTGATAGTTGAACATCAAGGTCACGAGATCGAAGCGGCCGTCGGCCAGTTCGGCCGGCACCGGATCCTCGAAGGGCCGCGACAGCGCGGTGATCGGCGCGGCCGCGACGCCGGCGGTCTTCATCTTTTCGCTGCGGTCGGCCAGCGCGACCGGTGAGGGACGCGGCGGCGCAGGCGGTGTCGCCGGCGCTGCTGCGGGAGCAGCCGGCGCGGCGGTCGGATTGGCATTGCCTTCCGGCGCGGCCGGACGCGGCGCCGGCTGGCCGGGATCGCGCGGTGGCCGGCTCTGGCCATAGACGGCGCCGGTCGGGCCGATCGAGCGGGCCAGCAGTTCGGTCGTGTAGCCGCCGCCGGCGCTGAGATCGAGTGCGGTGGTGCCGGGCACGATGGCGATGAAGGCCAGCATGTCGGCGGGCTTGCGGCGCTGGTCGTTGGTGCGGTCGGCAGCGCTGCGGTCCGGGCTCGCCAGGATTTCGGCGATGCGGGCCGGCGAGTTCGCCTGCTGTGCCGTCGCTGTGCCCATTGCCAGAACAAGGGCCGCGCTCGCGATGATCGCCAGTCTCTTGAATGTCATTGTTTCACTCCCCGGCGCCGCAGCGTCAGCCGCGACCGCGATAGGAGGCTACACCCGTATCGGGAAGCCACAAGCCTTTAGGCGGCGTCCCGGTCTGCCAGAACACGTCGATCGGCATGCCGCCGCGCGGGTACCAGTAGCCCGCGATGCGCAGCCAGCGCGGCGCCAGCGCCTTCACCAGCCGCTTGCCGATGCCCACGGTGCAGTCCTCGTGGAACGCCGCCTCGTTGCGGAAGCTGTTGAGATAGAGCTTCAGCGACTTGCTCTCGACCAGCTTGGCCCGCGGCACATAGTCGATCACGAGGTGCGCGAAGTCGGGTTGTCCCGTCACCGGGCAGAGCGAGGTGAACTCGGGCTGCGTGAAGCGGGCGAGATAGAGCGTGCCCGGATGCGGATTGGGCACCGTCTCGAGCACGGCCTGGTCGGGCGAGGCGGGCAGGACGGTGGCCTGCCCGAGCTGACGGAGTTTTGCGTATTTAGCCATGCCGCCATCATATGCTAAGCGGGCCGTCATGACTCACAGGGTTGCCATCGTCGGCGCCGGTCCGTCCGGCTTCTATGCCGCAGACGGGCTGCTGCGCGGCCGGCCCGACCTGCGCATCGACATCATCGACCGCCTGCCCACGCCCTTCGGGCTGGTGCGGGCGGGGGTCGCACCGGATCATCAGGGCACCAAGGCGGTGGTGCGCCAGTTCGACAAGCTGCTGGCCCAGCCCGACCTGCGCTTCGCGGGCAATATCGAGATCGGCCGCGACCTGTCCTGGGACGAACTCGTCGCGGCCTACGACGTCGTGATCGTCGCCACCGGCATGGTGATCGACCGCAAGCTCGGCATCCCGGGCGAGGAACTGCCGCATGTCTGGGGCTCGTGGCGCTTCGTCGCCTGGCTGAACGGCCATCCCGATTTCCGTGGCGGTCCCGATCTGTCGGCCGTGAAGTCGGTCGCGGTGATCGGCAACGGCAATGTCGCGCTCGACGTGGCACGCCTGCTGGCCAAGAGCCCGGAAGAAATGGCCAAGTCCGACATCGTGGCCGAAGCGGGCGCGGCGATTGCGATGGCACCTCTCACCGACATCCATGTGATCGGCCGCCGCGGCGCCGAGCATGCGTCGTTCACCAACAACGAGCTGGCCGAGATGGGCCGACTATCGCGCGCCGTCTCGGTCGCCGACCCGAGCGTGCGGGAGGCGGTGGTCCCCGCCACCGACCCGACGCCGGAGAGGCTGCGCAAGACCAAGAACATCGAGACGCTGAAGGGCTTCGCCGCGCATCAACCCGGTGAGAAGCCGGTGACGGTTCACTTCCGCTTTCATACAACGCCGACCGCGATCCGCCCCGGCGAGATCGAACTCTCGACGGGCACCATCGCGGCCGACCTGGTCGTCACCTGCATCGGCTACACCGGCGAGGCCTTTCCGAAAGCAGACGGCGTCTTCGCCGTCGGCTGGGCGCGCCGCGGTCCGAGCGGCACCATCCCGACCAACCGTGCCGACAGTCATGCCGTCGCGAAGGACGTGCTCGCCTGGCTGGAGGATCGCGATCCCAAGAGCGGCCCGGACATCCTGCCGCTCGCCGTCGATGCCGACGGATGGCATCGCATCGACAAGGCGGAAATTGCCGCCGGCGCCGCACAAGGCCGGCCGCGCGTGAAGTTCGCGGATTGGCAGGCCCTTCTCGACATCGCGCAGGGCGACTGAACTCGAGACTGTTCAGTCGCACACCACGGTCTGAACGGCAGAAAGCCCAGCGTGGAGCTTGCACCTTTTGGCTGGCATCTGATTCTAGTAAGGCACAAACATTCGATATGACTTATGGCCGCGAATTGCTTCACAGGCGGCTTCTAGTATCTCGATAACGTTGGGCTCAAATTGCGCAATCGTGGGAATGGCCTCGCCCGTGTGTATCGGATACCTCTGCAAGAGTTCCTTGTGAACGGGCGAAAGAAGCGCAATCGCCCGAACGGTAATAGTGCTTAGTGTCAATCCTTGAGCTTGGGCGCTTATCATTGCCGCCTGTAGGTCGTGGCCATAGCTACGTAGGGTGCGCTCATCCTCACCTCTAAATGATAGCCATGATTTAAGGCCGAGTTCGACTGCGTGGCAGGCGCACTGGTATCTCGGCCATGAAAGCATGCCCTGATTTCCAATCCGCCGCGAAGCCTCGAAATATTCTTCGGCGCGCTCAAGCAAGTCGAGCGGTTGCAGATGCGCAGGTGCTTCGTGACCTGGTGGGGGTCTGTAGATAGGCAAGAGTCGCCAACAATGCGAGATAAGCCAGATTGCAAACTCGACTTTAGGGTGTCAATCGGCTTAAACATAAGTGCAAAAATAGCGTTGTGCTCAATATTTAGTTGCGTAATCTGTCGTGATTGCCTCGTTATCTATCTGTAGCAATGCGGTGGCGTAATTGATTGTCCTTTTAAGGACGGGACGGCGACAAGTGGCGAAAACCAAGAACAAGAAGACCTCGAAGAAGACAGTTGTCGCTTCTGCCGTGACTGCCGTTGATAGCACGCTTAGTTTCTATCTTGAGGATTACCCCAAAACGCTTTTCCCGCTCGATACTAACCGAGAGCTGATCCAGCGCGGTGAGGCAGAGATTAAAGAATTTATTAAGAAGTGCTTGGACGACGATGAAGAGGCGTTTGCATTTGCTCCACAGAAGCGAGTTTATGCGTCCAAATCTGGTGGATACCTACGTCGGACCGTAAAGCTGGACATTGTGGCAGAGTACTACCTCTACGATGTCATCTTTCGTAACCGCAAGCGCTTTAGAAAGCCTCACAAGGAGGCCCGGGCGCACTATGGTTATCGATTCGACAGCGGTTCACCAATCGCGGCTACGAATGCTTACGGGGGATTTAAGGGCGGCATTGCTGCCTATGGTAAAATGTATCGTCATTCGCGTACGCTCGATGTAGCGACTTACTTTAACAGCATGTACCACCATGACGTCGTTAACTGGTTTCGGGAGCTTGGCGCCTCCGATAATGATGTTGAAGGGTTAGGACAGTTACTTCGGGAAATAGCAGGCGGGAGGTCGATCGATTGCGTCCCTCAAGGACTCTATCCTGCAAAGATGATCGGGAACGATTTTCTCCGCTTCATCGATAATCATCACGAGCTTAAGTCGAAGCAGTTGATTCGCTTCATGGACGACTTCTACCTGTTCTCGGATGACGAACAGACAATCGTTGATGATTTCCAAACCATTCAGCGCCTCCTCGGAGACAAGGGCCTTTCCGTGAATCCTGGAAAAACGCGAGTGAATGAAACAGATCGAGCGTCAATCGACAGGCAAATTGACAAAGTAAAACGGCAGCTTTTGCGCCGCCGGCGCATCGTGATTACGCACTACGATGAAGACGGATCGGAGACTGTAAAGGAACGACTCATCAGGAAACCGCTAAACCGAGAAGAGATGAAATATATTGATGGCCTTCTCGAAAAGGGGGATCTTGAAGAAGAGGACGCCGAACTAGTTCTCACCATTATGCGCGGGCATGGTCAACGCGTCGAACGGCGTCTGCCTTACATCATTGAGACGTACCCCCACCTTGCAAAGAACGTCCACGCGTTCTGTTCGGACATCGAGGATAAGGAGGTAGTTGCCAGTATGATGCTGGACTATGCAAAAGAGCATGATCGGCTCTCAGAAAACCAGCTCTTCTGGTTTTGTGCGACGCTCACTGAGCAGCTTATGTCGACATGCCAAGCGTCTGCTTTGATCTCGACTCTGTTTCATCACCGTTCAGCTACCCAAATTACTAAGGCAAAAATTCTTGAGGCCCCAGATGTGCGCTTCGGGCTCCAGGAGCTTCGCGATGGATTTCTAGCGGACGGCAATTCCGATTGGCTTGGTTGGGCATCGGCGGTGGGATCGCGAAAGCTAAAGCCAGCTACCCGAAATCACAGACTAAAGTATTGGGCCAAGGCCTCGAATATGAACCACCTCATTACCACCATTATGGTGAAGTTTTAGAGCCCGCTCCGATATGTAATAGGGTCCTGGTGCCGAGGTTGCGACTGGCCCGGCGCAAGGGTGGTCGCGCGTGGTCGCCGATTAGCAGGCTCTTCTGGACGTCGCGCAGGTCGGCTGAACGTTCTATCCTCCCGGAAACAAGAAGTTTCCGGGAGGATAGAAGTTGCTGACCGCCGGTCGTCGTTTCGCCTGCGTACTTGCCGCCGCTGCCGCGGTTCTGCCGTTTACCGCGCCTGCTTCGGCGCAGTCGACGCTCAAGGTCTCGCTGCATTCCGATCTCAAGATCATCGATCCGATCTGGACGGTGGCGTTGATCTCTGCCCATCACGGCTATCTCGTCTACGACACGCTGTTCGCGCTCGACGACAAGCTGCAGGTCAAGCCGCAGATGGTCGACACCTGGACCGTCTCGCCCGACAAGCTCACCTGGACCTTCACCTTGCGCGACGGGCTCGAATGGCATGACGGCAAGCCCGTCACCGCCGAGGATTGCGTGGCGTCTCTCAAGCGCTGGGCGGCGCGCGATGCGGTGGGGCAGAAGCTGATCGCCAATGTCAGCGACCTGTCGCCGGTCGACGCGAAGACCTTCAAGCTCGTGCTCAAGGAGCCGCGTGGCCTGGTGCTGGAGACGATCGGCAAGTCGGGCGCCAACGTGCCCTTCATGATGCCCAAGCGCATCGCCGACACCGATCCCAACACGCAGATCTCCGACGCGACCGGCTCCGGTCCCTTCATCTTCAAGAAGGACGAATGGAAAGCGGGCGAGAAGGCGGTCTATCTCAAGAACCCGAAATATAAGCCGAGGTCCGAGCCGGCTTCAGGTCTGGCTGGTGGAAAGCTCGCCAAGGTCGATCGCATCGAATGGATCTGGATCGCCGACAGTCAGACGCAGGTGAATGCGCTGCTGAGCGGCGAGATCGACATGATCGAGAACCTGTCGCCCGACCTGCTGCCGCTGATCGCCAAGGACAAGGACATTCGGACCACCGTGATGAATAAATGGGGCCGGCAGTACGTCATGCGCTTCAACGTGCTGCACAAGCCGTTCGACAACCCGCTGATCCGGCAGGCGGCGATGTACGCGATCAACCAGAAGGACGTGCTGGAGGCCAATGTCGGCAATCCGTCCTATTACAGCGAGTGCAGGTCGCTCTTCCCCTGCGGCTCGCAGCTGGAATCGACCAAGGGCTGGGCGGACAAGCTGGGCGGCGACTCGGCCAAGGCGAAGCAGCTCCTGCAGCAGGCAGGCTATGACGGCACGCCCGTCGTGCTGCTGCACCAGACCGACGTGAGCGGGCACAACAACCTCGCCACCGTGGCCAAGGTCCAGCTCGAACGGGCGGGCTTCAAGGTCGACCTGCAGCCGATGGACTGGCAGACGCTGGTGTCGCGCCGCACGCGCAAGGAACCGCTTTCGGCCGGTGGATGGAGCGCCTTCTTCACCTCGTCGAGCGCGCTGAATGTGCTCGATCCGGTCGAGAACTTCTTCCTGAACGCCTCGTGCGAAAAGGCGCCGTTCGGCTGGCCGTGCGATGCCGAGATCGAGCGGTTGCGCACCGAGTACACCAGGGAAACCGATCCGGCGAAGCAGAAGCAGATCGCTGAACAGGTGCAGTTGCGTGTGATCGAATATCCCACCCACGCGCCGCTCGGCCAGTTCACCACGCCGACGGCCGTGCGCAGCAACGTGACGGGACTGTTGCAGGGGCCGTCGCTGGCGCTTTGGAATATCGAGAAGAAATAGCTTCCAGGCGTCGCGCGAAACGATTACCGGCCTTATTCTTGCGTCCCGCCGGGGAAGGGCAAGAGTTCAGGAGTTTTCATGCTGACTATCGGTCGTCGTTTCATGTGGGCGCTCGCCGCCGCGGCCGCGGTGGTGCCGTTCGCCGCGCCCGCTTCCGCGCAATCCACGCTCAAGGTCGCGCTCCATTCGGATCTCAAGATCATCGATCCGATCTGGACCACGGCGCTGATCACCCAGCACCACAGCTACCTCATCTACGACACGCTGTTCGCGCTCGACGACAAGCTGCAGGTCAAGCCGCAGATGGTCGACAAATGGGAAGTCTCGCCCGACAAGCTCACCTGGACCTTCACCCTGCGCGACGGGCTCGCCTGGCATGACGGCAAGCCGGTGACGGCGGCCGATTGCGTCGCCTCGCTGAAGCGCTGGGGCGCCAAGGACGCGATGGGCCAGAAGCTGATGTCCTATGTGACCGACCTGTCGGCGCCCGACGACAAGACGATCAAGATGGTCCTGAAGGAGCCCTACGGACTCGTGCTCAACACGCTGGGCAAGCCGGGCTCCAACGTGCCGTTCATGATGCCGGCCCGCGTTGCCAGCACCGATCCCAATACGCAGATCACCGATTCCACCGGTTCCGGCCCGTTCATCTTCAAGAAGGACGAGTGGAAGCCCGGCGAGAAGGCGGTCTACGTCAAGAACCCCAACTACAAGCCGCGCGCCGAGCCGTCGGCCGGTCTCGCGGGCGGCAAGGTCGCCAAGGTCGATCGCGTCGAGTGGGTCTGGATCCCCGACACCCAGACCCAGGTCAACGCTCTGCTGGCCGACGAGATCGACATGATCGAGACGGTGCCGCCCGACCTGCTGCCGCTGGTCGAGAAGGAAAAGGGCATCAAGATCCAGGTCGTGAACCAGGCCGGCCGCCAATACTCGATGCGCTTCAACACGCTGCACAAGCCGTTCGACAATCCCAAGATCCGTGAGGCGGTGCTCTATGCGCTGAACCAGAAGGACTTCCTCGACGCCAATGTCGGCGACCCCAAATACTACAAGGAGTGCAAGTCGCTGTTCCCCTGCGGCTCGCCGATGGAGACGACCAAGGGCTGGGAAGACAAGCTCTCGGGCAATGCCGCCAAGGCCAGGCAGCTCCTGACCGAGGCGGGCTACGACGGCACGCCGGTCGTGCTGATGCATCAGACCGACACGCCCGGCCACAACGCGCTGGCCACGGTGGCCAAGCCGCAGCTCGAGAAGGCCGGCTTCAAGGTCGATTTGCAGTCGATGGACTGGCAGACCCTGGTCGGTCGCCGCGCCAAGAAGGACCCGCTGAACGCCGGCGGCTGGAGCGCGTTCTTCACGTCGTGGGCCGCGGCCGACGTGCTCGACCCGGTGGCCGTCGCCTTCCTGAACGCCTCCTGCGACAAGGCGACGTTCGGCTGGCCGTGCGATCCGGAGCTGGAGAAGCTGCGCGATGCTTTCGCCAAGGAGACCGATCCGGCGAAGCAGAAGGAAATCGCAGCTGACGTCCAGGCGCGCGCGGCGGTCTATCCGACGCATGCGCCGCTCGGCCAGTTCACCGCGCCGACCGCCGTCGGCCGCAAGGCCTCGGGCCTGCTGCCGTCACCGGCACTCGCACTGTGGAACGTCGAGAAGAAGTAACGCGACGCGGAGCTGCGTTCGGAAGGATTGTCAGCACCTGGTCGGGCCCTTATGGTTTCGGCGTTCTCAGGGCAGGGTGAAACTCCCTACCGGCGGTATGCAGTGCAAGCTGCGAGCCCGCGAGCGCCTTCCGAAAGGAAGGGTCAGCAGATCAGGTGCGAGGCCTGAGCCGACGGTCATAGTCCGGATGAAAGAGAACGTGTGTCCCGCTGCTCCGGCAGAGCAGCGGGTCCGCGCGTGATCGCCTTGGGTGACGTGTCTGTTCGCCAAAGGAGATTGCCATGACACAAGCCCGCTATGCCTTCGTCAAAGCCAGGTGGCACGCCGACATCGTCGACCGTGCGCTCGACGGATTCCTCGAACTGATTCCGGCCGAGCAGGTCGACGTGTTCGACGTGCCGGGTGCATTCGAGATGCCGCTGCTTTCACGCGATCTGGCCGCAACCGGGAAGTATGCCGCGGTCGCCGCCGCCGCCTTCGTGGTCGATGGGGGAATCTACCGGCACGAGTTCGTCGCCCAGGCCGTCGTGGACGGGCTGATGCGCGCCGGCATGGAGACGGGCGTGCCCGTCCTGTCGGTTTCGCTGACACCGCATCAGTACCAGGAGACCGAACACCACAATCAGATCTTCCGGGCGCACTTCGTCGAGAAGGGGCGCGAAGCCGCCCGCGCGGCCCTGATGATCGGCAAAACCCGCGCCGCCATCGCGGCCTAAGCGACCCTTGTCATCCCGAACGAAGTGAGGGACCTTTCGCGGCGCCGCTAAAGGTCCCTCGCTTACGCTCGGGATGACAAGGTGCGGGTTACCGATCGCTGCGATACACCGCCAGCTCGGCGCGGGTGTCCGCAATGGAAAACCAGCGGTGCTGGATGGCGCGGAACTGGCGCCAGTTCGCCAGGATCTTCTTGAACTGCTCGTTCTGCGCGGCTTCCTCGTCGAGCACGGACTCGAGCGCAACGCGCAGCGCCTTCACGACCTCGTCGGGCAGGACCGAGAGCTGTGTGCCGGCGGCGACCAGCCGGGCGATGGCCACGGCGTTCTTGGCGTCGTAGGAGGCGAGCATCTCCATCATCGAGTAGCTGCAGGCGTATTTCAGGATCATCTGGTAGCGCGGCGGCAGGCTCGCCCAGGCGGCCTTGCCGATCATGAACTGGTTGACCGCCTCCAGCTCCATGACGCCCGGCGTGTAATAGTACTTGGCGACCTTGTTGAAGCCGAGCTTCTCGTCGTCGTAGGGGCCGACCCATTCGCAGGCATCGAGCGTGCCGCGTTCCATGGCGGGATAGATGTCGCCGCCCGCGATCTGCTGCGGCACGGCGCCGAGCTTGGCGAAGACCTTGCCGCCGAAACCGGCGGTGCGGATTTTGAGGCCGGAGAAGTCGGCCGGGGTCTTCAGCTCCTTGCGGAACCAGCCCAGCATCTGGCCGCCGGTCTGGCCGGCCGGCAGGGCCACGATGTTGAAGCTGTCATAGACCTCGTCCATCAGCTTCTTGCCGTCGCCGAACATCATCCAGGCATTGTGCATGCGCGGTGTGAGGCCGAAGGGCAGGGAACCGTCGAAGATGAAGCTCGGGTTCTTGCCGATGTAGTAGCCGGTGTAGGTGTGGCCGCACTCGACCGTGCCGTTCGACACCGCATCCAGCACCTGCAGGCCGGGCACGATCTCACCGGCGGCGAACGGTGTCAGCGTGAACTTGCCGTCGGTCATCTCGCCCACGACCCGCGCGATGGTCACCGAGGCGCCGAACAGCGTGTCGAGGCTCTTGGGAAAGCTCGAGGTGAGCCGCCATCTCACCACTTCGTTGGTCTGCTGGCCGAAGGCCGGTGAGGTGGCAGCAATCGCAGCCAGGGAGGCTGCAGCGGGGCCGAACTGTCGACGCGTGACGCTCATGGTTTCCTCCTGTTTTTGCCTTGTTGTGCAAATACTAGGATGGAGTTTGTGGTACCGCTACCAAAAACAACCTGGAAGAAATCGCCTCGCGCCCTTCGGTCTGCCGTCTCCTCAGCTGCTCTCGCGTTGGACGATTTCGAAGCCGAGATCGACCTTGATGCGTTCGGCCGGCGCGCCCTGCAGGCGGCCGACGAGAAGCTCGGCACTGCGCTTTCCGATCTCCTGTCGTGGAATGCGCAAGGTGGTGACGCTGGGCACGGCGTGCCTCAGGAGATCGACGTCGTCGAAGCTCGCGATGGCGATGCGTCCGGGAACCGCCCAGCCGCGGCGCTGGCATTCGAACAGCGCGCCCACCGCCAGCACTTCGCCCGCGAAGAAACCCGCGTCGAGATCGGGATGGGCCCTCACCAGCCGCACCAGCGCATCGGCACCCTCGCTGAAGCCGCCGGCCGCTTCGAGGACGAGGCTTTCGTCGGCCGGCCGGCCGAGCTCGGCCAGCGCCGCGAAGTAGCCGCGGCGACGCTCCTCGGACCGGTCGTTGTCGCGCACGGGCAGGGTGACGAAGCCGATCTTGCGGTAGCCGAGACGCGCCAGATGCAAGGTCATGGTGCGGGCGGCCTCGAAGTTCGAGTAGCTCACCGCCATGTCGAGCGGATCGTCGGGCAGGTTGCCGGTCTCGATCACCGGGACGCCGCTGGCCCCGACGAGCTTGCGCAGCCGCTTGCTGTGGATCGTGTTGTGCAGGATGAGGCCGCAGACCCGCTGCGCCAGGAACGCCGAGACCATGGCCTCTTCGTCCTCCAGCCGGTGGCCGCCATTGGCGATCATAAGGTGCAGCCCGTTGGCGCGCAGGACGTCGGACGCGGCCTGGATCATGCTGGCGTAGAGCGAGTTGCGGATGCTGGGCACGACCAGCCCGACGACGTTGGAGCGGCTGGAGGAGAGACTTCCGGCGATGCGGTTGGGCAGGTACCCGAACTCGCGCACCGCGGCATCGACCTTGCGCCGCATCTCCTCCGACACTGCAGAGGGTTCGCGCAGCGCACGGGACACCGTCATCGGCGACACGCCGGCGTGGCGGGCGATGTCGCGCATCCTCAGGGTCCCCCCGCCACCACCATCGTCGCTACGCCGTGCCATCCTGTCCGCCCGTGTTGACGCTCTCGACTCGCGGGGATCATATTCTGGTAGCGATACCAGAAAAACCAGAGAGTGGCTGGATAGGCGGAGGAAACGAGCATGACGGGTCAGTTGCTGGGCTTCGTTGGCGTGGGCCGGATGGGCGGACCGATGGCGTCGCGCCTGCTCGATGCGGGCTACCGGCTCTGCGTCTACGACGTGTCGGAGGAAGCGACCAAGCCGCTGGTGGCGCGCGGCGCCCAGCTCGCCCAGTCGCCGGCCGACGTGGCCTCGACCGCCGAGGTGGTGCTGATCAGCCTGCCGACGCCCGCCATCGTGCGCGAGGTCGTGCTGGGCGGGAACGCGGGCATCATCAACGGCTCCGCGATCCGCACCCTGATCGATCTCTCGACGACCGGCCCGGGCGTCGCCGGCGAAGTGGCGGCCAAGCTCGCCGAGCGCGACATCGGCTGGGTCGATGCGCCGGTCAGCGGCGGCGTCACCGGTGCCAAGGCGGGAACGCTCGCCGTCATGGTGTCGTGCCCGACGCCCACCTACGAGGCGCTGGCGCCGACGCTGAAGACTTTCGGCAAGCTCTTCCACACCGGCGAGAAGCCGGGCCTCGCGCAGACCGCGAAGCTCGCCAACAACATGCTGGCCGCGACCGCGCTCGTCGCCACGTCGGAGGCGCTGGCCATGGGCGTGAAGGCCGGTCTCGACGCGAAGGTCCTGATCGACATCATCAATGTGTCGAGCGGGCGCAACAGCGCCAGCCAGGACAAGTTCCCGCGCGCCGTGCTGCCGCGCACCTTCGACTTCGGCTTCGCGACGGCGCTGTCGCACAAGGACGTCCGCCTCTGCCTCGACGAGGCGCAGAACATGGGCGTGCCCATGCTGGTGGGCGCGGCGGTGCTGGAAATGCTCGCCGTCACCAAGGCGAAGTTCGGTCCCGACTCCGACTTCACCATGGTGGCGAAGGTCCTCGAGGAGTGGGCCGGCGTCGAGATCAAGGGCTGACGAGCGGCGTCAGGCCGGAACATACCTCAACCGGATCACATCCTCGTCCATCCGGTCATGGCTCACGAGGCGGAGCGGCGGCCGCGGGCCGGCGAAATAGGACGTGCCGTGCCCCAGCACGACGGGGTGCAGGTAGATCCGGTATTCGTCGATCAGGCCCAGCTCGGTGAGGCTTCGCGCCAGCGTCGGGCCGGCCACTTCGATCTCGCCGTCGCGCTCGGCCTTTAGCCTGCGGATCGCACGCTCAACATCTTCCTTGATGAGCGTGGCGTTGGGGCCGACCGAGTCCAGCGAGCGCGAGACGACCCATTTCGGCTGCTTCCGCCACGCCGCCGCGAAGGCGTGGCGGTCTGCGTCCCATTCGGGATGATCGTCGTCGAAGTACCGCATGAGCTCGTACACGTGGCGGCCGTACAGACTGCCGGCCTGCCCCTCCGCCTCCTTGATGAAGTGGCGGAAGAGTACGGGGCCTGGAGCGAAGGACATATGGTCGACATAGCCGTCCAGCGACTGGTTCATGCCGAAAACGAGCCTGGCCACCATCAGTCGAGACGGACGCTGATGCCTTCGAGGCCGGGCTTGGAGGCCGGATAGCGGGTCGTGACCTCGGCATCGTGGCCGGGGATCACCATCTCGATGCGGCCCTCGGCCAGCTTCTTGAGCCTGTCGTAGCCCGCCAGCATGTCGGCGACCGAGTAGACGATCGAGAACAGCTTGTCGTTCTTGACGCCCCAGAAGTAATGGCTGGCATCGGAGGCCAGTACGAGCCAGCCGTTGCGCGTCATGACGCGCACCGACTGGATGCCGGCGGTGTGGCCGCCGATCAGGTGCAGCGAGATGCCGGGCTGCAGCTCCTCGTCGCCGTCGTGGAACACCAGCCGGCCATTGTAGAGCGCGCGCACCATGCCGACGATGTCGTCGCATTCGTAGGCGTGGCGGAACGGTGCCTTGCACATGTGCCGGCCGGTCGCGAAGTTCATCTCCTTGTCCTGGAGATGGAAGCGCGCCTTGGGGAAGCGGTCCCAGTTGCCGATATGGTCGTAGTGGAGATGGGTGACGATGACGTCCTCGACCTCCTTGGCATCGACGCCGATCTCGGCCAGCAGGTCGGCCGGGTTCTTCTTCACCTCGCGGCCGCGCTGCTTGCCGACCGTGGCGTTGAAGCCGGTGTCGATCACGATGGGCTTGCCGCCGATGGTGCGATGTCCGCTCTCGTCGAGCGGGATGGCGACCCAGACGAAATAATCCATCGGGAAGTCGGCGTCGTGCGGGTCGGGATTGATCTGCACTTCCCATGCCTTGCGCGGCAGGTGGGCATATTTGACCGCATGCACCTCGTAAATCGGCGTCGAACGCATCTTTATTTCCTTCCCGGCGGGTTCGTTGCCGGACCCTAGCGCGCCGGCCGGCTCCCGCGCTACACTGACGACATGGCCCGCATGGACCTCCTCCTTGTCGTGAAGGCACGGCGAATTAGCACCACGGTTTGCACTGCAAACCGTTGCGTTGCCGCGTTCGCCTGTCATTCGTCCAAGGAATCGTCCGATGTCTGCCGTACTCTCCCTCAAGCGTAGCAATTCCGCCGTCCGTTACTGTTTCGAGGCCGACGCCGAGCCGGGCGTGCTGCCGCGCGCGCTCGAACTGATCGCCAAGCGCGGCCTTGTGCCGGCCCGCGTCTTCGCGCAAGCCGACGGCGATGCGTTGAGCGTCGAGATCGAAGTGGAAGGCCTTGAGCCGGCGGTGGCCGAGCATGTCGGCCGGTCGCTCGGCCAGATCGTGGGCGTGCGCCACGTTTTCTGATCGAGTTAAGGGTCCCTCGCTGCGCTCGGGATGACACCGTTTTTGTGATCGGCGCACCTGCGCCAATTCCAACAATCGTGTCATCCCGAGCGTAGCGAGGGACCTTTCGCTTTAGGCCGCCAGCCGCTCCATGATCGCGTCGATATGCAGGCGGGCCACGTCGATCGCCGGGAAGCCGGCCGTCGTCTCGTCGAACATCACGGTGAGGTCGGTGCCGGCGAGCAGGATCGTCTCGACGCCGTCGCGCCGCTGCAGTTCGGCGGCGAGCTCGCGGAACTTCGCTGCGTCGGCGTCATTCGAGCGCTGTGTGTCGAGGATGCGCTGGTAGGCGGCGCCGGCAAAGGCGATCTCGTCGGGCTGAGGCTTCACGATCTGGACCTCGGGCGCGTACCGCTGGAGCTGGCCCCACAGGCTGCCTTCGATGGTGAAGACCGTGCCCAGCAGGGCCACGCGGCGGAGTTTGCGCGCGCGCAGTTCGGCGCCGAGCGTTTCGACGATGTCGATGATCGGCAGCGAGGTGAGCTTCTTCACCCGGTCGATGGCGATGTGCGGCGTGACCGCGGGGATCGCCATGACCTCGGCGCCGACCCGCGCCATGCGGTCGAGGAACGACACGAGATAGGCCGCCAGCTCGTCGAGCTTGCCGGCGCGCACGAGGCTTTGTCCAAAATCGACATCGGCATGGGTGAAGATGAGATCGGGCGTGACGCCGCGTCTTTTGCACGCCGCGGCGATCCGCTCGTAGTAGTGGACCGTCGCGGCGACGCTGAGCCCGCCGACGATGCCGACGCAGGCCACGGTCGGCGGCCTACTCGGTGAAGGTGATGTTGTTGTCGCGGATCACCTTGCCCCAGGTCTCGACCTCGCCCTTGGCGAAGGCATCCATCTGGGCCGCCGGCCAATCCTTCAGCACGGTGCCGAGCTGGTTGGCGCGGGCGATGACGGCTTCCATCTTGCCGATCTTGCGCATCGCCGCGTTCAGCTTTTCGATGATCGGCTGCGGCGTGCCGGCCGGCGCGAACAGCGCGAACCAGCCGTCGAGGACGAGGCCGGGCAGGCCCGCTTCCGCCGTTGTGGGAATGTCGGGAAAGGCCGGGTGCCGCTCGGCGCTCGCGAGCGCCAGCGCCTTCACGTTGCCGCTGCGGATATGCGCCGACATCGAGGGCGGCGTCACGATCAGCAGCTCGACCTGGCCCGCCACGACGTCGGCGGTCGCGGGGCCGGCGCCCTTGTAGGGGACGTGCACGAGGTCGAGGCCGGCCGCCTTGTTCAGCAGCACGCCGCCGAGATGCGGCACCGAGCCGGCGCCGACCGAGGCGTAGTTCAGCTTGCCGGGATTGGCCTTGGCGTAGGCGATGAAGCTCTTGAGGTCGTCGGCCGGCACCTTCTTGGCGATGACGATGACGTGCGGCGCCACCGCGCCCATCGCGACGCCGACGAAGTCGTCGGGCTTCCAGTTCAGGTCCTTGATCAGCGCCGGATTGGCCGAGTGATAGGCCGAGTACTGCATCAGCAAGGTGTAGCCGTCGGGCTTGGCGCGGGCGACGATGGCCGTGCCGATATTGCCGTTGCCGCCGCCCTTGTTGTCGACGATCACCTGCTGGCCGAGTTCCTGGCTGAGCAGGTCCGAGTAGAGACGCGCCACGAGATCGGTGCCGCCGCCCGGCGGCGCCGGCACGACCATGGTGATCGGCTTGTCCGGGTAATTGGCTTGCGCGCGGGCGGTGCCGGCGAGGGCGGTCGTTGCAAGGCCGGTGGTCGCAAGGGCCACGAAGTTGCGGCGTTTCATGGGAAGTTCCTCCTCAACACTTCTTTGAGTTCGGGCCGTGCATCGGCCTTGCGCGCGATGGCGAAGAGCTTGGGTGTCTCGCCCTCGAACCAGCCGCGCTTGGGGCGCCAGCGGGTCATGACGTCGATATAGATGTCGAGCGCGGAGAAGCGCTCGCCCAGGAACCACGGCGCGCCGGCCTCGCTCTCGACCTGGCGCCACAGCCGCTGGGCATAGGCGTCGGTGGCGGCGCGGAACGGATCGCGCGCATGGTTGATCGAGACGAAGCGCGACGGATCGTCGGCGTAGGTGAAGGTCGGATAGATGTTGGCGACGATGAACACCAGCCAGCGCAGGAGCTTTGCGCGTTCCGGCGCGGCGGGGCCCGGCACCAGCGAGTCCTGGCCGGTGATGTCGGCCAGCAGCAGCGTGATGGCGGCGCTCTCGCTCATGATGCTGCCGTCGGGCATCACCAGGGTCGGCACCTGCGCCAGCGGGTTCACCTTCTCGAGCCTGGCCTTGGCGCCGGGCGTGCGGAACAGGTCCTCGACCTGCTCGTACTTGAAGGGCAGCCCATACCAGTCGAGCTGCGCTTCCACGATGGTCGACCCCCAGCCGGGACGACCCCAGAGCGTGTAGCCGCCGCCGTTGCTGCCCACGGGGCGCGCCTACGGCTTCTGCAGCGGCTGGATCAGGCTGGACGTGTCCCAGCGCCCGCCGCCGCGCGCCTGCACCCGCTCGTAGAACTGGTCGACCAGCGCGACCAGCGGCATGCCGGCCTTCTGGCGCTTGCCCTCGGCCAGCGCGATGCCGAGGTCCTTGCGCATCCAGTCGACGGCGAAGCCGTAGTCGAACTTGCCGTTCACCATGTTCTGCCAGCGATTCTCCATCTGCCAGCTCTGCGCCGCGCCCTTGGAGATGGCGCCCAGCGCCTTCTCCATGTCGAGGCCGGCGCGCTGGCCGAGGTTCAGCGCTTCGGCGAGGCCCTGCACGATGCCGGCGATGCACATCTGGTTCATCATCTTGGTGATCTGGCCGGCGCCCGGCGGGCCGATCAGCGTGACCGCCTTGGAAAAGGCATCGGCCACCGGCTTGGCACGATCGAACGGCGCCTGCTCGCCGCCGCACATCACCGTGAGCTGGCCGTTCTCGGCGCCCGCCTGGCCGCCCGAGACCGGCGCGTCGATGAAGTCGATGCCGAGCTTCTTGCCCTCGGCATGGAGCTCGCGGGCGATGTCGGCCGAGGCCGTGGTGTTGTCGAAGAAGATGGTGCCCTTGCCCATGCCGGCAAACGCGCCGTCCGGACCCAGCACGACCGAGCGCAGGTCGTCGTCGTTGCCGACGCAGCAGAACACGATTTCCTGGCCGGCGGCGGCCTCCTTGGGCGTCTTCGCAGCCTTGCCTTTGTGCTTCTGCGTCCAGGCCTCGGCCTTGGCGAAGGTGCGATTGTAGACCGTGACCTCGTGGCCCTTGGCGGCGAGATGCCCCGCCATCGGAAAGCCCATCACGCCCAGTCCCAGAAATGCCACTTTGGCCATCGTTCCCTCCCGCGAAATCCGCCCCGTCTGTCGGGGCGGCGGCGATCATAGAGGCAAAATGGGAAGGTGCCAGAGGGTGTGAGGTGGGGGCTCAAGGGCGGCGCAGGGCCGGGAAGCCGCCCTTTCGTTGAGTTTCGGGAATCGATGCAACTTGCGCTCGATGAGCGGCGGTTCGTATTGTCAGTGAAAGTGCAAGGGAGTGAGGCGGCCGCGCCGGCCGCGGCAATCCGCGCTTGGATTCCGGCGCCGGCGAAGAGAGCATCCGTATCGATGACACAGCAAGTCACTTCCTTCTTCGAGCAGCCGATCCTGAATTCTCCCTATGAGGAACCGTCCCGCTATCACCCTCTCGATGCGGACGGGCAGCCGCTCAACCAGCCGCCGCGCCAGGGGCGGCGAAAGTCGGAGCTGATCACGCCCGTTCCGAAGCCGCGCAAGAAGAAGGCGAAGTCCAGCAAGGACCAGGGACAACTCGGTCTGCAGAACACCGACGGGCTTTCGACCGAAGAGCAGGAATACAATCCGACACCCATCATCAACGAGATTCGCACCCATGTCGGCGAGTGGCGACGCTCGAATCCTTCAGCGTGGGGTGTGACGCCGGCCACGGCCCGCCTGCTCACCTATTGGCGAAGTCACCAGTTTCAGGGCGTGCGGCCCTTCTTCTGCCAGGTGGAGGCCGTCGAGACGGTGATCTGGCTCACCGAGGTCGCGAAGAGCCGAAGGCAGTACGCCCACATCTGGGAGCACATTCTCGGGGCCAACGAACAGGCCAACCCCGAACTTCTCCGGCTGGCGATGAAGATGGCGACCGGCGCGGGCAAGACCACCGTAATGGCAATGCTGATCGCATGGCAGGCCGTGAATGCCGTGCGCGCGCCCACCAGCAACAATTTCTCGCGCGGCTTTCTGATCATCGCGCCCGGCATCACCATCAAGGACCGCCTGCGCGTCCTGCTGCCCAGCGACGTCGAGAGCTACTATCGCACTCGCGAGCTCGTTCCCGGCGACATGCTGGACGATATCAACAAGGCGAAGATCGTCATCACCAACTATCACGCTCTCCAGCTCCGGGAGATTCTGGAGGTCAACAAAGTCGGGCGCTCGCTTCTGCAGGGCCGCCACGCTCCGATTGCGACGAGGGAAACCGAAGGCCAGATGGTCCGGCGTGTCGCCGAAGAACTGATGGGCCTGAAGAACATCGTCGTCATCAACGATGAGGCGCATCATTGCTACCGGGAGAAGCCGGACAACGAGGATATCGGCGAACTGAAGGGCGACGACAGGAAGGAAGCCGTTTCCGAGAACGAAGCGGCACGACTGTGGATCAGCGGCATCGAGATGTTCAAGCGGAAGCTGGGCGTCCGTGCCATCTACGACCTTTCCGCCACGCCGTTCTTCCTGCGCGGCTCCGGCTATGCCGAAGGCACGCTCTTCCCCTGGACGATCAGCGACTTTTCGCTGATGGACGCGATCGAATGCGGCATCGTCAAGCTGCCGCGCGTCCCCACCGCCGACAATATCCCCGACGCGGAAGTGCCGGTGTTTCGCGATTTGTGGGAGCATATTCGAGAAGAGATGCCGAAGAAGGGCCGCGGCAAGGGCCAGGGCGAACTCGATCCGCACGAGATGCCCGCGAAGCTGCAAACCGCCCTCGTCGCCCTCTACAACCACTATCGTGAGACGTTCGAGAAGTGGCAGACGTCCGGCATCAACACGCCGCCGGTCTTCATTGTCGTCTGCAACAACACCTCCGCGTCGAAGCTCGTCTATGAATGGCTTTCGGGGTGGCAACGCCCCGTGGCCGAGGACAGCGAGGAACTGCGCACCGTCCACCACGGCCATCTTCCGCTGTTCAGCAACTTCGACGAACACGGAAACCGCCTTGCCCGTCCCAATACGCTGCTGATCGACAGCAAGCAGCTCGAATCAGGCGGGGCGCTCGACGATGATTTCCGTCGCGCCGCCGCGCTGGAAATCGAACAATACAAGCGGGAGATCGCCCAGCGTTCCGGCGCGGGCGAAGTCGGCGAGCTGTCCGATTCCGACCTGCTGCGCGAGGTCATGAACACGGTCGGCAAGAAAGGGCGGTTGGGCGAGCAGGTGCGCTGCGTCGTGTCGGTCGCCATGCTGACCGAAGGCTGGGACACCAACACCGTCACCCACATTCTCGGTGTGCGCGCCTTCGGCACGCAGCTCCTGTGCGAGCAGGTCGTGGGGCGCGGCCTGCGCCGCTATTCCTATGACCTGAATGCGAAAGGCCTGTTCGATGTCGAGTACGCCGACATCATGGGCATTCCCTTCGACTTCACGGCGAAGCCGCAGGTCGCGCCGGTAAAGCCACCGAAGAAGATGACGCGCGTGGCGGCGATGCGGGAGCGCGCGGCGCTCGAGATGATCTTTCCGCGCGTGGTCGGCTACCGCATCGAGCTGCCCGAAGAGAAGCTGCAGGCGAATTTCAGCGCGGACTCGAAACTGATCCTGACCCCCGACATGGTCGGGCCAGGGCAGACCCTGCTCGAAGGCATCGTCGGCGAAGGCGTGACGCTGACTGTCGCCGAAATGAAGGACAAGCGGCCCAGCACCGTGTCCTACGAGCTGGCGAAGCATCTTCTCTACACCTACTTCAAGGATGCCGACGGCGAGCCGAAGCTGCACCTGTTCTATCAGATCCAGCGCATCGTCCGGCGCTGGATCGACGAAGGTTATCTGGAGTGCAAGGGCGGCACCGGACCATGGATGCTCCAGATCCTGGGCATCGCCGCACAGGCCGCCGAGCGCATCTACAACGGCATCGCGGCCGCCATCGGCGACGATCAACGCATCCGTGCCGTCCTCGATCCTTACAATCCCAAAGGCTCGACCCGCCATATCGGTTTCATGACCAGCAAGGACCTCTACACGACCGATCCGGCCAAGAGCCACGTCAACTACGTCGTTCGTGACAGCGACTGGGAAGCCGAATTCGCCCGCGCCGCCGAGGAACATCCGCGGGTCCTGTCCTACGTCAAGAACCAGGGGCTCGGCTTTGAAGTGCCGTACAAGGACGGTTCGACGGCGCGCGCCTATCTGCCGGACTTCATCGTCAACATCGACGATGGACATGGTCCCGACGATCCGCTGCATCTGGTCGTCGAGGTCAAGGGCTATCGCCGGGAGAACGTGAAGCTCAAGTCCGAGACGATGCGCCAGCAATGGATCAGGGGCGTGAACAACCTCGGCGTCTATGGACGCTGGGCTTTCGAGGAATTCAACGACGTGTTCGAGATGCAGAAGGAGTTCGGCGCCTTGATAGACCGGGCCGTCGAGGCGAAGGGCGAGCCGCAATTGAAGGAAGCGAGCGGGGCATGAGCAAGGGGCGAAAGAAGTCGACGGGCATGCCGAAGCAGGTCGAGACACTGACGCACACGGAGGCGAAGCGAAAGAACATCCCGACCGCCGAGCTTCAATCCGCTGCGCAACGCGCGGAGGAAATCGCCCCCTTTGCGCCCGTCGTCTATCCGCGCCGCCATCCCCTTGCGCAAGGGCAAACCCGGCCACGCGACGCCGATCTCGATCCTCAGCTCGTCTGGAAAGGTACGCGTGTCCACCTGACGCCGGAGCAGATCAAGAAGGCGGCGGAGACCGGCTATCTCGATATATCGGACGCGCAACTGACCTGGCGCGGCAAGGACCAGCAGGACTGGTCCGACCTCGTCGTCACCGCGCCGCCGCTCTACATCCAGGAGAAGGTCCATCCCAAGGCGATCATCGACGACCTGACGCGCCGCACAAAGGCCAAGCGCGAGGCCGAAAGCGACATCGCCGATCTGTTCCATGCCTTCAACGGCATCGACCCGGAAGCGAGGGCAGAATTTTACGAGCACGATCAGAACTGGTCGAACCGCTTCATCCTCGGCGACAGTCTGCAGGTCATGGCGAGCCTTGCTGAGCGCGAGGCCCTGCGTGGAAAGGTGCAGTGCATCTACTTCGACCCGCCTTACGGGATAAAGTTCAATTCCAATTGGCAGGTGTCGACGCGCTCACGTGACGTAAAAGACGGAAAGATTGAAGAAATATCTCGCGAACCGGAACAGGTCCGCGCGTTCCGCGATACTTGGAAGGACGGGATTCACTCCTATCTCACTTATCTGCGCGACCGCCTCACTGCGATGCGAGATCTGCTGACAGAAAGTGGAAGCATCTTCGTTCAAATTGGCGACGAGAACGTTCATCGAGTCCGAACTCTTATGGATGAGGTATTTGGAGAAGATAATCACGTGGTGGAACTGGTTGTGCAAAAATCCGGAAGCACAACAGGCGCTTTCATTCAGTCTAGTTCTGACCGTATTTTGTGGTACGGACGCGACAAGCGTCAGACAAAGTTTAGAGCGCTCGTTAGAGATCGAAATCTTAAAGGCGAAGGAGGAAGCGGATACACGAAAGTAATGACTTCACCGGTAGACAGTCGCCCCCTCACGGCAGTTGAGCGAAGTGATTTCAGTAGTATCGCCGATATTGGAGCGATATGGCGCTCTTATCCTCTTACCTCAGATGGTTTTCGTCCGTCGACGACGGTGACATTTGAGTACCAAGGTCGCCCGTTCCATCCGGGTGCGACCAATCATTGGAAAGTCTCTGTTCCAGGCCTACAGCGCGTAGCGCGAGCTGGGCGCATCGTCGTAGATGGACGGCAGATCAGCTTGCGAAGGATGTTTAGGGACGACCCAACAGTCTTGATCGGCTCTGTCTGGCAAGACCTGGGCGGTGCATCCAACAAAATCTATGTCGTTCAAACATCTTCCAAGTTAGTCGAACGATGCATGCTTATGACAACTGATCCGGGCGACCTTGTATTTGATCCGACCTGCGGCTCCGGCACGACTGCCACGGTCGCAGAGCAGTGGGGGCGGCGCTGGATTACCGCCGACACATCGCGCGTCGCACTCGCGCTCGCCCGTGCGAGGGTAATGGGCGCCAAATATCCCTACTATCTTCTAGCTGATAGCAAGGAGGGTAGATCGAAGGAGGGCGACCTTGCGGGGAAACCGCCCGTAGATGCCACTACCCATGGAGATGTAAGGCAAGGCTTTGTTTATGAGCGAGTGCCGCACGTTACATTGGGGGCAATCTCCCGAAATACTATGATCGACGAAATCTGGGACGAGTACCAGACAAAGCTTGAACCGTTGCGCCACGAACTCAACGCTGCGCTCGGCGAGAAGTGGGAAGAATGGGAAATCCCGCGTGAGGCGGCAGAGGAGTGGTCGGCCAACGCCAAAGGTTCTCACAAGGCGTGGTGGGAGCTACGGATTGAACGGCAGAGGAAGATCGACGAGTCAATCGCCAGGAAGGCGGATGTCGAACTTCTCTATGACCGTCCCTACGAGGACAAATCGCGGGTCCGTGTCGCGGGGCCGTTCACGGTCGAAAGTCTTTCGCCGCACCGCGTCGTCCCGTCGGACGAGGACGAGCTGATCGAGGAGCTGGACGCGGCCAGCGGCAGGCGCAAACGCAAGCTCCCCAAGGGCACCGACGAACTTAATGACTTCACGGCGATGATCCTGGAGCACCTGAAAACCTCGGGCGTCCAGCAGGCGAAGAAGGCCGATCGCATCACCTTCTCATCCATCTCCGGGTGGCCCGGCACGTGGATCGCCGCCGAAGGCCGGTTCATGGAAGGTGAGACCGAGAAGCGTGCCGCCGTCTTCATCGGCCCGGAATTCGGCACGGTGAGCCGCGCGGACCTGACCGCCGCCGCGCGCGAGGCGCTGGATGCGCGCTTCGATGCGCTGATCGCCTGCGGTTTCAATTTCGAGGCGCATACCTCGGAACTGCACAAGCTTGGCCCGCTGCCGATCCTCAAGGCCAAGATGAATCCCGAACTGCATATGTCCGACGAACTCAAGAACACCGGCGCGGGCAACCTGTTCGTCGTGTTCGGCGAGCCGGACATCAAATGGGCCTTCAATGCCGAGGGCGGGATCGTCGTCGAGGTGCTGGGGGTCGATGTGTTCGATCCCAAGACCGGTGAAGTCCGCGCCAGCGGCAAGGACGACATCGCCGCCTGGTTCATCGACACGAATTACGACGAGGAAAGCTTCTTCGTCCGCCACGCCTATTTCATGGGTGCCAACGACCCCTACAAGTCGCTCAAGACCGCCTTGAAGGCGGAAATCGACGAGGAAGCCTGGGCAACCCTCTACCGCGACAAGTCACGTCCATTCTCGCGCCCCGACACGGGCCGCTTCGCCGTCAAGGTCATCAATCACTTCGGCGACGAAGTGATGAAAGTGTTCGCGGTATAATCATGCTCATTCAGAACTACGGGCTATTTTGGCGGCGAGCTTGGATACATTTTGGTGCTGGCAGCAACGCTGGTCACCTAAAGGGCATCAGAACGGGCGCTAAGACGAGTAAACCTGTAAATTTTAGAGAACAGCAGGGCGTATATTGCTTGTATGACGACAACTTTCGCTTGGTCTATGTCGGGCAGGCAGGTGGAAAGAATGATCAGCGCCTGTTTGATCGACTAAAGCAGCATCGCGAGGATTTCGTATCTGAGCGCTGGACCAAATTTTCATGGTTTGGAGTTCGGGCGGTGCTTGGCAGTGGTCAGCTAAAAGCGGAGAAAACTGTCGCTCATCCCGAGATTGGTGATGTCTTGAATCACATCGAGGGAATTCTGATTGCGGCGGCTGAGCCCGTGCACAACCGACAGGGTGGCCGCTTTGGCGACTCCGTGGAGCAGTATCTCCAATGGAAGGATAATGACAACCTCTGGCCCGACATGCCCGAGATGGTTCGCGATCTATGGGAAAAGTTGGGTGACGAGGATTGAATGATCTTCTGCATCGCCGACAGTTTCCAGACCGCATTGCGGCGCCTCTCTGCCCAGGAGCAGAAGGCGGTGAAGGAGACTGTTTTCGATCTGCAGATGAATCCGGCGGCGCCGGGGCTTCAATTCCATCGCATTGAAAAGTCCAAGGACGCGAACTTCTGGTCGATGCGGGTCAACCGCGACATTCGCCTGATCGTCCACAAGACCGAAGGCAGCTTCCTGGTCTGCTATGTCGATCATCATGACGCTGCCTATATTTGGGCCGAGCGCCGCCGTATCGAGACTCATCCGAAGACGGGCGCGGCGCAGATCGTCGAGGTGCGCGAGCGTGTGCAGGAGATCGTCGTTCACAGGCCGGTCGTGCGGGAGCAGGCGGTCGCGCCGGTGCGTCTCGTCCAGCCGCCGCTCTTTGCCGGCAGTACGGACGAAGAGCTTCTCGGCTATGGCGTCCCGGTCGATTGGCTTTCCGACGTAAAGGCCGCCACCGAAGACACGCTCTTCGACATTGCCGAGCATCTGCCGCGCGAGGCGGCGGAGGCGCTGCTGGACCTCGCGACCGGCACGAAGCCACAGGTCGCTCCCGCCACGGCGCCCGAGCTGGTCAGCCCCTTCGAGCATCCCGACGCCCAGCGCCGCTTCCGCGTCATGGACGATGTCGAGGAACTGAAGCGCGCGCTCGAATTTCCCTGGGACCAGTGGACAGTGTTCCTGCATCCCTCCCAGCGGCAGGTCGTGGATCAGGCGTTCAGCGGCCCGGCGCGGGTGTCCGGGTCCGCCGGAACGGGAAAGACGGTCGTTGCCCTGCATCGTGCGGCCAACATCCTGCGCCAGCACAGGCAGGCGCGGCTGCTGCTCACGACGTTTTCCTTGCCGCTTGCCAACGCGCTAGACGGCAAGCTGCGCATCCTTGCCGGTGAGGAGAGCGGCGTTGTTCACCGCGTGACTGTGCTGCCGTTCAAGGGCGTGGCGCACGACCTGTTCACCCTGGCGTTCGGGCACCATCCGAGGGCCGCGACCGAGGATCAGATTCGGAGCGCGCTCAAGACGGCGGCGGCCGACGCTTCCCTCACCAGCTTCACGCCGCGCTTTCTCGCCTCGGAATGGCTCAATGTCGTCGATGCCTGGCAGTTGGCGAGCCTCGACGCCTATCAGACCGTTCCGCGCCTCGGCCGCAAGAACCGGCTGGGCGCGAAGCAGCGCGAGAAGCTCTGGCCGGCCTTCGTGCGGGCGCGGCAGCTCATCGAGGCCCAAGGGCTGCTGACCTGGCCTTCCATCTTCGGGAGGGTCACCGCGCATTTTGCGCCGCGCGCCGACAAGCCTTTCACCCATGCCGTGATCGACGAGGCCCAGGACCTCGGCGTGCCGGAACTGCGGATGCTGGCCGCCATCACGCCGGGCGGACCCGATGCGTTGTTCTTCGCCGGTGACCTCGGCCAGCGCATCTTTCAGGAGCCGTTTTCGTGGAAGGCGCTGGGCGTCGACATCCGCGGGCGCTCGCGCACCCTCAAGGTCAACTACAGGACCTCGCACCAGATCCGGCAGGCGGCCGACCGCCTTCTGCCGCGGACCGTGCAGGATGTCGACGGCAACGAGCAGGACCGGCGCGGCACCGTGTCCGTGTTCAACGGCCCCGATCCCGAGGTCCGGACCTTCGCCGACGCCGCTCGGGAGATTCAGGGCGTGGCCGACTGGATCAGGCAGAGCGTGGCCGACGGGATCGCCCCGGCCGAAATCGGCATCTTCGTGCGCTCCAACGACCAACTCGCCCGGGCGCGCGCTGCCGTGAAAGCGGCCGGGCACACTCAGCTCGAACTCTCCGAACGGCTCGAGCCGCCGGAGGGGCGTGTCGCCATCGGCACCATGCACCTCGCCAAGGGCCTCGAATACAAGGCTGTTGCCGTCATGGCCTGCGACGACGACGTCTTGCCGCTGCAGGAGCGCATCGAGACCGTCGCCGACGAATCGGAGTTGGACGAGGTCCACGATACCGAGCGCAACCTGTTCTACGTCGCCTGCACCCGCGCCCGCGACCGCCTGCTCGTTTGCGGCGTCAAGCCCGCTTCCGAATTCTTCGCCGACTTCTCAGCTCCTCAGGGCTGACATCGCGCCCATCCCTGGCCGCTGTCGGTCGGCTGTGCTATGATAAATCAGTTCCTAAAAGAGCTGGCCAGCGCCTCGTGGGCGCGCAAGCCCTCGCTCCCGCGGCCTGTGAAATGGGGCGCATAAACGAAACAAACGAAATAAACGAAGCAAATGAAACGGGAGACCCCGGCTGCGAATCTGGAGCTATTGAGAGGCATTCGCAACTGAGGGCCGGCGATCCGGCGGCGGGTTTGCCTCAGGCCCCGAAGGCCAGCAGGACGAGGATCGTCGCGAAGCCGGTCAACAGCGGCGGCAAAGCGAGCGGCCAGGCGCGGCGGTAGAGGATCGCGTCGGAGGTCGAGAGGGCGAGGATCGCCGCGCCCATCGAGACGCGGATCGGCGACAGCATGGTGAGGTTGGCGGTCACGCTGTTCTGGACGGCGGCGATCCAGGCCGGGTCGAGGGCGAGGGCGCGCGCCAGTGCCGTCTCCATCGGCATCAGCATGGCGTTGGCCGCCGCGCCGCTGCCGGTCAGGAAGCCGCCGACCGCGGCGAACAATGGCACGCCCAGCGCCGCGCCGCGTCCGGCGACCGACCGCAGCGCCTCGGCGATCGAGGTCGCCATGCCGGAGCCGACATAGAATTCGGCCATCAACACGAAGGCGAGCGTCACGGCGCAGGCGCGCCAGGCGCCGTTCAACGCTTCCTTCGCGACCTTGCCGAGCGGCGCGCGCGCCATCAGCACGACCACGATGCCGATCGACAGCAGCCAGAAGCCCGGCGCGTAGAAGGGCGCGAAGGCCGGCTGGTTGTCGAACGGGCGCATCGCCCAGAGCGGCTTCAGCAGGTCACGCAGCGGCGTGACGAGGCGCGTGGCGCAGAGCGCCAGGGTCAGCGCCACGTAGGGCGCGGCCGCGCGTAGCGTCGTGCGCACGCGGGCGAGGTTGGGCCGCTCGTCGCGCCAGAAGCGAACGGCCAGCAGGAAGGCGGTCGGCGCCGCGGCCGCGATTTCCACGTCGCTGTGACGGTTCGCCAGCCAGATCAGCGTGAGCAGGAGTGCCGTCCACAGCGCATCGTCGATCTTCTGCACCGTCGGCACGGCGACGCCCGCCTCGCGTGCGAAGCGCCAGTAGAGGCAGAGATAGAGGGCGTGGATCGGCACCTGCAGCACGGCGGCGCTGAGACCGAGTTCATTGGGCGTCAGCCCGGCCAGGGTTGCGCCCACGGTGGTGCCGATGGCGAGCGCACCCCACGGCACCAGCGACTGGCTGTAGAGGCCGAGCAGCAGCGCCGGCATGCCGCCGATCCCCAGCCGCCGCAGCGCTGCCAGCGCGATGATGTAGCCGACGCCGAAGCCCGTCACCGATTCGGCGAAGGGCGCCAGCAGGAAGCAGACGGCGAACAGGCGGCGTGGCGTCGCCTCGAGCGCCCTGTCATCACTGGGCCCGCCGCGCGCCAGGTTGGCGCGATGGAAGAAGACGCCGGTGACGATGATGGCGATGACGTGCCAGGAGAGCCACAGGCCGGCCGGCACCTCGCGCCGGAACAGCAGCGCCACGGCGGCCGGTCCATCGGCCTGCATTACGAGCGCGGCGGAGGCGGCCAGGGTCGCGGCGAGGCCCGCAAGGCCCGCGACCAGCGCACTGGCACGGCCCGAGGCCAGCAGGCCCAGCACGAGAAGGAGGGGCAGGAGCGAGAGGAGCGTCGTCATGGGGGCTGTTCTACAGCCTTGCGGCCGCCCGGATGCTTCGGTTACGGCCGAACCGAGCCCTCGGGAGGGGCGAAACACCGCCTTGCGCCCGCGCCCCCTTTCCCTTAAACCCGCCGCCGATGCCCCGATAGCTCAGCTGGTAGAGCACGTCATTCGTAATGATGGGGTCGGCGGTTCGATTCCGTCTCGGGGCACCACTACCCTTAAAAAAGGCAAGTGAATCAGGGCTTTTCCGCTCGGTGGGACACCGTGCCGGAATCCCGGTGGGACACCTGCGATCGCCGACCTCCGCGTCCGGCTGCTGACGACGGCTGGCCAAAGGGCGGGCTGCGTAGACACCGTGCCAGAGCCTCTAATCCTGAACCCGTCTCAGTAGCCCCTCGATATCGTGTTGCTCTGCCCGGAGACTGAGGAATATCCCTCTCTCGGAGAGCACTCCTGTACCGGTCGCGATTGCGTCCTTGCAGTTGGGCATCAGGAATGCGGTGTTTCCGATGATGTCACCGTTCCACCCGGCGGCCAGTCGAATGCGGAATGATCCGCAGCGAGGGGCTTGCACTTCGCCCGTGAAGTTCGATCCCTCGATCCGGGCGGACACGGAAAGGGTCGCGAGGGGGGTGCCTCGCAGGCTGACCGTCAGATTGCCCCGGAACCGGCCGTCGTTCGGCCCTTTCACTGCAGGCTGCGGGGGCCTGGCGGCCGATCTGGCCGCGCCCTGCGTGGCCGTGCCTGCCGTGGCCGGGCCTGTTGCGCCGGTCGTGCCCATCCGCGCCATGTTCTCGGGCTGGCCCAGGATGCCGCGCTGGCCCGAGGGCAGGGCCCAGTAGGCGAAGGCGGCCAGGACGAGCCCCGCCGCGGCAGCGGCGAGCCCTCCGCGAAGCAGATTCTTGCGGGTCCAGAGAGAACGGGATTTCGACGCCCCCGCCGGAGTCGCGGGCGTTGAGGAGATCGCCGTGCGGCCGTTTCGGCTTGGCATGGGGGCCGTCCGGGCGTCGGAACTGCCGTCGAAGAGCATCCGCCGCCAGTCCGCGATAGACCTCGGGCGGTCGCCGGGATGAACGGCCATCCCTGCGTCGATGCCGCGCAACAACGTGCGGGGTATGCCGGGCGGCGACAATTGCGCCAGCGGGACGCAGCCGTCGTGGGAAAGGCGGTGGGTCGCGTTCGGCGCCATCTTTCCCGTCACGGCGTGGTAGAGCGTGGCGGCCAGCCCGTAGATATCGGTCCAGGGACCCTGCGTCGACGCGGTGAACTGCTCGATCGCGGCATAGTCCGGCGTGAGCACGGCGGTAATCTTTCCTGTGGCGGCACCGATCGCGGCGCGCGCCGCGCCGAAATCCACGAGCACCGGTGCGCCCTCGTCGTCGATCAGAATGTTCGCGGGTTTGATGTCGCGATGCAGGAAGCCCGTCTTGTGCACGACTTCCAGCCCCTGAAGCAGCGGCGGAAGTATGCTGTTCAGTAGCGCTGCATTGATGGGGCCTCGCCGGAGCTTGCCCTCGAGGGTCATCCCCTGGACGAACTCCATCACGATGTAGGCGGTGCCGTTCGCTTCCAGGAAGTCGAAGACGCGGACGATGCCGGGGGCGGGCGGCATCCTGGCGAGGGTGCGGCCCTCGCTGAGAAAATCGGCCCGTCCCCGAAGGAATTCGTCGGCATGCTTCGTCGAGCGAGGCAGGACGGCAACGGCCCCATGCCGAACCGCCAGCGCCGCCGGCAGGAATTCCTTGATCGCAACAGCGCGGCCGAGCGTGGTGTCCGTTGCGCGGTAGGTGATGCCAAAAGTCCCGCGGCCTAGCGTCGAATCCAGCTGGAATCTTCCGATTCTACTCTTCGGAGGTAATGATTCGAGGTTGTCCGCCATCGGGCCACTTCAACGAAAGGTTCGATTCAATATCAAGGTGACTGCGTGTCAAGGCGACGGCGATGGCGCCAAGGGTCGTTTCATGTCTGTAGGCGGCCTGTCACACCGGGACTCGGAAGGGTTGGTGTCTGTTTCCCGAATACCCTTTGTACTTGTGAGACGCCAACGAATCCGTTCTACTTCAAGACGAGCAACGGGGAGTTGCGAGGGTGAGAGCATTGCCATGCCTGATGCATGACGCAATGCACAATTGGGGGATGCGATGACGATGGCGAGAGGGCCAGGGCATCAGACGTTCATGCCTCGGAAGGGGAGTCTTTTAGCGCTTTTGCAGGCGTGTCCCGCTCGGATGAATGCAACGCAGGGGGGTATCGGCGACCGAATCATGGGAAGCGGATCTTCCTGAATTCGCCGGCCGGAGGGTTGCGAATTGCAGATCCGGGCCGGCCGTCGTGGCGATTGTCACGCGGGTTACGGGACGAACCATACCCTCAGGTTGTCCAGGTCGCGAATGGAAAGCCGACAGAACGCCCCGGGATGTGGCTTTCCGACAAAGGTCGTTGAAGTTGCGTTGTGGAAGGGACTGGGATGCTAGTCGAGGTATCTGAAGCACCGCAGTACGGCAGCCAGGCCAGCATCATTCCTGGTGGTACGCTGCAGTTCTTCGACTTCGACCTGAACGTCGACAGGCTGGCAAAGGTCAGCCGGGCGTTCCTCGAACGGGACATGGGCAGCGGCGATGTCGGCGGGCAGCGTCAGTTCAAGTTGGTCACGCTCGATCAGGACGCCGAAACGCAGCGTTACTTCGATCGGCGGGCCTACTTCCTGGCCGCGGGCGAGCGCGGCGAACGGGAATCGTACATTCTGAAGGCCGAAGCGGCGATCAATGCCTTTTCGGGCGAATGGCTGCCGATTCCCGTCTTCAAGGTTTCCGGGCCGGGCCCTCACGGTACGCTCCAGTTCTCGCGCGGCCCGTCCAACTGGGCGCGCATGTTCATCCATCGCTTCGACGAGCGCGACAAGAAGGGCAACTCCCACCGGGTCGTTCTGGCGTTCGATACCCAGGTGGAAGAGCGGCCCGAGGTGGAAGCCTCGGAGGGCGGCGAAGCCATCGCCTTCGCACTATCGGAGATCGACGTCCAGGAAGGGGGCGAGTTCCAGTTCGTCGCGGATGAGCGTCAGTTCGACTGGTTCATCTCGTCGAAGTGGGTCTCGGCCTGGCTGGAGGGCGCCTACAGGCGCCATATCCAGAGAGTGAAGAAGCGGCCGGTCCGCGACGACGACTTCGAGTACAGGTTCGAGGCGATCGCGCGTTACATCACGGTCCTGCATGCGCTGAGCCAGGCCGACATCTTTCCGCGCTTTCGGCTGGTCGATCCCACCCAGTTCGTACCCGTCGAGGTCGACCTCGTCCTCGATCTCGGAAATACGCGCACCTGCGGCATGATGATCGAGACGCAGGCGGACGAGCAGACGCGTCTCAACGACAGTTACGTGCTGGAGCTCCGGGACCTTTCGATGCCGTACCACCGGTATGGCGGCCCTTTCTCGTCGCGCATCGAATTCGCGCTGGCCCGCTTCGGCAACGAGGCGCTGTCGCGGGACAGCGGCCGCCTGCTGTCGGCCTTCTCCTGGCCGAGCGTGGTCCGGGTCGGTCCGGAGGCGGCGCGCCTGTCGGCCGGCGCGAAGCAGGGCGAAGGCCTCACCGGCATGTCCAGTCCCAAGCGATACCTCTGGGACGAGTTTCCGCGGCAGCAACAGTGGCGGTTCAACAGCGTCAGCGCCGACGATCACAATGCCGAGGCGCCGGTCGTTCGCGGCTCGTTCGTCCAGTTCGTCAACAACGAGGGGACGCCGATCGACCTGTACGACGACTGGGTGCGGGAGACCCGCAATCGCAAGGACAGTGCGCCCTACGAGGACCAGCTGCCCGATCCGGTGATGGATCCCCGCTTCAGCCGGGCGTCGCTGATGATGTTCATGCTGGGCGAACTGGTGGCCCAGGCGCTGGTGACGATGAATGCACCGGCCACCCGCTACAACCGGCCCAGTTCCGACATCCCGCGGCGCCTGCGGTCGGTCATCCTGACGATGCCGACGGCGATGCCGATCATCGAGCGCAACATCCTGAGGAGAATGGCGGAAGCGGCGGTGCAGACCATCTGGCGGTCGCTGGGCTGGTCGGACCTGCTCGATATCAAGCCGGAGGACCCGCGCTGGGCCCGCGAGGCCCGGCGGCCGCCCCGGGTGCGCTGCGAATGGGACGAGGCGAGCGCCACGCAGCTCGTCTACCTCTACAACGAGATCTTCGAGGAGTTCAAAGGCGACATCGACCTGCATTTCGATACGTTCGGGCGTCGGCGCAAGCTGCCCGACGCCAGCGGGAAGACGGAGATCGAATCGCGCTCGCTGCGCGTGGCCAGTGTCGATATCGGCGGCGGAACCACGGATCTGATCGTCACGACCTATGTGAGCGAGGGAACCGGCGCGACGGCGGTCCTGAGGCCGATCCAGAATTTCCGCGAGGGCTTCAACATTGCCGGCGACGATGTCGTGCGCGCCGTCGTCGAGGCCCACGTCCTCACCGCCATCCGCAATCATATCGCCGCGATGGGCCACGCGGACGCCGCCGGGGTCCTCAACACCTTCTTCGGCGACAAGATCCAGAAGTCGACGCGGGTGAAGGTCCTGAGGGCCCAGCTCACGCAGCGGATACTCGTTCCCATCGCGCTTGCCCTGCTGGGAGAGTACGAGCTTTGCGATCCCAAGCGTGGGACGGTGAGCTGGGACAAGTCCTTCAGTTCGTTCTTCGTGCATGAACTGCTGCCGCCGGGCCTGGTCAACTTCTTCAATCAGGAGATCGAGCGCCTGGGCGTTCGAAACTTCGATGTACAGGCGGTGTCGTTCGCCTTCTCGTCGACGGATATTGGGCTCACGATCCAGAACGAGATCGGCCGCGTCATCGAGGATCTGAGCGAAGTCCTGAAGCACTACGATTGCGACGTGCTCCTGCTGACCGGACGCACCTCGTGCTATCCCGCCGTTCAGGCCGCCTTCGTTGCCCGGCTGCCGGTTCCGCCGCAGGGCATCATTCCCCTCAACCGGTACCGGGTGGACCGCTGGTATCCGTTTCGCGGTGCCGACGGGCGCATTCCCGATCCGAAGACGACCGTCGTGGTGGGGGCGATGCTGTGTGCCCTGGCCGAAGGCTACACCGAAGCCTTCCGGTTCCAGAGCCACCTCCTCAAGGTCAGTTCGACGGCGAGGTATATCGGCGACATCGACACGGGCGGGCGGATCCGCACGCCGTTGTTCAATCGCATCGACCTCGACGATCCGAAGGAATCGGAACTCGAGGCGGGGTTCGAGTTCCACGGCCTCGTCTATCTCGGATACCGGCAATTGCAGGTCACGCGCTGGCCGGCGACGCCGCTGTTCCGCCTGGAATACGAGAACGCGCAGGCGGCCGAAGAGGGCCGCGGCAGGACGCCCTACAAGGTGAAGCTCACCTTCAAGCGGGCCGAGCAGTCGGAAGATGCGCCCCGCAAGGGCGCGCGCGGGACATATCGCGAGGAAGGCGTCTTCAAGATCGAGGAAATCGAGGCGCGCGACGGGACGCCCGTCCGGCGTACCGATCTCGCCCTTCGCCTGCAGACGCTGAAGGATCGAGAGGGCTACTGGCTCGATACCGGCAACCTGAACGTTTCGTGATTGAGCAACCGTGTCGGCACAAATGAACGATACATCCGCAAATCCGCTTGGCTCCTACTGCAGCACCCTTCGCAGCGTGGCGCACGAGGGCCTGGGCTGGCTCGTCAATAATACGTCGTGGATTCCCCAGAACCTCGAAGGGCAGATCCGCGAGATGCGGAAGCGGTGCGTCGAGGCGCGCCGCCTCGAACGGGCCGCCAACCGCAAGATGTGCGTCGGCGTGTTCGGCCCCAGCCAGGCCGGAAAGTCCTTCCTGATCTCCGCGCTGGCGCGCCAGGGCACCAAGCCCCTGATGGCGAACTTCGGCGGCAGGCTGATCAACTTCCTGGACGAGATCAATCCGTCAGGCGGGAAGGAGTCGACGGGCCTCGTGACCCGCTTCACCCTGGACAGGCCCGCCGCCGTGCCGCCGGGCGAACTGGCGGAACTCCGGCTCCTGACCGAGCAGGACGTGGTCAAGGTCCTGGCCAACTCGTACGTGCACGACATCAAGCATTCGGACGAGGAAGAGGGCGATCATGATCAGCAGGCGATCGAGGACGCCCTGATCCGTCTGGAGAGCCGGGTTCAGGGCAAGCAGACGTCGCCGCTGGATTCGGTCGATGTCGTGGACCTCGAAACCTATTGCGAAGGCCGGCTGAGGAATGCGCCGCGCATCAAGGTGCTCCAGCGCACCACCTACTGGAAGGTCGCGACCCGGATCGCGCCGTTCCTGAGCCTGCAGGATCGGGCCGAGCTGTTTGCGCTGATCTGGGACAACATCGATGCCTTCACCAATGTCTACCGGCGGATGTCGCAAGCCCTTGCGCAGGTGGATTTCGCGACCTCGCTGTACGTCAAGTTCGAGGATGCGCTGAAGGATCGCTCCCAGAGCATCATCACCGTCGATACGCTCTCGGGCATCGGCGAGGGCAAGGGCGACCTGCTCCCGGTCATGACGGCGCAGGGAAAGTCGGCCAGTCTCCTCAGGTCGGAACTCGCTGCCATCACGGCGGAACTCCGCATCGTGATGGAAGACAAGCCGTTCGACTTCTTCGACCACACGGACCTGCTGGACTTCCCCGGCTATCGATCGCGCGACGGAGTCGCCAAGAAGGACCTGCCGGGGTATCTCGCCGAGCAGGGCATGCGCGAGTTCATGATCCGCGGGAAGGTGGCGTATCTGTTCGAACGCTACTCCGACGAGCAGGAGCTGACGTCGATCCTGCTTTGTCACGGCCCGGAGAATTTCGAGGTCTGGGACCTGCTGCCCACCATCTACGACTGGATCAGGTCGACCAACGGAGAGAAGCCGGAGCACAGATCCGCGGACCGGACTTCCTTGTTCTTCGTCATGACGAAGTTCGACACGATCTTCCAGCAATCCAGCGGCAAGGCGGAGGACGCGACCCGCTTCCATGCCCGGCTGGAAAACAACCTTCTACGCTCCTACGGCAAGCAGGCCTACGAGAACGGCGGCAAGAGCTGGGTGCAGGAATGGCTGACCGGGGCTGCGTTCAACAATACCTACCTGCTGCGGAATCCGGCGATCCGGCAGGACAATCTTTTCGAGTACCGGGACGAGAGCGAGACCGGGTTGCGGCCGGACAAGGTCCAGTACGTCGACAACCTTCGGCGCGTCTTCGTGAACGACGGAACGATCCAGCAATATTACGACCGTCCCGACGAAGCGTGGGATGCGATGATGCAGTTGAACGACGGCGGCGTCAGTCGCGTCGCAAACCGTCTGCGTCCGGTTTGCAATCCGGCCACGAAGCACCAGCAGGTGGTGCGCAAGGCAACGGAGCTGCGCTCGCAGCTTCTGGCCCATCTTCAGCCGTTCTTCTACTCGGGGGATGTGGCGGAGCAGCGCCTGAAGAAGCGGAAGTTCCTGCAGCGCGTGGCCCCGCAGCTGAAGAAGTGCCTGGACAGCGACCGGTTCGCGGAACTGCTGCGGGTGCTGCAGGTCGAGCCGAGCGACCTCTATAACGTCTATGAGATCATCGAACGCCGGCCGGCGGTCGAGATGTCGGTTGCCGAGGACAGTACCGCGGCCAGCGAGGCCGGCGAGGACGTCCTCGGGGACCTGCTGGGGCTTGAGGAAGAGACCGCAAAGAAGCCGGCGAAGCCCAGGACGGTGGCGGACATGCCGTCGCGCTTCGCCGACGGAGTCGAGGGGTTCTGGAGCGAGCGGCTGGCCGCCCTGGCCAACGATCCGCACCTGCTCCAGTACTTCTTCATGTCTCGCGAAGACATGGTCGGCCTGTCCCAGGAACTTGTGTATGGCGCGAAGCGCACGGGTCTCTCGGATCGGCTTGTCGAGGCGACGCGCTCGGGAGCCGCCTTCCGGAACATTCCGAAGTCGTCGCTGATCTGGAAGCAGGCGAAGCCGGCGGCCGAGGCCATCAGCGAGTTCGTCGCCACCCTGGGCGCCGGCGGGCGAGCCAAGCCCGACGGCAGCGACATCGAGATCGATGGCAGGAAGTTTCACATCTTTGCCGCGAGGCCGCCGGTGACGGGAGAGCCGCTGCTCAGCGAGGAACGGACCCGCTTCGATTCGCTGTACTTCACGGACTGGCTGCGGGCGCTCCTCAAGCTTGCCGAGGACAATGTCAGCTTCGAGGCCGGCATCAAGATCAACGTGCAGGCGAACGAGGAGCTGGGTGGTTACCTGACCACACTCAAGTCCCCTGTTCCGGCGACGGCCTGAGGAACAGATGGCAGCGACAGTCAGACAGATCGCGCCGGGCCCCTTGCCCAACGGGCCGCAAGGGTTCGTTCGCCTGAGGATCAGGGGCGAGAACCTCGAGGCGACCGGCGCGCAGCTGCTGATCACGCGAACCGGCGCGCAGGGCGGCCCCGAATATCTGCGTGCCTACAATGGCGACGGCAGCGCGCTGATCGATGATGCGGAAGTCCTACAGTACCGGTGGGGAGCGGACGAGGGGCGGATCCTGCCGTTCGGCCTAACCTCGCAGGACGGCGAGCTGCTTTTCGACCTTGGGCGGAACGTGAATGCGTTGCTGGATCAGCAGAGCAATTACCGCCTGCAGCTCTACCTGGGCGGCCAGCCCGTGCATCGCGAGTGCACCGTGGCGTGGTCGCGCGTGGCGCCGGTTCGACCGGGCGATCTGGCCACCTTCGTGGCCAAACCGGCCAAGGCGCCTCCGATTCCCAAGGTCGCTCCGGTCACGCCACCGGAGCCGCCTCCCCTCGTAACGCCGGGGTCAGCCACGCAGGGCGGCGCATTCGACTGGGGCGTCGCGGATTCTCACGGGGGTAGGCGCGCCGACGCTGGACGCGCCGGGCCGGAAGAGACCGCTGAGCCTGACGAGGAGAAGAAAAAGCCACGACTTCTGCTGTGGTCGCTGGCCGGCCTCCTCGCGGTGGCCGTTGCAGGTGCGCTGGCCTATTGGCTGCTCGTCCTCAAGCCCGAGAAGGACAAGGATGTGGCGGCCGGTGCATCGCCGCCTGCCGCAAGCAGTTCCAGCGAGGCGAAGCCTTCGGAAACGCGCGAGCAGCGACTGACGCGCATCATCGCTGAGGGACCCGCCCCGGCGCTCGAGGCGGGCAAGCAATCGCAGGCCGCGCACGAGATCGACGACGCCGAGTTCCTCTATCGCAACGCGTGCGAGCGCGGCCAGGCCGAGGGCTGCCGTGCCGCGGCTCAACTCTACGATCCCGCCGACCTCACTCCCAATCGGGCCACACAGCGGTCCTCTGCCGATATCCGCCAGGCTGTCTCGCTGTATCGCCGCGCCGTCGACGCAGGCAGTGCGGAAGCAGGCCGGGAACTCGAACGTCTTCGCGAATTCGTCGAGCGCGCCGCACAGGCGGGCGACAGCTCCGCCAGGGTGTTGCTCGATACATGGCCGAAGAAGCCATAACCCATCGATGAGGTAGGCAATGGCGCCGTTTACCACTTGGCTCTGCGGGAGCGCGTCGAAGGGTGCAGGGCTCGGTACCGCGATCGCGAGCGGGCTGCTGGCGATGCTTCTGCTGGCGACGGCTGCCCAAGCACAAGCCCAACAGGCGACCGGTCGAAAGCCGCTCGTGATGACCGGGCATACCGAGTTCTATCAGCGCATCCTGACTCTGCCGGGTGCACAATTGCGGCTCGAGCCGGGCGACGATGGCAAGCTTGCGCCGTCGCAGGTGCCGACGTTCGCCATCCTCTACGTCTATTCGCGTCGATCGGTCGGCAACCAGGATTGGCTGGAAGTATCGGCGGAACTGGACGGCAGGAACACCAACTGGCTGCGCGCCCGGGATACGCAGGACTGGGCCGTCATGCTGGTGATGCAGTACGCGCCGCCGGGGCAGAGGCAGCGCGTCCTGTTCTTCAACGACGCGGCAAAACTGTCGTCGATCGTCCAGGACCCCCAGGTCGTGGCGAAGTCCCGCGAGATCGTCCGGACCGTCGACGCCGGCAGTCATGACCGCAACAGCGTCATCGCGATCGAGCCCGCAGACAGGCAGGGCACGCCGACGTTCCGGTCCAAACCGTACCTGATGCCCATTCTCGGCTCGAAGAGCGACGAATTCGATGCCGGCGGCCGGACCATGCTCCTCGAAGTCGCCAGCGTGAACTCCGTGCCGCCCGTCGCGACCGCCCCGAGGTCCACGAGCGTGAAGGACATGAAGGTCGGGATCGTGTTCCTGATCGACACGACCTCCTCCATGGGGCCCTACATCAACCGCGTCCGACGGGTCGTCCGTGACTTCTATGGGCGCCTCGAGCGCGAGGGCAAGCTCGGGCAGACCTCGTTCGGTGTCGTCGGATACCGCAACAACAACGAGGGCCGCCCCCAGCTCGAATACGTCGCCAGGGTCTTCCAGCCGCTGAGGCCCGGCACGCCGCCGGCCCAGGTCCTGGCCAACTTCGATTTGCTGAGGCCGGCCACGGTCTCGACGCACAGCTGGGACGAGGATGGATTGTTCGGCCTCTACACGGCGCTGAACAGCCCGGAGATGGAATGGTCGAAGTTCGACGCGCGCATCCTGGTCCAGATCTCCGATGCCGGCATGCTCGATGCCGGCGATCCCAAGGCGCAGCTGCGCAACATCTCGCTGACCAACATCAAGGAGACGGCGGATCGCGAGGGCGTGGCGATCGTCCCGATTCACCTGCTGACGCCCGAAGCCGAACGGGAAAGCGACACGTCGAAAGCGCGCCGGCAGTACCAGGAGCTGGGTCGCACCGGCGATCCGGCGACCAACAAGTACATTCCGATCGCCGCCGGAGACCCCGACAGGTTCGAGGAAGTCCTGCGTGCCGCCGGCGACAGGCTGGCGACGGCGATCAGCGGCTTCGTCGAGAACCGCGCGCTGAGCCGCCAGCCGGTCCCGCAGCAGGCACCCTTGGCGGACCTGCTGGTCAACGAGCTGTTTCGCGTGCAGCAGACCTATGTCGGCTCGAAACTCGGCACCGATGCGCCGCAATTCGTCCGCGGCTGGGCGGCCGACAAGGATCTCGGCAATCCGCGGAACGAGGCCCTCCAGGTCGCTGTCTTCCTGACGCGCAACCAGCTCAACAATCTCGCGCAATCCCTACGCGACGTGCTGGACCGGGCGAAGCGCGCGCAGCTCGCGCCGCAGTCCCTGTTCGACCAGCTCCGGTCTCTTTCCGCATCGACGGCCGTCGCGCCCGCGCAGCGCAAGGCCGATTCGATCGCCGAGATGGACCTGCTGCCGAGCTATCTGAAGCTGCTTCCCTACCAGAGCCAGCTTCTCCGGTTGACGGCCCAGTCGTGGCTCGACCAGGGCTTCAGCGGACAACAGGCAACGATTGCCGCTCTGGATTTCAAGCTGCAGGCCTACACCGACATCAACGCCGCGGACGTCTGGATCGATCTCGGCGCCAAGGACCGCGGGCAGATGGTCTATCCGCTGCCGATGGATCTGCTTCCGTGAGCACTCTCCTGTTCCTCTCGGGACTGGAGTATCGGCATGCCGGCAGCCAGTCGCGGTTCGAGCTGTTCGTGCCGAGCTTCACCGTCCGCAGGCAGGATCGCGTGGCCCTCTCCGGACCGAGCGGAAGCGGGAAGAGCACCTTGCTGGACACGCTTGCCTTCATTCTGAAGCCGGCAAGCGTGGAGAGCTGGTGGGTGCAGGACCGGGGCGCGCGCGAGGATATCGGTTCGATCTACCGGTCGCGGAACGAGAAACGCCTGCTGTCGATCAGAAGCCGCTTTCTCGGCTACGTCCTGCAGGCCGGCGGGCTTCTGCCGTTCCTGTCGGTGCGCGCCAACATAGAGCTTCCGCGCAAGCTGCTGGGTCTGCCGAAGGATGAAACGGTGCAACGCATCGCGGCGCGGCTCGGCATCGAACGCCACCTCGACAGGAGACCGTCCCAGATCTCGATCGGCGAACGGCAGCGCGTCGCTATCGCGCGCGCCGTGGCGCACAATCCCGCCCTCGTCCTGGCGGACGAACCGACGGCTGCTCTGGATCACGAGAACGCGGACAATGTGATGCGAATCCTCGTCCAGTTGAGCGAAGAGCTGGACACCGCACTGGTCGTCGCCAGCCACGACCGCCATCTGGTCGAGCGGTTCGGTTTCGTGCAGGCGAAGTTCACGGTGGAGGCATCCAGCGCGACCAGGCCGGCAAGATCGGTGTTTGCAAATTGATGTTCGCCCAGAAATACATTCTGGGCATCGATCTGGCCGTCCGCGACTACCGGCACGAATGGCGGCTGTCCCTGTGCGCGGTGCTCGGACTGGCGTCCGTCCTCGCCCCGATGCTGGTGCTCTATGCCCTCAAGTTCGGGATCGTCGACGGCGTACGCGAGCAGCTCTCCCAGGAGCCGCGGGCGCGGGAGCTGCGGCTCGTGGGGCATGGCAGTTTCGACGAGGCGTTCTTCGCCAGGCTGCGGAGCTGGCCGGAAGTCGGATTCCTGCTTCCCGCCACACGCTTCCTGGCCGCGACCTTGCAGCTTCGCCGGGAAGAAGCCGGTACCGGCCTCGTCACGGCCGAGATGTGGCCGAGCGGCAAGGGCGATCCGCTTCTCGGGACGTTGGAGCCTGTCGATGGCCTGAACGCTATCGTGTCGAGGTCGCTGGCCGAGAAGCTGGGCGTCCGGAAGGGCGATGCCGTGCGGGGACAGATCGGGCGCTCCGTCGGGGAGCAGCGCGAGGTCGCCCGGATCGGCCTGACCGTCGGCGGCGTGCTCGATGCGACGGTGACGGACCGCGACGTGATCCTGGTCAGTCTGCCGTTCCTCGTTGCAGCCGAGGATTGGCGCGAAGGATCGGCGGTACCGGCTTACGACTGGCCCGGTCAGCCGCTCTCCCCGGGGCCTCGCAGCTTTGCGTCGTTCAGGTTGTTTGCGAAGGATATCGACTCCGTCGAACGCCTGCGCGACAGGCTGGTCGAGCAGGGGCTCGATATCCAGAGCCGGGCCGCCGACATCCAGCTCGTCCGGAAGCTCGACGACAATCTGATGCTCCTGTTTTCCATCGTGGCGATGCTGGGAATGACCGGCTGCATCGTCGGACTGGGAATGACGCTGTGGGCGGCGGTCGAACGAAAGCGCAAGGAGATCGCCGTGATGCAGCTGCTCGGGCTGCATCCTTCCTCGCTGGCGATATTCCCGATTGCGCAAGCCGTCCTGACGTCGTCGCTGGGCGTTGCCGTCGCCTTCCTTGCCTATGCGGTCATCGCACCGGTGCTGAACGGCCGCTTCGCAACGGGCCCCGAGAAGTCCGCAGTGGTCGCCAAGCTGGACGTCTCGCATCTGGCGATCGCGCTGGCTGTCACGGTAGCCGCGGCAATCGTCGCGTCGCTCGCCGCCAGTTTTCGCGTCTTACGCCAGCAAGCCAGTGAAGGATTGCGCCATGATGGGGCATGAGTTGCATCTTGCGCGGATGGCGGTCCTTGCCGCCGGCCTGGCGCTGTGGGCGGGCGCGGCGACCGCCCAGTCGCCGGCGAGCGCGCCCAGCTGGTGCCGCATCGACGACCCCGGTGTGGTCGAGGCGGAGAGGTCGCGCCGGGGCCTCGGCGTGCGCGATGTCGAGCAGATCCCGTGTGCGTCGGCGGCCGCTGCCCAGGCATTGCCCGAGGAACTGATCCTGCCGCTGCCGTGCGGACGGCGCATGCTGTTCCGCCGGATCACGCTCAACGTCGCGCACCTCCTGGATCATCGCGAGATTTTCCTGGGCACCGTCTTCGAGCAGCGGGCCGGCGCCGAACAGCTCGCGCGTGACGTCGCCATGTCGGGCCCCAGATCGGACTTCCTGGCGGGTGCATTCACCAAGCAGGCGTCCGGCGGCCAGATGGAGCGGTCCTACTACGTCGGGAAGTACGAGGTGTCGGGGCCGAACTACGCGCTCCTGCAGCACGGCCTGTTGCGTGAGGACGGCCGGATGACCGAGGCGGGCGACCCGGCCTGCGCTCCCATCGTGAAAATGGCGGACGAGGTCAGGGGAACCCGCGTCCTGCCGGCGGTCGGCGTTTCCTGGTTCGACGCCACGCGCTACGGCGAGGCGATCAGTGCCTGGCTGATCGCCTACGACCGGGCGCGCATCGCGCGGAGCGAGCCACCCGTCCTGCCGTGGGAGGAGGGCGCGCCGGGCTTCCTGAGATTGCCCACCGACGCAGAGTGGGAGTTCGCGGCGAGGGGCGGCGAAGCGCAGAGTGCCACCCAGTCCCAGAAGACCTATCGGGTCAAAGGCGACGACGGCCGCCCGCGCCCCGCCGAGATCGGAGAGATCGCGTCCTTCGCGACCGTGCAGGACCCACCGCCGGACGGCATGGAGGTCATGTACCAGGGACGGCGGCTGCCGAACCTGCTCGGCATTTATGACATGGTCGGAAATGCGGAGGAGCTCGCATTCGACCTGTTTCGGGCGCTCCGGCCCGACGCGCCTGCGGGTCAGGCCGGCGGTGTGACTGTCCTGGGCGGGAATGCCCAGCAATCGGCGGAGGTCCTGGGCGTCGGATCGCGGCGCGAGCTGCCGTTCTTCAGCCCGCGCGGACCGGTTCGCGCGCCGGTTGTCGGTTTCCGGCTCGTGCTCACGGCGCCGGTCTTCATGAACGCGCGAAACGACAAGTACGAAGAGCTTTCGGGAAATCCCAAGCGGTCCCAACAGCTTGCCGCGGCGCGCTCGGAGCTCCTGAAATCTCCCGACGGCGTCGACCGCGCGCGTCTGCGCCAGGATCTGGAGGCACTGAAGAAGGATAATGCCAGCCAGCGGCTGAGCTCCGACCAGCTGACGCAGAGGCTCGGATCGATCCAGGCCGAACTGGATCGATCCAATGCCCAGCTGAACGATCGTAACCGTCGCATCCTGCGCCAACAGATCACGACCGCGGTGCTGCTCGTGAACGGATACGACAATCTCAATCGCCGGCTCTTCGTCGCGGATCTCATGGTCAAGGAAGAAGAAGGGCGGCTGGCGTCGCTTCCGCCTGACCAGAGGCGGGAAACGGAAGCGCGGCTGCAACCGTTTCGCGGCGAGATGCGCAATCTCCGCGAAACCAACGAGCAGAATTTCCAGCTGTATGTGGAGTTGCTCAAGGAGCTGGCGAAAAGCCCGCCGGATCTCGTGGCCGCCGCCAATCGTGACATCGACCGCGAGTTCGAATCGCGTAAGTTGATTTGGTATCAGAGAGCTAAACCAGTTGTTGATAAGCATATGGATGAAGCTAGACTGAATGCTGCAACCTTGGGTGCAGCGCGGCTCGCGGCGTGGCGCGATCAAATTCGAGCCGCGATGCAACTGCGGTAGCCGAACAGCCGGGGGGCTGGTTGCTTGGGGGAGGGTAAGTCTATGAATGCGAGTCTCAGCTTGGCCCGCCGTTCGGGGCGAGTCCTGGTCGTTGCCGTAACGTCCGTGGCCATGGTTTCGGGTTGCCAGACCACGGATACATCCCGTTACCAGGTGGCATCCGACAGTTGCTCCCAGTACCGCATGCCGATGGTGCAGGTGCTGCAGACGATGGAGCAGCCCATATCGCCGGGCGTGGTGCTCGGCGCCGCCCTGCTCGGGGCCGCGGTCGGAGCGGTAGCGGGCGGAGGGAGAGGCAGCGCCATTGCCGCTGGCGCGCTTGCCGGCGCCCTGACCGGGGCGGCCGCCTCCTACTACAGCAGCCGGGCCAAGGTCGCCAAAAGCCAGGCGGAACTCATCGCGGCGATCGACAATGACGCCTCCACCGACTCGCAGCGCTATTCCGCCGTGGGCAATTCCCTCGTCTCCCTGAGCGCGTGCCGGAACAAGCAGATCTCGGACCTGGCGATGAGTGTTCGCTCGGGCCAGATTTCGAAGGCCAACGCCGTGCAGATGCGCAATGAGATCCAGACGGCCGTCAAGCTGGACGGCGAGCTGATCGACAAGGTCGTCGGCGAAGTCAAAGGGCGCTCCGACATCTATGTCCAGGCACGCCTCGAGGCGCTGCGCAAATCCGGTGAGCGTAACCCGACGATTGCACCGAACAGCGGCACGCAGCTCAGCATGAGCGCCGCGACCTCGGTCGAGCAACAGGCGGAGTCGGCCAAGAAGTCGACCGAGACGAATCTCAAAGGGCTGGATGCCCTGCTGAGCTGATCGCCACCGAGAGCGGCGCCACCGACGGAAGCATCGCATGGCAAGATCGCGTCTGATTGGAACGACTGACCTGTCGGCGCTCTCGCCGGTTCTGGTCGATGGCGTCGCCATCCAGACGCGATACGAGAAACTCCGGGACTTCATCGAGCAGCGCGCACCCGGCCTGGCGTCGCTCTTTGCCGAACCCGTGTTGGGCGCCGCGACGCCGACCGGCTACAAGAGCGCCGCCTGGTATGGCGTGAGCGTCGAGGAACCGGTCTCCATCCAGGAATTGACGGGCATCGATCGCGATGTGGCCGTTTCGAAGCTGCGCGCAGACCTTGCGTCGCTGGCCGCTCTCCTGGACGAGGCGCCTTACGATGGTTGGCTGCGCGCGGCGATCGTCGTACCCAGCCTCGATTCCATCCGGGTGGCCGACGGGAACGTCAGCCTGATCAACTGGGGACTCGTTCCCGCCAACCTCCCTCAGACCGCCGAGGCGCTCGAACGGCAGTTCGTGTCCACTATCGGCGCCCTGGTGGGACTGGAGAGTTATCCGCAGGGTCGACCGGCGAGCGACGACACGGCGACCCAGGTGATGAGGGCGCATTCCGGCGATGAACCCGTCGCCCAGGTCGCCGCGGCCGATGCCCCCATCACCGGCGCCGGCGACGCCGTGCAGACGACCGAAGAGCCGTACCGTACGCAGGGCACGCTTCCGCCGCCTCTGTTTCCGCCGCAAGACGAGAGGAAGACGGAGAGTGCGCCGCCGTGGACGAGTCAGCGGACGGCCATAGCGGCCGGCGTCCTGCTGTTTCTCGCCGGCCTCGCCATCGGTCTGATGTGGGTTGGGTTCGGTCCTGCCAGTGCCCCGTCCTCAATCCTGCCTGCCGATCAGGCCAAGGTTGGCGAAGCGCTGCGGCAGGGCCTCGTCGACGAGCGCGATCGCCTGCAGACCATGCTGCGGGGCGATGTCTGCGTTCTACCGGCGGACCAGTTGCCCAGCCGGGTGCTGAACAGGCCCCCCAAGCCGGATCGCTCCGAAGTGCCGGTACCGGCGGATCCACCGCCGCCGCCGCGGGACATGGCGCAGTCGCCACCCGAACCGAAGTGCCAGGTGGATGAGAAGCCGGCCCAGGTGATGGTCGTGATGGATACGTCCAACAGCATGAACCTGCCCGCAGGCAATCGCCCCGACCTGGTGGAGATGGAGCGCCTGGCGAACATGGGGAATGTCGATGCCAGCCGGAAGTTCCAGACGTTGACGCGGCAGCCCGGCCGCAAGCGCATGGACGATGCGCGCGGCGCCGCACTGGAACTCATCGACGTCCTGTCCCCCAAGGCGGCGGTCGGCGTCGCCTCCTTCTTCCAGTCCTGCGGTGCGCGTGTCGACCTGTCGCCCACGACGGACAGGGCCGAGGCGCGGCGGATACTGGAGGGCCTGCGCGGCGCCGGGGCGACGCCGCTTGCCGCCTCGTTGCGCATGATGCGGGATGCCTTCGGCCCGAACGGAGATGACGGGGCCACGCGATCGGTCATCGTCATCACCGATGGCCGGGAAACCTGCAAGGGCGATCCCTGCGCGGAAGCGCGCGAGCTGGCGCAGATCTACAAGAACCTGAAGATCCACGTCATCGACGTCACCGGCACGTCGCAGATGCAATGCGTTGCCGATATCACCAAGGGGACCATCGCGCAGGCGGGGGATCTGGAAGAGCTCAAGGCTGCCGTCGCGCGGGCAGCCTCGGATGTCCGCCGCCAGATGAGTTGCGAGCCGACCGATACGGGACGTTCCGGCGACCCCGGCAAGGCCAACCCGACCGACACCGCGCAGCCGGCCTCTCCCGCCGGCACGCCGAAGCCCGGCGATCCTCTGCAGGCGACACCGTCACCTGCCGCCAAGGATCCGGATCGTTCCAACCTTACCCTCAACGACCAGCTGGAGCGTGCCAGCGCCCTGATCATCGCGCCGCAGCTTGGCTCGACGGGCTCGGGCTTCTTCATCGCTCCCGACATGCTGGTCACCAGCAGGCATGTCGTACAGGCGAAGGGCCGCACCGCCCGGGATGTCGTCGTGACGAGCAAGGCGCTGAGGCGGCCCTACAAGGGCGAGGTTGTCGCGACGTCGGACGAGTCCGCGATCGGCGGGCGGGACTATGCCGTGATTCGCCTGAACGAAGTGCCGAACCCGGCCCCCGTCGTCCTGCCGATCACGGGCTCCGTCGAGAAGAGAGGAACCGTGATCGCGGCGGGCTATCCCGGCTATCTGACGCAGAACGATCCGGCGATGCAGCGTCTGTCGGCGGGAGACCTGTCGGCCGCCCCGGATCTGGTGCTGAGCGAGGGCAAGGTGCAGGTGATGCACGAAAGTGCGTCCGGCGTGCCCATCGTCGTCCATTCCGCGGACATATCGCAGGGGAACAGCGGCGGGCCGCTCGTGGATGCCTGCGGCAGGATCGTCGCCATCAACACGTTCATCGGCGTGGATCCGCAGTCCGGTCGCCGGGGTCTCTTCTCGCTGGGGGGCAGCGACCTGCTTGCCTTCCTCCGGATGAAGGGTATCACCGCGCGATCGGCTTCAGCACCGTGCGATCCAGGTTGATCGTCAGGCCAGGAGTCAGGATCTGATGCGCCGCCTCAAGAGCTTTTCCCGAACTTCGCTCCGTTTCTCGAGTGTCAGCGGCCAGAGGGTGCTGAGCAGTCATCAGCAACTGCGAAGTCTTGTCCTGAAAAGACTGAAGCGCCGCGACATCGCCGATCTGTTCTCGATTCCGGAGGAGGATTCCGAGAAGCAGGAGTTCGTCTGGTACACCGACCTGCCGGGAAAGATCGTGTCGTTCGACGCGCTGGATCCCGAGTCGAGGTCCCGGCACGAAGCGGAGCTGAACGATCGGCTCTCGGCGCTGAAGGAACTCGCCAAGGCCATTCGCGCGGAGGCGGTTGCAGACCGGCGGTCGCTGGAAGCGGAGATCATCGACGCGGCGGCGAGCGTTCCCGACGACAGCTGCAAGTTCGTCGTGGGGGATCAGGTGGTTCTGGCGGCCTGGGGATCGAGCCTGGTCAGTACCGAGCGCCCGCCCGTCGACGTCGTCTGGACCGGGCAGGTTGCCGAGGCGGCGCCCGCGGAGAGCCCGGTCGAAAGCGCCGAGCCGCCGACACCGGCGCCGGTGTCAGCTGCCCCTGCAGCTCCGACTTCGCCGCCGCAGGCTCGCGAACGACGGCGCTTCTTCCTGGGCCTGCCCGGTATCCTGCTCTGGCTGGCCGGAATTCTGCTCGTCCTGCTGCTGGCGATCCTGCTGGCCCTGCTCCTCAGTCGTTTCGGTGGTTGGGACTTCAAGTGGGGATGGGACGTTCCGTGGTTTTCAAATGGGGAGCGGGCGATCGAGACGGCGAACGCCGCGAAGGAGAAAGAACTTCGTACTGAGATCGACGCCTTGAAGAAGCAACTCGAGGCGAAGCTGCAATCCTGCCCGGTGCCGGATCAGACCAGGCAGGGAGCGGCGCCGCAGGCGCCGGCCCCCGCGCCGACCCCAACCCCGACCCCAACCCCGCCGCAGACGCCGACATTGGCGATCCCAAGCGATGCCATCGAGCGCAAGGACGCATCGTTCCTGGCGGGATGCTGGAATGCTCCCGACGTTCCCGTGACCTTCGCGATCGGGACGCGTCAGGAGACGTCCGCCAATGCAGAAGCGATCCTGTGCTTCAAGCCGGACGGAAAGACCGGCCAGAGAACGATCCGCACGCCGACCGTCACGTGCGAAGGTCCTCTTGCGACCGAATTCCAGAACGGCAACGTGAGGATCCAGGCGCCGAGGATGACGTGTTCGAACAGGTCGACATTCTCCGAAGCCACCATCGTCTGCCGGCCCAGGGATTCACAGACGATCTGTGAAGCCACGCAGCCGGGCGGCGCGGGGCCGATCGAGATGACGTTCACCAAGCGCGACAGGCCATGACGGGCAGAAAGCGACGGATGGGAAAATCGGCATCGGTCCTTGCGCGATCTTGCGCGGTCGCACTGGTCGCTGCGTGTGCCGTGCTTGCCGTGGCGAATGCCAACGCCCAATCATCCTGGCGGGAAGACGTGGAAGGTTGGGCCATTCGCAAGGTCGAGGGGCAGAGAAGCTGCTCCGGGGAAGCCGTCTATCAGGATGGAATGCGGTTTCGCATCGGCCTGGTCGGCGCCGACCGTCGCATCGTGCTGATATTCGGCAAGCCGGCCTGGACGGACGTTCGGCAGGGCGCGACCTACAAGGTGAGGTTCGTGTTCGACGGCCACAGGACATGGACGGGCAATGCGACCGGGGCACAGATGGCCGGGGTACCGGCTTTGGTCATCGATCTCGTGAAGGATGACTTCTTCGCCGACTTCATGAACTTCAACAATCTGGCGATGTTCCACGAGAGCCGGTCGCTCGGTTCCTTCTCGCTCAAGGGCACGTCGGCGGCGCTGACGGAACTGCGCCGATGCCACGAGGCCGCAGCGGATATGGCAAATGCGGCACCTGCTCCCGTACCGAAGCTTTCGCTGGACGGGACGACGCCCGTTTCATGCATCGGGGCTCTCGGGCGAGATTCCGATCTCCAGACGGTCGAAAGGACATTCGGTGCGCCGAACGTTCAACGGCGCGTCGAGCGGGACATGGCCGCCGGTAGCGACGCTACCACGATCGTCTTCCCGGACGATCCGGCAAAGCGGATCGAGATCGTGTGGCGCAACGCAACGGCCATGCGGCGCCCTGCCTCCATCCATCTCGCGGACGGAAGCAGGGTGAAGATCGCAGGCATGTCCGGCTCGGCCGTCGGAATCGGCAGCACCCTGGCGGACGTGGAGAGCGCGAATGGCGTGCCGTTCAAAATATCGGCGTTCAATCCGATGGACGGCGGTCTGGTCACGCCGGTGGGCTGGCAAGGAGGAGTGCTGTCGCAGGTTACTGGCGGCTGCACCGTTTATATAAGGTTCAGGCCGGGAAGGGCGGACGCGGCGGAGATTGCCGAAGTCACCGGTACAACCGAACTGCAGTCGAATACCCCGGCTCTGCGGCGGGTTCAGCCGGTGGTTGCCAGCATGGAATTGTATTGGCCGCCCGACATAGGTGAGGAGCGTCTTAGAAGGCTACGCATGCTGCTTGAATAGGGATGCACTCAGCAAAAAATGGGCCTCGATCTGCGGACGCCCGTCCGGAGCGATGGGCGCGAAGGTCCGGCATGCCACCCCATGCCGGTTCCGTCTTCCGCAGGGTCCGCCCGTTCGGCAAACCGTCCTCGCGACTTATCGTTGTCAGCGCGAGCGCACGCCGATCATTTCGGCTCGGCGGTGCGAAGTTCCTCGGCACGCACGCAGGCGGCCGCCGCTTCCTTGTACTGCTTGAGGTCGAGATGGGCGCGCGCCAGGAATTCATAGTGCGAAGGCTTCCTGTATTCGGCCGTCGCGACCCTCGCGAGCAGCTTGCGCGCTTCATCTCGTTCCTTGCCGACGACCAACATGCGGGCTGCAAGGCATGTTGCCTCCAATTTGGCGGCACGGTCGGCCTTGATTCCCGCCATCCGTTCGTAGGTTCCCATCGTTTCGTCCCGATCGCCCCGGCTGAAAGATGCACGCATCTCACTGATCAGCTTCTTGCCGAGTTCGATCTGTTCCTCTTTCGTCACTGCATTATCCCCCTATTTTTCATCGGCGTTGCAAATATGCTTGGCTAGGCCAACCGGGCAGGTCCGACGCGCACCTGCCACATAGTTCAAAGCCGATTTGGTCGGCGCTGAACAAAAAAGAGGGTCTCTGTCGGACGATACCGAAAGAACGTGTAGCTCAAATCATGCCATCCTGCGCGTCCGCATCTCATGAAACTTTGGCGAAGCTCGACCGCCATTCAGTGCCATCTCGAGTCGATCGAATACTCACATCGACTGTGTGGCCGCCGCCGGGAAAGCGGCATCGATTCGGTCTGCAACTATCGGTATCGAGAATACACGACGGGTCATGCTCGAACCATATCCATCCCCTTCGCGAATCGACACCGCGAGTAGCACGCGAACTGAAGACCGTGGTGCGTGGTGTCTTCAAACTCGAACTAGCGCCTCAGCACGGCGAGGGCGAGCAAGGCAAAGAATGTGGCGGCGGCGGTGGCCAGGCCGGAGCCGATGGCCAGGGGCAGGCGTCGCTTGCGGTGCTTCTTGCGCAGCAGCGAGAGATGCTGTTGGAGCGTCATCCCGCCGGGAGGATAATTGAATCTGTCGGGTGGGTTGGCGATGTTGCGCGTGCCACACCACCATCCGGCCAGCGTTCCGCCGATACTCGCGAGCACGATAGTCGCAACGATCAATTCCATCCGCAGGCTCAAGCTCGGCGAGGAGGTTCATGAGGACACTCCAAGGACCTTATGTCCTCGGCTCCGGCGCGCCGGACAGTGACGCCCAATGGTGAACCTATTTTGAAAGCCGCCGCCCACAAAAAAGCGGCCCCCGAAGGGGCCGCTTTGTCTTTGTCGCGATGCAGGCCGAAGCGCAGGCGCGCCGCGCATCAGTTCGTGCAGGGAATGACCTGGCGCTGATCCGCGGTCGAGTAGGAGGCCGGACCGCAGGCGGGCTTGCCCGCGGCATCGACCTTCGGCGTCGGCGGCGTGCAGGGCAGCACGGTCTGGCGCTGCTCGGCGACCGAGTAGGTCGACACGCCGCAGCCCGGCTGGCCGTTTTCGGCCTTGGTCGTCGGCGGGGCGCAGGGGATCACCTGACGCTGGTCGGCAGATGAGTAGGAGGCGGGGCCGCAGGGCGTCTGCGCCGCCTGCTGGGCCGTGGCCGACGTCATCGACATCGCGGAAGCCGCAATCACGGCCAGCGCCGCGAGACTTCCCATGGCAAGGATACGCATCATCCAGTCTCCCATTGTTGTTCAGCCGAAATTGCTTTGACGGCTGAACGCTATCGGGGAGTCCGGGGGCGCTCTGTGAACCAGGTTACAGAGCGCGGAGAATCTTTGGCGGCGATCCAGGGGGTGGTCTAAGGCGCCTTGGCGGTCGAGGTCGAACGGTCCATCTGCACGTCGAACTCGCCACGGCTCGTGTTCACCGAGAACAGGATGGTGCGGCCGACGGCGTGACCCGAGATGGTGAAGGGACCGACCACGTTGCCGGTGCCGCGGATCGGCACCGGGCAGTTGAGGTCGCCGGAGCCGCCGACATCGCCCGCGAGCGAGACGGTCATCGAGAAGGGGCTGGGGCTGCAGCCCGGCACGTCGATCGTGCCGGCGCCCCGGCCGCCCGAGATCTGGACGTGGGCGGCGACCTTCTGCTGCGGGCCCTGCCGCCCGCCGGCATAGGCGCCGTCATAGGCATTGGTCGGTGCGGGCGGCGCGGCGATGGGAGAGGGCGGCACGGGAACGACGGTGCGCGCCTCCTCGGCCTGGCGGCGTTCGTCGTCCCAGCGCGCGAGAGCAGGGGCGGCGCTGGCGAGCAGCTGCGCGCGTTGCGCGGCGGTGAGGAAGCCGGTTGCCGGCACGCCGATCTTCTTCTGCCAGCCCGCGATCATGTCGCGCGAGCGCGGACCGAACATGCCGTCGGTGCCGCGCGTGTCGAACCCAAGCGACGTCAGCGCGACCTGCAGGCGCTGGCGATCGGACGTCGCGAGATGCAGCGCGCCCTCCACGGCTTCGGCATCGATCTTCAGCTTTGCCGCGGTTTCCATCCGCTCCTCGGCGCGCCGCCGGGCGTCGGCCTCCTCGTCGGCCTTCTGCCGCGCCGCCTGCGCCTCCACCAGCGCCTCGTCGGCCTGGCGCTTGTTTTCCGCCTCGACGGCGGCCTTCTGCAGCGCCTCGCGTTCGGCCTGGCGCAGCGAAGCCATCTCGACCTCGGCCAGGCGATGGGCCTCGTCCTCGATGGCGCGGCGCGCGGCCGTGTCGGTGAGCTGCTGCTGGCTGGCCGTCGCGGACTCGCGCCGGCTGCCGTCGATCTTCAGCCTGAGTTCGGCGAGCTCGGCTTCCGCCTTCTGCCGGTCGAGCCGCGCCTTCTCGAAGTCGGCCACGGCCTGGCGCAAGGCCTCGGCATCGGCTTCGGCCCGTCGCTGCGCTTCCTCCTCGAGGCGCTTCTTCTCGGCGGCGGCGGCATCGGCCGCGCGCCGCTCGGCCAGCAGCCGTTCCAGGTCCTCGGCCTTGAGCGTCTGAAGGTCGGCGAGGGTCGGCGGCGGACGCGGCGCGAAGACGAGCCAGGCCGCGGCGACGAAGGCGATACAACCCATCATGGCAGCGGCCCACAGGCCGATCCGCATCCGCCGGGCCGAGACCGGGGACGGTGCCATCGTGGGCCAGAGGACCGGCGCGATGCCGGGCACCGCGGGCCAGTCGGCAGCGTCCCACTGCACGGTGAAGGCGCGGATCGGCCGCTCGATATTCTTCAGCGCGAGCTCGCCCAGATCCGCGAAGCTTGCCTTGTGCCGGCCGGCCACGGCCTCCCATACATTTCGCGACACGACGATGCCGCCGGGCGCGGCCTGCTCCTGCAGGCGCGCGGCGACGTTCACGTCGTCGCCGTAGAGGTCGTCGTGCTCGACGATGACGTCGCCGATATGGATGCCGATGCGGAAGGCGATGGCCTCCTCGGCCGGCTGGCTGCGATTGGCGTCCGCCATGGCCTGCTGGAATTCGATGGCGGCGGCCAGCGCATCGACGGCACTGGCGAATTCGACCAGGCCGCCATCGCCGGTCAATCGCACCACGCGCCCGTCATGGCGCCGGGCAAAGGGCGCGAGGCGCCGCGTGAGATGCTCCAGCAGCCGGGCCACGGTACCGCTCTCGTCACGGGCGATCAGCCGGGACGATCCCACCACGTCTGCAAAGAGGATGGCCGCCAGCCGGCGACGTTGTCGGTTCACGGGAACATCCGCCCGTTTGCTCTTGGAAACTCTGGGGCTCCGGGTGACTCTAGGAGGCGCGACACTCCCTGGCTAGCCGCCGTCGATGATCCCGTGCAGCGCTCCGGGATCGAGGACGGTCAGGCGGTTGCGCCCCAATTCGACGATGCCGGCCTCGCGCCAGATCGCGAGCTGCCGGCTCACGATCTCGCGCGTGACGCCCAGCGTGCGGGCCAGCTCCTCCTGGGAGATGTGCAGGGTCGCGGCGGCCGCGTCCGCCTCGCCGGGGCGGCCGTAGCGATCCATCAGGACCACGAGCTGCTTGGCCAGGCGCGTGGCGACGCCGAGGAAGGCCGAGTCCTCGACCAGGTCCGTGGTGCGCCGCAGGCGGCTGCACAGCAGCGCGATGATGCGCATCGTGGCCTCGGGCCGCTGGACGAGGAACGGCTGGAACACCGCGCGATTGAGGAACAGCAGCTCCGAGGGCTCGCGCGCGATCGCCGTCGCCGTGCGCCCCTTGCCGTCGAGCAGGGCGATTTCGCCGAAGAACTCGCCGGGCCCGAACATGTTGAGGATCAGCTCCTTGCCTGCCGCCGATTCCACGGTGACGACGATGCGCCCGGCCAGCACGCCATAGAGCCCGTCGCCGGGATCGTCCTTGCGGAACACGACATGGCCGGCGGCCACGCGCCGCCGCGCCGCATGCGCCAGCAGCTCGCGGCTTTCACTCTCCGTGAGGGCGCCGAGGAACGGATGCAGGCGGAACAGGTCTTGCGGCGTCATCAGGGCAAAGGAATCACGGACGCGGGCCGCACGACGCGGCGCGCCCTGATTGCGATGTCCGCACGAATCGCCGGTTTCGTCCAGCGTCTGGCGCTCACCACCGGGACGCCGCTGCAGATCGACTGTCATGGTGACCCCACACCCGATCGCCGCTCCGGCGATCGATTTTCCATGCGACGGCGGGCGCGGACTGTCTGTGATCTACCGCACAGAGAGGCGGCCGTTGAGCGACCTTCTTCTCAGAGGTCCGTCGAGGTGTTTGCGGCAACCCTCCGGGGCTCCGGGCATTGCATACTGATTGAAGTTCGGAGGATGCCCATGAACTACGTTCTGCCCATCGCCGCCGCCCTCGTCGCCGTCTCGGTCGGTACGGCCTTCGCCAAGGATCGCCCCATCACCGATCAGGAGCGCCCGAAGCTCGAGGCGGCTCTGAAGGAAGCCGGTTGCAGCGGCGGCAAGATTGAGTTCGACGACGACAAGGCCACCGCCCATCCCAACGGCAAGTTCGAAGTCGACGATGCGACCTGCCAGGACGGCAAGAAGTACGATCTGACGTTCGATCCCAACTTCAAGGTCCTGACCAAGAAGCTCGACTAGGCCGATCCTGCGCCGGCGGGTGTCCGGCGCAATGCCGGACGCCGTCGCTAGGCCGCCTTCGCCCGCTGGCCGTGCACCGCGGAGCGGAGGGCGTTGCCCAGGATCTCCATGCCGCGGTCGATCTCGGCGTCGGTCGAGACCATCGGCGGCACCAGTCGCACGACGTTCATGCGGCCGTGGCTGCCGCGCGACTGCACCAGCAGTCCGTCCTGCTGGCATTGCGCGACGACGGCGCGGCAGAGGTCGCTCGCCGGGGCCTTGGTGCCGCGGTCCTCGACCAGCTCGATGCCGTACAGCACGCCGCGGCCGCGGATGTCGCCGATGGCCTCGATGTCCTTCGCCATGGCCTCGATCGCGCCCTGCATGCGCCGGCCGATCGTGGCGGCGCGCTCGACCAGGTTCTCCTCCTGGATGATGTCGATGCTCGCCACGCCGGCGGCGCAGGCGATCGGATCGCAGGCATGCGAGCGGGTCGCGAAATAGCCGTTGTCGACCGCCTGCTGGGCGATCGCGGAGGTCGTGCACACCGCGCTGACCGGCATGCCCGCGCCGAAATGCTTCGATACCGTCATGATGTCCGGGACGACGCCCTCCTCGTGGAGATGGCCCCACATCTTGCCGGTCTTGCCGAGGCCGGTCTGCGATTCGTCCATGATCACCAGCATGCCGCGGTCGTGCGCCATTTTGGTGAGTGCCTTCACATAGCCCGGAGGCGGCACGATGATGCCGCCGGCGCTCAGCACGGGTTCGAGGATCACCGCCGCCGGCTTGGCGGTGAAGTTCGCGTCCGCCATCTCGAAGCTGAGCTGCAGGCACTTCTCGACGAAGTCGTCGCCGCCGGCCAGCGGCGACCGGTAGGCGTAGGGTGTCAGGATCGACGAAGTGCCGGGGGCGGCAAGCCGGTGCTTGGCGCGACCCCAGCCGAAGGTCAGCGACCGCGTCACGAACGAGGTCGAGCCGTGCAGCGCCATGTCGAGCGCCAGCACGTCCACGCCGCCGGTCGCCTTGCGCGCGAGATCGATCGCCGCCTCGATCGCGTCGCTGCCGCTCACCAGGAACAGCGTCTTCTGCAGCGGCGGGGTCAGGATCTCGCCGAGCCTGCGATGGAGTTCGAGGCGGTCGACATTCAGGAACGTCTTGGTCGAATGGCTGATCGTCTCGAGGCTTCTTCTGACCGAGGCGACGTAGCGCGGGTGATTGTGGCCCAGGGCGGCGGCCATCTGGCCCGAGCCGAAGTCGAGGTAGCGCTTGCCGGTCGTGTCGATCACCTCGATGCCCTCGGCCCGCTCGATGATCGGGCGGTTCTCGAGACCCGCCATGTAGGCGCCCGCAGGCGTGGGGATCATCCACTGGTCCGAAATCGCCTTGGCCTGCTTCGCGTCCATGCTTTTCCTCCGACGATTGACTGGACAGGGACGGAAACTATGCGCGAGACTGTCAAAAGTAAATTGTAAACAATTGAGATTCGGCAAAATGGTTTCTGCGCGTAGTCTGGCGGCGGTGGGAGGGGAGACCGGCAACGTCGTGTCGTTGCCCGAAACGATCCCGTACTTCCTGGCCGATCGCATCAAGGCGGGGATCATCCGGTGGCGCTATCCGCCGGGCAGCTCGCTGCGCGAGATCGACCTCGCCGCGGAATACGGCGCAAGCCGTGGGCCGGTGCGCGAGGCATTGCGCATCCTTGAATTGCAGGGGCTTGTTCTTCACGCGCCGCGCCGCGGCTTCAAGGTCAAGCACTACACCGCCGACGACCTGCGTCATCTCTATCGCCTGCGTGCCCAGCTCGAAGCCGAAGTGATCGACGCGCTCTCGACCAAGCAGGTCGACGCTTTGTGCGACGGGCTCGACCGCATCAATGCCGTGATGCGCGATTCGGCGGCACGGAAAGACCTCGAAGGCTACTTTTCGAACAACATCGAGTTCCATCAGCTGATGATCGACAGCACCGAGAGTTCGGTGCTGCGCACGATCCTGCATCAGGTCAACGCCATGTCGCTGCCGGTGCGGTTCATCCTCCTGCGCGACGAGTTCTCGGGCCGCTCCGACTATAAGTACCATCGCGACATCACGCAGGCCGTGCGCGACCGCAACTTCAAGCTCGCCAAGAAGATGACGGTCGAGCACATCACCGTGAACATGGAGCGCGTCGTCGACGTCTATGCCGACGCGCTCGACCGGCACGGGGAGCGCTGACCATGCCGCTTCTTGCGAGCCTGCCGCCGTCGGGCACCCTGGCCGTTGGCGGCCAGGTACGGGCGCTTCGGGCGGCCGGGAAGACGATCTTCAACCTCTCGGGTGGCGCCCCCGATCCCGCACCGCCGGTCGGATTGATCCCACCGGCCATCACGCCGGGCGAGAACGCGCTGGGCGATCCGTGGGGCGAGCCGTTCCTGCGACAGGCCTTCGCCCGCCGCCTTGCGCATCGCCACGGCGTCGTCCGCGGCGAGCGCGAGATGGTGGCGACGATCGGCGCCAAGCAGGGCGTGTACTTCGCCGCGCTGGCCCTGCTCGAGCCGGGCGACGAGGTGATCGTGCTCGATCCCTGCTGGGTCACCTACGCGCCCTCGATCACGCTGGCGGGCGGCAAGGCCGTGCCGGTGGCGCTTGCCGGCCCGGACCATCGTCTCGACATCGAGGCCGTCGGCGCCGCCGTGACGCCCCGCACCCGGGCGATCCTGATCAATACGCCGCACAATCCGACCGGCCGCGTATTCACCGAGGCCGAGTTGTCGGCGCTGGCCGACCTGGTGCATCGGCGCGACCTGTGGCTGATCTGCGACGAGAGCTTCGATCTCTTCGTGTTCGATGCCGGCAGGCATCTCAGCCCCGGAGTATTCGATGCGATCCGCGACCGGACCATCCTGCTCTACAGCTTCTCCAAGGCGTTTGCCCTGCCGAGCTACCGCATCGGCATGCTGGTCGGCCCGGAGCCGATCTGCCGCCTGATCGCGACCTGCACGCAGCAGCTCATCTCGTCGGTCAGCCTCGTGTCGCAGAAGGTCGCCTGCGAGGCCATGGCCAAAGAGGACGAGTGGGCGCCGTTCCTGCGCAAGGCCTATCAGGAAAAGCGCGACGCCTGCCTCGCCGTCCTGCACCAGGACAGCCGCTTCGAGGCGTCGCCGCCGCAAGGCACCTTCTATCTCTTTCCCGGCATCGCGCGGTTCGGCATGTCCAGCGATGCCCTCACCGCGCATCTGCTCGAGAGCGCCGGAGTCGCGGTGACCTCGGGTTCGGTCTTCGGCGCGACGGGCGAGGGGCATGTCCGCATAAATCTCGTGGGTCCCTTGCCGGCCATCCTCGACGGGGCACGGGCTTTGCTCAGGGCATTGCCGTAATGGCCACGCTCCTCGAGATCGATCGCGTCGACAAATCCTTCGGCACGCTGCAGGTGCTGAAGGATGTGAGTCTGAGCGTTACGGCCGGCGAGGTCGTCAGCGTTTGCGGCGCGAGCGGTTCGGGCAAGAGCACGCTGCTGCGATGCATCAACGGCCTCGAGCCGATCGATGGGGGCAGCATCCGTTTCGAGGGCGCGGACGTGCCGAGGAGCCGCTCCGGGTTGCGCGAACTTCGGCGCCACATCGGCATGGTCTTCCAGTCGTTCAATCTCTTCCCCCATCTCACGGCATTGCAGAACGTCTCGCTCGGCCCGCGAAAGATCCTGGGAAAGAGCCGGGCGGAGGCCCACGACATCGCGTCCCGGCTGCTCGACCGCGTCGGCCTCGCCGACAAGGCCCAGGCCTTTCCCGATTTCCTCTCCGGCGGCCAGCAGCAGCGCGTGGCGATCGCCCGTGCCCTCGCCATGCAGCCGTCGCTGATGCTGTTCGACGAGCCGACCTCGGCGCTCGATCCCGAGATGGTGACGGAAGTGCTCGACGTGATGCGCGGCCTCGCCGACCAGGGGATGACCATGGTGATCGTGAGCCACGAGATGAATTTTGCGCGCGAGGCCGCGGACCGCGTGGCGTTCATGCATGCCGGCGCAATCGTCGAGGTCGCAACACCGGAAGAGTTCTTCCGGGCGCCGCGCAGCGAGGAAGCGCGCCGCTTCGTGCGGACGGTGCTGGGACAGCGAATAACGGTCGAAGGAGTGTGAGATGAATCGACGGCAGTTGATGGCGGGAATGGGACTCGTTCTGCTCGCCGGCCCGGCGCTCGCGCAGGCACCGGCCAATACGCTCGACGAGGTCAAGAAGCGCGGCGTCCTGCGGGTCGGCGTTCGGCAGGACGTGCCGGGCTTCGGCACCGTCGACGACAAGGGCGAAATCATCGGCTTCGACATCGACGTCGCCAAGGAGATCGGCAATCGCCTCGGGGTGAAGGTCGAGCTGGTGCCGGTGACGGCGGCCACGCGCATCCCGCTGCTGCAGCAGGGCCGCATCGACATGATCGCCGCGACCCTCACGCACTATCGCGAGCGCGACAAGGTCGTCGATTTCACGATCGGCTACTTCTGGACCGGGCAGAAGCTCATGGTGAAGAAGGGCAGCGGGATCCAGTCCGCGGCCGACCTCGCCGGCAAGCGCGTCGGCACCACGGCGGGGGCGCTGGCGCTGAAGAACCTGGCGGCGGCCCAGCCCAAGGCCGTGGGCCAGACCTTCGAAGGCTATCCCGAAGCCTTCCTCGCCATGCAGCGCGGCCTGATCGACGCCGTCGTCGCCGACATCATCATCCTGGCCGGCCTGCGCGCCAACGCGCCCAAGCCCGACGACTACGTGATCGTGGGCGACTCGCTCGGCGGTGGCGACTATGCGATCGGCGTGCGCGAGAACGATTCCAAGTGGCGCGACGCGCTGAACTTCGCCCTTCAGGACATGTGGAAGGACGGCACCTGGGACAAGATCTACGACAAGTGGATCGGACCCGGCACCAAGCTCAATCTCAAGAAGGACGAGATCGGCTTCAAGATGGAAGTCTGGGACTGACCGGGGATGTACCAGTTCGACTGGAGCGTCCTGTGGGGTGAAGGAGGACGCCTGCTCGCTCAAGGCGCTCTCGTGACGCTCGAGCTCGCGGCACTGTCGCTCGTTCTGGCGCTGCTGCTGGGCTTTCTGTTCGGTGTGCTGCGCTGGTCGCAGGTCGGGCTGCTGAAGCCCTTCTGCTGGTTCTATGTCGAGGTCATCCGCAACACGCCGCCGCTGGTACAGATCCTGTTCTGGTATTTTTCCGCGACCGTGATCCTGCCGCAGAGCGCCCTGATGGTGCTGCGGGACTACGGCTTCCAGTTCGTCGCGGTGGTCTTCGCACTGGGCGTCTATCACAGCGGCTTCATCGCCGAGATCGTGCGGGGCGGGCTCAACGCCATTCCGCGCGGCCAGTACGAGGCCGCCGAGGCCATCGGCTTCGGCTTCGCGCAGTCGGTTCGCTACATCCTGCTGCCGCAGCTCGTGCGCATCATCGCGCCGTCGATCGTCAACGAATCGGTGAGCCTCATCAAGAACACCTCGCTCGCGCTGGCGATCGGGGTTGCCGACATCACCTACCAGGCGCGCCACATCGACTATACGAGCTTTCGCGGCGTCGAAGCCCTCACGGCGATCACCGTCTTCTACCTCGTCGTCTGCTCGACGATCTCGGCATTGGGACATGTGCTCCAGCGCCGGCTGTCGCGGAACAGGCGGAGCGCGGCATGAACTGGGAACTCGTCTTCACCGAGAACAATGTCCGGCGCCTGCTGATCGGCGACTGGCCGAAGTCGCTGGGCGGCGTTGCCCTCACCGTCGAATTGTCGCTGATCGGCATCGCACTGGCCACGGTGCTGGGCCTGCTGGTCGGCTATCTGCGCTTCGCCGGGCCGCGGCCGGTGCGATGGATCGCCGGCGGCTACGTGGAACTCCTGCGCAACATTCCGCTCCTGGTCCTGATCTTCTGGGCCTATTTCGCGCCGCCCTATTTCGGCTTCGAGACGACGAAATTCGCGAGCGTGCTGGCGGCGATCGTGCTCTTCAACGCAGCCTATCTCGCGGAAATCGTCCGCGGCGGCCTTCTGTCGGTTCCCGTCGGCCAGATCGAGGCGGCGCGCGCGATGGGCATGTCGCCTTTCCAGCTGGCAGCCTACGTCCTCCTGCCGATCGCCGTGTACAACTCGATCCCGGCAATGACGGGGCGCTACATCACCCTGCTCAAGGGAACGTCGCTCGCCTTCCTGATCGGCCTCGCGGAAGTGACGGAGATCGGCCGGCAGATCAACAATCGGCTCCTCACGGCGCCGGTCGAGGTCTATGCCACCCTCCTGGGGATCTACTTCTGCCTGAACCGGGCGCTCAGTGCGGCCACCGGGCTGCTCGAGGATCGTCGTCGCTTCAACCGGATCGTCTGCTTCTTCGCCCGGTGATCGCGGGAAGCCGACGCGCGCCGGTCAGAGGTTCTGGAGCTTGTTCTCGACGCCGAGGATGTGGCGGCCGACCATCTCGACATGGCCCAGCATGCCCTGGAGATGCTGGCTGGCGCTCATGGCGTCGCGGAAGCGGCGCTCGAACGGCGCCGAATTGAGCATGGCCGTCGTGCCCGCCGCCCGGTAGGCGGCGATCGACACGTCGCTCGCCTCGTTCATGCCGTAGGTCGTCGCCAGGCGCAGCCGCATGCGGCCATCGACATCGAGCGTGCCGTTGGCCGCCTTGTCGTAGGCCGCGACGGCCTCGGCGTGCAGGTAGGCGCGGGCGGCCGAGAGCTTGGCTTCGAGCAGGGCGACCTCGCGCTGGATCGCATTGTTGGCCGACATGGGGTTGATCGAGGCCCGGCTGTGCTTGCCGCCGCGCGCCATGTCGATGAAGGTCTCGAGCAGGCGGCGCCCGAGGCCCAGGGTCACGCTGCAGAAGCCGCTGGCATAGAGCAAGGTCGATCCCATCGTGTAGAGCGGCCCGGGTTCGCGCCGCTCCTGCAGCGCATCGCGCGCCGGCGCATGCGCGTCGGGGATGAACAGGTCCTCGAGCGTGTAGGTGTCGCTGCCGGTGCCGCGCAGGCCGAGCACGAACCAGTCGTCGACGATCTTCGCGTCGCTGCGCTTGAACACGAAGCTGCGGTCGTCGGCCTTGCCGTAGCGCTGGTGCGGCGTGCCGTCGGGATTCTGCACGGCGCTGTGCGCGCCCATCCAGGTCGTGTGGCGACCGCCGCTGGCGAAGCTCCAGGTGCCGCTCAGCCGGTAGCCGCCCTCGACGCGGATCGCCTTGCTGGTGCCGTTGCGCGCGCCCCAGGCGAGGCCGACGCCGGGCGTGCCCCAGAAGGAGGCCGCCGCTTCGGGCGGCATCGCGGCGGCCGAGGTCGCGGAGGAGACGTTGGACTGGTTGACGAACCAGGCGACGCTGGCATCGGCACAGGCGATCGCCTCGACGGCCTTGCAGTAGTCGAGGAGGTGGATCTCCTGGCCGCCCAGGCTTCCGGGCAGCAGCAGGCGCAGCATGTCGTTCGCCACCAGCGCGTCCACCACCTCCGGCACGACCTCGCGGCGGCGGTCCATCTCCGCGCCGTGCGCGTCGAGCAGCGGCTGCAGGGCGCGCGCCCGTTCTGCTGCGCTGAGGGTCTTTGCCGTCTGAACGCTGTCCATGGGTTCCTCGGGAATTGCTTCTTTCGTCGCATACTGGGCGGCTTTGCCGGACGGTCAATCGTTTGACTGCGAAAGCGACCATCCAGCGAAAGATGGCCAACGATCGACCGCGCGCGCCGGCGGTTTCCCGGTACAATACGGCCAGCGTGAGAGTACCGAACCAGCATCGCATGACCAGGGACGACGACGAGCCAGGGACACTGTCCCGGCGGACGCTCCTCGCCCTCGCGCTGCCGGCGGCGGGCCTGGTGCCGGGCCGTGCCGCGCACGCTGTCCCCGGCGAGCCGCCCTATCCCAATCGCCCTCTGCGCATCGTCGTTCCCGCGGCGCCGGGCGGTCCGACCGATGCGATCGTGCGGCTGATCTCGCCCGGTCTCACGGCACGGCTCGGCCAACCCGTCATCGTCGTCAATCGGGCCGGTGCCGGCGGCAACATCGGCGTGCTGCAGGTCGCCCGGTCGGCGCCCGACGGCTACACGGTCCTGACCGCGTCGAGCAGCTTCGTCGTCAATGCGAACCTCTACCGCGAGCCGGGTTACGACCCGCTGCGGGATTTCCTGCCGATCACGGAGCTCGGAGCCTCGCCGAACGTGATCCTCGTCCATCCGACGTCGGGCATCACGTCGATCGCGCAGCTCATCGAGAGGGCGAAGCGCGGGCCGGACAGGCTCAACGTCATCAATCCGGGGCCGGGCTCGACGCCGCATCTCACGTCCGAGCTGCTGCAACTGAGCACCGGCATCGTCGTCGAGAACATTCCCTACGGCGGCGCCGCGCCGGCCATCCAGGCGCTGCTGGCGAACACGGCTCCCGTGGGCATCACCGCCCTGCCGCCGGCCCATGCGCACATCAAGTCGGGCGCGCTGCGGGCGTTGGCGATCACGGGAGAGACGCGCTGGTTCGACCTGCCCGAGGTGCCCACGATGCGCGAGTTGGGTTATTCTGGGATGGTGTCGGAGACCTTCCAGGCGATGTTCGTCCCGGCCGGGACGCCGCCCGCGGTCGTACGGCGGATCGTGCACGATACGCTCGAGGTGATGAAGGACCCGCAGGTCCTGGAGAGGCTGCGGGCCGCCGGCTTCGACGTCCGCGTGCTGGGACCGGAGGCGCTGGCCGAGCGAGTGGCGCGCGATGTCGCGATCTGGCGTGACGTCATACGCGAGGCGCGCATCGACCAGATGTAGCGCGGGCGCCTATCGAGAGAGACCGGCCGCGATGCGGCGGTCGCGCACGACGGCCTCGACGATGGCGGCCGGTCCGTCGAACTGCAGCGGGATATTGGCGAGGCGGGCCTGGGTCTGCACGGACTTGTCGGTGCGCAGTCCCAGCAGCGCCGATGTCAGCCGGTCGGTCACCGGCCGCGGCGTCGCCAGCGGCGCGAACAGGCCGAAGCTGATCGTGTAGGCGAGCTTGGGATCGCCCGCGAGCTCGGCCAGGGTCGGCACGTTCGGCAATTGCTGCGAGCGGCGCGCGCCCGAGGTTGCAAGGATGCGCAGCTTGGTGCGGTCGCGGGCATTGTGCAGCAGCGCGGTGCGCGTATCGAGGACCGCGATGTCGGTGCGGCGCGTCAGCAGCATTTCGACGGCGGCGTTGGTGCCTGCCACCTCGATCGCGTCGAACGTCAGCTTCAGGCGGCGTTCGACCAGCGCCAGCAGCAGGCCGATGGTGGAGTCATGGCCCGTCGTCGCGGCCTTCAGCCGGCCGGCATGCGCCGCCGTCAGCAGGTCGGACCAATTCTGGATGTCGGAGAATTCGTTCACCGCCAGCGCCGTCGAGAATCCGCGCGTGATCTTGGCGACCGGCTGCAGGCGCGCCAGCAGCGGCTCGGCCGGCGTCTCCTGCAACACGAGATTGAGGATTTCGGCGATCAGCAGCATGCGCCCGTCGGGCTCCGCGCCAATCACCTCCAGCGCGGCCCGCCGGCCCGCCTGGCCCAGCGTGTAGTCGAACTCCACCGGCTCGTTGAGCGCGGCCGAGAAACCGTCCTGGATGAGCTGGGCGCAAAGGTCGGTCGGATTGCCGACGCCGAAGCCGCAGATCAGGCGGACTGCCGTCGTGGCCGCAATCGCGCGACGCCCGACGAGCCCCGCCGCCGTTGCGGCCGTTCCCAGAAGCGCGTCGCGTCGAAGCAATTTCATGCAACCGATGATACAGGGCTCTGGGGAGCGCGCCACTCCAGTGGCGCTCAAGCTCGCTCCTGGCTAAGACATGAGCGCAACTGGAGTTGCGCGCTCCACTGAACGCTACGCGGCCAGCGCCGTCTCGCTGGCCGGGTCGCCGGCGATGCGGCTGTGCCACATGATGCGCTTCTGGGTCATGTCCCAGGGCGTCGCCTGGTGCAGCAGGCAGCGATTGTCCCACAGGACCGCGTCGCCCGCGGCCCAGTCGTGATGGTAGGTGCGCGGGCGCTGGCAGGCGAAGTCGATCAGCTCCTGCAGGAAGCGCTCGGACTCGGCCGGCTCCAGTCCCGGAATGGCGTGGGCGTGGCGGCCGATCAGCAGCGACTTGCGGCCGGTCTCGGGATGCGTCTTCACCAGCGGACGCAGCGGCACCGGCCCGTCGTGCAGCCCGTAGCCGCTGTATTCGCCATCGGCCATCTTCGTCTCGTGGCCGAGCCTCGACTGGCTGTAGTGCAGCGAGTGATGGGCCTGCAGCGTCTCGACGCGTGCCTTGCGTTCGTCGTCGAGCGCGTCGTAGGCGGCGCGCATGTCGGCAAAGCCGGTCTGGCCGCCGACGGTCGGAACGACCTCGGCGCTGAACACCGCGCCCTTGGCCTGGACCGGCATGTAGGTGCTGTCGGCATGCCAGCCCATGTTGCCCTTCAGGATCTTCATGACGTCGTCATTGTCCTTCTCGACGCGAAGCGTGCCGTCGGAGCGGACGTTGCTGATCGCGGCCATCTCGAATTCGAGCGGACCGAAGCGCTTGGCGAAGGCGATCTGCTCGGCGCGCTTGAGATGCTGGTCGGGAAAGACGAGCAGCGCGTAGTCGAGCCAGGCGGCGTGCAGGTCGCGCCACCCGGCGTCGTCGAGATCGACAAGCTTCACGCCGGTGACGACGGCGCCGAACGTGGCGTCGAGCGGGGTGATGTCGAAGGCACGTGCCATGCGAATCCTCCTGATCGTTTTCGCCAGTGTAGCGCGCCCACGCCAAAAGAGAACGGCCGGGCAATGCCCGGCCGTTCCTTCGTTTTTGTAGACGTGAAGCCTGATCTTACTGCACCACGATCTCGACGCGGCGGTTCTGAGGCTCGCGGACATTGTCGCCGGTCTGCACCAGCAGGCCCTGCTCGCCGCGGCCGATGACGGCGATGTTGGTCGCCGGCACGCCCTCGCGGACCAGCGCGTCCTTGACGGCGTTGGCGCGACGCAGCGACAGCGCCATGTTGTAGCTCTCCGAGCCCGACGTATCGGTATGGCCGGTCGCGGTGATGCGGGCATTGCCCTTCTGCTTATAGGCGCTGGCGGCCTGGCGGATCGTGGTCAGCGCCTGGTCGCTCAGGTTCGAGCGATCCCAGTCGAAGAACACCATGAACGACGGCGGGGTGACCGGCGCGGCGGCCGGCGGCGGCGGCGGAGCCGCGGCGGGGCCGCCGAACTTGTAGGCGACGCTCAACATCGTGGTGATGTTGTTGTTCTGGTACGCGCCCGGATTCGTCGTGCCATAGTAACGGCCGTCGAGGTTCACGCGGAAGTTCTGGTCGATGTTCCAACCGAGGCCGATGATGCCCTGGTAGGCGAACTGCGTGCTGCAGAGCGAGCAGCCGTTGATCGAGGAGTCGGCGAAGGCAATGCCGGCGCCGGCGCCGACATACGGCGTGATGGTCGCACCCGGGAAGAAGTCGTAGAGCAGGTTGGCCATGATGGCGAGCTGCTCGATGCGGCCGTTGGTATTGCTGAAGACGTTGCCGAAGTTGGCGGTGCCGCGACCGTTGTTGGAACGGAACACGCCTTCCAGCTCGACCCTGGGACCGACGAAGTCGTAGCCGACGAAGCCGCCGACCGCGTAGCCGAGGTCCATATTGTAGTTGTTGTTGTTCAGCAGCCAGTTCAGGCCGCCTTCGCCGCCGATGTAGAGGCCGGGGTTCGACGGGCCGGGAGACCACATGGACTGCGCATTGGCAGCCATCGGTGCGACCATGAGCGCCGCGGCGGCGAGAAGTGCCTTCTTCATTTTCAGGTTCCCTCATTGGGTGACACATCCAGACTCGGGATGCGTCGAACCAACGGAGGGTTGCCTGGGTTAGTTGCCTTTTTCAGGGAACCTGAAGGGTATTGGCCCCGCGACCGTGGCCGCGGGGCAACAGTTTCTCGGCAGGTCTACTGCATGAACCAGCCGTGGCTGACCACGGCGGACTGGCCGCTATGCACCGTGGTCTTGGCCGCGGCGTAGAAGAGGACCGCGTCGGCCACGTCGTCAGTCGTCGTGAATTGACCGTCGATCGTGTCCTTCAGCATGACGTTCTTGATCACCTCTTCCTCGGTGATCTTCAGCTCGGCGGCCTGTTCGGGGATCTGCTTCTCGACCAGCGGCGTGCGCACGAAGCCCGGGCACACGACGTTCGACGCGACGTTGAATTCCGCGCCTTCCTTGGCCAGCACCTTGCTGAGGCCGATCAGCCCGTGCTTGGCGGTGACGTAGGGCGCCTTGAGCTTGGAGGCTTCCTTGGAATGCACCGAGCCCATGAAGATCACGCGGCCGTACTTGGCGGCGTACATGTGCTTCAGGCAGGCCTTGGTCGTGAGGAAGGCGCCGTCGAGATGGATCGACAGCAGCTTCTTCCAGTCGGCGAAGGGGAAGTCGACCAGCGGCTTCACGATCTGGATGCCGGCGTTGCTCACCAGGATGTCGATCTTGCCGTACTTGGCGATGGTGTCGGCGATGCCCTTCTCGACCTGCGCCTCGTCGGTCACGTTCATGGCGACGGCGAAGGCATCGCCACCCTTGGCCTTGATCTCGTTCGCGGTCGCCGTGGCGGCGTCGAGATTGAGGTCGGCGATGACCGGCGTGCCGCCCTCGGCGGCCAGACGCAGCGCGATTTCCTTGCCGATGCCCGAAGCAGCACCGGTGACGATGGCAATTCTTCCTGTGAAACGCGACATGGTTTTTCCTTCTCTCTGCCTGGTTACTTCGCGAGATAGTCGAATACGACTTCACCGAGACCCAGGGTCAGGTCGGTGACGTAGTGGCTGGCCGAGACGACTTCGCGCACCGGCAGGCGCGAGACGTCGCACATGGCGTGATCGAAAAGCTGCAGCGCCGCCGGGCCGGTCCAGGCGCCCTTCACGGTGACGTCCTCGCAGTAGTAGCGCACCAGCTCGCAGATGCGCGGCGTGCAGTCGACGTGCGGCACGATCTTGATCATGAAGGCGGGCTTCGCGAGCGCCTTGACCAGCGGCGCATGGTCGATCTCGCGATGCTTGTAGCCCATGGTGGCGTTGACGCAGAGCACCGAGCCGTAGTGCAGCGTGCAGACCAGCGTCTCGCTCTCGTGCTTGATCTTCGGCGTGGCGAGCTTCTTGGGGAAACCCCAGATCTCGCGGCCGCCGGCGATCGGCGAGTTGTCGTCGAGGTACATGGCGTGCACGTAGCCGCCTTCCTGCACCTGCCCGTCCTTGTCCTTGAAGCGCACCGGGATGACCTGTCCGGTCTCGGTGTAGTCGCCGAAGCCCGTGGAATCGGGCATGCGGATGAATTCGTAGTTCACCGTGTCGCCCACCACCTCGAGCGGCTCCGGCACCACCGCGCGCAGCAGCTCGGGATCGGTGCGGTAGGTGATGACGACGAATTCGCGGTTGTAGAACTTGTACGGCGGCTTCGGATAGCTCGGGTTGTTGAGCGGCATCGCGAAGGCGTTCTTGCGGACGTCGTCGATCTTCATCTGTCGGTCTCCTTGCGGCCCTGCAGGGCGAGGTCGAACGTGAACACACCGTCCGGATTGGTCGGACGCTGCAAGACTTCGGGATGCTCCAGCGTGCGCTTCATGTCGGAGTATCCGGACTCCCAATGCTCCTCCATCGTGCGGCGCGAGAACTCGTAGTCCTTCGACGAGCCCTCGTATTTCTGCGCGCGATAGATCGTGTGGATGATGTTGTAGACCTTGCTGTCGGCCGCTTGCGCCAGCAGCTCGGCCTCCGGCGTCTGGCGCAGCTCCGGCGGCAGGCCGGCCAGGATCTTGGCCGTGGCGCGGCGCAGCGACTGCATCTGACGGAACTGGTCGGTGCCGGCGCGGGTGCGGCTGGAGTAGCGGATGTCCTTCATGCGCGTGTCGACCTCGACCATGTCGCGCGGCAGCTCGCCGCGCGCGCTCCACAGGTCGATCTGGAAGGCGAGCGTGTCGGCGCGCGGAAAGGCGTCGAGCACCCACTGCAGCGGCGTGTTCGAGACGATGCCGCCGTCCCAGTAGAACTCGCCGTCGACTTCGGCCGCCGGGAAGCCCGGCGGCAGCGAACCACTGGCCATCACATGCTGCGGCCCGATCGTGTGGGTGGCGTTGTCGAAATAGATGAAGTTGCCGGTCCTGACGTTGGTGGCGCCGACGCTGAAGCGGATTTCCTTCGCGTTGATGCGATCGAAGTCGACCAGCCGTTCGAGCAGCGTCTTGAGGGGGCCGACATCGTAGTAGGCGAGGTTTCCCGGATGGCCGGCGGGCATGAAGATCGGCGGCGGAAAGCGCGGCTGGAAGAATTCCGGCGCACCCCACATCATCGTCGCGACAGAGCGCATCTGGTTCACGAACTGGTGCTCGAGGTCGCTGTGGAAGTCGTAGCCCGTGAAGAGGGGACCACCCAGCGGTGGCCGGGTCACGGTCTCCCAGAAGGTGCGCAACTTCTCGACCCGCTGCTCCGGCGGATTGCCGGCGATCAGCGAGGAGTTGATGGCGCCGATCGAAATGCCGGCCACCCAGTCGGGATGGAGATCGCACTCGGACAGCGCCTGGTAGACGCCGGCCTGGTAGGAGCCGAGGGCGCCGCCGCCCTGCAGCAGGAGCGCGATGCGTTCGAAGGGAGGGCGGGGCCGGGGCACGGACTGTGTAGTGATCGCGCGGTCTCCTCTTTGGGCCACCTCGGTGCGGCGATACGTTCTGGCGCGCCCTTCGGACGGCGGCAACCGCGTTTCCGCAATTTCCGGACCGAACCCTTAGCGGCCGCCCATTATGCCTGCATGACAGGCAAGGCCTGCCGAGGTCAGGTGCGGCCGGTCGCCGCCCTGAAGGCAAGCCGGCACGGCCGGCATGCATAGTAGAGGCTCCAGAGGGCGGGGGGGAGCTTCATCGCCTCGTAGTCGCCGGCCGTCGGGGTGAAGGCGAGTTTCAGGGCTCCCGCGATCCGATCGATCCGCCGGTCGCACAGGAGAAGGTCTGCAAAGTGCTCGACCTGTGACGGCGGCGGCAGGCCCCGGCGCATGGTGCCGACCAGCGCGGCCGCGAGTCCGCGGACGCGGTCGCTGCTGGCAAGGCGGGGCGCGAGCGCCGGGGGAACGGCGACATTCATCAGTTCGTGCGCCATCGCACAGGCCAGCAGGACGGCATCGCCGCAGCCCCGTGTCCCTGCGCGCCCCTGCAGGGAAGCCCAGTCGAGGTCGCGATGCCGGTCGACCATGCGCGCAAAATCGCTCACCCATTTCAGCATGGCCCAGTTTTCCTTGGTGCCGTGCCCGGCCAGCAGCAAGGCAAGTTTCGGGGCCGAGAGCACGGGCACGTCGTGCCCGCCGACCGACAGAAGCGGCGGATCGTCCCAGATCTCTCCCGGCGCCAGAGGGAATGGCACATGCGTGCCGCTGAAATCCCAATGCAGGTCGATGGCGGCGCCGTCCTCGGCCCGGGTGAAGGCATATTGCTGCTGGGGCGCCAGGAAGGTCCGCCGGAACTGCCGGTCGCCCTGGGGGCTGGCGTAGCCCATCGACCCGATCGCGCGCTCGGCATCGTCGACCTGTGGACCCGGCACGATCACATCGACGTCGTTGTATTCCCGCCCGGCGAGGCCGCCGTAGAGGGCGAGGGCCAGGGTCGGGCCCTTGAAGGCTATGAAGGGGATCGATCGGTCGGACAGGGAAGCCGCCAGCCGGTGAAGCTCACCCGCCAGGGTCAGGGCTTTCAGGAGATGATGCTGGCGAAAGCGCTCGAACTCGGCCTTTGCGCTCTCCGGTATCGATTCCCAGGAGAGATCGCCGAGGCACTCGAGGAGGGCGGGGCGAACGCCGTGATCGGCGGCGAGGCGCATGAGCGCCTGGAGATCGATGCCCTTGCGGAGCATTTCCCGCAGGCGCGTCAGATCGGGCTGCGGACCCGCGGCGAGACAGAGGAACTGGAATTCAGGTGTCACCTCGGCACTCGCCTCGACGCCGGCGCTCACGCCGTCGAGGAAGGCAACTCAGGAAACGGAATCCCGGGACAGGCCATTCATGCCGCCACGGCCGGTGTTACGGCTCTTCCAGCCGTCGCGCCTGCCCTTGGAACTCCACTGGGTCAGTGTCACGTCGCGCAGAGCGCCCAGTTTGGTGAGGACGGGCCGCTCATAGGGCTTCTTGCCTGCGGGAAGCGAAAGCTCCGAGGCCTCTTCGCCCGTCTGCATCTTGTCCGCCATGGATCAGCCTTTCACACCCTAACGAGGCTACCGGATCGCTTCGACGAGGCCCTCGGCCTCGAGGCTTCCCAGTATTTGCATGACATCCTCCTGGCAAGCGGCTTCCGATACCTCGAATTCGGCCATCACCGAAGCGCAAAGATCGTCCACCGAGCGGGGCTGTTCGAGCGAATCCCAGATATGAACGCCGACGCCCTGGATGCCGAAATAGATCGCCCGCTCCAGGTCCAGGATCGCGACCTCGTCGTTAATCTTGCAGGAAACCTGCCGTGCCGACTTCTTGTAGAGGGGGGAAGACCCGTTCATGCGCAAACCTAGCAACAGATTAATTGCCTAGCAAATGCAATAACATTCAATCTTGCCGCATCAGGCACGTTTCCGCGCGAGCCAGTGGTCGAGCGCATGGACGTTGAGCGAGGTCGCGAGATCGGGGTCCGACGCGGCCCGGTCCGGCAGCAATTGCGGATTCACGTAGCGGGCGACGGCGGGGGAGGCCGGCAGCACCGGCAGGCCGAGTTCGCGCAGGGCCGCCACCTCCGGATAGCAGTCGAGCGGAGTCTTCTTGCGCGCCAGGACCTCCGCGGGCAGCCGGCCGCGCATCGCCTCGCGCACCAGCCGCTTCTTCCAGCCCCAGGGGACGGGCGGGACCGACAGCATGAATTCCAGGAGCCGAAGGTCGAGATACGGGTAACGCCATTCGAAACCGCCGAGCGATCCTTGAAAGGCACGCAGGTCGAAGTAGCCTTGCCAGATCGGGCTGGTGAACGAAGCGAACGCGGCCGGATGCCAAGGGTGCGAGGGGTCCCCTCCCAGGCCGAGAGTCTCCTGTCGCTCGGAGAGTTTCAGCCGGTCGGCAAAGTCGCGGCGCAGCCAGGCCGGCAGAAGGTCGACCGGCTCGAGCTCGGCCTCGCCCTGCAGCCCGGTATGGCGGCCGATCGTCTGTACCCAGCCGGTGAGCCCCTTGGCCGTGATGTATCCGATCAGGGCCTGCGCCAGCCGGCGCCACGAGCGGCGGCGGCGGAGCCATCCGAGATAGGCGTCGCGTTCGAGGGTGAGCGCATTGTCCGGCCCTTCCCCGTCCAGCCAGACGGGAGCGACGGCCGCCATCTCGCGCGCGACCTGCTGCATGGGGTGCGCGTTGACCAGCGCGACCATGGGTTCGCCGGTCCGCATCTCGCGCGTCCGCCACTGCGGGTCGTAGGCGATGTCGTCGGCAGGCCGGATGCGCAGCTCGATCCCGAGATGCCGCGCCGCGAGCGTGGCGTAGCGATCCTCGCCGATATGCATCAGCCTCTCATAGTGCTCGCATTCCGCGAAGACCCGCGACGGATCGCCGGTGACGTCGACGGCGGTCGCGGCCAGCGTCGTCGAATCGAGGCCTCCGCTCATCGCGATGCCGACCCGGCCGGCAGGCAGACGATCCGCGACGGCACGCGACAACATCTCGCGAAAGCGCTCGTGATAGGCGCCGGCACTGCGAAGATGGATCGGCTCGGCAATGTCGAGCCGCCAGTAGCGGCGCAGCGAGAGACCATTCTCGCCGAGTTTCAGCAGGTGCGCCGGCGCGAGTCTCTTGATGTCGCGATACACCGTGCGCTCGAACTCGCGCGACACGCCGAGCACGAGGAAGTCGGCGATCCAGTATTCGTCGAGCGCAGCGCTGGTCGGCACCTGTTTGGCCAGCCAGTCGAGGGAGTCGCCAATGAGCCACGCATCCGCGGTTCTCGAATGGAAGAGCGTGTGCACACCCAATTGATCACGCAAGCCGAGCAGGCACTGCGCTTCGTCGTCCCACAGGACGAAGGCGAAGTCGCCGGCGAGAAACTCGGTGAAGCCTTCGCCCCACTTCGCATAGGCAAGAAGGCAAAGCATCGCGTCCGTCGCGGTCTCGGCGGAGGCGCCGAGCCGCGCACGAAGCTCGTCGCGTGCATCGAGGCGGAAGCGGCCGGCGATCCAGTAGCGTCCGGCCAGCGAAGCAGATGTGCTGTCCGGTCCGGCATTGAAGGCCGTTCGTCGAGTCCGGCCGATGACCTCGAAGCCGGATGGCAAGGGTCGCGCATCGATCGGTTCTTTTCCGATACTGAGGAGTGCGGCGAACACTAGCCTTGCGTGCCCAACGTCTCGCGCGCGTCCCAGGCGGTGAGCCGGGTGTAGCGCTCATGCTCTTCCTCGCCAATGACCACGACGCCATCGTGAACGAGCCAGGCATGCGCCATGAAGTCCGTGGTGCCGCCCGCGACGCCAATGTGAACCTGCGAGGAATGGCCGGCCGAGGACAGGAGGCGCTGGAGCGCCAGCGCCGAACTGAGGCAGGTGGTGCCGGGCACGCGCCGGGCGGCGGCGCGAACCGACCAGATGATGCGGTCGGCCGAGCCGCTGCCTTTGCGGACCTCACCGGTCCAGGCGCGAAGCCGCTCGATCGACACGAGGTGCAAGGCGCCGCGTACGATCACCAGCGTTGCGGCCGCCTTCACCAGCAACAGGCGGTCGCTTCCTGGCAAGGTGAAGAAGGCTCCCAGGCGTTTCATGGTCCGATGGTCCGGCGGATTTCGTGGGCGACGCCGTCCAGCGCCTCGACGGTGCGCGGATAGCGCAGCGCATGGACCGGCAGCAGCTCGGCCACGCGTGCGACGAAGCGGATCTGGCGCTGCAGGCGGTTACTTGCGGCGTACCGCGTGTCCATGGCCGAGGACATCAGGGTCTTCGCGAGGTCCAGCCCGTTCAGTCGGATGCTCGAAATCTCCACGATCTCGTCATCCTGTTCGCCGAGATGGAACAGGGCGGCGAGCGGCGACGGCGCGCGAGGGCGGCGCACCTCCTGGCGCGGCCGGACCATGATCTTGCCGCTCAACGCGTTGAAATGTCCGTCGGCCACGGCATCGGGCAGGAAGCTCGTGGCCGGCTGGTCGAGCAGCTTCAGGCGATAGGGGCCGGGATAGGCCAGGATCGCATCGTCCGCGAACCGCACGCGCAGCATGTCGTCGGTGACCAGGTCGGCGCCGCGGCTGATCAGGTAAGCGGCGAGCGTCGACTTGCCCGCGCCGCTGGGGCCCAGCAGTCCGACGGCGCGGCCGTCCATCTCGAGCACCGTCGCATGAAGCGTCTCCTCGCCCTGCAAGGTGAGCGAGGCGCTGACGATGAAGTTCAGGAGGTTGGCCTCGAAGGCCCGCTGCTCCACGTCGCCCAGCATCCGGCAGATCGCCGTTCGGCCGTCCGCGGAAATCGTGGCTTCGAAGACCTCGCTCGACTTCATGTAGACGCTGCCGTCATCCAGCACGACATGCTCGATCCAGTCGTCGGGATCGCGGGCGCCGCCGGGAGCGATCGACTGGAAATAATCCGCCGATCCGGCGAGCAGCCTGATGTCGGCGGCGCCGTCGCTGCCCGCCGCTTCGTGCACCGACGTCAGCGGCAGCTCGCTCTCGATCACGAGACCGTAGACGAGATAACGATGGCGGTTCACGGGCACTCCTGCCGGCGGCCCGGGACGGACAGCTTGCATGCTCATAGCAGAATGCCTTGACTTCCTCGATTGATGCGACAGCTTAGCCCGACACGATACCGCAGCGGTCGTGCTGGAGTTAGACGACGCGCATGATCCGAATCGATTTTTCCGGGGTTCCGACCGAGGGGCTCGCCCAGTCGAAGGAGATCGAGGCCGCCTTCGACGGATTCACGCGCGAAGGCTATGTCATCCTCGACAATATCGTTCCCGCCGACACGATCCGCGCGCTGCATGCGGAGTTCGTCGACCGCTATGAAGACCAGATCAGGGACAAGGAAACCGCCGGTTCGCTGGAGGTCGGCGGCCGGCGGTTCATGATCCCGCTGCATTTCTCCGGCAGCCTGGGCGCGGCGCAGGTCTTTGCCAATCCCTACGTGATCGCCCTGATGCGCACCATCCTCGACGACGAGGCGATAATAGAGGCCTTCGGCGCGATCCTCTCGCTGAGCGGCGCCGAGGAACAGCACATCCATCACGACGGCCCGATCCTGTTCAACTCGGAGATCTCACGCCTGCTGCCGGCCTATGCCATGACCTTCGCTCTCCCCTTGGTCGAGATGAACGAGATGTCGGGCACCACGGCGCTGTGGCCGGGCAGCCACCGGCGGGGCGACCATGAAGGGGCCGAGCCGGAGCGGCCGACCATTCCGCTCGGCTCCGGCGTGATGTGGGACTTCCGCACCTATCACAGCGGGATGGCCAACCGGTCCGGTCATGTGCGGCCGATGGTCTATGCCACCTACGCGCGGCGCTGGTACCAGGATCCGGTCAACTTCCGGAAGGAGACGCTGCAGCGCCTCGTCTTCGAGCCAGGCTTCCTCGGCAGCGTGCCGGAGGACCTGCGCAAACTATTTGCCCACGTGCGTCCCGCCGCCTGATGCGCGCCTCTCCGCAGCAGCTCGCCTCTGCTTTCGAAATGCTGCTGAAGCAGTCCGAGTTGTCGCCCGAGGATACCGAGCGGCGCATCCGGGAAGCCTACGACATCGACCGCTGGCGCAGCCTCGCGCCCTTCGCCTCCATCGGAGAGGAGGGCGATGCGGGCCCGGCGCGTATTTCCGACGCCGATGCCGCACGCGAGAAGCGCCGCCTCGACAAGGACGGTTACTTCAGGCTGCAGCACGTGTTTGACCCGGCGCGCATCGCCACGATGCGGCGCATCGTCGAGGCGGTTCGTGCCGATGGCTGGCCGGTCGCCTTTGCCTTCGTCTTCGACGAGTTCTGGACCATCGCGCGGTCGCCCGAGGTCGCATCCTTCATCGAGGCCGCGGTCGGCGAGGGATATTTCCAGAACACGGTCGTCTGGGCGCACTGGGTTTCGGGCGAGCGGGGCGTGGCCGGCTGGAGCCCGCACGACGATTACCGCACCGGCGGCGATACGTTCCTCTCGGCGTGGATTCCCCTGTCGGACGCCACCGTCGAGAATGGCTGCATGTTCCTGCTGCCCGCCGGCTTCTCGCGCGACATCTCCGAGGCCGTCGACACCGACAGGCCGCTGCCGCCGCGTGTCGTTCGCGCCGCGCTGCAGGACGTGATTGCCCTGCCGGTCGATGCCGGCGCGATGATCGGCTGGCGCGGCGACATCCTCCACTGGGGCGGCGCCAATGCCGGCGGCGCCGAGCCCCGCCTCAGCCTGGCGCTCGAGTTTCGCAGGCGGGGTGCCAGCGCGTCGAAATTCGGAAGCCCGCTGATCGACCCGCGCGTGCCGCTGCCGCCGTTCAGATTGCGCCTGTTCGCCATCGTGAAGGCGCTGCGCGAATACACCAAGTTCGAGCCATTGCTGATGCGCTACCTGCCGCTGGCCGAGCGCATCTTTGCCGAGACGTCGGACGCCAGCGCTTCTGTGTCGAACGCGCCGCCGGCATCGTAGGTCAGCCAGCCCCGCTGCGACGGGAACATCCCGTCGGCCAGCACGATGCCGTCGCACAGCAGGCCGGTGACATGGCCGAACGTCCCCCGTGTCGTGACCAGGAGATCGGCCTCGATCATCTCGCGCATGCTCCACAGCGGATCGGCGTCGAGGAACAACTGGCTGTCGGGGACGTCGAGCCTAGAGAAGTCGGCCGGAACGCCCTGGGAGAAGAGGCGCAGCGTGTGATCGATGCCAAGCTCGCGGAGGATCGCACGGAGTTGCACGACCACCCGCGCCAGGCAGGCCATGTCGGTCGCATCCTGCGAATGGAAGTCGTTCGGATTGCGCCGCCGCACATGGATGCAGACGCTGGGCGGTGCGTTCGTGCGCGGCGCCTTGTCCAGATAGTATTTGCGCCTGAGATCGCGAACGAATGCTTCGTCGAAGGGAGCGTCTTCGTCCGCGACCCCGAACAGGCCGCGCAGCATTGGGAAGGTGAAGGCGAAGTTGATGGCCTCGCGCGTGTCGGTCGCCTCGCCCGCACCGAGATTGAACTGTGCTTCACAGGCTGCCGCCCAGTCACGCATCGGGCGGTCGGCGTGATGGACCTCGGTGAAGGGCGTGTGAACATAGGTGAGGCCCTGGGCGCGCGCGAACGCGATGGCCCCCATCGTCATCAGCGCCTGCGAGCCGACGCCTTCGCGCGTCGAGGGGATGCAGGTGATCCTGTCGATCTTCCCGCGCCCGACGAGCTGCCGCACATACTGCCGGAACAGCCTGTCGTCGGCGGTGAAAGAGGGCGTGCGGCCGAGCGCTCTTTTCACGGCGTTCTTGGCGAGGCTGCGCGCGTAGCCCAGCGATCCGCCGGCCAGCAACCGGAGCGCGGCCTTGTTCACACCAGCCTGCCTTCGACCAGCACGACGTGACGGTCGGCCGCGGCGATGGCGGCGGGGCGATGGGTGACGAGCAGGATCGTCGCGCGTCCCTTCAATCCGGCGATGGTCTCGAGGATGCGCTCCTCGTTGCCGGCATCGAGCGCACTGGCCGGCTCGTCGAGCAGGATCAGCCGCGGTGCGCGCAACAGCAGGCGCGCCAGCGCCAGCCTCTGCCGCTCGCCGCCTGACAGGCTGGCGCCGCGGTCGCCGACGATCGTATCAAGACCCTGCGGCAGCGCGGCGACGAAGTCGGCGAGGCCTGCGAGTCGCAACGCGTCCCGCATCGTGGCGTCGGTGGCGTCGGATCGAGCCCAGGCGAGATTGGCGCGGATCGAGGCGTGGAAGAGGAAAGCCTCCTGCGCCATCGTACCGACCGAGCGCCGCCACGCCGCCGCGATCTGCGGCGTGAGCACGCGCCCGTCGATCAGGATGCGTCCCGATTGCGGCGTGAGCAGACCGCCCAGCAGGTCGAGGATCGTGCTCTTGCCGGCGCCGGACACGCCCGACAGCACGGTGAGCGAGCCGGCCGGCAGCGACAAGTCAACGCCGCGCAGGATCTCCGGCTGGCCCCCATAGCCGAAGCGAACATCCTCCAGCCGGATCTCGCGCTCGAAGACGACAGGCTCCCGCGTGGCTGTGCCCGGCGCATCGGCCGCCCCCTCGCAGGCTTCGACCGCGCCGGCGACGACTTTGTAGGCCGGCGATGCATGGACGAATTGCTGGCCGAGTTCCTGCACGCTCTGCAGCATCGGCAGCAGCCGTTGGAAGACCAGGATCAGCACCAGCAGGTCAGCGAGCGGCAGCCCGGCCCAGCTCGCCGCCGCCCACAGGAAGCCCGCCAGCGCGACGGCGACCAGGCAGTCGAGCAGGAAGCGCGTGTCGGCCTGCAGGCGGTTCGCCGCGAGATCTGCGCCCTCGGCGCTGCGGGCGGCATCGGCGAAGGCCTGCACGTGCTGGGTCTCCGCGCCATAGGCCTTGGTGAGCTTCAGTGCCTGCAGGAACTCGGTGATCTCGCGGCTGAGGCGCAGGTTGGCGTGCGACGCGGCTTCGCCGAGGCGTCGGCTCGCGGCGAGCTTGTGCCGCATCAGCCAGATCAGCGCCGCGCCGAAGGCGATGGCGAGCGCGGTGAAGCCCGGCGCGATGGCGAAGGCGACGACGAAATGCGCCAACAGGATCGACAGGCGCGCCGGCACTTCGAGCAGCAGATGGGTCGCGTGCTCGACCCGCTCGATCTCGGTCGAGAACAGTGCCTGGAAGTCGGCGGCCCGCTGGCGCTGAAGGTACGGCCATGACGCGTGGGCAATGGCGGCGTAGGTCCTGACCCGCAACGCCACGGCGAAATCGAAGGAGAGGCGGGCCGTCGCCAGTTGCCGCGTGCGCGAGACCAGGGCGCGGACCAGCACGATGCCGAGGAACACCAGCAGCAGGCCGGGCAAGCTCTTCGGCAGGAAAGCGAACAGGCCGCCCTGGGGACCGGCATCGGTGGCGCCCAGCGAATTCAGCAGCGGCACGAGCAGCGCGAGGCCCAGCCCGTCCGTGGCCCCCGCGAGCACGATCAGCAAGGTCAGGAAGGCCAGCCGTCCGGCGCCGGCCTGTCCGCTGCGCAGGCGCCAGGCCGCCCGAAGATCATCCAGCATTTGAGTCGGCTTCCTCCCCATTCAAATGGGGAGGTGTCGGCGTAGTCGCCGACGGAGGGGTCATAAGCTTCGCGACGCCCATGACCCCATCGCCCCGTATGACGGGGCACTTCCCCATTTGAATGGGGAAGAGATTGACCCCGATCACATCCATGGCCACAGCGTAGCAGGAGGCCTTCTACTCCGCAGCGGCGGCGAAGCGCAGGTCGGGCAAAGGCTGCGAGCGGTCGACCGGTGCGCCGGCGTCGAACGTCTTCAGTTCGGGCATCACTGTCTTCGCGAACATGCGCATGTTCCGCGCCGCTTCCTCGTGCGGCATGCCGGCATAGGAGAAGACGCCGACATAGCCGCAGTTATTCGTCTTCTTGTGGATCGCCATGATCTTCTCGTGGACCTGCTCGGGCGTGCCGTAGACCTGCAGGTCGGCGAAGAACTCGATCGCCTTCTGGTCGCCGTAGACCGCGAGCTTCTCGTTCATCTTGGCGTAGTACTCGTAGCCGCGCTGGTTCTTCATGTGGGCGCCGGCGAACTGGTAGTGGTCGAGCACCGTGCGGTAGTAGCCGCCGATATACTTCACCGCCATCTCGCGCGCCCGCTCCGCGCTCTGGTCGACGAAGGTCCAGCCGGCCGAGATCGGCTGCGGCGCATCGGTGCCGTTGATCTCGCGGTAAAGCGTATTGTACTCGGTCAGCTCCTTCTCGACCTCGCGCCACGGCTTCTGCGGGATGATCAGCAGGCCGACGCCGAGCCGCGCCATGATGCGCGCGCTCTCCGGCGAGACGGCGGCGGCATAGGTGCGGCCGCGGAAGCTCTTGAACGGGGCGGGACGGATCTCGACCGGCGGTTGCCGGTAATGCTTGCCCTGGTATTCCATCACGCCTGTCTCGAGGCCCTTCAGCAGCGCCTCGCCGTATTCGACGAACAGTTCGCGGCTGTCGCCCATGTCGAGGCGGAAGCCATCGAACTCGACCTTTCCGGCGCCGCGGCCGAGACCCAGGATCATGCGGCCGCCCGAGAGATGGTCGAGCATGGAGATCTGCTCGGCGACCCGCATCGGGTCGTGCCACGGCAGCACCACGACCATCGAGCCCAGCCTTACATGCCGGGTGCGACCGGCCATGTAGGACAGGAACTGCACCACGTCGGGACACATCGTGTAGTCGGTGAAATGGTGCTCGACCGACCAGATCGAATCGAAGCCCAGCGGCTCGGCCATGTCGGCCAGTGCCAGCTCGTTCAAGTAGATCTGGCGATCGCTCAGTGCGCGGCCGGTGTTCTGGAAGACTGCAGCCATTCCGACATGCATGGCGTTACCTCCTGCTGGTTGCCGCATGGTAAACAGCCGTTCACATGATTGGGAAGTGCCTGCCGATGCTTGATTCCGCCGTATTCGACCGTCATATCCGCCGCATGCGCACCCTGCTCGCCGCTCTCTCCTCAGTTGCTCTGCTTTCGCTCGGCACTGCCCACGCTCAAGCCCAGACCTCCGCACAACAGGCGCAAGCCCAGGCACAGGCTTCGAATCCGCAAGTTGCGGAGGTCGAGCGCTACTTCAACGGCATCCGCACGATGCAGGCCCGCTTCGTCCAGTCGAACCCGGGCGGTACGGTGGTGCAGGGCACGCTCTCGGTGAGCCGGCCCGGCCGCATGCGCTTCGAATACGATCCGCCCTCGCAGCTCAAGATCGTGGCCGACGGCAGCCAGGTGACGATGTGGGACATCCCCAACCGCGACTTCGGCCAATGGCCGATCGGCTGGACCGCCGCCTCGTTCCTGGTGCGCGAGCCGATGGTGCTGCAGGGCGGCGACCTCACCGTGGAGAAGGTCGAGCGCGCCGACGGCATGCTGCAGCTCACCATGAGCCAGACCAAGAAGCCGGGCGAAGGCAAAGTGATCGTGCGCCTCTCCGAGAACCCGATGGTGCTGCGCGGCTGGTCGATCATCGACAATCGCGGCCAGCGGGTCGACGTTGCGCTGAACGGCCTGCAGACCGGCCTGCAGCTCGCGCCTGCGCTGTTCAAGTATGACGGCCCGGATGCCAGCATTGTTCGGCGCGGCACCAGATAAGTTTATAGTCTCCACCTGAAACCGGCGTGGGGACTTGAAGACGTGAGTGGACTGACGGTGAGGGCCTCGACCGAGGCCGACGTGGCGCGCTGCGCGGAAATCTACGGACATCACGTGCTGCACGGCACGGCCTCCTTCGAGGTCGATCCGCCGGATGTGGCGGAGATGCGAAAGCGCCGCGCCGCCGTGCTCGATCTCGGCCTGCCCTATATCGTGGCCGAGAAGAACGGCCGCCTGCTGGGCTACGCCTATGCCGGCCTTTATCGCACGCGTCCGGCCTACCGCTTCACCGTCGAGAACTCGATCTACATCGACAAGGATGCGGTCGGCCAGGGCGTCGGCAAGGCGCTGCTGGTGCCGCTGATCGACCTCTGCGCCCGCGACGGCCGCCGCCAGATGATCGCCGTCATCGGCGATTCCGCGCACGTCGCCTCGATCAACCTCCACGCTTCCTGCGGCTTCGTGATGGTCGGCACCCTGAAGAGCGTCGGCTTCAAGTTCGGCCGCTGGCTCGACAGCGTCCTGATGGAGCGTCCGCTGGGCGAGGGCGACACGACGCTGCCCGTTGCCTGAAACAGCGAGGCTGACTATTGGGACTGTCAGGAGGCGCCATGAAGACGTGGCCTGTGCAGGACGCCAAGGCGCGATTCAGCGAAATGCTCGAAGATTACCTGAAGCACGGTCCCCAATTCGTCACCAAGCACGGCAGCGAGGCGGCGGTCCTTGTGCCCATCGAGGAATGGCGGCGCCTGCACGGTGCGCCCGTGCGGACGCTCAAGGATCTCCTTCTGTCCGACGAGGCGCGAGGCGACCTAAAGATTCTGCCGAACGGGCGGCGTCGACGACGCGCGATCCCGCGCTTCGATTGACCCCGCAAAAACACGAGGCGGCATGACATGCGTCTGATCGACTATTTCGACCGCGGGGCCGATCTCTATCCCGAGCGGCATTGCCTGCATGACGGGACGCGGGGCTGGACCTACCGCGAGGTGCGGGGGCAGACGCATCGCGTCGCCAACGGGCTTCTGGCGATGGGGCTCGGGCGCGGCTCGAAGGCGGCTGTCTACAGTCCCAACCATGCCGCGGCCTATGCCTGCCTGCTGGGCATCGTGCGTGCCGGCATCACCTGGGCGCCGGTCAATGCGCGCAATGCGCTGGAGGAGAATCTCTACATCCTGAACAACACCGACGTTGAGGTGCTGTTTTACCATTCGAGCTTCGAGAACTATCTCGCGCGCATCCGCGAGGCCTGCCCGCGCATCACCGGCTTCATCTGCATCGACACGCCGTCCTTCGCTGAGTGGCTTGCGGCGCAGAAGGAACTGGCGCCAGACCTGCCGGACGCACCGGACGACGTGGCCTTCCTCGCCAGTTCGGGCGGCACCACGGGGCGGCCCAAGGGCGTGCAGATCACCAACGGCAACATCGAGACGATGAACTCGATCTTCTGGGCCTGCATGCCGGTGACGTCGCCGCCGGTCCATCTGATGGTGGCGCCGATGACGCATGCCGCCGGCGTCTGCTCCTTCCCGCTGCTGGCCTTCGGCGGCACCAACATCTTCATGGGCACGGCCGATCCCGGCGGCATCCTGGCCGCGATCGAGAAGCACAAGGTGACGCATGTCTACATGCCGCCGACGCTCATCTACATGCTTCTCGCCCATCCCGACGTGGGCAAGTACGACTACAGCTCGCTGCAGCATCTGGTCTATGCGTCGGCACCGATGTCGGTCGACAAGCTGGTCGAGGCGGTAAAAGTGTTCGGCCCGGTTCTGACCCAGACCTACGGCCAGGCCGAGGCCTGCATGATCTGCACCTTCTTCTCGCCGGAAGATCATGTCGCTGCGCTCGAGACCAACAACCGCCACCGGCTGGCAAGCTGCGGCAAGGTCTCGCCGCTGGTGCGGCTCGAGGTGATGGATGATTCCGGCAAGTTGCTGCCGCGCGGCGAGCGCGGCGAAATCGTCGTGCGCGGTAATCTCGTGATGAAGGGCTACTACAACAATGTCGCGGCGACGGCCGAGGCCTCGGCCTTCGGCTGGCACCATACCGGCGACATTGGCGTCATCGACGAGGACGGCTTCGTCTACATCGTCGATCGCAAGAAGGACATGATCATCTCCGGCGGCTTCAACGTCTTTCCCGGCGAGGTCGAGCAGGTCCTGTGGAGCCATCCCGCGGTGCAGGATTGCGCGGTGATCGGCATCCCCGACGAGAAGTGGGGCGAGGCGGTGAAGGCCGTGGTCGAGCTGAAGCCCGGCATGTCGGTCGAGGCCGACGAGCTGATCCGGCTCGCCAAGGAGAAGCTCGGTGGCGTCAAGGCGCCGAAGTCGGTCGACTTCGTCGACACGCTGCCGCGCAGCCCCGTCGGCAAGGTGCTGAAGAAGACCCTGCGCGAACCCTACTGGGCCGGTCACGAGCGGAAGATCTGATGCGGGATTGGCTGCGGCGCCTGCCGCCCAACGTGCAAGGCGCCCTGTGGCTGGTGAGCGGCGGTTTCATCTTCACCTCGACCAGCGTGATGATCCGCCTGCTCTCCGAGCAGGTCGAGAGCGTGCAGACCGCCTTCTTCCGCGCCGTTCTGTCCGTCGTGATGCTGCTGCCGTTCATACTGTCGGGGCGCGTGAAGCCGTGGCTCAGCCAGCGCATCAAGGGGCACTTCTGGCGCACCTTCATGGGCACCACCTCGATGGTGCTGGGCTTCTACGCCGTCTCGATGCTGCCGCTGGCCGATGCCACCGCCATCGCCTTCTCGCAGCCGCTCTTCTCCGTCCTGGTCGCCGCGCTCATCGCCAAGGAGAAGGTCGGCTGGCGGCGCTGGACCGCGACCGCCGTGGGTTTCGCCGGCGTGCTGGTCATGGTTCGCCCAGGCGCGGGCAGCCTGCAGCTCGGCGCGCTGGTGGCGCTGGCCAACGCCGCTTGCGTCGCCATCTCGATCCTGCTGGTGAAGCGCCTCTCCGATTCCGAAGCGCCGCTGATGATCCTGACCCAGTTCGCCATCTTCTCGACCCTGCTGCTGGCGCCGCCGGCGCTCTGGGTCTGGCGCTGGCCCGACCTGTTCGGCTGGATGCTGGCGATCGGCATCGCCTCCACCGCCACGATCGGCCAGTATTTCTGGGTGCAGGCCTTCAAGGCGGGCGAAATGTCGGCCATCGCGCCGTTCGAGTACATGCGCCTGCCCTTCGCGGTGTTCATGGGCTGGCTCGTGTGGAGCGAAATGCCGGTCGTCTGGACCTATGTCGGCGCCGCCATCGTCATCGCCTCGGCCCTCTACATCGCCCATCGCGAGCACAAGCTCGCCCGCGAGCGCCGGAAGAATACCGGCTAGTCGGGCAGGAGCCAGCCGGAGAGCGAGTAGATGATCAGGCCGACCAGGCCGCCGACCAGGGTGCCGTTGATGCGGATGTACTGGAGGTCGCGGCCGACCTGGTGCTCCATGCGATCGACCAGCGTGGTCGCGTCCCAGGCTTCGACGACCTGCGTGACATAGGCACCGATCTCGGCCCGCCGGGGAATGATCGCGCGCCGCACCAGATAGCGCATCCAGCGATCGAGGCGACGCTGGACGTCCGGATTGTCGCGCAGCCAGCCCGCCGCCGCGGCCACGGCGGTCTCGGTGACGGAAGCGATCTTCTCCGAGTAGAGGGCGGCATCGCCGGGCAGGCGATTTTCGATCTCCGACCACAGGGCGCTCAACTGGTCCTCGAACATCGGCGTGGCGAGCGCGTTCTGTTTCACGGCCTCGACCTCGGCGATCAGCGCGGGGTCGTTGTGCAGTCGTTCGATGAGCGATTCGACGGCGGCCTTCAGCTCCAGCCGCCAGGGATGCGCCGGATCGCGCATTTCGGTCAGCGTCTGCGTCAGCGCCACGAAGACCTTGTCGGCCAGCATGCCGTCGACCCATTTCGGGATCCATCGCGAGGATCCGGCCTCCAGCTTGCGGCGGATCATGTCCTTCTGACCGGTCAGCGAGGCTTCGAGCAGGTCGAGGCCGCGATCGATCAGGGCCTGCGTCTGGCCGTGTGCCCAGCCGATGGCAAGCAGATGGGAGGCGACCGGCGCCGCGGGCATGGCGAGCAGGCCGCGCTTCACGGACTCGCGCAGGAAGGCGCTGATGTCCTCGCGGGGCAGTGCCCGGACGATCTCGGGGACGGCGAGCGCCACGCCTCGGGCGACGCGTCGGGCGTTGTCCGGCTGGCTGAGCCAGTCGGTTGCCCAGCGTCCCGCCTCCAGCTTCGCCAGCCGCTGCGACAGGACCTGCGGCGTCAGGAAGTTGTTGGTGACGAAGCGGCCCATGGCGCCGGCGATGCGCTTCTGGTTGCGCGGCACGATCGCCGTGTGCGGGATCGGGATGCCGAGCGGATGGCGGAACAGCGCGACCACGGCGAACCAGTCGGCGCAGGCGCCGACCACGCCCGCCTCGGCGAAGGCTCGCACGTAGCCCAGCCACGGCCAATGGACCTTGCCGAAGGAGGTGGCCACGAACAGGCAGGCCATCGCGACCAGCAGCAAGGTGGCGATGACGCGCATGCGGCGCAGCGCGGCGAGCTTGGCCTCCAACTCCGTCAGGTCGGCGGCACGCCCGTGCGGCAGCAGCGGCGCCGTGCCGTCGATGCTCATCGTTGGCCCGCGACGGCCATTGTCGTGTAGTGACGGCGCACCACATCCTCGCCGTAGTGCCGCTCCAGCCGCCGCACGGTGAAATGCGCCTTGGCGATGCGCTGGAAGTGACTCATGAAGATGACGTTGATCGTGGCGCCGCCGACCGCGCCGACCACGGGAATCGTGCTGGCGGCGATACGATCGGAGACCACGAGGCTGAAGCGCGACGCCAGCTCGGTCAGCAAGGTGCCGGCGGCGGGGGTGGAGAGCTGCAGGGCGCCGCGTTGCACGGCTTCGGCGACCGCGCTGCCCGACATGCGCGACAGCATGGTGCGGGCGGCGAAATATCCGACATCGCCGCGCGTACTACCGTGGCGTCGTCCGCCCAGCCCGAAAACCTGCAGGCAGGCCATGCGGGCCTCGATCTGCGACAGGTCCTCGCCATTGTGCCGGGCGATCGACGCCACGGCGCGCAACATCAGCGTCGCGGTGACGGGCAGTTCGACCGGCAGGGCGGCGATGCCCACGAAGCCGCTGACCCCGCCGGTCACGCCGGCCGCCATCGAGGACAACCACGGAACGGGCCGCCGCTGGCCGCTCTCGTCGAGCGTGCGGATCGCGGTCTTCAGGCAGCGCAGCATGGCGACCTCGGCCGCCTTCGCCAGGCCCTTGTCGGCCGCCCGCGGCAGCAGCGCGAGCACCCGGTTCACCGGCGCGCCGGCATAGTCGGCGATGCGCGCCGCCAGATTGGGATTCTCGAGCGCATCCGCGGCCTCGGCGAGGGCAGCGCGATGCGGCGCCTCCATCTCCTGCAGCCCGTGGCCCGCCGACATCATTGATAGCGGAGCATCGGTCTCATGCCGTTGAGCGCGGCGGCGATGGCCGATCCATTGCTGATGAGAGCCGTGACGGTGGGCGAGACCAGACCGCCCGGCAGGGCGAGCGCGAGTGCCAGCGTATTGAGGCCCGCGACGATCGCGTAGTTCTGGCGGATCAGGCTCACGGCATCGCGCGAGATGTCGATCGCCTCGACGACCTTCCACAGCGAATCTTCCATCAGCACGACATGGGCCGATTCATGGGCAATGTCGGCGCCGTGCTTCATGGCGATGCCGATGTCGGCGAAGCTCAGCGCCGGCGAATCGTTGATGCCGTCGCCGATCATGGCGACGATGTTGCCCTCACGCTGCAGCTCCTTGACCGCTTCCGCCTTGTCGGCCGGCATCAGCTCGGCGAACTCGCCGGTCAGGCCGAGGCGCCGGCTGACGGCGCGCGCGACCACGCCATTGTCGCCGGTCAGCATGATGGTGTTGCGGATGCCCATTTGATGGAGTCGTTCGATGACCTTGCGGCTCTCCGGCCGGATCTTGTCGGCATAAGAAACAAGCCCGGCGAGCTCGCCGTCGACTGCGACGAACAGGCTCGAGAGGCCGGCCTGGTCGCGATCGGAGCGGTCGTTTGCGGCACGGGCCACCGAAATGCCGCTTTGCCGCATGAACCGTTCGCTACCGACATGGAGATAGTAACCGTTGACCTGACCTTCAACACCCAGCCCGACCCGATATTGCGTCTCCTCGCACTCCGGCAGGTTGACGGCGAGTTCGCGGGCGCGCGTGCGCAGCGCCTCGGCGACCGGATGGTTGAGGCGCGTCTCGGCCGCCGCGGCGAGGCCCAGCAGGTGGTTGGGCGTGATGTGGTCGGTGTAGGGCTGCACGTCCATCACGGCAGGCACGCCTTGCGTCAGCGTTCCGGTCTTGTCGAACACGATCGTGTCGACCTTGGCCAGGCGCTCCATATGGCCGCCGCTCTTGATGATGATGCCGGTGCGCGCGGCATGGGTCATCGACGACAGGATCGATGTCGGCGCCGCGACGCGGATGCCCGTGCCGTAGTCGACGATGACCAGCGACAGGAAGCGATTGAAATCGGCGGTGAGGGCTGCCGTGCCGGTGGCGAGGGCCAGGGTCGGCAGCACCAGGCGGTCCGCCAGCAGTTCGGCGTGGTTCTGCATGCGCGTGTCGCCCATCGGGGCGCCTTCGACGAGGCGGGCGATCTGCCCGGCCGTCGTCGATGTGCCGACCCGGTTCGCGCGCACCGTGATCTGGCCTTCGCGCAGCACGGTCGCCGCGAAGACGGTGTCGCCATGGCCGCGGCTCACCGGCAGGCTTTCGCCTGTGATCGTCTTCTGGTCGATCGCGGCGGTTCCCTCGACGATCTCGCCGTCGATCGGGATCATCTCTCCCGGGTAGACGACCACCAGGTCGTCGACGACGAGCTCGGTCGCGGGAACGGAGATGATCTGTCCGTCGCGCTTCACCCACGCGCCCTTGTTCTGGAATTCCAGGAGCTCGCTGATGGCGCGCCGCGAACCCGCGGCGGTAAGGTCGCGGATCCAGTCGCCGAGCTTGATCAGCCAGGTGACGATCGATCCGGCCAGCGGGTTGCCTTGGGCGACCGAGGCGATGATGGCCAGCGTGTCGAGGAAATCGACATTGAGCCGGCGTTCGTTTCGGATGACCCGCCAGGCGCGGCGGGCGATCGGCAGGCCGTTCCACAGCATGAGCGGCATGTTGATCGCCACCATGATGGGATTCGACGAGAAGGCGAGGCCCAGCGACACGGTCGGCAGCAACAACGCCGACTGGGCCGAGAGCAGCTCCGGGACTTCCGAGCGGGTCGGCGGTGCGTTGGAGTTCTTGATGTCGGACTGGGTGGCGTGCGCCTCGCCGTTCGGCAGCGCTGCGTCCGAAGCCAGCCACGCATCCAGCGCGCCGAGGCGCAGATGATCCAGCATCATCTGCAGCTCCTGCTCGCTGGCCGGATCGTATTCCAGCACCAGGCAGGCACAGTCGTAGTTGAAACGCGCCGTCTTGACCTTGTTGCGCGCCAGCAGCCAGGCCATTGCGGCCTCGGCCACCGCGGGCTTGCGGGCCAATGCGGGAATATGGAGCCTCACCCGTCCAGGCAGGTGATGGCGAATCGCGACTTGCATCCGGATATTGCCTTCGCTCAGAGGGCGGCCCCGATGGGGGCCGCGGGTCGGTCAGGACCTGACCGGTACGGCGGCCGCTGCTTCCTCGGCCGCTTCCTGCTGCATCTCGATGAAGTGGTTCAGGCCGAACAGCGCCAGCGTCACCCAGACCGGCGTGGCGGACGCCGCACCGACCTCGAAGATCGTCACGCCGACCACCGCCACGGCGAGCAGCATCTTGAGGTCGAGCACGTTGCCGGTGGCGAGCTTGATCTGACGATTGGTCTCGCTGCAGAAGTCGACGACCATGCGAGCCGCCTGCGAATGCTCCGCCAGGTACTCGGCTTCCTGCTGGATCTTCGTGGCGACGGCGTCGATTTCGTTGGTCGGCGGCCTCGGGCGAGGCGGTTCGGGCTGGTGCCGGTTCATGTGGCTCGTGAAACCGGACCCGAAATCGTAATGCTTGTCGGGGTCGTAGACGAGAACGATGCTTCCCGTCACCGGATTGACCTCGATGCTTTCCACGCCGGGGATCGCGCTCAAGACCTGCTTGTAGGTCTCGAGCTGCTCGGAATTGCCCTTGGCCGACGGGATTTTCATCCGGATGCGGCCAGGGACTTGATGAACGATCTTGAGCTTGGCCGCCACGGTGGGGCTCTCTTCTGATATTCCGACGCTGGGCTACGGCTTACGCGGCCACCGGTGTCGTCGGCGCTGCCGCAGCGGCGGGAGCGGGCTGCGGCGCAGGCTTCGCCTTGGTATCGGCCTTCACGTCGTCCTGGGCCTTCACCTCGGCCACGATGTCCTGAACCTGCTCCTTGGCCTCGGCCACCATCTCGTTGGTCTTCTGGCCGAACTTGTAGATGCCGCGGACCGACGAACGGAGCACGGGCGTGACCGCCGGGACGATCTTGGAGGCGTACTTGGGCGCCAGCATTGCCACGACGCCGAGCGCGATGCCCGGAATGAGCGCCACCTCGAACAGCGCCGCACCAACCACCACAGCGCCGACCGTGGCGGCCGTCGTCACGACGGTCTCTTCCGCGTTCGGGGCGGCCGTATCGTCGGCGGCCGCGGCGGAGACGGTCTCGGTGGCGGCGCCGTCGGCGGCCGCGCCCATCGAGGGGGCCGTGTCGGTCGTGGCGGCCGCCTGGGCCGTTCCGTTGGCGTTCGAATTCAACATCCTACTCTCCTTAATATTGCCCCCCGCGGGAAGGCGCGTGCGGCATCCCCCAAGTTCCGCCGGCCGTCAGGCCTGCGTCCTTCACCGTTCGGTATCACGCTAAAGTGACGGAACTGCTACCTTGGTCCCCATTCCGGGCACTCCGAATTCATCGGCATCGACATAGTCGGTGCCGGTGTGAACCAGGACGCGCCCCGTCTCGATGTCGAACCAGGCGCCATGGAGGGCGAGATCGCCCCGGCCGACCGCCTCCGCGATGTAAGGGAAGGTCATGAGGTTCGCGAGGCTTCCGGTGATCGAGGTGTGCTCGAGCCGCGTCAAATAGCCCTCCTGGTCCGGCGGCCCGGCCTGGGCGGCCGCGTCCAGGATCATCGACATCCAGCGATGGATGGCATCGCCCGGCGCCAGCGCCGGTCCCTGCTCGGCATAGGCCCGGATGCCGCCGCAATGGGCGTGGCCGAGCACGACGATGTGCGCGACGCGCAGGACCAGGACGGCGAATTCGAGGGCGGCAAAGACCCCGTGGCAGAGGGTGTCGGGCGCATGGGGCGGCACCAGGTTGGCGATGTTGCGCACCACGAAGAGCTCGCCGGGATGGGCGTCGAAGATCACCTCGGGCGAAACGCGCGAGTCGCAGCAGCCGATGACGAGGGTGGTGGGCGACTGCCCCTGGCGGGCAAGTTCCCGGAACCGGTCCCGCTCCAGCGGCATGCGGCCTTCGAGAAAGGAGCGATACCCTTCGACGAGCCGGGGCGGAAAGGCGGGCTGGTGCGGCATGTGGCCTCCTCGAGTCACGGAAGCCCACTCTGCCCCTCTTGTGTGACGGGCCGGTGCGAGGTCCTGCGACTCCGGGCGCCAGCTTGGCAAGGGGGATGGAAATGCTAAAAGCGCCCAACCACGGAGGACTGCAATGAACGTCAAGGGTCAGGCCGCGATCGTCACGGGCGGCGCGTCGGGATTGGGCGGCGCCACGGCATCGGCACTGGCGGCAGCGGGCGCCAAGGTCGCGATCTTCGACCTGCAGGACGAGCTGGGCGAGCAGAAGGCCAAGGAAATCGGCGGCCTCTTCGTGAAGACCAACGTGGGCGATGCGGCCAGCGTCGAGGCCTCGGTGAAGACGGTCGTCGAGAAGCTGGGCGCGCCGCGCGTCGTCGTGAACTGCGCCGGCATCGGCCGCTCGGGTCGCACCATCTCCAAGTCCGGCCCGCACGATCTCGCGATGTTCAGCCAGGTCATCCAGGTGAACCTGATCGGCACCTTCAACGTGATCCGCGTCGCGGCCTACGCGATGAGCCAGGCCGAGCCGATGGACGGCGGCGAGCGCGGCGTCATCATCAACACCGCCTCGGTCGCGGCGTTCGACGGCCAGATCGGCCAGGCGGCCTATTCGGCGTCGAAGGGCGGCGTGGTCGGCATGACCCTGCCGATCGCGCGCGACCTCGCGAGCCTCGGCGTCCGCGTCTGCACCATCGCGCCGGGCCTGTTCCTCACGCCGATGATGATGAGCCTGCCGGCGGAAGCGCAGAAGAGCCTGGGCGCCCAGGTGCCGTTCCCCTCGCGCCTCGGCGACCCGAAGGAATATGCCCAGCTCGCCATGAGCATCGTCGAGAATCCCATGCTGAACGGCGAGACGATCCGTCTCGACGGCGCGATCCGGATGGCGCCCAAGTAAGCGGATCGGGAAGGCGTTGCGATGCGGCCTGCAACCTTACTGATGGCGGCAGTCGGCCTGGCTGCCGTCGCGCAGCCGGCAAGCGCCGAGCCACGCTGGCTTGCCTGCAAGGTCACGGACCAGGGCGGGCAGGTGCGCAATTTCGCGATCGTGTTCGACGACCGGCGCAACACGGCCGGCATCTGGGACGGGATCGCGATGCTGGAGGGAACAGACGTGGCCACCACGTTCCAGTCGCTGCGGGCGCGCTTCCCCACCTTCTCGATAACCTACAACCGCAACGACGGCGCGTTCTCGATGACGCCGCTCGGCGCCAACTATGGTGGCCTGTTGCACGGCGACTGTCGCCGCAGCAACCCGCCGCCCGGCGCTCCCGCCGGGCAGCGTTGACGCTTCTTCTTTAGTAACCGAGATCGGCCGGCTGCTCGCAGCGCAGGTCGGCGATGCTGTTCTCCGTCGCCTGGCGGCCCGGCGTCGTCTGGCCGTTGCAGGTGTAGCGGATGCGCAGCGTCTTGGTGAGCCGGTCGGGCATGCCGAAGATGTAGGCCATCGCCGGCACCTGGCAGCGCGTCGGACCGTCGCCGCAGATGTCGCGCACCTGCTGCGTGACGTCGACCGAGCCGGAGGGACCGCCCCACGAGGCTTCGAGGATGTCGATGCGGCGCGGCACGAGCGGCGTCTGGCCGACGCACGCCATGCGGACCTTGAAGGTCGGCGGCGCGATCTCGGCCAGCACGAAATTCTGCGGTTGGCAGGTCCAGATCACGGTGAGTTTCTTGGCGAGATCGTAGCGGCTGTCGTTATAGGCCGGTCCGTTGGCGAACACGTCGCAGGGATAGCCGCCCGGACAGGTCACCATGCTGGTCACGTCGGCGCCGGGACCAGCCTGCGGCAGGCCCCAATAGGCCCGCTTGATCTGCGCCGTCGACTGCACGACCACCCGCGAGCCCTGGCTGCAGGCGACGACCGTACCCACCACGGCCATTGCCAAAAGAACAAGACGACCCCAAGCCATGAAACCCCCGGTCAATAACTGCACTGCCAATCCCAATTTCCCGCGGGGAAACTAACGCCCGGCCGCGTCCGCGGCAATCGGGCAGGCGGGCCGCTGTTTACAGCCTTTGTTGCACGCCGGATGTATTCGCTGTTGGCTCCGAATCATCCCCGGGCTGCCGCTCGGGGTTGATGCTATAGGGGTGCCCATGACCGATACGCTTCCCGACAGACTGTCCACCAATCCCAAGAGCCCCCATTACGACGAGGCGCTTCTCCAGCGCGGCATCGGCATCAAGTTCGATGGCCAGGAGAAGACCAACGTCGAGGAATATTGCGTGAGCGAGGGCTGGATCCGCGTCGCCGTCGGCAAGACCGTCGACCGCAAGGGCAATCCGCTGACGATCAAGCTCAAGGGCACGGTCGAGCCTTACTTCGAGACCAAGAAGTCCTAGGCACAGCATGGGCCGGTCGCATGGACAGCAACGCACGACAGGCAAGCTGCCCAGCCGGCGCGGCATGTTGCGAACGGCAGCGGCCACGGCCGGTCTTTTGTTCGCAGGCACGCCCGCGGGAGCACAGGCCATGAAGATCCGTCTCGGCACCGCCACGCCGGGCGGCGGCTTCCCGGTCTATGGCGCGGCCTTCGTCGAGGGCGTGCGCCGCTTCGATCCGACCCTGGAGATCGAGGCGATCAACACCAAGGGCAGCACCGAGAACGTGCCGATGCTCGAAGCCGGTACGCTCGACATCGCGCTGGTCCAGGGCGAGGTCGTGCACGAAGTGCTGCAGGGTGTCGGCCGTGCACCGGCCGACCTGCGCGTGCTGACGGCCATGTATCCCACCGCGGGCATGTTCGTCGTACGCGCCGACTCGCCCTATCGCACCATCGCCGACCTCAAGGGCAAGCCGATCGCCTGGGGCGCCGGCGGTTCGGGCCTGGTGATCCTCGGCCGCTATGCCATGGACGGGCTCGGGCTGGACGCCGCGAAGGACTTCCAGCCGATCTATCTCGAACGCGCGGGCGACGGCCCGGCGATGGTGCTGGACGGTCGCGCAGCCGCCCTGTGGGGTGGCGGCAACGGTTGGCCGGGCTTCGTGACCATGGCCAACAGCGGCGCGCGCTTCATCGCGCCCGATGCCGCCGAGATCCAGCGCATCCTGGCGAAGCATCCGTTCCTGAAGCCGGTGACGCAGGCGGCCGGCAGCTTTCCCGGGCAGGCGGCGGCGATCCCCTCGGTCGGCTCCTGGAGCTTCGTGCTGGCACGGCCCGGGCTCGACGAGACGGCGGCCTATCGGATCGTGAAGGCGTTGTATGCCGTGCAGCAGGCCGGCAATCCGGCCCAACTGGTCGACACGACGGCCGCCAATACGGTCGCCGCGGTGCCCGGACGCGAAAGGTTGCATCCCGGAGTCGTTCGTTTCTATCGCGAGATCGGCCTGCTCACGTAACCAACGGCTAGGTGCCGCGTTGGCCAATGGACAACGAAGGAGCCAGCCATGGACAAGTCCAAAGCCAGCAGCAAGGTCGAAGGTGAAGGCAGCTACAGCGCCACCGCCGACTACAACAAGCGCACGGCCGATTACCTGAAGAAGGGCAGCGTCGACAGTGACGCCCGGGAAGCCATGCAGGCGCTGGATTCGGAAGAAGCCGGCCTGCTCAAGGACGCCGAAGCCAAGGGCAAGGCAGGCGATCCGAAGGGGCAAGGCAAGGCGAAGACCAAGTAGGTCTTCGCCCTCGCGCGCCTACTCGGGCTTCAGCAAACCTTTCGCGGCAAGTTCGCCGATCCCGGCTTCCTCCGTCTTCATGAAGGCGACGAATTCCGCCGGGGTCGACGGCCGCACGGTCGCGCCCAGCTCGGTGAACTTCTGCTTGATCGCAGGGTCATCGAGCGCGGCGACGGCGGCGGCATTCAGCGTGTTGATGATCGGCGCCGGCGTGTCCTGACGCACGAAAACACCGAGCGTCGTGCCGCCGTCGAACGGCTTGCAGCCGGTCTCGGCGAGCGTGGGCACGTTCGGCAGTTCGGGCGTGCGCTTCTCGCCGACTACCACGAGGGCGCGCAGCTTGCCCGACTGGAGATGCGGCAGCGAGCTGCTGAGCTGATCGACGTAGGTGTCGATCTGGCCGGCCAGGACGTCGTTCAATCCCACGCCCGAACCGCGATAGGGCACGATCGAGAAGCTGACCTTCTCGTTCTCCTGGATGCGCAGGATATCGGTGTGGTTCGGCGTGCCGTTGCCGGCGTGACCCATGCTGATCGTGCCGGGCTTGGCCTTGGCGGCCACCAGCACGGACTGCCAGTCCTTGAAGGGACTGTTGGCCGGCACGACGACGATCATCGGCACCGTGCTCAGCATGCTGACCGGTGCGAAGGACGGCACCATCGACGGCTTGCCGGCCATCAGCGGCGACACGTAGAGCGTGCCGAAGGCCGCGATCACCATCGTGTAGCCGTCGGCCGGCGCCTGCAGCACCATCTCCTGGCCGACCACGCCGCCGGCGCCGGGCCGGTTGTCGACGATCACGGACTGGCCGAGCTTGCGCGACATGCCTTCGCCCGCGAGGCGCGCCGTCACGTCGGCATTGCCACCGGCCGCGAAGGGCACGATGAACCGGATGGGCTTGGTCGGGAAAGCCTGCGCCCGGGCGCCGAAGCCCGTGGCCAAAGCGGTCGACGCCGCCAGCCCGCCCAGAATGAATGTCCGCCTCTGTGCCACGATGTCTTCCTCCAAGTTTTTGGCGAATTGATTGAGCGGAGCATCGGACGCGGGATCGCGCGAGGCCACTCAAATCGCGGGGGCCTTTCGCGGCCCGAAAGGCTTCATTCGGCGGCAGGCCTTATTCGGCGGCGGGGGCCGACACGCGCTCGAAGTCGACCACCTGGGCGCGCTGCTTGGGCAGGGCGCCGGGATACTCGTTCTGCAGGAAGGCGATCAGCTTTTCACGAACCTCGCAGCGCAGGTCCCAGGCCTCGGGCGAGGTCCGCGCGCTGACCAGGCAGCGTAGCTGCACGGCGCGCTCGCCGCTGTCGACGACCTGCAGGTTGACGACCTGCCCGTCCCATAGTTTCGAAGACTTCACGATCTCCTCGAGCTTGGTTCGCGCGCGCGCCACCGGGACGGTGTAGTCGACCCACAGCAGCACCGACCCGATCAGGTCGGTGGTTTGGCGCGTCCAGTTCTGGAAGGGCTTTTCGAGGAAGTAGGAGAGCGGCACGACCAGCCGGCGCCAATCCCAGATCTTGATGACGACATAGGTGCCGGTGATCTCCTCGACCCAGCCCCATTCGCCTTCGACGATGACGGCGTCGCCGATGCGGATGGGCTGGGTGATCGCGATCTGGATGCCGGCGAACAGGTTGGTGAGCAGCGGGCGCGCGGCAAGGCCGACGACGAGACCGGCCGCACCCGCCGATGCGATCAGGCTCACGCCGTACTGCTTCACCGAATCGAACGTCATCAGGGCCGCGGCGACCGTGACGAGGATCACCACCGTCCCCGCCACGCGTCGCAGCACGCGCACCTGTGTCAGGTGCTTGCGGCCGACCGCATCGCCACTGAAGTCGATGTCGGAGCGGCGGAGGTAGAAGTCCGAGGCCAGGGTGATGGCGGCCGTGCAACTCCAACCCAGCAGGAGAATGAAGGCCACGATCAGGCCATGCCCGACGATCGCCCGGCCTTCGCTTTCGAGCGGCACCAGCGGCAGGGTGAGGGCTACGGCGAAGATTACGAGGGCGACCCGCAGCAGGGCCTGGGTCGCCGATACCAGCGACTGGAGAAAATCGGCCGACGCGGGGATCAGCCGGCGCAACAGCCGCAGCGCCAGGCCGTGCAGGGTGATGGCCAGGGCCGCGGCCGCCACGAAGCACGCAACCGAGATCGCCCAGTTCGGCGCCCAGGTCGCGATGCGATCGAGCCAGAAGAGCGGATTTTCCATGGTGCAGCGCAAACGTCGCCTTCGCGCCGGCAGTTCCGCCGACTTCAGGTTACGGTTTTATGCTGTATTTCCCGCACATTGTGCGTTGAAAAGCGGCGCAACCACACGCTCTGCAACGGCGTTTTTTCGCTGAACCCGAACGAGAGGGAGCGATGCCATGCGAGTGAGCGAGGCAATGACGCGCGACGTTTGTGTCGCGCGACCCGACCATACGATCGAGGACGCGGCGCGGATGATGCTGGCCATCGATGCCGGCCTGCTGCCGGTTGGAGAGGAAGACAGGCTGATCGGCATGATCACCGACCGCGACATCGCGGTGCGCGCCATAGGTGAGGGCAAGGGGCCCAAGACCGAAGTGCGCGAGATCATGACCGAGGACGTGAAGTACTGCTTCGTCGACGAGGATACCGCGCACGTCGCCAGGAACATGGGCGAGCAGCAGATCCGCCGCCTGCCGGTGGTCGACCGCGACAAGCGGCTGGTCGGCATCCTGTCGCTGGCCGATGTTGCGGCCCACGAGAATGACGGCCGCAAGGTCGGTAATGCATTGCGCGAGATCGCCCAGCCGGGCGGCGAGCACAATCAGGGTGCCGAGGAACGCGGGAGGGGCATGTGAGTTCGCCGCACGCTGCCGTCTGGCTGAACGCCGACGAGGCCCACATCTACCGCTTCGGCTCCGGCGAGGTGGAGAAGCTCGAGGTCAAGGCCGAGGGCGAAGGCCGGGTCCGCGACGATCGCGAATATTTCGAGGCGATCCTCGCGGAGCTCACCGAGGTCGAAGGCTGGATGATCGCGGGCCCCACGGGACCGCGTCAGGACTTTGAGAAATATGTGAAGGTTGGTCACGCCGAACAGCTTGCGAAGAAGCTGGTCGGCGTCGAGGAGATGGATCAGCCGCACGACGGCGAACTGTTGCGTCACGCGCGCAAGCGGCTGGCCTCCTAGCTAATTGCTGTTCTCCAGGTGCGTCACGACGAAGCGACGGCCTTCGCGTTCGACTTCGAAGCGGACGCGATCGCCGGGGCGGAGGCCTTTCAGGGACGCGGGATCCTCGACGGTGAAGATCCTCACGCCGCCCTCGGGCAGAAGCGGGAGCGGGCGGTAGTCCAGCGTGATCCGGCCTGCAGCCGCATCGATGGCAACGACGCGACCGCTCGCCAGCAACGCGTCGTTGGGCGGCACTTCGACCGCACAGTTGTCGAGATCGTGATCGTATTCGCCGTATGCACCGTAGATGCTGGGGAGGCCGGTTGCCGAAACCGTAAGAGGCGAAAGAGCAAGCGCGGCACAAGACGCAGCAAGCGCGAACATACTCTTGGACATTGGGCTGACTTTCCGATGGTGAACGCTATTCAGTGATCACCCATCTGGGAAGGCGCGGGCCGAATTCCAGAGGTTGCAAGGGGTGTAACGGTCGCTTGTCACAGCCCCTTTCAATCACTCTGGCTTGATGTTTCCATCACGGATCACCTTGCCCCAGCGGTCGCGGTCGCCGCTCACCAGGGTGACGACGTCCTGCGGCGGGCCGATCAGCGGCTCGGCACCCATCGTGGCGAGGCGTTCGGCCGTCGCCGGTGAAGCCAGGACCTTGTTTACGGCGGCATTCAGGCGCTGCACCACGGCATCGGGAACGCCGACCGGTCCGAGGACGACAAACCATCCTTCGATCTCGGCAGCAGCGAGGTTCAACTCGCGTAAGGTGGGCAATTCCGGAACCAGCGAACTGCGCTTGGGTCCCGTTACCGCAAGTGCGCGCATCTCACCACGCTGCACGTAGGGCAGCATCACCGCGACATTGTCGAACATGGTCTGGATGCGGCCCGCCAGGATGTCGGCGCGCACCGCGCCGCTGCCGCGATAGGGCACGTGGAGGATCTGCACGCCGGCGGTGCGCTGCAGGACTTCGCCGGCGAGATGCTGCGCCGTACCCATGCCGGTCGAGGCGTAGGCGATCCCGTTGGGCTTGGCCTTCGCCATGGCGATGAGCTCCGCCACGGTCTTCACGCCCAGGTCGGGATGCACGACGAGCAGGTAGGGCGTGCGCGCCACCGTCGCGATTGCCGTGAAGTCCTTGATCGGATCGAAGGACAGATTGGGATAGAGCGCGCCCAGCGTCGCGTGCGAGCTCGGCACGAAGAGCAGCGTATAGCCATCGGCCGGCGCCTTCACGACCATCTCCGAGGCGATGATGCCGCTCGCGCCGCCCTTGTTCTCGACCAGCACGGTCTGGCCGAGTTCGGTCGTAAGACCCTGCGCCAGCAGGCGCGCGATCACGTCGGTCGCGCCGCCGGGCGGGAAACCCACGACAAGCCGGATGGACTTGTCGGGAAAGGACGGCGTCTGCGCAACGGCGGGCATGGCAAGTGCGAGGAGGCTGCCGGCAAGCAGCCCCATGAACTTCGAACGCAACATTTCCATCCTCCCGATTCGTACTTCTTGTCTTGTCTTGTCTTGTCGTTGAGCCTTTGCGGCCACTTCAGGAAACGGCGGCGACCGCCTGCAGCGTCGATTCGCGATCGTTGCCCGCCGTGTTGGCCGTCGTGTTGCTCGCGATGCGGCCGCTCTCGACCTCGCCTTCGAGAGAGCAGCGGAACATCACGCGCGGCTTGGTCTGGTCGAAGTCGCCCAGCGCCACGTGGGCGCTGCAGCGATTGTCCCACATCACCACGTCGCCGAGGCTCCAGCGGTGGCGGTAGACGAATTCCGGTGAGGTCGCGTGCGCGTTGAGCATCGCCAGCAGGCTTTGGCTCTCCTCGTCGGACATGCCGAGGAAGCGGCGGATGCGCTGGTTGACCAGCAGCGACTTGCGGCCGGTCTCGGGATGGGTGCGCACCACCGGATGGACGACCGGCGGATTGCGCCGCTTCATCTCGGCCACATCGGCGGGATCGCGTGCCTCGATGCCGCGGATCATCGACACGTCATGCAGCGCCTCGAGAGTCTCGATAAAGCCGCGCATCGGCGGCGTCAGGGTCTCGAGCGCGAGATAGAGGTTGGCGAACATCGTGTCGCCGCCGACCGGCGGCTTCTCCTTGCAGTGGAGCACCGCGCCCTTGGCGGGGCGGGACGTGTAGCTCAAGTCGGTGTGCCAGTTGCGGCCCGAATTGTGGGTGCCCGACTTCTTGCCGCCGACCATCTTGTTGGTCAGGACCAGGATCTCGCGATGATCCGGATGCAGGGTCGAGGGCGCCTGCGACTCGTGATTGTCGAGCACGCCGAAGCGGCGCGAGAAGGCGATCTGCTCCTCGGGCGTCAGGTCCTGCTCGGGGAAGACGAGCACGATGTGCTCCAGCCAGGCCTTGTAGATTTCCTCGTGCTGCGAGTTGGTCAGCGGCTTGCGCAGATCGATGCCCCGGATCTGGGCGCCCGCCGCAAAACCGAGAGGGGTGATTTCGAGTGAGTTCATGTGAGTTCTCCCAAGCCTCCAATCTATCCAGCCGACCGATTATCGGTCAATATACTGTTTATTGTCAGACAAAACAGGGATCGTCGCCGCATGGACGCCAGCCCCATTCCGGAAACGCCGCTTGGAAAGCTCGTGAAGTCGCTGCCCGAGCGACTGGCCGAGCGCGTGCTGGAAGATGTGATGACGGGGCGGCTCAAGCCGGGCGACCGGCTGAAAGAGGAGTTGCTGGCCCAGACCCATGCGGTCAGCCGCGCCACGGTGCGTGAGGCGCTGATCGCGCTGGCGCGGCAGGGCTATGTCGTACGCATCCCGCGTTCGGGCGCGCGGATCGCGGAATTCTCCCGCAGCGACCTCGACGACCTGTTCGAACTGCGCACCGCGCTGCTCGCCGTCGCCGCCGGCCGCTACACGCGCCAGGCCGGTCCGGGAGAACGCGCCGAGCTGGAGGCGCTGGTGGCCGAGCTGGAGAGCATGGCGGCCATCGCCGACATGTCGCCGCAGGATTTCGCGACCCAGTCGGTGCGCATCCAGACGTTCCTCACGGAGCGCTGCGGCAACAACCACCTGCCCGACATGTACAAGCGGCTGGCCGGCATGGGCATGTGGCAGCTGATCCGCGGCCAGGCCAGCAGCTTCCTCACCCGGGCGGGTCGCGAGGAATCGGCGGCCGACTGGCGGCGTCTTGCCGACTGTGTCTCGGCGGGCGATGCCGAAGGCGCGGAGCGTGCGGGCCGGCTGCTGCTCGAACACTCGGCCGTCCGCGTCCGCTTGCACTTCAACGAGGTCGTCAAGGCAGGCGGCTGACTCTCGCGCCGCCGACCGGTATCACGTCAGCGCAGCCACACCGTCATGCCCGGTTGCAGCCCGTCGACGGCGCCGAGCGGGTCGAGCCGCAGGCGGAAGCTGTTGAGGTCGTGGTCGCCCACGGCGCGGGCGGCGCGCCAGGTCGCGAACTGGCCGAGCGGCCGCAACTCCGTGACCCGCGCGACGATGCGCTGGCCGGAGTCGGTGACCAGGTTGACCTCGCTGCCGACGGTGAGCTTGCCGAGCGCGTCCTCGCGCAGGGTGAAGGCGAACCAGCGTTCGTTGCCGACGTTCAGGGTGAGCACCGGCTTGCCGGCCGGGACGATCTCGCCCGGCTCGGCGACGAGGATGCCGACAGTGCCATCGGCCGGGGCGACCAGCCGCGTCTTGTCGAGCCGTGCCTGGAGGTCCGCCACCGTCGCGTTCGCCAGCGCCACGCGCGCATCGGCGACGGCGCGCTCCTCCTCCGTCGGACCGGCGCGCGCGGCATCGAGCTGGGCACGCTTGTACTCCAGGTCGGCTTCGGCCTTGGCCAGCGAGGCGTCGCTCTCGTCGAGCTTTTGCCGGCTGGTGAAGTCGCGGGCCGCCAGCGCCTTGGTCCGGACATTCTCCTGCCGGGCGAGCTGCAGGGTGGTCTCGGCCGTCTGCATCGTCTGGTCGAGGATGGCGACGCCTTCGGCGCGCAGGCCGGCATAGACCCGGTCGTGTTCCGCCTTGACGCTCTTTGCCGCCGCCATGGCTTCGCCAAGCGCGGCGGCCAGATCGGGATTGTCGAGCACGGCGAGAAGCTCGCCCTTGCGCACGGCCTGCCCCGGCTGCACGGCAATCGATGCCAGCCGGCCGCTGATCTCCGGTGCGATGCGGATCTCGGTCTGGCGGACCATGCCCGCGATCGGCGCCAGCGGCTGGTCGTGCCGCGACCACAGCACGGCGAGCGCTATCGCGGCCAGCGCGACGACCGCCAGCCCGCCCAGGGCGAGGCGCTTCCTACGCGGTGCGTTCACGGAGCGCTCCTTCGCGGGCCGAGATCCAGGTCGCCGTCACGGCAAGGGTGCCGTAGAGCGTGGCCAGGACCCACAAGGTGATCCAGTCCCCGAAGACGTCGTGCAGGCGCGCGTCCATCTGGTTGATGCGGATGAGGCCATCGATCGCCGAGGTGCTGGGAAAGACGAGGCTCGCGGTTCGCAGCCAGGTCGGGATGGCCTCGACCGGCCACGAGACCCCGGCGAGGAACAGGAGCGGCAGGCTCGATGCCATCAGGAGGACGACCGCCGTCTCGCGCCGCCCGAACCAGGTGCCGACGAACTGGCCGAGGAAGCTCGCGGCGAGGATGAACGGTATCGTCATCGCGAGCAGGTCGAGCAGGTTGGTCGTGGCGGCAATGCCATAGACGCGCGGCAACACCACGAGGAAGAGCGCGGCGCCCGGCAGCACCAGCAGGAGATGGGCAAGCCCCTGGCCGGCGACGGACGAGATCGAACCGCGCCGGCGGCGCGCCTGCCATCCGCCCTGCTCGTAGGCGACGCCGCCCAGGGTCGCCGCGCCCATCAGCATGATCTGCTGCAGGATCAGGATGAAGGCGGTCGGCACGATGGTGCTGCCGTAGCCGCCGGTCGGATTGAACAGCGGCTGGTTCAGCACCTCGACGGGCGAGGCCCTGGCCATCGCGGCGCGGGCGAGGCTTCCGTCCGGGCGGGCATCGTGCGACAGCAACTCGGCCGTCGCTGCGCCGACCGACTCGCTGATGCCCTGCAGGGTGCGGTTGTAGAGGAGGAAGTAGGCCGAATCGACATAGGCCGGCAGCCGCGCCTTGCGTCCCGCCAGCACGTCGCGCTCCGTTCCGCTCGGAACGTCGACGATGCCGAAGACCTCGCCCCGCTGCAGGGCGGCCTGCGCATCGGCAAGAGTGCTCGACCGAACCGCGACCCGGATCGCCTCGGAGGCGTTCAGCGCCTGCACGATCATCCGGCTGAGTTCGGTCGAGTCGTTGTCGACGACGGCGATCGGCACGGCGCGGATGACCTCGCCGAGATAGGGCTGCGGATAGAGGACGCCGTAGATCAGCGGCGCCATCACCAGCAGGCCGAAAGCGCCGCGGTCGCCCAGGACGCGCCGGTATTCGGCTGCGAAGGCCGCGGCGAGGCGGAGATGCGCCGGCATGGCCTGCGGCTCCGGTGCACTTCCGTCTGCGGCCGGAGGAGGCTGCGGCCTGGCCGGCGCGCGCGCGATCGAGCGCAGCCGCAGCACGGCGAGGATGAAGAAGACTCCGGCGAGCATCGCCAGCGCGGCGAAGGCGGGCAGCGAATCCTGCACGGGGATGCCGCGCGCCGCCTGGTCGAACAGGATCTCGATGAACCAGCGCAGCGGCAGGAACGCCCCCCAGGTGCGCGCGAAGTCGCCCATCGCCATCACCGGGAAGCCGACGCCGGCGAAGCCGAAGGCCGGCGAGCAGATGATGGCGGTCAGCGTCAGTCCGAGGGCGAGATTGCGCACGAGAAGCTGCAGGAGGGCGCCGAGGCTGAGATAGGCCGCCAGGAACAGGCAGGCGGCCGCGCCCGTCATCAGGCTGCTGCCGCGGAACGGCACCTGGTAGAGGTCATGGATGGTCAGGGCGTCGGCGATCATGAGCATCGCGAAGATTCCGAAATACGGTGCGAGCTTGCCGACCAGCGCCGTGAGCGGATCGCCGCCGGCGGTCGCGAGCCATTCCTGGCGGTTGCGCGAGCCGAATTCCGATCCGACGGCATAGCCTGCCGCGGCGGCGGCCACGATGTGCAGGAAGGTCGGCAGGATCGCGCGCAGCAGGAACTGCGCATAATTCAGCGCCGGGTTCGTGAGCACGTATTGTTCGACCACGAGAGGACCGGGCGCATATCCCGCCGCGCCCCGTGGTCCGGCCGGCAGGCTGGCGGTGCCGGCGGACACCGCAGCGCCCAACGCGCTCGAGGCGATGTTGCCCGGCGTGAAGAACTGCTTGTTGTGGAAGATCACGATCTGCGGCTGCTTGCCGGCGGCGATGTCGCGTTCGAGATGGCGCGGCAGATAGACCGTGGCGATGGCGTCGCCGGAACGCACCGCCTGCATGGCGCCGTTCAGGTCGGTCGAGCGTCGCGTGACGTTCACGCCCGGCGCGGCATTGAGCGCCTGCACGTAGATCGTCGAGGTCTCGGTGCGATCGGCGTCGACCACGTCGACCCGCAGGTCGCGGATGACGGCGTTGCTGAAGGTGATCGACAGGACCGTGAAGGCGATCAGCGGCACGCCGGCCACGAGAAACAACGCGACCCGGTCATGCCACAGCCAGGCGAGCTCGCGCAGTGCAACGGCGAGAAGGCCCGTCGAAGGCGGTGCCGATGCCATCAGGGGCGCTTCTTCCAGTCGGCATAGACGCTCATGCCGGGCCTGAGCTCGGGCGCCGGCTCGACCGGATAGGCGCGGATCTCGAAGGTCCTGAGATCGAAGTCGCCGGTCGCGCGGGTCGCGCGCCAGCCGGCATACTCGCCGCGGGTCGCGATGCGGCGGACCACGACGGTGATCGGCCGGTCGCCCAGCGCCGGCGCGCGGACCTCGAAACGGTCGCCGACCTTCAGCCCCTTCACGAGGTCCTCGCGCATGTCGAAGCGCACCCAGATGTCGGCGACGTCCACCAGCGACAGCAGGGGAACGCCGGGCGACACGTATTCGCCGGGATCGGCGCTCGTCTGGTAGACCTGCGCGGCGATCGGCGCCTTCACCGTGAGTTCCGCCACCTGGGCCTGCAGGGTGGCGATGGCGGCATCCGCCTTGGCGACGCTCGCCTGAGCGACGCCGCGTTCCTCGGCCGTGTAGCCCGCGACCGCCTCGTCGAGCGACAGCTTGGCCTGCTGCTGGCTGCGGCGCGCCACGTCGAGGGTCGCGGTCGCCTCGTCGAGCTTCTGCACCGAGGCGAAGTCGCGCGTGGTGAGCTGCTTGGTGCGGTCGTAGCTCTGCTCCGCCAGCCGTGCATTGGCCTCGGCGGCAGCCAGCGCGGCCTTGCGCGTGGCGATCACCTCGGCCCGCGTGCCGACCTCGATGCGCTTGAGATCGGCCACGGCCACGGCACGGGCGGCTTCCGCTTCCTTGAGCTTGGTCAGGAGCTGCGGATTGTCGATCGTCACCAGCACCTGGCCGGCGGCGATGTTCTCGCCGCGATGGACCAGGCGCTGCGCCAGCCTGCCGTCGACCCGCGCGGCGATGTCGACGCGCGTGGCGTCGGCTTCGCCCTGGATGAGCAGCGGCTGCGGCTGGACGAGGTACCACAGCGACAGCGCGATGATCGCCGCGATCGAGATGGAGACGATGACCAGCGCCGCCCTTGGGGGAGCCAGCTTTGGAGGAGCCGGCGTCGTCATGCGAATGCCTCACGTGAACGCATTGGCACCTCGTCGGAACTCGGGCTTCGCTGGTCGTCGGTCATCGCCTGACGATAGCCCGGTCGCCCCGGACGGCGGTAGTTAGACGTTCGCCGAAGTGCAGGCTGCTGCAGTGCGCATGCAGGTGTCGAATCGTGGGTCCCGTCAGGCGACGGCGTCGATGATTTTGGCCAGCGCCACGTCCTTCAGCGACAGGCCGCCGGCATCGTGCGTCGACAGCACGATCTCGACCTTGTTGTAGACGTTGGACCATTCGGGATGGTGGTCGGCCTTTTCGGCCGCCATCGCGACGCGGGTCATGAAGCCCCAGGCCTCGTTGAAGTCGGCGAACTTGAAGCTCTTCTGGAGGGCGTCGCGTCCGCGCACCTTCTTCCAGCCCTTGATGGTGGCGAGTGCCTGGGTGCGGGCCTTGCCGGCAAGTTTGGCGGTCATCTGTTCTCTCCTCAGTTGGCGTGAAGCTTGCCTCATCGCGGCACAGCAGCCTAGGCTCGCCCCAACAAACCGGAGGCTTTCTTGAAGATCACCCGACGTACTGCCCTGTTGTCCACCACGGCTGCCGCCCTCGGTGCCGTTGCTGCCGCGCCCGCCTCGGCGCAGAAGTCCGCCGACACGCTGCGCATCCTGTTCAACGACGCCGTGCCCAACGTCGACATGTATTTCAACAGCCAGCGCACCGGCCTGATCCTGGCGCACCAGGCCTGGGACATGCTGGTCCATCGCGATCCCGCGACCTTCGATCTCAAGCCGTCGCTCGCGACCGACTGGAAGTTCACCGACGACAGCACGCTCGACCTTACGATCCGCCAGGGCGTGAAGTTCCATGACGGCAGCACGCTTTCGCCCGACGATGTCGTCTACACGATCAATATGGCGATCGATCCCGCGTCCAAGGTCGCGGTGCCGTCGAACTACGCCTGGATCGACAAGGTCGAGAAGACCGGCGACTGGACCGTGCGCATCAAGATGAAGCGGCCGACGCCGGCGGCGCTGGAATATCTTGCCATGGTGACGCCGATCCATCCCAAGGCCTATCGCGAGAAGGTCGGGCCGGAGGGCTTCTCGGCCAAGCCGATCGGCGCCGGTCCCTACAAGATCGTCAAGAACGACCAGGGCAAGGAAATCCTCTTCGAGCGTTTCGAGGATTATTGGAAGGGCTCGCCCAAGGGCGTGCCGGCGATCAAGAAGCTGCATGTCCGCTTCGTGCCCGAACTGGCGACCGCGGTGACCGAGCTGCTGGCCCAGAAGGCCGATTGGATCTGGAACATCAATCCCGACCAGGCGAACGACATCAACAAGATGCCGTTCCTGCAGGCGGTGCGTCAGGAATCGATGAGGGTCGGCTATCTGTCGATCGATGCCGCCGGCCGCTCGGGTGCGGGCAACCCGCTCACCAACGTCAAGGTGCGCCAGGCGATCTGGCATGCCGTCGACCGCAAGCAGTTCTCCGAGAAGCTGGTGGGCGGTGGCAGCCGCGTGCCGCCGGCGCCCTGCTTCCCCAGCCAGTTCGGCTGCGATGCCGATGCCGCGGTGAAGTACGACTACGATCCGGCCAAGGCCAAGGCGCTGCTGGCCGAGGCGGGTTTCCCCAACGGCTTCGAGACCGAGCTCGTGACCTACGTGCAGCCGACCTCATGGCCGGCATCGGTGCAGAACTACCTGGGTGCCGTCGGCATCAAGGCCAAGATCACCCAGCTCCAGGTCTCTCCCGGCATCCAGAAGGCGCAGAAGGGCGAAGCGCCGCTCTACATGGCGACCTGGGGCAGCTACTCGATCAACGACGTGTCGGCGATCATGCCGGTGATGTTCGGCGAGGGCGCGCTCGACAACTACTCGAAGGATCCCGAGCTCGAGAAGCTGATCGCCGAGGGCGGCGCCACCTCCGACGTCGAGAAGCGCAAGAAGGCCTATTCGGCGGCCGTGAAGATCGCCACCGAGAAGGCCTACTGGATGCCGATCTACACCACGGTGAACGTCTACGCCTTCGCCAAGGGCCTCGAGTTCAAGACCTACCCGGACGAGCTGCCGCGCTTCTACTTTGCCAAATGGAAATGAGTCATTGCTGGGGGCGCGCCACTCCGTGGCGCGTCTTCGCTTGAACCAAGATCGGCGATCAAGGAACCAGCAGACACTCCACGCCGCCGCCGGGCCGAGGCCTGAGCGGCGGCGTTTCCGTTGAGCAGCGCGGTTCGGCGATCGGGCAGCGCGGATGGAAGCGGCAGCCGGGCGGGATGTTGGCCGGGTCGGGCATGATGTCGCCCAGGCCCACATCGGGCACGCCGAGGCCCGGTTCGGGCGTCAGCACGGAGGCGAGCAGAGCCTTGGTGTAGGGATGCTCGGGTTCGTGGAACAGCGCCTGCGTCGGCTTCTTCTCGACGATGCGGCCGAGATACATGACCGCCACCTCGCTCGCGACATGCTCGACCACCGCGAGATTGTGGCTGATGAACAGATAAGTGAGGTTGAGGTCGCGGCGTAGCTCGGCGAGCAGGTTCAGGATCTGCGCCTGCACCGAAACGTCGAGCGCCGAGGTCGGCTCGTCGCACACCACGATGCGCGGCCGCAGCACCAGCGCGCGCGCGATGGCGACCCGCTGGCGCTGGCCGCCGGACAGTTCGGCCGGCAGGCGATTGCCCATCTCGCCGGGCAGGCCGACGCGCTCCAGCATCTCGTCGACGCGCTTGGCGATCTCGGCGCGCGAGAAGGTGCCCTGTGCCTGCAATGGCATCGCCACGATGTCGCGGATACGGGTCAGCGGATTGAGCGACGAGAACGGATCCTGGAACACCGGCTGGATCAGCCGCGCGCGGGCCTTGCGATCCATGTCGACGATGCGCTGGCCCTCGACCGCAATGTCGCCGGCGTCGGGTGTGAGCAGGCCCAGGATCAGGCGGGCGAGGGTGGACTTGCCGCAGCCCGATTCGCCCACGACGCCCATCACGCCGCCCGTCGGTACGGCGAAGGAGACGCCGTCGACGGCGACCACGCGACGATCCTTGCCTAAAATGCCGCCGGAGACGCGGAAGGTCTTGCCGACCGATTTCAATTCGATCGCCGGCAGGGCGGTTGCAGCACTCATGGTGCCAACCGGCAGAGATAGTCGTGACCCGGTGCCGCGACCTGATGCGGCACGGTGTGGGCGCAGGTCGCATCGGCGAAGGTGCAGCGATCGCGGAAGCCGCAGCCCTCGAAGCCCGGGCCGATGCGCGGCACCGTGCCGGGGATTGAGCCCAGCGGCTCGTCCTGGCGCTGCTTGCCGGGCACCGGCACGCAGCGCAGCAGGCCCTGCGTGTAGGGATGCTTCGGGTCGGCGAAGAGCTGGGCGGTCGCCGCGCTCTCCACGACCTCGCCGGCATACATGACCGAGACGCGATGGGCGACGCGGGCCACGATGCCGAGATCGTGGGTGATCAGCAGCAGGCCGAGGCCGAGGTCGCGCTGGAGCTGGGCGAGCAGGCGCAGGATCTGGGCCTGCACCGTGACGTCGAGCGCCGTGGTCGGCTCGTCGGCGATCAGGAGCTGCGGCTCGCACATCAGCGCCATGGCGATCATCACCCTCTGGCGCAGGCCGCCCGAGAGCTGGTGCGGGAACTGGCCGAGGCGCAGCCCCGGCGCGGTGATGCCGACCCTGCCGAGCAGGTCGGCGGCGCGGTCGGTCGCGACCCGCTGGCTCACCTTCTTGTGCCGGCGCATCACCTCGGTCATCTGCGAGCCGATCGTGTAGGCCGGGTTGAGGCTGGTCATCGGCTCCTGGAAGATCATCGCCATGGAATTGCCGCGCAGCCGCGACATGCCGCGATCGTCGAGCTTCAGTAGATCGTCGCCCTGGAAGTTGAGACGCTCGGCCGTGCGATGACCGCCGCGCGCCAGCAGGTTCATGATCGCGAGCGCGGTCACCGACTTGCCACAGCCCGATTCGCCCACCAGGCAATGGGTCTCGCCGCGTTCGACCGTGAGAGAGGCGCCGCGCACCGCCGAGGTGCGGCCGCCGAAGCCCACTTCGAGCCGCTCGACGTCGAGAAGCGTGCTCATGTGCGCGACCGCGTGCCGAAGGCGTCGCGCAGGCCGTCGCCCAGCAGGTTGATGCCAAGCACCAGCACGAACAGCGCCACGCCGGGGATCACGATCACCCACGGGCTGAAGAACATGTAGTCCTTGGCCTCGGCGATCATCAGGCCCCACGAGGGCAGCGGCGGCGGCACGCCGAGGCCGAGAAACGACAGTGTGGCTTCGAGCAGGATCGCCAGCGCAATCTCGAGCGTCGCCACCACGACGAGATGGCTCGCGATGTTGGGCAGTACCTCTCGCGACAGCACGCGGAAGCGCGAGCAGCCGGCGCACCAGGCGGCTGCCACGAAATCGAGGTTGCGCACCTGCATGGAGGTCGAGCGCGCCACGACCGCGAAGCGATCCCAGAGCAGCAGGCCGAGCGTGAGCACCAGCAGCGTCATCGAGGTGCCGAGCAGGCCGACGACGGCCAGGGCCACGAGGACGACCGGGATGGAGAGGCGCGTGGTGATGGCGAACAGGACTGCATCGTCGATACGTCCGCCGAAGAAGCCGCCCAGCACGCCCATCGCGATGCCGATCACGCCGGACACGATCGTGACGGTGATGCCGATCAGCATCGAGATGCGGCAGCCCCAGATCAGGCGCGAGAGATAGTCGCGACCGAGCTGGTCGGTGCCGAGGATGTAGGCAGGATCGTGCCCTTCCATCCAGAACGGCACGAGCAGGCGCTTGCTGAGGTCCTGCGCGAACGGATCGTGCGGCACCAGCAGCGGCGCGAAGATCGCGCAGATCAGCGCAACGCCCACGATGACCGCACCGATCCAGGTGCCCGCGCTCCTCCAGCCCCGTCGCGGGCCGGCATTGACCGACACGGCAGCACTCATGCCCCCAGCCTCATGCTCTCAGCCGCGGATCGAGTACGGCGTTCAACAGATCGGAAACCATGGTCAGAGCCACATAGATGACGGCGAGCACCAGCACGACGGCCTGCACGACCGGGAAGTCGTTCTTGGCGATGCTTTCCCACGCGAGGAAGCCGACGCCGTGCAGCGCGAAGACCTGCTCGATGACGATCGAGCCGCCCAGCATGAAGCCGAGCTGCACCGCTGCGATGGCCACGACGGGAATGGCGGCGTTGCGCAGGGCATGCTTCAGCAGGATCGACGCGCGCGACAAGCCCTTGGCGCGCGCGGTGCGGATGTAGTCGCTGGCCATCGCCTGGATCATGCCGGCGCGCGTGAGGCGCGTGAGGGCAGGGACCGCGGAGAAGGCCAGCACGATGCCCGGCATGACGAAATGCTCCCACGAGCCGGTGCCCGAGATCGGCAGCCAGCCCAGGGTGAGGCCGAAGGTGATCATCAGCAGGAGGCCCAGCCAGAAGGACGGCATGGCCTGGCCGAGCAAGGCGACCATCTGCACCGCGCGGTCGAAGTTGGTATTCTCGCGCACCGCCGCAAGGATACCCATGGGGATCGAGATGAGAAGTGCGATGGTGAGGCCTGTCAGGCCCAGGGTCAGCGTCACCGGCATGCGCTCGGCGATCAACGACGAGACGTTCGTCTGGAAGAAGTAGCTCTTGCCCAGGTCGCCGGTCAGGGCGCGGCCCACCCAGTCGAAGAACTGGCTGAGCACCGGCCTGTCGAGTCCATAGGCCTTGCGGATCGCCTCGATGTCGGCGGCCGTGGCGTTGGGGCCGGCGATCGACGTGGCGAGGTCGCCCGACAGTCGCGTCAGGATGAACGCGAGCGTCATGACCGTGGCCGCGACGAGCAGGGCCACGATCAGGCGGCGGACGAGAAACTTGAGCATATGCGGCGGCGAGCTTAATGCGGATCAATCAGGAAGGCGACCATGCGAATAACACGCCAAACTTCAAGATAGGAAGGTGCACAAACGATCACGACAAGCGCTTGGCGTGGGCGCGCGGGTCCTATAAGGGGGAGTCATGCCGGTCTTCAACAATCCTCGGCGCACGCCCTGCTTCGGCCTGGCGCCCACACTGGAGGATTTCGAAGCGATCGCCGCCGAGGCGCTCGCGACGATTCCCGAGGAGTTCCGCAAGCACATCGGCAACGTGCGCATCCAGATCGACGACTTCCCGTCGGACGAGATCGAGAAGCAGATGGAGCTCGAGACTCCGTTCGACCTGCTCGGTCTCTACCAGGGCGTGTCGATGATGGAACGCGGCGCGGGCCATGTCGCCAACGACATCGACCGCATCTTCCTCTATCGCCGCCCGATCCTTGATTACTGGTGCGAGTCAGGCGAGGACCTGCCGCACATTGTGCGCCACGTGCTGATCCACGAGATCGGCCACCATTTCGGCCTGAGCGACGACGACATGGAAGCGATCGAAGCCAAGGCCGAGGAAGAATCGCAGCGCAGCCAGCCGAGCGCTTAAGCGGCGCTGCTTTGAGATAAAGCGAAGGATCCCTCACTTCGTTCGGGATGACAAAACGTGTCATCCTGAGCGCAGCGAAGGATCCTTAATTCAAACCCGCATCGCCTCGCGATAGAGGCGCTCCGCGTTCGTCCATTTGATCGCCTGCGCGAACGCTTCGATGTATTTCGCCGTGTCGGTACCGTAGTCGGCCGAGTAGGCATGCTCGTACATGTCCATCGCGAGCAACGGCACGCCGCTAGCCGGCGCCATCGAATCGTTTTCGGCGCGGTAGTTGAGCAAGCGCTTGTCGCGCGGCGCATAGGCCAGGATCACCCAGCCGGTTCCCGAGGCCAGCGACTTTCCGATCCCGACGAACTCCGCCTTCCAGCGGTCGAGGCTGCCGAAGTCACGCGACAGGGCCTGGGCCAGCAGGCCCGAGGGCTGGGTAGGCGCTTCGGCCAGCCCGTCGAAATAGAGTTCGTGCAGGACCACCGAGTTCTGCAGGGCCTGCTCGTCGCGCTTCAACTCGCCGAGCTTCTCGGGCGGCATCTCCGCGAAATCGACCTTGGCCAGCTCCTCGCCGATCGCGTTCAGCTTCTTCACGGCGCCGGCATATTCGGTGTCGTGATGGGTGCGCAGGAGATTGGCCGACAGGCCCTTCACCTTGTCGGGATTGACGATCAGCGGCTTGGGGGTCGCCTTCGGCACGGGAACGGCGCTTGCGAGCTGCGGCGGCGCCTGCTGGGCGCGTGCGCCAATAGCCATGGCACCAACCAGCAGGCCGGCGCCCGCGGCCAGCGAGCGGCGGGAGATGTCGGTCATGGGGGCTCCTGCTTTGTTCGCAGGAGCAACGCCGGTCAGGGGGAGGAGTTGCGACGCACCGGCGGGACCCGATAGCGGCCTTCGATCAGCGCCTCGTCAGGCTGATAGGCCCGCAGCATCAGCCGAATCGGCCCGGCTGGCGCGGGCAGCCAGTTGGCGGCGCGTTCGCCCGTCGGCTGTTCGCGCTGGATATGGATCGTGAGCGATCCATCGGCGCCGCGCGACAGGCCGGGGGTGCGATCGCCGATCGAGTAGCGGTCGATCCTGTTGTCGACGAAGAAGGCACGACCGTCCGGCATCACCTCATAGGCCGACAGCGACCAGAAGGCGCGCGCCGGCGGCAGGCGATCGGCCGCAAAGGCGAGCGTGTAGCGTTGGTTGCCCGAGAGCGGCCGCCGGTCCGCATCGACGGCGCAGCTCACATAGACCGCCTCGCCTGGCATCAGCGCGCCGAGTGCCGTCAGCGCGGTGGCGGCGCGATAGAGATAGTCGTCGCCGAAATTGCCGAGATGCCGCTCGCCGTAGGTCCAGCCGTCGATCGTGCGGCCGCGCCCGGCGGCAACGCGGATGTCGGCATGACCCTGTTCGATGCCGGCACGAATGGCACGCTGCTCGGCACTGCTGAAGGCGCGCTGGTCGAACTTGCGACCGGGCTTCAGCTTCAGCGGCGCCAGCGCCTCGAACAGCGGCCGGTCGCGTTCGGGCAGTGGGCTTTCGCCGAGCGCCCGCAGGCCGATATCGAACAGGTCGAAGGGCTCGGCGGGATGGGCGGCCGGCCAGTCGGCAACGGGCTCGGGCGGCGCCTGGGTGCGGAAGCGCATCAGCTCGCCGGTCTCGAGGATGCGCCGCTCGTTGCGCATGTCGGGCGTCTCGAGCAGCACGCGGTTCTGCAGAATGCGCACGCGGTCGAGTTCCTCCGGCCCATCGACCAGGATGCGGCCCAGCAGCCACACCGAATTGGTGGGCGCGCGGACCAAGGTCACGTCGCCGGGCGCATCGCCATTCCACGCGGGTCCGACGATCATGTGCGTCGCCAGGCCTGCGCCCTTCAGGCGGTGGCTGACGACGAGGAAATTGTCGGTGAACAGGTCGATGAAGGCGTAGCTGTAATAGAGATCGCCGACCGGCGGCACGGTGAGGAACAGCGGCTCCAGCGACAGGTCGAGCCAGGCCGAGGAATAGAGCGTGTCGGCATTCGGCGTGGTGACGTCGCGCGTGCGCGGGTCGGCGAGCGTTGCCAAGTGGCGGAAGCGGTTGAGGCGCTGGCGTTGCAGGTTCGTCTCGTCGACCGTCGCGCGCCAGCGAGCGCGATACATCTCGTAGACCGGGAAGAGATAGATCGTGGCGCGGCGGGCGAGGTCGCGCAGCGTTGGTGGAGAGTCCTGTGCCCGCACCGCGACCGGCCATCCGGCCAGGCCGGCAAGCGCGGCGCGGCGGCCGATCATGCCGCGCGCTCGCGCAACCGTCGCCGCTCGGCGACGAAGGCGGCGGCCTCTTTCCACGGCGCCAGTGTCCAGAACGACCGCGCGCGGCCCGAGGGCGAGGCCAGCACGAAGGCCACCGCGCCTTCGAGCAGCTCGACCTGTCGTCCATAGGCCGGCGCCTTGATGCCGAGGGCGAGCGAGGCGGCGTTCTTGGAGGTGAAGGCGATGGCGGACGGCTGGAATCGTCGCAGCTTGGCATGCAGCGACTGCGCGTCCATCGCCGCGGGCGTCAGCTCATGATCCGATCCGACCTCGGTCTTGTTGAGGTCGGTGAGACCGAGGCCGAGCGTCAGCAATTCGGGAAAGCGCTGCGGTGTCAGCCGCTCGGGCGTCAGGCCGACCGCAAACAGGGTCGGCCAGAAGGCGTTGCCGGGATTGGCGTAGTAGGCGCGGGCCTTGAACGAGGCCGGGCTCGGCGCCGTGCCGCAGAACACCAGGTCGAGACCTGGTGCCAGCAAGTCCGGGATGAGGTGGTTATTCCGGCTTGATGCCCGCGGCACGGATGACCTCGCCCCAGCGCTTGATCTCGGTCTGGATGTAGGCGTCGATCTCGGGGACCGTCATGATGCCGGGCTCGAAGCCGCCGGCCTTCATGCTCTCCAGCACGTCGGGCGACTTCAGCGCCTTCTCCGTCGCGTTGCGCAGTCTGTCCTTGATCTTGGCCGGCGTGCCGGTCGGCACCGCCCAGATCGACCACGAGGTCACGACGAGATCGGGCGACACCACTTCGGCGAAGGTCGGCGTATCGGGCACGACGGGCGAGCGCTTGGCGCCGCTCGACGCCATCGGCTTCAGCTTGCCGGCGCTGACCTGGCTCATCAGCGAATCGATGTTCGAGATGACCATCGGCACGTGCCCGGCCAGCACGTCGGCCGCGGCTGCGGCGGCGCCGCGATAGCTGATGAAGGTGATGTCGCAGCCGGTCTTCTGCTTGAACAGCTCCATGGTCAGCGTCGGCGAGGTGCCGAGGCCCGACGAGCCGAACGAATACTTGCCGGGTTCCTTCTTCGCCGCCTCGATCAGCTTGGGCAGCGTGTCGTGCGGGAAGCTCGGGTTGCAGCACAGAAGGTTGGGCTGCGTGCCGATCCAGGCCACGGTCTCGAGGTCGGTCACCGCGTTGTAGGCCGGCTTGCGATAGAGATGCGGCACCAGCGCGTGGCTGCCGATATTGCCCAGCAGCACCGAGTAACCGTCGGGCGGCGACTTGGCGACATTGTCGGCGGCGATCGAGCCGCCGGCGCCGGTGCGGTTCTCGACCACGAAGGTCTGGCCGAGCTCCTCGCTGAGCTTCACGGCGAGGCGGCGGGCGATATTGTCCTGCGAGCCGCCGGGCGTGAACGGGCAGACGATACGCACGTTGCGGTTGGGCCAGTCGTCGCCCTGCGCCAGGGCGAAGGTCGGCACGAACGGCAGCGTCGCCAGCCCGGCCGTGAAATGACGTCTCCTCATGTCTTCGTCTTCCTTTGAAGCGGAATCTGTTGGGCGCGGATGATGCACGACCTGTGTCGCCGCGCCTAGGGCCTCCGAACGGCTCCGGATTTCGTCCTGAGGTTCCCCGGCCTTGTCCGCTTCCTGCCGTCGGGCATGATGGATGCCGGGAGGACGTAATGAATACGATCGACAAGGCCGACGAAGCCCAGCTGCTTGCCACCATCGACCGGTGGATCGAGCGCGAGGTGGCGCCGCGCGTGAAGGAATTCGACCACGCCGACAAATGGCCGGCCGAGATCGTCGAGCAGATGAAGGAGCTCGGCCTGTTCGGCGCCACGATCAGCCCGGAATATGGCGGGCTTGGCCTGCCGGCCACAACCTACGCCGAGATCGTGATGCGCATCTCCTCGGTGTGGATGGCGATCACCGGCATCTTCAACTCCCACCTGATGCTGGCGCTGGCCGTCGAGAAGTTCGGCACGCCGCGCCAGAAGGAGCGCTGGCTGCCCAAGTTCGCTTCCGGCGAAATCCGCGGCGGCCTCGCGCTCACCGAACCCGATGCCGGCACCGATCTTCAGTCCATTCGCATGGTCGCGAAGCGCGACGGCAATGACGGCTACGTCATCAACGGCACCAAGACCTGGATCTCCAACGGCATCGAGGGCCATTGCTTCGCCATGCTTGTGAAGACCAATCCCGAGGCCAATCCGCGCCATACCGGCATGAGCCTGTTCATCACGCCCAAGGGGCCGGGCTTCACGGTCGGCCGCAAGCTGGAGAAGCTCGGCTACAAGTCGATCGATTCCGGCGAGCTGGTGTTCGAGGACTACAAGATCCCGGCCGATCACCTGATCGGCGAGGTCGAGGGCCAGGGCTTCGCCCAGGTCGCGGGCGGACTCGAACTGGGCCGCATCAACGTGGCGTCGCGCGGCGTCGGCATCGCCGAGGGCGCGCTGCGGCTGGCGACCAGCTACTCGCAGATGCGCAAGACCTTTGGCAAGCCGATCTGCGAGCACCAGGCGATCCAGCTCAAGCTGGGCGAGATGGCGACGCGCGCCCGCGCCGCCCGCCTGCTGACACTCGATGCCGCCGCCATCTTCGATCGCGGCGAGCGCTGCGACATGGAAGCCGGCATGGCGAAGTACTTCTCGTCGGAAGCCGCGCTGGAGAACAGTATCGAATCGATGCGCATCCACGGCGCCTACGGCTATTCCAAGGAATACGACATCGAGCGGCTCTATCGCGACGCGCCGCTCACCTGCATCGGCGAAGGCACCAACGAGATGCAGCGCATCATCATCGCGCGGCAGCTCGTGAAGCGGAACCCGATCTCGTGAGCAAGCCGCTCGAAGGAATCCGTGTCCTCACGCTGGAACAGTTCGGCGCCGGTCCCTACGGCACGATGTTCCTCGCGGAACTCGGCGCCGAGGTGATCAAGATCGAGGCGCCCCAGGGCGGCGACCCCTCGCGCCAGGTCGGGCCCTACAAGCTCGGGGAGAACGACAGCGAGTATTTCCAGGCGTGGAACCTCGGCAAGAAGAGCGTGGCCCTGGACATGAAGTCGGAGGCGGGGCGACGGCAGTTCGAGGCGCTGGTGAAGGGTGCCGACTGCGTCGTGAACAACATGCGCGGTACGCAGCCCGCGAAGCTTGGGATCGACTATGCGAGCCTGAAGCATCTGAAGCCGTCGATCGTCTGCCTCCACATCTCGGCCTATGGGCGGGACAGTGAACGCAAGGACTGGCCCGGCTACGACTTCCTGATGCAGGCCGAGGCCGGGCTGATGGAGCTGACGGGCGAGCCAGACGGACCGCCGACGCGCGTCGGTGTCTCGATGATCGACAGTATGAGTGGGCTCACCGGCATCGTCGGTCTCTTGAGCTGCCTGCTGCGCGCCCGCACCACGGGGAAAGGCTGCGACGTCGATACCTGTCTCTACGACGTCGCCATGCACCAGCTCACCTATCCCGGGCTGTGGTACCTGAACGAGGGCGATGTCTCGCCAAGGGTGCCGCGGAGCGCGCATCTCTCGCTGGCGCCGGTCCAGACCTTTCCGACGAAGGATGGCTGGATCTTCATCATGTGCATGACGCAGAAATTCTGGCTGAACCTGTGCGAGGTGATGGGCCGCGCGGATCTCGTCACCGATCCGCGCTTTCCCGATCCCAACACGCGCGCGAAGAATCGCGCTGCCATGTCGGCCGAACTGGACGTGACCTTCCGCACGCGCACGACAGCGGAATGGCTGGCCGCCATGAACGGGCTGCTGCCCGCCGCGCCGGTCTATCGCCTCGACCAGGCGCTCGATAGTTCCTTCGCGCGGGCCGCTGGCATGGTCTCGTCCGTGCCGCATCCGGTGAAGGGCGACCTGCGCGTCCTCGCCAATCCCCTGCGCATCGACGGCGAGCGGCTGGCGCAATCCGCTTGCTCGCCGCTCGGCGCCGACAACGACGCATTGCTGGGCAAGTCATCATGAAACTTCAGGGCATCAAGGTCGTCGACCTCTCCTGGTTCCTGCCGGGACCCTACCTCACCACGTCGCTCGCCGATCACGGCGCCGAGGTGATCAAGGTCGAGCCGCCGGGCGAGGGCGATCCCGGCCGCCACATCCTGCCGCCCGACGCGCGCACCTCGGTGTTCTTCCGCAACATGGGCCGCGGCAAGAAGAGCGTCGTGCTCGACCTCAAGAGCGAGCAGGGCCGCGCCGATCTCTTCCGTCTCGCCTGCGAGGCCGACGTGCTGGTCGAATCGTTCCGGCCCGGCGTCGCCGCCCGCTTCGGCATCAGTTACGACGCGGTCGCCGCGAAGAATCCCGGCATCGTCTATTGCTCGATCAGCGCCTTCGGCCAGGACGGCGCCTATCCCGGCCGCGCCGCGCACGATCTCGCGCTCGAAGCCATGACCGGTGTGCTGAGCCTGACTTTGGGTGACGACGGACGGCCGGCGATCCCCGGCATTCCGGTCGCCGACCTCGTCAGCGGTCTTCATGGTCTGGCGGGCGTGCTGATGGCGTTGCTGCGCCGCAAGGATACCGGCCGCGGCGATTACATCGACGTCTCGATGCACGAATCGCTGATGGCCTCCTGCGCCAACGTGGTCGGCACGACCTTCGCCGAGAACAAGGCGCCCGACGTGAAGCAGCAGCGCACGACCGGCGGCTCGGCCTTCTACCGCGTCTACGACACGTCCGACGGCCGCCAGCTCGTGATCGCCGGGCAGGAGATGAAGTTCATCAAGAACCTGCTGGGCGCGCTCGGCAAGCCCGAGATGGCGTCCCTGTGCGAATGGCCCGGCGCCCATCAGAAGCCGGTCATGGATTTCCTCGCCGAAACCTTCCGCGCCAAGCCGCTCGCCCACTGGATGGACTATCTCTCCAGGCTCGACATCTGCTACGGCCCGGTCAACACGCTCCCCGAAGCCATCGCCGACGCCAACCTGCAGAAGCGCGGCTTCATGGTGACGGACGAGCAAGGCCGCCTCCACTTCGGCCCCGTCGTCCGCTTCAAGGACGAACCCTCGAGCCCGCTCTATCGCGAACCGCTGCTCGGTGAGCACACGGACGAGGTGCTGAAGCGTTAGGCGAAAGGTCCCTCGCTACGCTCGGGATGACAGTTATCGCGTTGCCGGCGCACAACCTTCATTAAGAAAAAGTTGTCATCCCGAGCGTAGCGAGGGACCTTTGGTGGTGCCCGCATCAAGCAGATCGGCCCAAGTCGGATTAGCCGCTTCCACCAGTGCATCCTTCTTCGACCGCCGCCATCGGCGTAAACCAACGTGTTCACACGATACTGCCGCGTGAAGGCGCCACCCGCGCCGGCGCGATGCTCGGTGACTCGCCTTCCCAAGTCGTTCGTGACGCCGACATACATCACGTTCCGTTTAACGTTCGTCAGGATGTAGACGTAGTAGGTGAACATCTGCCGCCAAAGGTCCCTCGCTGCGCTCGGGATGACAACTTTATCGTAATGGATTGTGTTATCCAGCAACCCATGATTGTCATCCCGAGCGCAGCGAGGGACCCTTAGCAGCTATGCCGCCACGAGCGCCGCTGCCTTAGCGAGCGGCACGGGCGCGTCGTCGAGGAGGAGGTTCATCGCTTCCTCTTCCCAGCCCGACTCGCCGAGCGAGAGCGGGTCCTGCGGGGCCAGGCGGTGTTCGATGACCAACCGCGACAGGAGCAGGCGGCGGGCGTCGCCGCCTTCGGCGCCGAGGGTTGCGCCTTCCCAGGCCAGCAGCGCGGCCGTCGTGGCGTGATAGAGGGCGCCGGCGGCGAGGCGGGAGCGTTTTTCCTGCTTCGGGTCGGCGGCGACGGCTTCGACGAAGCGTTCGACCCGGTCGAGCGTGGCGCCGAGCAGGCCCTTGTACTGGCCGGGCAGGGCGCCGCTCGGTTCGTACCTGGCCTTGAGCGCGGCGGAGAGGGTCTTGTGGCCGCCCGACTTGCCGACGGCGCGCTGCACCACGTCGAGCGCGTTGATGTTGGAGGTGCCCTCCCACAAGGTGCCGATCTGCGCGTCGCGCACCAGCCGCGCGGTCACCCATTCCTCGATGTAGCCCAGCCCGCCCTTGACCTCGAGCGCGGCGCTGGCGACCGGGATGTTGTCGCGGCAGGCGCGGAACTTGTAGACCGGCGTCAGGATGCGCAGCAGGTTCGCGGCGTCCTTGTCTCCCTTATCGGCGCGGCCCATCGCATCGGCCGAGAAGGCGAACATCGACAGCGCCTGTTCGGTCGGCAGCATGATCTTCATGAGCTGGCGACGCAGCAGCGGATACTCGGCGATGGCGCGGCCGAAGGCGCGGCGGCCGCGCGCGGCGGCCAGCGCCTCGTTGAGGCAGCGGCGCATCATCGAGGCGGCGCGCACGCCGTGGCTGAGCCGCGACAGGTTCACCTGCTCCATCATCTGCTTGAAGCCGCGATCGGCGTCGCCCACCAGATAGGCGGTGGCGCCGTCGAGGATGATCTCGCCCGAGGCCATCGAGCGCGTGCCGAGCTTGTCCTTGAGACGCACGATCCGGTAGCTGTTGCGGCTACCGTCTTCGAGTCGGCGCGGCAACGCGAACAGGCCGAGGCCTGACGTTCCGGGCGCGGCGCCGCGCGGCCGCGCCAGCATCACAGCCACATCGGCATCGGCATGGCTGCAGAACCACTTCTGGCCGTAGAGCTTCCAGCGCTCGACCCCGTCGGGACCGATGCCCACGCGCTCGGCCTCGGTCTCCAGCGCGCCGACATCGGAGCCGCCGGCCTTCTCGGTCATGAACTGCGTGCCTTTCAGCATCGTCGCCGGGTCCTGGCTGAGCAGCCGGTCGAGCAGCAGCTTCTTCAGCGCGGGCGAGCCGTAGCGCTTGATGATGAAGTTGGACGTGTCCGACACCGAGACCGGGCACATCAGGCCGAACTCGCCCTGTACGAAGAGATAGGTGATGCCGTACTTCACCAGCGGATGAGCCGGCGTCTCCATGCCGAGCACGCCGGCGCGATGGCTCATCGCGTGCATGCCGAATTCCTCGAAGGCGATCTTCTCCATCTCGCGATAGGCGGGATGGTAGTCGATCCAGTCCTCGTCGCGGCCGAAGCGGTCGCGTGGCTGCAGCACCGGCGGGTGCTTGTCGGCGACCATCGCCAGCTCGTCGAGCCGGCCGCCGGCCAGCGCGCCCAGCCGCTCGAAATGCGGCGTCATCTGCCGGCGCAGGCCGGGCTCCATGTAGAGCCGCATCAGATCCTGGAACTGGCGGTCGATCGAATAGAAGTTCTGGCCGTGCGCGTCGGCGGCGATGTGATGCGCGCCGTGCGGTACATGAGTCATGTCGGGCATAGTTTCCTCCGTCTCTCTTCTTCTATTTCCAGCCGTGCTTCAGCACGCGCGCCACATAGGGCGGCACGGTCTCGGTCGCGGGGCCGTAGATGTGTTCGTGGAACAGGCTCTTATTGTCGGTCGGTTCGAGGTTGAGCTCGACCGCATGGGCGCGCGGCATGTGGCGACGGACGTGGAGGACGAAGCCGGCGGCGGGATAGACTTCGCCCGACGTGCCGATGGCGAGGAAAAGGCCGCAGCGTTCCAGCACCTCGTAGATCTCCTCGAGATGCATCGGCATCTCGCCGAACCAGACGATGTTGGGCCTGAGCTCACCCACAGACTTGCAGTTGGGACAGACCGAGGCGGGCGTCAGATCCTGCCCGGACTCGAACACCATCTTGCAGGCCATGCAGCGGATCTCGCCGTCGCGCCCGTGCATGTGGATCACCCGCTTCGACCCGGCCTGCTCGTGCAGCGGGTCGATGTTCTGGGTGATGACCGTCACCTCGCCTTCATATTCGCGCTCGAGCCGGGCCAGCGCCCTGTGCGCGTCGTTCGGGTGGATGCCGGCGGCGCGGAACATGCCGCGCGTCTCGTTATAGAAGTCGAGCACCTTCTTCTTGTCGCGGTGCCAGGCCTCGATGGTCGCGACTTCCTCGAGGTTGACGCGGTTCCACAGACCGTCCGCGTCGCGGAATGTGTCGATTCCGCTTTCCTTGGAGATGCCGGCGCCGGTCAGGATGGCGATGCCCGGCGGGAAGAAATCCTGATGCATGCCGCCAATCTAGCGCCGTGCTAGGGTCCGCGACCATGACCATCGGCATCCTGTTCGTCTGCACCGCCAATCTCTGCCGTTCGCCCACGGCCGAGGGCGTGTTCCGTTCGCTGGCGACGAAGGCGGGCCTCGCCGACGCCTTCGAGATCGATTCGGCCGGGACGGGCGCCAGCCATGTCGGCCAGCCGCCGACCCAGCCCGCCATCGATGCGGCGGCCGCACGCGGCTACGACATCACCGGCATCCGGGCGCGCCAGGTGACGACTGAGGATATCAAGCATTTCGACCATGTGCTGGCGATGACCCGCGGCCATCTCGTCGAGATGCGCTGGCTGGCGCCGCGAGACCTCGCCGACAAGCCGCAGCTCCTGATGAGCTACGCCCCGCCGCTCGGCATCCACGACATCCCCGATCCGTTCGGCGGCACGGTCGACGATTACGAGCGCGCCATCGGCATGATCGAGTCCGCCACGCGCGGCCTGCTCGCGCGGCTGACGCCCGAGATCAAAAAGGCCATTTGAGGCCGAGTTCGCCGAAGCGGTTCAGCACGTTGAAGGTGAGCCGCGACACGTCGTTGTCGAACTTGTTGTGGGGCAGGCTGCCGCAATAGGTGATCGAGCCCACCGAGAAGACGGCACCGCCCTTGGGCTTCTCGATGTAGGTCATGTCGGCGCGGATGAGCTGCTCCAGAGTCTGGCCGGGGATCGTGGTGGTGAAGCCCAGCCGTTCCTCGTGGACGACGACGAAGTTCCGGCGGTCGTGGCCCTCCGACGAAGCCAGCACCACGGCGTTGAGCGGACTGCCCAGCCGATGGTCGAGCCGGTCGAGCTCGAAGCCCGCCGCGCCGCCGCCCGAGAAACCGTAGCCGCCGAACAATTCGTCTTTCACGCCCTCGAACACCCAGGCATGGGTATTGTCCCGTGCCGCCGGCGATTGCCGGTAGGAATCGCCCACGAAGGTGCCCTGGCTCGAGAAGCCGATGCCGCAGAGGAGATTGGGCGGCCGGTCGGAGCGGCGCCACAGGCCGCCATAGGCGCCGTCGAAGGCGTGATAATACTCGCCCGGCTCGGCGGCCCAGGTGCGGATGCCGCCTTCGGTGCGCCTTACCTCGATGGCGCCCGGCACCTTGGGTGACAGCGCCACCCGCCAATAAAAGCCGTTGCCGCCGAGATACATCAGCCGGCCGCCGCTCTCTGTATAGGCCTGCAGCGCGTCGAGCGTGCCTTCCGTGTGATACTCCGGGTGCGAGCCGGTCAGCACGACCTTGTAGGCGTTGAGGATCTCGACACCCTTTTCGTCGAGGTCGTGGTCGGTGACCACGTCGAAGGGCACATTCATCCGATCGAGCCAGCCGGTGAGATGCGTGTCGGCCGGCAGGTGGCGCAGGCCCGAGCCCAAGGGGTCGTTGAAGCTGAGATAATTCGGCCGCCAGGTCAGCAGCGGCCGCAGCCGCGAGGAGTAGGCTACGCCAGACCCGTCGCGGTGATGGTTGTAGGTCGAGAGGCCGTAGTCGCGATGTTCGTCGGGATTGTGCGGATAGGCCTTCCAGTCGGCGACCTTCTGGCGGAAGGCATCGTCGTACATGCCGCGCGAGAAGTTGGAATAGACTTGATAGGTGAAGGTCGAGGCGAGGTAGCAGACCTTGGCCTGCGGCTTGCCGACCTGCGGCCGCACGAAGAACGGGATGACGTCGCGATGCGTCCCGCAGGTGAGCTGCATGCCGTAGACGCCGCTCTTCATCTCCTTCGGGATGGTGAAGCTGAAATCGTCGAGCCAGCCGCAATCGTGCAAGTCGTCGTCATGGAAGTGGATGGCGGCGTAATGATGCGGCGCGCGCCGCCAGTCGCGCTCGGCGCCGGTCCAGGCCGAACCCTTCATGGCGCGCGTCGGCAGGTTGACCAGCTTTCCGTGAAGTTTGTCGGGGCCGGTATCCTCGATCTCCATCGAGTCCATCCGGCGTGTGAAATCCCAGGCCGCGAAGCCCACGATCTGCGGCGCCTCGATCTTGCCGTTGAAGCAACGCTGCGCCGGACGGTCGGTGGCGGCTTCCGCGCCGATCATCACCGGCGTCGCGGCTTCGAGAGTGAGAGAAGAGGCCTTGTCGCTCGCCTCGCCCTCGTCGTCGGTGCCGAAGGCGCGCGCCAGCGGCTGCTGGCCGACGCGGAGGATGCCGGTCTCGGGATCGGCGCTGGCCCAGACGCGATACCAGATGCGGGCGCGTAGCTTCTTGCCGACCACGACGCGATCCTTGCCGGTCTCCAGCACCATGCCGTCGGGGGTCAGGACCAGCGCAAAGCCCGCGCCTGACGCGGCATCGCGGCGCGAGATCACGGTCTGCGGCCCGTCCTCGGGCAGGGTCGGCCAGATCAGCGCCTCGACCTGGAGCGACGCCGGCAGCTTGGCGTCCTTCGCCATCTCGACCAGCCCGTAGGAGCCGGGCCAGGCGTTCTGCACGCGGGAGGCGAAGCGGCCGTCGAACAGGTCGGACAGGTCTTCGAGCTTGGGCGGCGGCCCGCCGGGATTGGTATCGCCGCGCACAATGCGGACCAGCATGGCGTGGTACGGGTTCGGCCCCGCGCTGGAAACCTTGAAGGCGATCGTCTCGCCGCTGCGTACCGAGATGCGATCCGAGTACCCAATCAATCCTGCGGTCACATTTATCTCCCAATTGCCCGGCGATATAGTCGCCTGAAATCAGGGAGCTTTGCTATGTCCAAGACAAACAAGACAATCGCCAAGACGATTGGTCGCCGTTCTCTCATCGCGGGTGCCGCCCTCGCGCCGCTCGCGGCCCCCATGCTCGCCCGCCACGGTTGGGCGCAGTCGACCTATCCCAACAAGCAGATCCGCATGGTCGTGCCGTTCGCGCCGGCCGGCACCACCGACCTGCTGGGCCGTATCGCCGCGGCGCATCTCCAGGAAGTCTGGGGCCAGACCGTCGTGGTCGACAACAAGAGCGGCGCCGGCGGCAATGTGGGCGCCGAGATCGTCGCCAAGTCGCCGGCCGACGGCTACACGCTGCTGCTGGGCACGGTCGGCACCGCCGTCACCAACCAGTTCCTCTACAAGAGCATGCCCTACGACAGCGTGAAGAGCTTCGCGCCGGTCGCGCTGTTCGGCGAGGTCGCCAACGTGCTGGCGGTGCATCCCGACGTGCCGGTGAAGACCGCCAAGGAATATGTCGAGTATTGCAAGAAGCAGGGTGACAACAAGGTGAGCTTCGGCTCGCCGGCGGTCGGCGGCACCGGCCATCTCGCCATGGAATATTTCGAATCGCTGGCCGGCTTCAGGGTCGAGCATGTCGTCTATCGCGGCAGCTCGCTGGTGCTGAAGGATCTTTTGGCCAACCACATTCCCAGCACCATGGACAACCTGCCGCCCTACCTGCCGCACATCCAGTCCGGCGCGCTTCGGGCGCTGGGCGTCAGCTCGGGCAAGCGCTGGTTCGCGCTGCCGGACGTGCCGACGATCGCCGAGCAGGGCTTCGCCGGCTTCGATGCCGCGCCGTGGTGGTACGTCTCGGCGCCGGCCGGCACGCCCCCGGAGATCGTCAAGAAGCTCTCCGACGAGCTGGTGAAGGCCTCCAAGTCGCCCGACGTCATCAAGAAGATCCGCGAAGCGGGTGCCGCCGAGTTCGGCGGCTCCTCGGAAGACCTCGCGAAGCAGATGCAGACCGAATACGTTAAGTGGAAGAAGGTCGTCGAGGCCGCGAAGCTGGAGCCGCAATGAGCCGTCCTGAGCTGAAGGGAAAGATCCAGACCGTTCTCGGGCCGATCGAGCCCGAGAAGCTCGGGCGCACGCTGATGCACGAACACGTGCTCTGCGACATACGCCCACCCGGCACGCGCTCCGACAACGATCTCGGTCCCGAGATCACGCTGGAGAACACCTGGCAGATCAATTACGGCCGTGGCCTCAAGCGCGCCGGCCGCAAGTACATGCTCGACCTCGAGGACATCGCCACCCGCGAGGTGGCGATGATGAAGCACGAGGGCGGCGACGCCATCGTCGAGCTGTCCTGCGGCGGCCTCTCGCCCGATCCCAACGGGCTGCGCCGCATCGCGGCGGGCACGGGCGTGCATCTCGTGATGGGTTGCGGCTACTATGTGAACGACTACCAGGACCCGAAGAACCACAACCGCACGGTCGAGGATTTCGCCGCCGAGATGATTGGCCAGATCCATGACGGCGCCTGGGGCACCGACGTCTGTGCCGGCATGATCGGCGAGATCGGCTGCCAGTCGCCGTGGACCGACACCGAGAAGCGCGTGATGCAGGGCGCGTTCATCGCCGCGAGCGAGACCGGCGCCGCGATCAACGTCCATCCCGGCCGCGACCCCGACCAGCCGCAGGAGATCGCCGACTTCGCCAGGGATGCAGGCTTCCCGACCGAGCGCATCGTCATCAGTCACATCGACCGCACCATCTTCGACGAGCCGCGCCTGCTGAAGCTCGCGGATTCGGGCATCACGGTGGAGTTCGACCTGTTCGGCCAGGAGTCGAGCTATTACGGCCTGTCAGACATCGACATGCCCAACGACGCGACGCGGCTCAAGCTGATCCGCGCCCTGATCTCAGCCGGTCATCTGGAGCGCGTCGTGATCAGCCACGACATCTGCTACCGCACCCGCCTCGCCAGCTTCGGCGGCCACGGCTACGGCCACATCTTCCGCAACGTCGTGCCGATGATGAAGAAGCGCGGCTACAGCGAGGCCGAGATCGACGCCATCCTGGTGGGCAATCCGCGGCGGCTCCTCACATTTGTCTGACAAACGTTTGGCGCGAAGACGGTCAATGGAGCGCGCCACTCCAGTGGCGCTCATTCCTTGTCACCGCGCGAAGCTTGAGCGCCACTGGAGTGGCGCGCTCCGGTAGGGCCATCTCGACCTAGAACGTCAGCGGATACTCGGCTTCTTCCGTGTAGATCGGCCCGCCGCGGCCGGTGCGGCTGGAATAAAGAGAGAAGGAGTCCGCGACCCATGGCTCCAGACGCAACGTGCCGTTGCTCGCCATGAACTGTGCGATGTGGTGGCCGGTTTCGGCGCCGGCCGGGAAGCGCGCCAACGTCACGTGCGGTCGGTACTTGCGGCGCTCGACGTCGATGCCGCAGTTGCGGGCGACCGTCGACACCTTCTGCTGCAGCCAGTCGAGCCGCTCGCTGCGTTCCACGAGGGCAACGAGCGCGCGCGGCTGCTTGCCGCTGCTGAACTGGTCGACGCCGGCGATCGTTACGGAAAACGGTGGTCCGGCGATGTCGGCCAGTTCCTCCTCGAAGTCGCGCATCGTGCCGCCCTGGACCTCGCCCGCGAAGCACAGGGTGACGTGGAGATTCTCGGCCGGCACCCAACGCGCGTCGGGCACGCCCGACTGCAGCGCCGACAATTCTTCGGCGATCTCCTCAGGGACGGGCAGGGCGACGAACAGACGCGGCATCGTCCAAATTCTTTGTCACGAAGGGCATCATGCGGTCGACGAGAATGTCGACGCCCTTGGCGTTGGGATGGATGCCGTCGGGCTGGTTGAGCGCGGGGTCCTGCGCCACGCCGTCAAGGAAGAAGGGATAGAGCGGCACGCCATGCTTGTCGGCGAGCTTCTTGAAGATGCCGTCGAACTGCTGGACGTATTCCGGCCCGAAGTTGCGCGGCGCCATCATGCCGACCAGCCAGACGGTCGTGCCGGCCTCCTTCAGCTTGCTGATGATGGAATCGAGATTCTTCTCGGTGCTGGCCGGATCGAGGGCGCGCAGCATGTCGTTGCCGCCGAGCTCCACCATCACGATGTCGGGCTTGTCGGCCAGCATCCAGTCGATGCGCTCCAGCCCGCCCATGGTCGTATCGCCGGAGACGCCGTGATTGATGACGGTGACGTTGCGGCCCTTGTCCTTCAGGGCCGCCTGCAGCCGGGTCGGGAAGGCCTGGGCCGGGGCGAGGCCGTAACCCGCGGCCAGACTATCGCCCAGGATCGCGAGCTTCACCGGCTCGGATTGTGCTTGGACCTTTGAGGGCACTGTTGCGGCCACAAGGCACAGGACAAGCGCCAGAAACACCGCGATCCGTGAATTGACCGCCGCCGCAAAACCACCATATCGAACCTGCAGTTTCATTCCTCGCCTGTCCCAGGAGCCCGCGTGGCCGAGCCAAATCCAATTGTTCGTCTCGAAGACGTGCATCTCGACATGGCGAGTGACGCCGGTACGGTCAATATCCTCCGCGGGATCACTCTCGATATCGCCGCTGGCGAGATTGCGGCGGTGGTGGGGCCTTCGGGTGCCGGCAAGTCGAGCCTGATGATGGTCGCGGGCGGGCTGGAGCGCGCGTCCTCGGGCCGCGTCGAGGTCGCGGGCAACGATCTCGGGCCGATGGGCGACGACGACCGGGCGCGCCTGCGGCGCGACCATATCGGCATCGTGTTCCAGGGTTTTCATCTCATTCCGACCATGACGGCGCACGAGAACGTGGCGCTGCCGCTGGAGTTCGCCGGCCGCTCCGACGCGTTCGCGCTGGCCGAATCGGCGCTGAAGAGGGTCGGGCTGGGCCATCGCATCGGCCATTATCCGGCGCAGCTTTCGGGCGGCGAGCAACAGCGCGTCGCCGTCGCCCGCGCCTTTGTCGGCCGGCCCAAGCTGATGCTGGCCGACGAACCGACGGGCAATCTCGACGGCACGACCGGCAAGCAGGTGATGGACCTGCTGTTCGAGGTGGCGCGCGCCGATAATACGACGCTCATCTTGATCACGCACGACATGGGCCTCGCCGAGCGTTGCGACCGCGTGCTGCGCATCGCCGACGGGCTGCTGGTCGCCGACGACCGCAAGCGCGCCGTGCTCGCCGCACAATGAACCTCGCCTTCCGCCTCGCCCGCCGCGAGATGCGCAGCGGCCTCGGCGGCTTCCGGCTGTTCATCGCCTGCCTGGCGCTGGGCGTCGGCGCCATTGCCGCGATCCTGTCCTTCAGCCGCGCCGTCGAGGAGGGTCTGCGTGCCGACGCGCGCGAGATCCTGGGCGGCGACGTGGCGATCTCGCTGCTCTATCGCGAGGCGACGCCGGAGCAGATCGCGTTCATGCGCGAGCAAGGCCAGTTCGTGCGCTGGCTCGACAGCCGCGCCATGGCACGGCCCACCAAGGCCGACGGGCGCCCGACCCTGGTTCAGCTCAAGGCGGTCGAGCCGAGCTATCCGCTCTACGGCACGGTCGAGCTGGCCGATGGCGGCACGCTGGCCAATGCGCTGGGCAAGCGCGACGGCGTGTGGGGCGCGGTGGTCGAGGAATCGGCGCTGCGGCGGATGAACATGGCGCCGGGCGACATGCTGCGGGTCGGGGACGTGGCGGTCGAGGTGCGCGGCATCATCGCGCGCGAGCCCGACCGTGGACTGAACGCCTTCGCGAGCCTCGGCCCGCGGCTGATGATCCCCTTCGATGCCGCCATCGAATCGGGGTTGGTGCAGCCCGGCAGCCTGCTCACCTGGGAATATCGCCTGCGCCTGCCGGCCGGCCGCTCGGACAAGGCGGTTATCGCAGCGCTCAAGGCGCGCTTTCCCGATGCCGGCTGGCGGGTGAGGGGGCTCGACGATGCCGGCGGCGGCATCCGCTTCTGGCTCGACCGGTTGACCCAGTTCATCGGCCTGATCGGCCTCGCCTCGCTGCTGGTCGGCGGCGTTGGTGTCGGCAATGCCGTCTCGAGCTTTTTGGCCGCGCGGCTGCGCACGATTGCGACGCTCAAGTGCCTGGGCGCGCCGGAACGGCTGGTCTTCGCGACCTATTTCATTCAGCTCGCCGCGCTGGCAGCCCTTGGCGTCGGCATCGGCCTGGTGATCGGCGCCGGCCTGCCTTTCCTCGCCCAGTCGGCGATTGCCGACGTGCTGCCGGTGCGGGCGCGGGTGGCGCTCTATGCCGGACCGCTCGCCACGGCCGCCGGCTTCGGCCTGCTGGTCTCGCTCCTGTTCGCGCTGGTGCCGCTGATGCGCGCCCGCAGCGTGTCGGCCGCGACCCTGATGCGCGGCGCCGTGGTCCAGCAGGGCGGCCGGCTGGCCTGGCGCGATGCGCTGCTGATCGCCGCCGCCGCGATGGCGCTGGCGGCCTTCACCATCTTCACCGCCGACAGCCGCCGCATCGCGGCCTATTTCGTGCTGGGCTCGGTCGGCGCCTTCATCGCCTTTCCGCTGCTGGCCCGCCTGCTGATGCTGGGCGCGGCCAAGGTCGGCAAGCCGAAGTTCGCAGCCCTTCGGCTGGCGCTTGCCAACCTGCACCGACCGGGCGCGCCGACGCCGATCGTCATGCTGTCGCTGGGCCTCGGCCTCACGGTGCTGGTGGCTACGGCGCTGATCGAGGGCAATCTGCGGGAGCAACTCACGCGGCGCATTCCGAGCGACGCGCCGGCCTTCTTCTTCGTCGACATCCAGTCGAGCCAGATGCCGGCCTTCGAGAAGGCCATCGCCGCCATTCCCGGCGCCGGGCATCTCGACAAGGTGCCGTCGCTGCGCGGGCGCATCGTCAAGATCGGCGGCAAGCCGGTCGGAGAGATGGCTGTGCCGTCGGACGCGCGCTGGGCGGTCGAGGGCGATCGCGGCGTGACCTATTCGGCGACGCCGCCCGAGGGCTCGCGCATCGTCGCCGGCGAATGGTGGCCGCCCGACTATCGCGGCCCGCAGCTCATCTCGTTCGACGAGAATCTGGCGAATCAGTTCGGACTCGGGTTGGGCGACAGCATCACCGTGAACATCCTGGGCCGCGACATCGAAGCGAAGATCGCCTCGCTGCGGCGCATCGAATGGACGACGCTCGCCATCAATTTCGTGTTCGTCTATTCGCCCGGCACGCTCGACAAGGCGCCGCACACTTTCCTCGCCACGGTGAAGTCGACGCCCGAGGCCGAGGACGCGATCTTCAAGGCGGTCACCGACCAGTTCCCCAACGTCACCGTGGTGCGCATCCGCGACGCCATCGAGACGGCGGCCAGCGTGCTGGGCAATATCGGGCTGGCCAGCCGGGTGATCGGCCTGCTCAGCATCCTGGCCGGCGTGCTCGTGCTGGCCGGCGCCATGCTCGCCACCCAGCGGCGGCGGGTCCACGAGGCCGTGGTCATGAAGGTGCTGGGTGCCACCCGCGCCCGCATCGCCGGAACCTTCGCCTGGGAGTTCGTCTTCCTCGGCCTCGCGACCGCCGTGGCGGCGCTCGGCGTGGGGACGCTGGCGGCCTACCTCGTCGTCCGCCAGCTCATGAACCTCGAATGGACCTTCCTGCCGACCGTGGCCGTGGCGGTCGCCGTGGGCGCCATGGCGCTCACCCTGGCCTTAGGTCTGGCCGGCACCCTGGCGGCCTTGCGGCAAAGGCCGCTTGCCTTGTTGCGCAACGAATGAGCTAATTATTCCCAGGAACGGGTCCAAATTGGAATCCCGCACCGGCGACTTGGCTATTGATTCAGTCGAGCTGTAACCCCAGATTACCCGTCGAAGGGGCTCGGCAAAACGAGGCCCCCTTGGAGGCTTGATAACCAAATGGCAAATCCGAACTTCGGCGCCTTCAATCGCGCCGGCACTGTAGCCGACCAGGCGACGTTCGATGTCGGTCTGCGCGCCCACATGGTGCGTGTGTACAACTACATGGCTTCGGGGCTCGCGCTGTCGGGCATCGTGGCTTTCGGCCTGTTCAGCTCGCCGGAACTCGCTGGCATGTTCTTCCAGCTTCAGGCGGGCCGCGTCGTCGGCCTGAATGTGCTGGGCTGGGTCGCGATCTTCGCGCCGCTCGGCCTGCTGCTGCTCGTCTCGTTCCGCGCCGCTCAGATGAGCACCGGTGCGGTACAGGCGGTCTACTGGACGGTCACGGCATTGATGGGCGTCAGCCTGTCGCTGCTGCTGTTCCGCTACACCGGCGCCAGCGTCGCGCGCACCTTCTTCGTGACGGCCGCCGCCTTCGGCGCGCTCAGCCTCTACGGCTACACGACGAAGCGTGACCTGACGGCGATGGGCAAGTTCCTGTTCATGGGCGTGATCGGCCTCGTCCTGGCCGGTATCGTCAACATGATCTGGCCGTCGGGCACGATGAGCTTCATCATCTCCGCCGCGGGCGTGCTGATCTTCTCGGGCCTGATCGCCTACGACACCCAGAAGATCAAGGAGCAGTATTCCGAGGCCTGGGGCACGGACATGGTCGAGAAGGTCGCCATCTTCGGCGCGCTGAGCCTCTACCTGGACTTCGTGAACCTGTTCCAGTTCCTCATGAGCTTCCTGGGCCAGTCGCGCGATTAGCCTGACCCACCGAGACAGTCTAAAGGACGCCCGGGTCGAAAGACCCGGGCGTTCTGCTTTTGGAGAAACCGGACGTGTCAGCCCACCGGCCAGCCAACCGCTTCAAGGCCTTCATCGACAGCGAGGCGGCCTCCGCCCTGCCACTGCTGGCCGCGGCGATCCTGGCGCTGGTGCTGGCGAACTCGCCGCTTCAAGGGGCCGTCCAGGGTTTCCTCGGCATCAAGCTCGGCTTCGAATATCAAGGCATCGGGGTCGCCAAGCCGCTGCTGCTCTGGATCAACGACGGCCTGATGGCCGTGTTCTTCCTGCTGGTCGGCCTGGAGATCAAGCGCGAGGTCGTCGAGGGCGAGTTGTCGAGGCCCTCGCAGGTGGCGCTGCCGATCGCCGGCGCCATCGGCGGCATGGCCCTGCCGGCGGCGATCTATGCCGCCATCAACTGGTCCGATCCGGTGGCGCTGCGCGGCTGGGCGATCCCGGCGGCGACCGACATCGCCTTCTCGCTGGGCGTGCTCGCCGCCTTGGGAAGCCGCGTGCCGTTGCCGCTCAAGGTCTTCCTGACGACCCTGGCGATCGTCGACGACCTGGGCGCCATCGTCGTGATCGCCGTGTTCTACACCAGCCAGCTTTCGATGGCCGCGATCATGGTGGCCGCCGCCTGCCTCGTGGCGCTGGCGGCGCTCAATCGCCTCGGCGTGCGCCGTCTCGCTCCCTATCTTCTGGTCGGCACGGTGTTGTGGGTCGCCGTCCTGAAGTCGGGCGTGCACGCGACTCTTGCCGGCGTCGCGCTCGCCCTGTTCATCCCGCTGAAGCCCGCGGGTGAGGCCGACGAGGCGCGGCCGGCAATCTGGCTGGAGCATGTGCTGAAGCCCTGGTCGGCCTGGGTCATCATGCCGGTCTTCGCCTTCGCCAATGCCGGCCTCTCGCTCGCCGGCCTGTCCCTGACGGCGCTCGCCGCACCCATCCCGCTCGGCATCCTGGCCGGCCTCTTCGTCGGCAAGCAGGTCGGCATCGTGCTGGGCGCGGGCTTGCTGATCGTGACGGGCCTCGCGGCGATGCCCGCCGGCGGATCGTGGCGCTCGCTCTACGGCGTTTCGATCCTAGGCGGCATCGGCTTCACCATGAGCCTGTTCATCGGCACGCTGGCCTTTCCCGATCCGCAATTCGAAGCGCAGGTGCGCCTCGGTGTTATTGCAGGATCGCTGCTGTCTGCGATCATAGGCTATGTGGTGCTGAGGTTTTCGCCGCGTCGCTAGAGTGCGGCCGTCGCGTCGGTGCGCCGAGGAAACCCGCCAAGATTGCGCCGCGCGCGTGCAGCCTTATACTTTCGGCATGCGGCGGACCTCCTACGAACAGATGAATTGCTCGATCGCCTCGGCGCTCGACGTCGTCGGCGAGCCGTGGACGCTGCTCATCGTGCGCGATGCCTTCTACGGCGTCCGCCGTTTCGACGACTTCCAGGAGAATCTCGGCATCGCGCGCAACGTGCTGACCGCGCGGCTGAAGAAGCTCGTGGAGGCCGGCATCTTCCGCAAGATCGCCTATCGCCAGCGTCCGCTGCGCCACGAATACCGCCTCACCGAGAAGGGCGCGGCGCTGTTCACCGTGATCGTCGGGCTGAAGCAATGGGGTGACCGCTTCGGCGCGGCCGCGCGCGGCGGCAAGCCGATGGACCTGGTGGATCGCGCTGGCAACACGCCACTCGACCCCGTGCTGATCGATGCCGAAACCGGCCGGCGCCTCGAACTCACCAACGTGCGCGCGGTGGCGGGGCCGGGTGCGGACCAGAACACGCGCACCTTCTTCGAGCGCCTGGCGATCAACCGGCCGGCAAGGTAACGGCCTCTCTGTCGTCCTGAGCGAAGCGAAGGACCTGACGGAACGACCAACGCATTCTGTGACTTGCGCAAGGTCCTTCGCTTCGCTCAGGACGACAAGAAAGGATTACTCCTTCTTCTCCGGCTCCAGCCGCTTGCCCTCGAGCGTGCGCACGGTGCGTTCCGCTGCGTCCTTGTCGGCTTCCTTCTCGCCGCGCGTGCGGCCGAAGCGGCGGCGGTTGGCGTCGGCTTCCGCTTCGCGTTCGCGTTTCGCCTTGTCCTTGCGGGCGCGTCGCAGGTTCACGATCTCGGCCATGGATTTCTCTATGCCGCGGTTGCAGTCGATGCGCTAGTCTTGGCATGAGCCGGACCGGGGAGCCCAGCCATGACACCAACCACCCGCAAGCGTCTCCTGATCGGCGGCGGTGGCATCGTCGCCCTGCTGCTCGCCGCCCTCGTGGCGCTGCCTTTCCTGATCGACGTCAATTCCTACAAGCCGCTGATCGTCTCGCAGGTGAAGGCGGCGACCGGTCGCGACCTGGTGATCGACGGGCCGATCTCGCTGTCGCTGTTGCCGACGCCGACCGTCTCGGTGACGGGCGTGAAGTTCTTCAACGTGGCGGGCTCCAGGAACGCCAACATGGTCGAGGTGAAGTCGGTCACCGTGAAGCCCTCGCTGCTGGCCCTGCTGGCCGGCAACATCGAGATCGGCGAGGTGACGCTGGTCGAGCCCAAGATCGTCCTGGAGATCAATGCCGAGGGCAAGCCGAACTGGGAGTTCGCGCCGTCGGTCGCCGAGGCCAAGCCCGCCGCTCCCAAGCCCAGCTCGCCACGGCCGCTGTCGCTCGGCCGCCTCACCATCGACAACGGCACGCTGATCTTCAGCGATTCCAAGGCGGGCCTGTCCGTGGTCGCCGAGAAGGCGAACTTCACGGCCTCGGTCGGCTCGATCGATGGTCCCTATTCACTGGCGGGCGACGCCTCGGTCAACGGCGCGCCGCTCAAGCTCGACCTCGCCGTGGGCGCGCGCGGCGCCAACGGGCACACCGCCGACGTCTCGCTGCAGGCGGGTGGCGGCAAGCTGGGCTTCAAGGGCACCTTGAGCGAACTGGGCGCGGCCGCGAAGATTTCCGGAATGGCCTCGGCCTCGGCCGAATCGCTCACCACGTTCGTGGGCACCTTGGTCAAGCTCGCCGGCCAGCCCGAGCCGGCCCTGCCGCCGTTGCTCGCCGGCAAGTTCACCTTCGACGGCGCCATCGACGTTTCCCAGACGGCGTTCGCCGCGCGCGATTTCAAGATGGCGCTGGGCCAGGACAGCGGTTCCGGATCGCTCGCCGTCACGCTGAAGCCCAAGCCCGCGATCGAGGGCAAGCTGGCGGTGCCGAAGCTCGATCTCGACCGGTGGATGGCCGCGCTCCAGCAGCCGGCGCCTGCCGCGACATCGTCCGCGCCCGCGGCTCCGCCGGCGACCGCTCCCACCGCGACGTCGCAGAGCTTCCTGGGGGATCTCACCGCCAAGCTCGCCTTCGAGATCGGCGAGGTGATCTACAACAAGCAACCGATCCGTAACGTCGTGCTGGAGATCGATGCCAAGGGCGGCGCCGTCGCGGTGCCGAAGCTCTCGGCGACTCTGCCGGGCGACATGGTGCTGCAGGCGCAGTCGACCCTGACGGGCGACGCGGCGCGGCCGGGCGTCACCGGCCAGTTCAGCCTGGTCGGGCCGAAGCTGCGCGAGACCCTGACCTGGCTCGCGGTCGATCTGTCCTCGGTCCCGCCGTCCAAGCTGCAGAAGCTCAGCCTGCGCGGCCGCATGTCCTCGACCGGCGGCAACGTGCAGGTGAGCGACGCGGTCTTCGAGCTCGACGACCTCAAGGGCAATGGCGGCGTCACGGTGACCTTCGCCGTGCCGCTGTCGATCGTGACCAGCGTCAATATCGATACGCTCGACCTCGATTCCTTCCTGGTGCCGGTCGCGGCGCAGCAGAAGCCGGCTGCGGCTTCGGGCGCCTCGGCGCCGCCGTCGGGACCGGCCGTGGCCGGCCCGTCGATCGGTCTCAAGGCCAAGGTGGCGAAGCTCATCTACAACAAGGAGACGATCCAGGGCGTCGATGTCGACGTGGCGCTGCAGGGCAACACGCTGCGGCTGAACGACGTGAAGGTGTCGAACCTGGGCGGCGGACGGCTCGCGGTGCGCGGCACCGTCGCCAACTATTCGGCGCCGCAGCCGCGGCCCGACATCGCCTTCAATTTCGAGGCACCGGACATGAGCCGCGTGCTGAAGGTCGTCGGCACCACGGCGCCGGGCGATCTCGGCGCGGTCGCCGCGAGCGGCGGTGTCGCCGGCACGATCGAACAGCTCACCTTGCGCGACCTCAGCGTGAACGCCATGGGCCAGAGCGTGAAGGCGACCGGAACGCTGTCGCTGCCGGGCGCGTCCAAGGGCGCGCCGCAATCGGCGTCCTACAAGGGCAACCTGGTGCTGAACGGCCAGGCGCTCGACGGCTCGATCGATGCCCGCCTGACCGGCCGCACGACGATCAACGCCGACCTGCGCGCCGGCGTGCTCGACCTCGACCGGATCGGCGGCAGCGGCGGTGGCGCACCCGCACGACCGGCAGGCCGTGGACAGGCTGCGGCGGCCAAGCCGATCGACACGGCGCCGCTGCGCAGCATGGACGGATCGCTGAGGCTTGTGGCCGGCACGCTGGTCAGCTCGCCGATGCGCATCGGCAATGCCGACCTTGCCGCCACGCTGAAGGACGGCGTGCTCACGGTGCAGCATTTCAAGGGCTCGCTCTATGGTGGCTCGCTGGCGTTTTCAGGCACCGTCAACGCCACCCAGCCGGCGCTCTCCTTCGACTTCAAGGGCGACGCCAACAGCATCATCCTGGGCGAGATGCTGCGCAGCACCTCCGGCACCAACCAGTTCGGCAGTGCCGTGAAGGTGACGGTCGACGGCAAGCTGAACGCCAACGGGATTTCCCTGCGGGGCAGCGGCGCGACGTCCGACCAGATCAAGGCCTCGATGGCGGGCGGCGCGCAGCTCGGCGGGCACATCTTCATCGGCGCCGACCGGGCTCTGCAGATGCTGGGTTCGATGGCGGCCGGCGCGGCCAGCACGGCGATCGATCAGACCCTGGGCAATGTGCTGGGCGCCGTCGGCCAGCGCGGGATGTCGCCTACCAACCTGCTGAACGCGATCTCGCTGGTGCTGAACCGCTTCGTCAATCATGACAGCCCGATCGGCGGGCACATCGACATCGCGGGCGGCGTGCTCACCGACAAGGGCCTCACCGTCCAGGGCAACCGCGCGACGGCGCGGATCTCGACCCGCACCAATCTCGGCGCCTCGACGACCGACACCACGGTCAATTTCTACATCGCCGAGGACGGCTCGGCGCCCTACCTGACCACAACCGCGCGCGGCTCCATGTCCTCGCCGTCGCTCAACGTCACGCGCGGTACCGCCAAGGATCCGCCGGGCATGGCCAGCACCCTGCCGGGCGCGCAGCAGCTCCAGCAGATACTGCCGGGCCAGTCGCAACAGGGGGGACAGCAGCAACAGCGCTCGCTGATCCCCAACATCCCGATCCCCAATATTTTTGGCCGTTAGGAGTTCTCGTGCTTGATCGTCTGAAGTCCGTGCTGAAGGCGCGGTTCGGTTCCGCGCCCGCTTTGTCGGAAGCCCCCAAGGGAGTCGAGGTCCTGGCCGAGATGGCCAACCGCCGCGTCGTGCGGCGTTATTCCGACAAGCCGCTCGATCCGGCGCTGCTGGACACGCTCTGCGCCGTGGCCCTGTCGGCGCCCTCCAAGAGCGACCTGCAGCAGGCCGACATCGTGATCGTCACCGACAAGGCACAGCGCGAGAAGCTGCAAGCCCTGATCCCGGAGAATCCGTGGGCCGCCGCCGGCCCGGCGCTGCTGGTCTTCTGCGGCAACAACCGCCGCCACCGGCTGCTGTTCGAATGGCGTGGCCGGCCCTTCGTGAACGACTATCTCGACCCGTTCTTCAATGCCGCCGTCGATGTCGGCATCGCGCTCGCCACCTTCATCGCCGCCGCCGACCGGGTGGGGCTCGGAACCTGCCCGATCAGCCAGATCCGCAACCAGGCCGCCCAGGTCTCGGAGGTGCTCGGATTGCCGCAGCATGTCTTCCCGGTGGCCGGGCTGGGCGTCGGCTGGCCGTCCTTCGAGGGCGTGATGAGCCCGCGGCTGGGGCTCGACGTGTCGATTCACCGCGACCGCTACGACGAAACGGGCCTGCGGGAGAAGGTCGAGGCCTACGACAAGCGGCGTAACGAGACCCAGCCCTACAAATCCCAGCGTTTCGTGGACAAATTCGGCGAGGACGCGGCTTACGGATGGTCCGAGGACAAGGCCCGGCAATATTCGGTGCCGGAGCGGGCCGATTTCGGCGCATTCGTGCGCGCCAAGGGCTTCAATCTCGACTGATCGTGCGCTGCTTCACTTCGTGCAGGACATAAAGCCGGAGGGCGCTCGACAGGTTGAGCCCCTCCTGGGGCCGGGCATGATCGACCTCGGCCACCAGGGCATTGAGCGACAGGCCGCGGGCCTGCGACAAAGCCGACAGCTCGGCCCAGAACGCGTCCTCCAGCGAGATGCTGGTGCGGTGGCCATCGATGGTGACCGAGCGTTTGCGCATGTCGGGACTGTGACAGCGGCGCCCGGTAGCGGCAACACGTCTCCTCAAGCTGCCTTGCCGCCGTCACAGAGCGTGCGTATAAGCGCGCCCAATCACCCCCCCTCCGGACACATCATTATTATGGATATCCGTAACGTCGCGATCATCGCGCACGTCGACCATGGCAAGACCACACTGGTCGATTGCCTGCTGAAGCAGAGCGGCACCTTCCGCGAGAACCAGCAGGTGGCCGAGCGCGCCATGGATTCGAACGACCTCGAACGCGAACGGGGAATCACCATCCTGGCCAAGGCGACCTCGGTCGAGTGGCAGGGCACGCGTATCAACATCGTCGACACGCCCGGCCACGCCGACTTCGGCGGCGAGGTCGAGCGCATCCTCTCGATGGTCGACGGCGTGGTCCTGCTGGTCGACGCGGCCGAAGGCCCGCTGCCGCAGACCAAGTTCGTGCTGGGCAAGGCGCTGCGCCTCGGCCTGAAGCCGATCGTGCTGATCAACAAGGTCGACCGTTCCGACGCCCGCGCCCACGAGGTGCATGACGAGGTGTTCGACCTGTTCTCGGCGCTCGAGGCGTCGGACGAACAGCTCGACTTCCCGACGCTCTTCGCCTCGGCCCGCCAGGGCTGGGCCGCGACCTCGCTCGAGGCCGAGCACACGGACATGACGCCGCTGTTCCAACTGCTGGTGAACCATGTGCCGGCGCCGAAGATCGATCCGGATCCGGCCTTCCGCATGCTGGTGACGACGCTGGAAGCCGACAACTTCCTCGGCCGCATCCTCACCGGCCGCATCCTGTCGGGCTCGATCAAGCCCAACACGATGGTCAAGGCGCTGGGCCGCGACGGCAAGGAACTCGAACAGACGCGCATCACGCGCATCCTGGCGTTCCGCGGCCTCGAGCGCGTGGCGCTGGAGTCGGCCGAGGCGGGCGACATCGTGGCCATTGCCGGCATGAAGAACGCCACGGTAGCCGACACGCTGGGCGACCTCTCGATCGCCGAGCCGATCCATTCGCAGCCGATCGATCCGCCGACGCTGGCCATGACCTTCATGGTCAACGACTCGCCGCTCGCCGGCCGGGAAGGCGACAAGGTCACGACCCGCATGATCCGCGCGCGCCTGATGCGCGAGGCCGAGGGTAACGTCGCGATCCGCGTCACCGACACCGAGAATGCCGATTCCTACGAGGTCGCCGGCCGCGGCGAACTGCAGCTCGGCGTGCTGATCGAGACGATGCGCCGCGAGGGCTTCGAGCTCGCCGTCGGCCGTCCGAAGGTGCTGTTCAAGACCGACCCGGTCACCGGCCAGCGCCAGGAGCCGATCGAAGAGGTCGTGATCGACGTCGACGACGCCTATACCGGCGCCGTCGTCGAGCAGATCTCGCTGCGCAAGGGCGAACTGCAGGACATGCGTCCGTCGGGCGCCGGCAAGACCCGCCTGGTGTTCTACGCCCCGTCGCGCGGCCTGATCGGCTATCACGGCGAGTTCCTGACCGACACGCGCGGCACCGGCGTGATGAACCGCCTGTTCCACGAGTACGGCGCCTATCGCGGCCCGATCGCCGGCCGCCGCAACGGCGCGCTGATCGCCAACGAAGAGGGCGTCTCGGTCGCCTACGCGATGTGGAAGCTCGAGGATCGCGGCCCGATGTTCATCGAGCCCGGCGTGCCCGTCTACATGGGCATGATCATCGGCGAGCACAGCCGCGGCACCGACCTCGAGATCAACGTGCTGAAGGGCAAGCAGCTCACCAACATCCGCGCCGCCGGCAAGGACGAGGCCGTCCGCCTCACGCCGCCGCGCAAGATGTCGCTCGAGCAGGCGATCGCCTATATCGAAGAAGACGAGCTCGTCGAGATCACCCCGAAATCCATCCGGCTGCGCAAGCGCTTCCTCAATCTCGAGGATCGCAAGCGGGCCAAGAAGCAGGCCGCTGCGGCGGCGGAGTAAAGACAAGGACCATGAGCGGCAGGAACGTGGATTTCGGCGATCGCCTGGCGACCGCCGCGGCGGCCAAGCAGGCTTTGCTCGAGAAGGCCAAGGCCAAGGCCAACGATCCGGAACTCCTCAAGAAGCAGGCCGAGCGCGCTGCCATTGCGGCCGCCCGCGAGGCCCGCGAGGAAGAGCGCCGGGAAGCCAAGCGGGCGGAAGAGGCGCGTATTGCCGCCGAACTCGCAGCGGCGAAGGCAGCGGCGGACGCGATCGTTGCAGCGGCGGAAGCGGCAGCTGCAGCAGCGGCTGCAGAAGCCAGGGCAGCAGCCGAAGCCGCGGAGGCCGAACGTGCCGCCCGGCGCGCCGCCAAGCCGGTGCTGACCGAGGCCGAGCAGAAAGCCGCCCGCGACGCCCGCTACGCCGCCCGCAAGGCGCGCAAGGGCAAGCGTTAGGCCGAGCAAAGCTCGGCCCGCTGAGCGACAGGCTGCGGCTTGGTTACAAGCCGCTAAGCTTGCAATGTCCGAGAGCGTCGAAGGACGAGCGACCCCCAAGGGACGCCTCAGAGCGCTCCGCCCGTCAGGGACGCGCGCTGGCTGATCTCGATGTGGTTGCCGTCGGGATCGCAGACGAATGCGTAGCGCACCGTCTCGCCCAGCACGCGCGGCTCGCCGCCGGAAGCGCCGCCGCGCTCCAGGATGCCGGCATAGTCGGCCAGGCAATCCCACACCTGTACCGTCATGTAGCGATAGCCGGGCCCGCGCCACTGGCCGACCGCGCTCTCGACCTTGCCCTGCTCGGCGACCACGACCAGCGAGTCGCCGCAGCGGTAGCGGCCCTTGCCCGCGCGCTCGAACTGCATCGCGTGTGTCCAGAACCGGTCGTGCGCGGCGGGATCGTTGACCCGGAGCAGGATCGCGATGCCCTCGACGCCGTTCAGGCCCTTCGGCACCAGCGTGACCTTGTTGCCGTCGGGATCGGCGAGCGGCTGTGGTGATGCCAGGCCTTCGCGGGCGATCTCGAGGCCGACGATGCCTGACGGCGGCGCCTCGGGCAGGGGCCCGCGCGCGTGGTTCATCTTCAGGATCGAGCCGTTCATGTGGTGGCGGTGCTGCTGCATGCCGCCGCCCAGCTTGCCCATATGGTCGTAGGGCAGGCCGACCGTCTGCTGCCAGAAGGCGAGTTGTTCGTCGCGCGTGTTGGAGAAGAGGCCGACATCGAGGTGCTGCTTGGCGAGGTTCATGGCGGCCAGTGTAGCGCGGGACGGGAAACAATTCTTACAAAGCCTGCCACGACGAGGCTGCACAGCGATCCTAGAACGGCGGCGGGGTAAGGGGCCGGGCGCTGGGGAGCCGCCGGCACATTGTGGGAAGGGCTACGATGATTCGCGCCATGATCGGCACGGTCGCCGTGCTTGCCGGTTTCGCCGTCGTCGAGCGTTCGGTCGACGCCAGCACTGGCCAGGCCGGATCGTGCACGCCGACCGATGCTTACACGCTGCTGCCGCGCGGCGAGACGATGCCGGTGCGCGCGGAGCCGACGCCGGAGTCGCCCGTCATCGGGACACTTCAGGGCCGCACGGCGGTCAGCGTATTCGGCAGCCGGGGCGGCTGGGCGCGCATCTTGATTCTGGACGGCATCCAACCTTATGGTTGGATGCCAATCGATCGGCTCGGGATCGACGCGAGTTCTGACCGTGCGCTCGGTGACACGGTCAGCTTTCGTCTTCTCGGGTGCCGCGGAAACCGACTTCAGGTCATCAACGCCCGCACCGGTGCCGTCTGGATCGACAAAGGCTAGCAGGCCGTTGGAACAGCCAGGGTCTTGGCGAACAAACGAAATAAACGAAACAGACGAAACAAACGAATCGAGAGTCGCGGCTCCAGATTGGGGTGGTCTGGTACCGTTGACGGATGAAGGTTGCTCGCGGGTAGGTCTCAAAACCTCATTTCAGCAGCCTGCTAGAGGTTAATCCCTCAGATCTTCAGGTCGCTGAAGAAGTCGTTGCCCTTGTCGTCGGTGATGATGAAAGCCGGGAAGTTCTCGACCTGGATGCGCCAGATCGCTTCCATGCCGAGCTCGGGATATTCCAGCACCTCGACCTTCTTGATGACGTTCTGCGCCAGGATCGCGGCCGGGCCGCCGATCGAGCCGAGATAGAAGCCCTTGTGCTTCTTGCAGGCGTCGACGACCTGCTTGCTGCGGTTGCCCTTGGCCAGCATGACCATCGAGCCGCCATTGGCCTGGAAGAGGTCGACATAGGAATCCATGCGGCCGGCCGTGGTCGGGCCGAACGAGCCCGAGGCCATGCCGGTCGGCGTCTTGGCGGGGCCCGCGTAGTAGACCGGGAACTGCTTGAAATAGTCCGGCAGGCCCTCACCGCGGTCGAGCCGCTCCTTGAGCTTGGCGTGCGCCGAATCGCGGGCCACGATCAGCGTGCCGGTCAGGTTCACGCGGGTCTTCACCGGATGCTTCGTCAGCACCGACAGCGTGTGGGCCATGCCCTTGTTGAGATCGACCGAGACGACGTCACCGGAAAGCTGCGTCGGCTCGATCTCGGGCATGAAGTGCGCCGGATTGGTCTCGAGCTGTTCGAGGAAGACGCCGTCCTTCGTGATCTTGCCGACGGCCTGGCGGTCGGCCGAACAGGAGACGCCGATGCCGATCGGCACCGAGGCGCCGTGGCGGGCGATGCGGATCACGCGCACGTCGTGGCAGAAATACTTGCCGCCGAACTGCGCGCCGATGCCCATCTGGCGCGTGAGTTCGAGCACCTTCTGCTCCATTTCGCGGTCGCGGATGGCGACGCCCTTGTTGTTGCCCTCGCTCGGCAGGTCGTCGAGGTAGCGGGTCGAGGCGAGCTTCACCGTCTTGAGGTTCATCTCCGCCGAAGTGCCGCCGACCACGATGGCCAGGTGATAGGGCGGGCAGGCCGCCGTGCCGAGGGTGCGGATCTGCGTGTCGAGGAACTTGAGCAGCGAGGCCTCGTTCAGCACGGCCGGCGTCTGCTGGTGCAGGTAGGTCTTGTTGGCCGAGCCGCCGCCCTTGGCGATGAACAGGAATTTGTAGGCGTCGCCGTCGGTCGCATAGATGTCGATCTGCGCCGGCAGGTTGGTGCCGGTCTGCACTTCCTTGAACATCGACAATGGCGAGACCTGCGAATAGCGCAGGTTGGTCTCGGTGTAGGTCTTGTAGACGCCCTTGGCGATCGCTTGCTCGTCGCCGCCGCCGGTCCACACCGCCTGGCCCTTCTTGCCCATGACGATGGCGGTGCCGGTGTCCTGGCACATCGGCAGGACGCCGCCGGCCGAGATGTTGGCGTTCTTCAGCAGCTCGAGGGCGACATACTTGTCGTTCGAGGAGGCCTCGCCGTCGTCGAGGATGTTGCGAAGCTGCTGGAGATGGCCCGGGCGCAGCAGGTGGGAAATGTCGTGGAAGGCCGCCGCCGTCAGGGTGGTCAGCGCCTCGGGCTCGACCGTCAGGACGTCCTTGCCGTTGAACTTGGCGGTGCCGACGAAATCCGACGTGAGCTTGCGGTAGGACGTGGTGTCCTCGTGGCTCGGGAACATTTCCTGGAACTGGAATTCGGGCATGCGTCTTCTCCTGGCGACCCTCTCGGGGCGCCGGTTTCCTGCCGCAGCCGGGGCGCGGCGTCTACCTACTTCTTTCGGAAGCTGTCGAGCTTGACGACCTTGGAGGCCGGGTCCTCGGGCTTGGCCGTTTCGGCGGCCGTCGTCTCGCCCTCGACCTGGGCGTCCTGACCCTCGGGCGCGGGCGCCGGCGGCCGCTTTTCCGGCACCGGCAGCGGGGTCGGCGCCGACGTGCCTTCCGGCTTGTCGGCGGAAATCTTGTCGCCCGTGGCCTTGTCGCGACGGTCGAACTGCAGGCCGAAGCGCACCGACGGATCGACGAAGGCCGAGAGCGCGGCGAACGGGACCTTTATGCGCTCCTGCTGCTTGTTGAAGCTGACCGTCACCTCGAAATCGTCCTCGCGGAGGATCAGGTCCCAGTACTGGTGCTGGAGGACGATCGTCATCTCTTCCGGGTACTTGGCGCGCAGGTACTCGGGCAGCTCCACGCCCGGATCGCCGCTGCGAAAGCTGATGTAGAAATGGTGCGAGCCGGGCAGGCCCGTTTCCGCGACCTGAGTCAGCACGCGCCGCACGACGCTGCGCAGCGCGTCGTCAACGAGGGCGTCGTAGTGAAAGCGATCGTTCATGGCCTGTCGGAAATTTCATAAAAAGCATCGGCCCGCGCTGCGGGAGAGTCAACGATGGCAATAGCGGTCAATTGCCGGGAAAGAAAGCGGAGATGGCCCGAGGATAAGTGGGGGGCTTCTGTTGCCCGGTGCCCCCCGGACCGCGCTTACGTCCGCTGTTTAGGCGGCAGCAGCGAGTGTAACGGTGTTATCGTTAGCACTTGTGAATGGCCCGTCACGGCGGAACCATACCGGGCAAAAACCGCGCCTTTACCACGCTCGTCGATCCTGGTTCGCCCCCATCGGTTCCGCCCGAGGGGCGGAGAGAAATGGTGGAGGCGCCGGGTACTGCCCCCGGGTCCGAAACGCTTATTTCACGCGGCGTTTATCGCCATAGTCGGTTTCCCGACACCTTCCATATAGGCGCTTTCACCGGCTTTTTGAAGGCGTTGCGGGCCGCGGATATTTCCCCATGGCCGGGGGTGCGCCGCGCCCATAAAGTCCGGCGCAAACAAGGACAACGAACCGATGCCCCTTTCGAGCGACCAGCAGGCTGAAATCGACCAGGCCCGGGCCGGTGCCCAGCCGACCTTGCGCCCCGTCGCTCCGGCGCTGGAGGAGATCCTCTACCAGGCGCTGCCGGTGCTCGATCACGGCTTCGTCCGCGTCGTCGACTATATGGGCGACGATGCCGCCGTCGTGCAGGCCGCGCGGGTGAGCTACGGCCGCGGCACCAAGAAGGTCAGCGAGGATCGCGGCCTCATCAACTATCTGATGCGGCACCGCCACACGACGCCCTTCGAGATGTGCGAGATCAAGTACCACGTGAAGCTGCCGATCTTCGTGGCGCGCCAGTGGATCCGCCATCGCACGGCCAACGTGAACGAATATTCCGCGCGCTATTCGATCCTCGACAACGAATTCTACGTGCCGAAGCCCGAGCATCTCGCGGCCCAGAGCGCGATGAACCGGCAGGGCCGCGACGCGGTGCTGGCGGGCAAGGAAGCCGAGCGCGTCTTCAGCCTGCTGAAGAAGGACGCCGAGCTCGTCTATGAGCACTATCTCGAGATGCTGAACGAGGGCGAAGCCGGCGCGCCGCTCGATCCCGAGCGTTCCGGCCTCGCGCGCGAACTCGCCCGCATGAACCTGTCGCTCGGCTTCTATACCCAGTGGTACTGGAAGACGAACCTCCACAACCTGATGCATTTCCTGTCGCTGCGCGCCGACGCGCATGCGCAGTACGAGATCCGTGTCTATGCCGAGGTGATGCTCGACACGCTGAAGCGCTGGTGCCCGATCAGCCACGACGCCTTCGTGGAATACCGCATGGGCGGCACGCATCTCTCCAAGACCGGCCTCGCCATCGTGAAGCGCCTGCTGGCCGGCGAGACGGTCGACCAGAAGTCGAGCGGTATGAGTGCGCGCGAATGGCGCGAGCTGATGGCGGCCCTCGGTCAGGCGACGTGATCCGCGACCCCGGCCGGCTGCGGCTGCTGCGCGAGCGACCGCGCGACGGCGCGGCGGTCGAGGCGATGAACGAGGCAGCCTTCGGTCCCGACCGCCAGCAGAAGACGGTCTATCGCCTGCGCGAGGGCGTGAAGCCGATCCCCGAACTGTGCTTCGTGGCGATCGACCAAAAAGACGTCATGGTGGCCTCGATCCGCAACTGGCCGATCCTGATCAACGACAGATGGCCCGCGGTCATGCTGGGGCCGCTCGCCATCGCGCCCGAGCTGCGCGGCCTGGGCTACGGCAAGGCGCTGATGTGGCACTCGATGGCTCAGTCGCGCATGCTGGGTCACAGCCGCATCATCCTGGTCGGCGACCCCGAGTACTACAACCAGTTCGGCTTCCGCCGCGATCTCGCCCTCAATATCCAGCTCCCCGGCTGGGTCGAGGACCGCCGCTTCCTCGCGCTGGAACTCGTCGCCGGCTCGATGATCGGCGTCCACGGCATGATCGGGAAGTGGCGCGTGGGTTGGCGGCCGAAGAAGACCCGCCAGCGCAGTTAATTTTCATGTCGTCCTCGTCTTAGCAAAATCCGGTAGGTTTTGAGCGCTTCGCAAGAAGCGTGTGGGCCCGGATGGCCATCCGGGCCCA